>NZ_FZPK01000046.1:0-21466 GCF_900198625.1 Helicobacter rappini | reverse complement strand
AAGTATTCTTCATCACTCATCTTTGATTCTTTCTTTGCTTGATAGTTTTTATACCAAGAAGTTTTTCTAATAAGTTTTCGTAATCCCATGTGTATCCTTTTGTGTTAATTTGTGGTTTTTTGTGAAGTGTGGGGTATTATAGCATAAATTAACTATCTTTGTTTGCATTATTGCACGATAAAATGACGACAATAAATAAGATTTTTGGTATATCTAAGAATGGTTGGTATTTTATTGGCATACCTGCATATTAAGAAGAGAATCTAGCTATTAATATAAGATTCAGATTCCATAAATGACTACATATTTACTGATATTTTTATTATTCTAAAAACTAAGAGTGTATTTTGATATGTGTTTATTCAAGCAAAAGTTCCATATTTTGAAATACTTGTATAAAAATGCCTTGCTAGATTCTAAATAAAAAATTAAAAAGTATGCAAAAAAGAATTAGTTGCATACGCAAATATTTACAAAATCAAGCTAGAATATAAAGTTTTTTATTGAAATGATAGTTAAGGCATTTATAAACAAGGAGAACGATTATGCAAAAAAGCATACAATCATACATGCAGCTATGCTATGTTTTTTACACACAAGCAAGACATAGAAACATAAAAGCTAACCCAATGAAAGATTCTCAATTCTCATTTATGATTTTCTGTGTGATTATGCTTGTAGCCTTTATAGGCTGTAAAGATTCTACACAACAAGCACAAGAAGTCCAAGCCCTACAAGTCCAAACAAAAAATATAGAATCAAAAAATGTAGCCTTAAACTTTGAGTATCCAGCACGACTAAAAAGTATCCAAAGTGTAAATGTATATGCAAGGGTGCAAGGCACACTTTTAACAAAAAATTTCACAGAGGGTGATATTGTAGAAGAGGGGCAGTTACTCTTTAAGATTGACTCAGCGCGTTATCAAGCAAAGGTGAATCAAGCAAAAGCACAATATCATTCCGCAGAGGCAAGCTTTGTAAAAGCAAATCGCGACTGGAAAAGAGTGGAAAGCTTGTATAAGCAAGGCGTATATACAATAGATCAATACGACACTTCAAGGGCAAATTACTTACAAGCACAAGCGAATCTAGCAAATACAAAAGCAGCCCTAGAAGATGCTAAGATTGATTTAGGTTATACTGATGTGGTAGCAAGTATTAGCGGTAGAGCTGGTATGCGAAAATATGATGTTGGGAATCTTGTCGGCACAAGCGGTCAAGATGTATTGACGACTATTACGCAGTTAAGCCCGATTTATGCGGAGTTTTCTATCCCTAGCAGAGATTATTACTTTATGAGAGGGTTGGAGGATAGTAGCATACAAGTTGAGTTTGTGTTAGGCAACGGCAAAGCGTATAGCAAAATGGGCAAACTAGATTTTATCGATAGTGTGCTAGATTCACAAACAGCTACAATCAAGGCAAGGGCGATTGTGGATAATGATGAACACAAACTTATACCAAATGAATTTATGCGTGTAAGATTAAAAGGCTTTGAAGCACAAAATGCCATCACAATACCACAAAGCGCCCTTTTGCAAGATAAAGATGGAAGCTATGTATTTATCGCAAAGGACAATAAAGCAGAGATAGCAAGAGTAACGCTAGGACAGAATCTGCCAAATAATGAAGTCTTAATCCTTGATGGGCTTAAAAATGGCGACTTACTTATCATCAATCAACTATCAAAAATCCACCCAACCATGCCTGTTAATGCAACCTCACAAGATTCTAAAGATACAAAAAGCATGAGTTTTATGCAGCATAATATAGAATCTACTTCCATTTATCATGTTAAACATAGCAGAATATCCAAGATAGAATCTCAACAAGATATTTCGCCTTTTTCAAAGGCTCAATATGACAAGTATATAGAATCTAGTAAAGCAGATTCTATATACGGATAAAGGGGATTTGATGTCAAAGTTTTGTATCAATCGCCCTATTTTTGCTATGGTTTTATCCATAGTGCTGACGCTTGTTGGTGCGATCTCTATCTATATTTTACCGGTGGAGGAATATCCCCAAGTTGTGCCAAATGAAATTGTCGTGCAGGCAACATATACAGGTGCTAGTGCTGAGGTTGTTGCAAACACTGTGGCAAGTGTGCTAGAAGATAGCATTAATGGTGTTGAGGGCATGCTGTATATGAAGTCATCGTCATCATCAAGTGGGGTTGTAAGCATAAGTGTATATTTTAGCAATGACACAAATGCAGATATGGCAATGGTAAATGTCAATAACCGCGTGCAATCTTCACTCTCAAGGCTTCCTGCAGAGGTGCAAAGAGTAGGTGTAAATGTCTATAAAAAATCTTCAACACTACTTGCTATCTATGCTATGTATTCTGATAATGCAATCCATGATTCTACCTATGTGGCAAACTACGCCTTACTCAATGTTGTAAATGAGCTAAAAAGAGTGCCGGGCGTGGGTGATGTCATCGTTTTTAGCAATCGCGATTATTCTATGAGAATCTGGCTTGACATTGATAAACTTTCACAAAATAATCTCTCACCAAGCGAAGTAGCACAAGTAATCTCTGAGCAAAACTCACAATTTGCAGTGGGTTCATTTGGTGCAGAACCTCTAAACGATAAAGTAGCTTTTACCTATTCTGTAAGCACACATGGAAGATTTATTAGTGCGAATGAATTTGGCAATATTATTATTCGATCAAATGCCGATGGTAGCGCTTTGCGTCTAAAAGATGTAGCAAAAATCGAGCTTGGAGCAAAAGATTATAGCGTTAGCCCGCTATTTAAAGGTAAAGAATCCGTTGGCTTTGGTATATCAGCCCAGCCGGGTGCAAATGCCCTTGATGTGGCAAATGGTGTTGCAAAAAGGCTAGAAGAGTTAGCAGAAAACTTCCCAAATGGGATACAATATAACAATGTGTATGATACGACTACATTTGTTAAAATCTCAATCAAAGAAGTGATTAAAACATTCGCAGAAGCCATTGTGCTTGTTATTATTATCATGTATTTCTTTTTACAAAATTTCCGTGCAACCATTATCCCAGTTATTGCTATCCCTGTGTCTATTGTAGGGGCATTTGCAGGTATGTATGCACTTGGATTCTCAATCAATCTTTTAACACTTTTTGGGCTAATACTAGCCATTGGTATCGTTGTTGATGATGCCATTATTGTGATTGAAAATGTAGAGAGAATCCTGCATACAGAGACAAATGAAAATGGAGAAAAATATTCAGTAAAAGAGGCGACACTAAAGGCTATGAGTGAGATTCAAGGACCTGTTGTGGCCATTGTATTAGTGCTTTGTTCTGTATTTATCCCAGTAGCATTTATCGGTGGATTTACGGGAGCAATTTATAAGCAGTTTGCAATTACTATTGTTATTTCTGTGGTTATTTCTGGCTTTGTTGCATTGACACTAACCCCTGCTTTATGTGTGTCTATTTTAAAAGCAAAAGAGCCTAAGCCCTTTTATCTTGTAAAAAGATTTAATGATGTATTTGATTGGCTTACCTTTAAGTTTGGAAAACAAATCGCAAGGGCTTTAAGAAGAGGGGGGCTTTTATCTCTTTGTTTTATTGCAATCATTGGCGTTACTTGGGGATTATTTAAGAGACTGCCAACAAGTCTTGTGCCAAGCGAAGATAAAGGCATTGTAATATCTTCATTGCAGCTACCACCTGCTGCTTCACTCTCACGCACAATTGTAGAGGGTAAAAAAGCCCTATCTTTCTTAGAGCAAGATCCAAATATTGATTATAGCTTTTTAATTGCAGGTTATGATATGCTTGCTGGTGCAGCAAGGACAAGTGGGGCTATCATCTTTACAACACTGAAAGACTGGAGCAAGAGAGACCAGAGTGCAGCGAGTATTGTAGGTAAATTCTATGTTTTATTAAATAAACAACTTGAAGCAAATGCTATTGTATTTGGCGCACCTGCAATCAGTGGTTTATCCCTTGCAGGTGGGTTTGAAATCTATGTGCAAGATAGAAATAATGGCACAATACAAGACCTTGAGAAATACACAAATCTCATTGTTGCAAAGGCAAATCAAAGACCAGAGCTTACACGCGTAAATAGCATGTTTAATCCAAATATTCCGCAATACTTCATCACCCTTGATAGAGAAAAGGCAAAGTCTATGGGTGTGAATGTAAGCGATGTTTTCACAACTATGCAAAGCGTTTTTGGGCAATATTATGTCAATGACTTTAACCTTTATGGGAAAACATATCAGGTGAATATCCAAGCTGAAAGCGAATTTAGAAAATCACCAGAAGATTTAAGTCGCGTATTTGTAAAATCAAATAAAGGCGATCTAGTCCCAGTGAGTTCTTTAGTGGAATTTGAACGCGTTACAGGAGCAGACATTGTAGATAGATTCAATCTCTTTATGAGTGCGAAAATCACCGGACAAGCAAAGGGAGACTACTCAAGTGGCGATGCTTTAAGGGCTATTGAAGAAGTAGCAAAAGAAGTATTACCGCAGGGCTATACAATAGCCTATTCAGGCTCAAGCTATCAAGAAAAAAATGCAAGTGGCACAGGGGCTATTGCCTTTGTGTTTGGGCTTATTTTTGTGTTTCTCATTCTATGTGCGCAATATGAGCGGTGGCTTATGCCTTTATCGGTGCTTACCGCAGTGCCTTTTGCAGTTTTTGGTGCAGTCCTTGCGACCACTTTGCGTGGGCTTGACAATGATATATATTTTCAAATTGGGCTTGTTATGCTTATCGCTTTATCGGCTAAAAATGCAATCTTAATTGTGGAGTTCGCACAGCATTTACATGAAAGAGAAGGAAAGGGCATTATAGAATCTGCCATAGGTGCGGCAAAGCTTAGATTTCGCCCTATCATTATGACCTCTTTAGCATTTAGTATTGGCGTATTGCCTCTAGCTTTAAGTAGCGGGGCTGGAAGTGCAAGCAGACATGCTATCGGCACGGGGGTTATTGGTGGTATGATGGCGGCAACTTTTATCGCCATATTTTTCATTCCACTTTTTTGGAGTTATGTAGCAAGACTAAATGAATGGCTTAATAAGAGAAAAGAGCAAGAGAGTTAAATAAGATTCCGCCATATTCTATGTGGCTTAATTAGATTCCATTTGTTCTATACTTATGCTAATGCAACTTTCCGCATGTATTTTTAGAATCTAGCATTGCATGATAGAACTTACCACCTAAATGCAGGAATAAACATTTTATGATGGTTCTCGTATCACTCAAAGCGATTTTTTATACTACCAATTAGGATATTATCCTTTGTTTGTGTGATATGCACATTATAGTAGCCCGGTCCGCTATATTCACCATCATTTATGAGAATCTCACCATCAATATCCTTTGCCCATCTCATATCTCTTGCACTATAAAAATGTGGGCTCAACATGCTTTTACCCTCGATAATGCAGGGGATATGTGTATCTAGCATGGCAGAAAAATGTTGCTTATCAATTTTTGCTAGAATCTTTTTCACTTTATTAATGCGTTGTGTGCGTATCTTTCGCGGGATTTCTTCTAGCTTTCCAGCTTTTGTGTCCTCTTCTTTTGAGTATTCAAACACATTTAATCTATCAAAGCGAAAAGATTCTAAAAACTCACAAAGAGCGTTAAAATCATCTTCAGTTTCTGTTGGATAGCCTACAATCACACTGCTACGCACAAAACTATTTGGGATTTTTTTCATATATTCAAGTAGTTTTATCATGTCTTTATGGCTTCTTTGCATGTGTGAAAGCACGGATTTTGCACTATGCTGTATTGGCATGTCATAGTAGTTTTGAAAAATTTGTGAGTTTGCGATACCATCTAACAACTCTATATCTGTGGAGCTTGGGTATAGATAAAGGATTCTGGCACTCTTAATCGCCCCTTGTGCGTCTATAGCATTAATGAGTTTTAAAAGTCCATCATTCACGCCTTTATCACGCAAAAATGAGCTTGTATCTTGTGCGATAAAGCTTATATCTTTATAGCCTTGTTTTGCTAGAGATTCCACTTCATTCAGTATGGAATCTATGCTTCTGCTTTGTAGCTTACCCTTAAAGTTAGGGATAGCACAAAACGAGCATTGCTGATTGCAACCTTCGCTAATTTTCACATAAGCATGGATTTGTGAGCCTGTAACCACTCGCTTTTCATCTTTTTGCAAATATACGCTATCATTCATTACGCCTTTTTTGTCTTTAATCATTGTATCTATTTTGTCATAATCACTCACACCTGTGAGAATGTCAATCTCTGGAATCATCTCTTTAATCTCTTTTGCATAGCGTGCTACAAGACAGCCACTAGCCACTAGCAATGCCCCCTTTTTACGCCCCTCTAATGCTTCAAATATATGCCCTAAACTCTCTTTTTTTGCCGCTTCTATAAATCCGCAAGTATTGATTATAATCACATCGGCACTGCCTAAATCTTGCGTGATCTCATAATCTTGCAATTTACCTAACATAATTTCAGAATCTACAAGATTCTTAGAACACCCAAGTGAGACTACATGGAGTTTTTTCATAATTTCTATTCCTTTTATATCAGCTTGTTTTGTCTATTTATCGTATAAAGTAAAGAAGAGTTTATAGCAAAACTTTATGAGATATGGCAAATATGAATGGCTTATGTAGCGACTCTATGCTTCGTTTATAGAATCTATTTTGCCATATAATCAATAGCTAAAAAATTAAACTCAATTTCAGGTCTTTATATAGCCTTTTAAATTTTTAGATTCCACACAATGCAAATAACATGATCCTAAAATTTGGATTCAAAATCATGTATCACTTACATTCAACTAAAATATATATAATAATAGTAATGGATATTATATTTTATATAATAATAAAATTTTATGTTATTATTATAATTACATTTTGGTGTAAATACCTAAACATTGCTTGGCGTATAAAGCTGTATTTTTGTGCAAATGTCATAAAACTTGAAAGGATAATTTAATGATGAAACATAAAAACACAGAGGATAACAACACTCTTGATAAAGAGAAATCATCTGCAAAAAGCTATAAATTAAACAAAGTGGTTGCCACTGTTAGCACAGCCACCGGTTTTGAACAGGAACTAAAGAATGCTCCAGCGTCCATGTCTATTATAACTAATAAAGACTTGCAAGGTCGTCCCATTCGTGATTTAGGCGATGCAATCTCACAAATACCCGGAGTTAGCATTGATGCAGGGGCAACAAATACTGGCGGATACTCTGTGTCTATACGCGGTATGCCAAGTAGCTATACATTATTCCTTGTTGATGGCACAAGGCAAGATGTAAGCAGTGAAGCATTTCCAAACTTTAGCTTTTCTCAAGGCTCATTTATGCCGCCTATTAGTGCAATTGATAAAATTGAAGTGATAAGAGGTCCTGCATCAGTAATTTATGGCAGTGATGCTATTGGCGGCGTTGTTAATGTTATCTTGAAAAGACACTTTGAAAAATGGGTGGGTAATGCAACCATAGAAACGACACTCCAAGAGAAAAATAATTTTGGGCATGTTGCAGGCGTTATGTTATTTAGTGCGGGTCCGCTTGATTCTGCAAAGAAGTGGTCTTTGCAAATTAGGGCAAAAGAATCCTATCAATTTGCACCAAAAACTTTTGTTGTGCCTATACCAAATAGTCAAACAACACTCACAGGCAATAGCTCAATCATTGGTGCAGGTGAGAATAATCAAGCACAAGTTGGCACAAGGCTTGGCTACACTATGAATGAAAATAATTACTTTTATGTTGATGCAGCACATTTTAATCAATGGTATGATCCAAATGTATTTGAAAATTCATTTTTTACACGCAATAATTTGATTGCGCGACACCAAGGCAGTTATGGGGAAAAGGGGCTTATACGCACAGATTCTAGTATGCAATATAACTCCATGTATAATCAAACTAGAAATCGTCTAGCACAAGATGTCATACTAGAACATAGGACAATTTTTCCATTTTGGCGTATGAAGATTATAGCAGGAGCTCAATATGTGTATAATAGTGTTGCAGCACTCAATGGCACTGCATTTGGCGGGGATACACCATCGCTTATAGATAGACATACACTAAGTATTTATGCTGAAGATGAATATATGATACTTGATGATTTAATATTGACATTTGGCGGACGAATGAATGTCAATTCTGCATTCGGGTTTAACTTCTCTCCAAGAGCATATCTCATTTACCATGCGATAGAAAATGAAACATTTGGTGATCTCACTATTAAGGGTGGCGTATCTACAGGTTACAAAATGCCAACTATTACAAATGTAACACCCGGGTGGAGCTCTAGCACAGGAAAAGGTGCTATTAGGGTATATGGAAATCCAGATTTAAAGCCAGAATCTTCTATTAACTATGAACTTGCGATTATGCATGACACAGATTATAGCGATATATCTGCTACCGCTTTTTTTACTCAGTTTTATGACAAAATTGCAAGTTATGCGGTTGCAAAAGATGGGAGTTTGCCTGCAGGATTCACATGTAGGGCTGACTGGGGTGGTAACGGCACTGTTGCCACTCCATCATGTCAAAGCTATTATAATGTTGATAGTGCAATAAGCTATGGAATAGAGCTTGCCTTGCAATTAAAACCGATTGATATAGTGTATGGTGATATTGGTGCTACATTGTCATGCACTTGGAATAAAAATGAAGCTACTTCTGGAAATAGCAAAGGCTTACCACTTACAGGGATACCAGAGCACACACTAAATATGGCGATAAATTATAGCTACAATGATATATTTGGTGCATTTTTACGCGGTGAATTTCGTGCAAACCAACTTCGTATGAATGTATTAGGCAGAACGAGTTCTAAAGATGCACTAGAAACTTTCTATAATAATAATCCGGGCTTAAGCATATATTATAAACCATATTTTCTTTTGCATCTAGGTGGCAATTATAATATCACTAATAATCTAAGGCTTAATTTTGGAATCTATAATCTTTTGGATCATAATTTTATTGATTATTATCTTGCTAAAAGTAGCTCTAATGGAAGTGCAACTACTGCTTATAATAACTATGCAACAATTTATGAAGGTAGAAGATATTATATTTCTGTAAGTATGGATTTTTAACTGAGTATGATTTTATTTTGCAATATCACTATCACATACTAGAAAATAAAATAAGGGATAACATGCAGATATGTGAAAGATGATTGCAGATAGTATTACAGAATCTTAAATAAAACAAAAAAGTCGTTTCAATGTGCATTTGGTTTGCATACACAGATTGCTTTAAACTAAATTTTAGAATCTTTATATAACTTTTTAAGCTTTTAGATTCTATAATTCGTGTTTTTATTTTCATAGACTTAATCCCCTACATATTTTAATCATAATAAAGAAGGTAATATGGAAACTTTAGATATTGTGTTAGTGATATTTTTATTGCTGGTTGTTATTGTCGGTTTGGGTGGTTATATTTTCTTTGCGTATAAGAATAAATAAGGAGTAATAATGTTAGTGCATATATGTTGCAGTGTTGATAGTCATTATTTTCTAAGTGAGCTTCACAAAGCATATCCAGATGAGAATCTAGTAGGCTTTTTCTATAATCCCAATATTCACCCAAAAGAAGAGCATGATTTGCGATTGCAAGATGTAAGGCGAAGTTGCAATATGCTTAATATCAAACTTATAGAGGGTGAGTATGATACACAGGTTTGGTTTGAAAATGTAAGGGGTTTAGAAGATGAACCAGAAAAGGGTGATAGGTGTAATGTATGCTTTGATACAAGGCTTGTAAAGACAGCACAACTTGCAAAAGAAATGCAGATTCAAAAATTTACTACAACGCTTTTAAGCAGCCCTATGAAAGAACAGCAAGTCCTTTATAAGCAGGGCGATATAATTGCGGCAAAAAATGATTTAGAGTTTATTAAGATAAATGTTAGAGCAAATGGCGGGGTAAATAAGCAAAACGAGCTTGCAAAAGAAGATAGGCTGTATAGACAGAATTATTGTGGTTGTCAGTTTGCCCTAAAACAGCAAAGAAGCAAACAGGATAAAGTTGTATTTGAGATGATAAGTAATGTGAGTGGGCAGATTATGCCAGCAAGCAATGAATACAGAAAGCTAACATTTAATCAAAGGGATATACTAGAAAAAGAGGGAAAAGGCTATGTTTTAACACAGCAAGAAAATCTTGTATGGCGACTTTTACTCGGCAGAGTTTGGCATAAAAAAGAAGTTATCCCATCATACATTATTGCAAGATCTAACTCAAAAAAGAAAGCAAAAAGCAGTAAAATAACATGGGCAAAACCAAAGATTGAATCTTTTTATCAAATCTTTCAAACACAATTAAAAGACCTTTCAAACAAAGAAAAAGTTAGCTTTTTAACCCAAAAAGAAGAGCGATATAAGCTAGATTCTAAGCTACTCATTGGCTTTTCACAAAAAGATGATAGCATGTTTATAGATATAAATACTTTGAATTTTTTCTTTAACACAGAATATAAAGATGTAGCCGATATGATAAAAAATCCCCCAAAATACACACAGGAAATGCACTTAAGATATGGTTTGTGTGGTATGGAGAGTATGAATCCTATTGTTATCCTTGACACGCAGATTCCACACGATATTACTTTAGAGATACAAAGCGTATTTCAAAATGAGCGTAATTTTGTAGTATTTGAAGAAATGTGATATTTTTGTATCAAAATGCTACATATATAAGATTTTATGTGTATAAACTTAATTTTGCGTTATTGCTTTCGTGTTATAATCCGATTTTACACTTTTACATAAAAAATATTGAATGAGGAATAATATGGCAAGCGCGGATATGTATAATCTCAATCCACAAGATATCACACATGATTTTCAAGCAGTCCCGCAGGATACTGACTTTTATGCTGAGATTGATGAAAAATTTATCGCCCCATTACTCTCTGGGAGTGCATATCATGTCGCTATAAAAGAGTTTAATCCACTTGCAAAAAGCCCGCTTTTAACGCGTTATAGTGAGTTTGGATTGACGCAAGAACTTCAAAAAGGCTATCGTAATGAATACAATATTGTATTTTATCCTTATGTTGTAAGTTTTGATTTTCATTACAATAATGTATATTTGGATACTCTTCGCACACTTTTTGCACAGCTTTCAAATAAAACTTATTGTTCTAATGAGGCTATACGGAATCTAAAGGATTTGCGTCATTTCGATATGTCGTGCGTGGCATTTGGCGATTTTGATTTAGAGTATATAGAACGCGAAGGCTGGTATGGAATTAAACATTTTTACCTTGATAATTTTCAAGCCATACCACTTGAATACTCCCGCTTACTCGCACAAAAATTGCATCGCCTTTCATCTTATTTGTATTTTTCTTTCACAGATTCTACACAAGAACATATTGTTGGCGTGTATTCAGATTTTAGGGATTATAGCCTTGAGTGTTATAATACAAAAATGGAGAGAAAGATTAGCCGCTTACTCGCAAATACAAAACGCACAACCTTTGCAACCTATCAAGTTGAGCCACTAAGCCCGATGGCCTTATCATATCGTTTGCGATCATTCTTCCTTGTGCGTGAGAAGGCAGAAGAAAATAGCTATGCTTTCATTATATTTCTAAGTGAAGAAGAGATAAGCCGCATTACAAATATCCGTGCGTATGCTAAGGCAGAGTAATTTTCTTTCGCTATAAATGAATATCTAGATTCTAAAGATAATTTTACTCACTTATGCTTTGATGATAAGTAAATAGAATCTAAGCAATCAAGGACTACAAAAACGCATAGAAAAATAGGGATTATAAGCTATCACGAAAAATGCTAACTTTACCCCACGCCACCATCATGCTGCATTGTGATAAAAAAGAGTTGGTGCGTCATCTTTAGCTGTTCTAGCGTTGCTACCAATGCTGCATAACTTGCATCCATGTCATTTTTGCCTTTCTCTTTTGCATTCTTTTCAATGTTAGTGAGATTTGTATAGAGTTCGCGTATAGTCGGTAGGGCTTGTGGATTTGGCTTTCTACGCACGGAATAATAGCCAATAATTTCGCCATTTGCATTAAATGAGGGTGTTACATTTGCATAAACCCAATACTCTAAGCCCTCTTTGTTTCTATTAAGCACAAAGGCATTAATCTCTTTGCCACTTTTTATCGTATCCCATAATACTTTGAAAATAATGCGTGGCATAAGCGGATGTCGTATAATATTATGATTATGCCCAATGAGTTCTTCTTCATCATAACCGCTAAATGCTATAAAATCAAAATTCGCATAGGTGATATAACCGCGTAAATCCGTTTTTGAAGTGATAAGACTGCTTTCATGCAAAATAAGCTCATTACCATTTCTCTCTATTTCCAAAGCTTATCCTTTTTATTTTATTTAGATAATTATAACGAATATGAAGTAAAATATACCTTACGACTCTATTTAATAAGGGCTATTTTTGCAAGATACAATGTCGCAAAACTTTTTTGCAATCGCTTCTAAACCACCAAATATTTCAAGTCTTAGTTTTGCCAATATGCTTAAAAAAGGTTTGAAAGAGCTAGGCTATCCTGTTAAAAAGATAGGATTCTCTGGCACACTTGACCCATTCGCACATGGTATGCTAATACTTGGTGTAAATCACTACACAAAGCTATTATCACACATTAGGAAAGACTATAAGACATATAAAGCCGTGCTATTTTTAGGTTTAGAGAGTAAAAGCCTTGATATTGAAAATATCGTATGCCTTCATCAAATAAAACCATATAGCCACGAAGAGATAGAAAAAGCAATACAAAACATACAAGGCAATATATCCTATAAACCACCAAAATTTAGTGCAAAGCATATTAATGGTGTGCGTGCTTATGAGCTTATGAGAAAGGGCATAGACTTTGATATAGATACGATTACAACAGATATAAAGTATATAAAGATTCTAAACTATTCACATCCTTTCTTAAGCTTTGAAGTATGTGTGAGTGAGGGTGGATATATCCGCAGTATAGGGGAGATTATTGCTAAGAATCTAGGGATATGCGGGAGTTTATGTAGCTTAGAGAGAGTGCAAGAGGGAGAGTGGAATTATAAAAATATGCTTAAAGATTCTATGACACATAAACAAAATAATGTTTTAGGGTGCATAGAAGTGCCATTGCAAATACAAGGGATACGCCAAAATGCAAAAGTTATAATTTTAAATATAAAAAATGCCTTAAAATATGATACAATTCAGCTTACAGAATATGCAAAAATCGCATATAATGGTGCAAAGTTTATACTTAATCCCTCTTTGTGTGCAAAGATTTTTAGTGATATGGTGCGTGTGACAGATTCTAAGAAAGATTCTAAACAATACACGCAGCAATCACAAAATATACAAGCAACTCATTTAGAATCAGGGTGTCATAACAAGGAAGTTTGCCCAGATACCATGTGTAAAGATTCTGTAAGCAAGATATTGCTTGCAGATTTTGACACACATTTTGGAATCATTGAAGTATTTCAAGATGGCAAGGTAAAATATATTTTAAATAGGATTGATAAATGTTGATTTTGTCCAGAAAACAAGAAGAGAGTGTCGTTATTGGAAATGATATTATTCTCAAGGTGGTAAGCATTGATAAAGGTAGCGTGAAGCTAGGGTTTGAAGCACCACCAAAAACACTTATTTTGCGTGCAGAACTCACTGAAGCCATCAAAAGCGAAAACACAAAAGCTACAAGCGACTCTGTAAGTATGGATATGCTAGATGCACTTGGCATGCAATTGAAACTCAAAAGATCAAAAGAGATGAATGCAAAAGATAAGTTTAAAAAAGAGCAAAATGGTAAGAGGTAGGATCGCTAGAGTAGATTTATGGTGCCTTTTAGATATTGTAATATAAGTGTGAGTCAGTGTTTTTACACTTGGTGTCAATAGCTTTAGTTTGTTTGCAATATTTTGCTCATGATATTTGTGATAAAATATGAAAACTTAGTGAGTCTATATTTTCTGTTGAGGCCATTTTGACAAAAAGTATAAACTTAGAGAGATTTATGTTTGTCTAGACAATTCTCTTTTGGCACTTATTTTAAGTCTAGCTACTATCTTGATTCTAGACTACACGAACGCTATACCATATAGAGCCAACAATGATGTAAGGCAAAGATGCTTAGAAAAGCGTAGGATAAGTCATAATGCGGAATCTTCGCTAGTAAAATGACAGCCTACTTTAATCCAAACTACGAGTCTCTTGCATGACTTGACTTTTCTAGATTTCAAAGGAGTAGAATTATCTATGTTTAGCTCTTATGCAAATAGTGAAGCGATAGGTATGTATTTTGTCTATCATCTCAATATTTTTGCTCTATTTTTTGCTGCGTTGTTTTATCGCAAAAGTGCATTCTTAGTAGGGCTTCCTTTATTCTTTGGATATTGTGTTAGTATAATCGTGCTATTTTTATTGAATCACCCTATGCACTCTTATGTAAAAATTTTTAGCGTATTATATGACTTTGGCATGGGCTTAATCTTTGTTTTATGTGTGTTTGCAAGTGCAGAGAGATTGAAAATATATAGGGCATTAGACGGACAGAACCTTATTGTTGGTTTTGGCTTAGGCTTTTTTATTTTTATCCTTAGTGTGCCAGTAAGTCTTATATTGTTGTATGGATTATCTCTATTGTTTAATTCATATAAGGCGTTTTTGTATTTTTTGATAGTAGAATCTCTTGCTTTAGGGTTATTTTTACTTTATTTTTTTGCAAAAAATGTTTATGTGTTATTGAATCTTTTAGGCAAAGTAAAAAAGAGAACACAAGAAAAATTTTATTGTTTAGTTTTTATAATCGGTGGTATAGCATTGGTGCTGAATTTCTTACCTTTCGTAGTGAAATGTTTTAAAAGGTTATAAGAGTTTTTATTGAATCTTTACTATCAAAACACACAAAAGACTTTTAATCTAGGCTTTTTAGCTATTTAGGCAAAGGTTTATAGAAACTAAATTGCTTGATAGATTCATATTTTCACATATAACATGTATTTCATTTTTCTTCATATTTACTATTATGGATTAAGGGATATAAAATCTGTTATAATTGCATGTTTCAATTAATATTAAATTAAAAAATATAAAGGCATAAAGTGGGAGAACTCTTTAGTCTAACAACACTATGGCGGGTTTTAGATGGCGTTGGTGTTTTGCTATTTGTAGCATTGATTAGCATTATTTTTTCAGTTGTTGGTGGGCTTATTATGGGGCGGCTTATGATTGTAAAAAGTAAAATTATGCAGTATATTTGTAGATTCTTTTTAGAATCTGTGCGGATTGTGCCGCTTATTGCATGGCTTTTTATTATCTATTATGGCATACCTAGTAGCTTTGACTTACATATCAGTGCGATTACTTGTGGGATTATTGTTTTTAGTATGTGGGGGATTGCTGAGATGGGTGATTTAGTCCGTGCGAGTATTCTTAATATACCAAAGCATCAAAGAGAATCTGCTCTTGCTTTAGGTTTTAGCACATGGCAGATTGAATATTACATAATTATCCCTCAAGCCCTAAAAGCTCTTATGCCCTCAAGTATAAATCTCTTTGGCAGAATCATTAAAACCACTTCGCTTTTACCACTTATTGGCGTTGTGGAGCTTTTAAAAGTAGGGCAGCAGTTGATTGAGGTTGTTGGGCGACATGATGCAAGTGTTAATTTCATCGTGTATGGTGCGATACTGCTTATTTACTTTATGCTTTGCTACCCATTTTCTTATATTGGAAACTATCTTGAGAAAAAATTTATCACGCAATAATCCTTGCTTAAATAAACAAAAAAGCCTAAATACAATAGCCATGTATTTAGTAAGATTCTATCGATATGCTATTTCGCCTTTGCTTGGGGCTAATTGTCGTTTTTATCCATCGTGTTCTTCGTATGCTTTATTACTTTTGCGATTTGATAATGTATTTATGGCATGTATGAAAATTCTTATAAGAATTTTTCGTTGTAATCCTTTTTTTCATGGTGGGTTTGATTTTCCAAGCGTATATTTAAGTCAAAGGGCATTTGAAAATATAAAATTGTATCAAACTAGTTTAGCAAAACCTTATATCAAATCTATACCAAAAACGACATATTTTTTTGTAGATTCACATTCTTGTTTGCTTAAATTGAAAAAATTTTATATAATTTCGATTCATTTATAAAATATTAAGGGTTTTTAGTGGATAAACAAAGTAATTTAAGGCTGATTTTAGCGGTTGCCATTTCATTTGCAGTTATTGTGATATGGTCAAAGTTTTTTGCACCAGAGCCACCGGTAAAAGAGCCACAAGCAGCAAATCAAGTAACAGATTCTAGTGTTAAAAGTGAAAATGAGGTGATCCCACAAAGTGCGATAAATACAAACGCAAATATAATTGCACCGCCTTCATCAACAAACGCTAGTAATACTATGAAAGGCATTCCTACTTCTGTGCCACAAATAAAAGAAAATCTCGTGCGTATAGAATCACAAGATTTTGATATGGATATTGATGTATCAGGTGCAATTACGCAGGTGTATCTCAAGGCGGATAAATACACCCAGCCACATCAAGAGGGCATTTTTACACATATTGGGCGACTTTTTGGCATGGTGAGCGGTGAGAATAAAAAGCTTGATAGACTGCCTTTATTAGCCGATAATGTGCCGCTTTATCCATTGCAAATGATTTTTACTGATGAGAATTATAGAAAAAAATCAAGCCAGATAAAATATAGCACAGACAGATCGCATATCGTGCTTACAGATAAAGCAGAAACGCTTACTTTAACGCAGGATTTAGGTGATTTAGTGGTAAAGAAGATTATCACTATTGAACCAAATATGACTTATAAAGTTCAAATAGAGTTAAGCAAACAGACACAATATCTAATCAGCAATGGTATGCGTCCAAATGCAGATTCTGAAAGCTATGTATTCCACGGCGTAGTATTGCAAAAAAATAATGGCTCGATTGAAAAAATAGAAGATGGAGACGCAAAAAATGAGGGAGAAAACTTTGATGATGCACTCTATGTAGCAAGTGTAGATAGATATTATACAAGCCTTTTATTTAATATTGATAAGCCGCTTTCACTTAGCATTGGTGCTTTTAGCAAGGGATTACCTACCCCTTTCATTAATGTAAGCAGTGCTAATGAAGTATTGCATGGCTATATAGGACCAAAAGATTATAGGGTTTTAGAATCTATTAATCCGCATTTAACAAGCGTTGTAGAATATGGTAGAATCACTTTCTTTGCAAAATATATTTTTGCATTGCTTGATTTCTTATATCAATATATTGGCAATTGGGGTGTTGCCATCATTGTTTTGACAATCATTATACGCATTATCCTATTCCCATTGAGTTTCAAGGGCATGGTGGGTATGCAAAAGCTAAAAGAATTAGCCCCAAAAATGAAAGATTTACAAGCAAAATATAAAGGCGATCCGCAGAAATTGCAAGCTTCAATGATGGAGCTTTATAAAAAACATGGTGCAAATCCGCTTGGTGGCTGTTTGCCGCTTGTATTACAAATCCCTGTGTTTTTTGCTATTTATCGCGTTTTGTATAATGCAGTTGAGCTTAAAAACGCACCGCTTATGTGGTGGATACACGACTTAAGTGTTATGGATCCTTATTTTGTATTGCCTTTGCTTATGGGATTTTCTATGTACTTACAACAAGCCCTTACGCCCACAACCTTTACAGACCCTATGCAAGAAAAAGTGTTTAAATGGCTACCTGTTATTTTTACATTCTTTTTAATCACCTTTCCAGCAGGGCTTATACTTTATTGGACGATTAATAATCTTATTTCTATTATCCAGCAACTTGCTATTAATAAAATGCTAGAATCTAAAAGGCAAAAAGAGATTGAAGAGCATACTCACAAAAAACATACACATAAAACAAAAAATAGGCAATAATATGTTACAATATGGTAAATGAAATAACAAATATTAAGGAATTTATAAATGAAAAGATTTAGTGCAAACACGCTTGATGCTGCATTGATAGAAGCTACAAAGCATTTTGACTGCTCATTGACACAAATAGAATATGAAGTTATCCAGAATCCAAGTAGTGGATTTCTAGGATTTTTGAAAAAAGAAGCAATTATCGTTGCCACAAAAAAACATAATATCAATACCGCAAATACAGAATCTACACAGCCACTTGAAACAAATATAGATAGTATGAATAGCACAACTTCATTCAACACCGAAACAACACAAGACACCAAAGAATCTTCTACAACAATTTCTGCAATAGATTCTAAAGATTCTAAAATCAATACTAGCGACAATAGCTTATCAAATAATAAACATATTGAAAACACAGAAAACAACAATCAAACAGACTTGAATGCCAAAGAATACACAAGTAAAGAAAGTAAAGATAGCGATGAAAGTGATGAAACACCGACGAAGCACACTTTCATAGCCAAAGATTTACAAACAAATAAAGACAATAACACTAAAGCTTATGCAAATGAGTCTAAAGCCGACACGCTAAATAAAGGACCACAAGAGAGTAAAGCCCAAGAGTTTAAAACAAGAGAAAGCCAAATATTAGAATCTCAAATAATAAAACCCAAAACGACAGAAATTAAAACAAAAGAATCTAGCATAACAGATTCTAAGCCCACACAAACTCATGCAAACACAAAAGAAATAAAGCAAAATACTTCCATACCACATAAAAAGTCTATTGATGAGAGGGTGCAAGGCGATTTTGATTCTACATTTTATGATAAAGATTCTAATGTAGCGTGGCAGGATAGCACACAAAGTAATGCAGAGCAAAAAAAGGATATAGAATCTATTTGTAAAGAAGTCCAAGATGAGCTTACTGAACTGCTTTCTTACTTGCCACTAAAGCTTAATAAAATCCATGTAGAACCCTATGATGATCACACGCTTTTCATTCTTATTGATGGGCTTGATGCGGCTTTACTTATCGGGCAGAAAGGTTATCGTTACAAGTCTCTTAGCTATTTGCTTTTTAACTGGATTCATACTTGTTATGGTTTAGGTGTGCGACTTGAGATAGCGCAATTTCTAAAGAATCAAGAAGAGATGATGAGGGCGTATCTTGGTCCTATCATTGAAAATGCAAAGGTAAATGGTAAAGCACAGACAAAGCCACTAGATGGTGTCCTAACACACATTGCATTAAAAATGTTACGCGATGCCCTGCCAAATAAATATATTGTTTTTAGAGAAAATGCCGATGGGGAAAAATATATCAGCATTAGCGAATTTATAAGCAACAATAATATGCGAAACAATATACATGGCTTTGGGAATCTTCCTAAATATTAATGAATACAATTGTAGCTATATCTAGTGCGCTTGCAAAAAGTGCTATTAGCATTATCCGCCTTAGCGGAGATGAAGCCTTGCATATTGCTTCAAAATTGCTTAAAAAAGACGCTTTAGAAAGTCTATTAATCCCCAGAAAAGCCACACTTCATAGAATCTATAATGAAAAAGGCGAAATGTTAGATAAAGCCATTGTGATTTATTTTAAATCCCCAAAAAGTTTTACAGGTGAAGATATTGTGGAGTTTCAAAGTCATGGCGGCATTTTAGTAGCAAATGAGATTCTAAAAGCATGTTTAGCCTTTGGTGCGACTTTGGCTAAAGCTGGTGAATTTAGTATGCGAGCATTGCGTAATAATAAGCTTGATTTAGTAGAGTTGGAAGCAACACTTGCCCTAATAAACAACACAAATACAAACCTAACAAAGCTTTTAACACGAAATATAGATGGCAAACTAAGTGAAATGTTAGAATCTGTGCGGCAAGAGATATTAAACATTATCGCACAAATTGAAGTGAATATCGATTATAGTGAAGAGGATTTAGACAAAGATATATTATCTAAAAGTGTTTCTACCCTACTTTCAATACAAGCGAGATTCCAAGCTATACTTGATTCAAGCAGGCATTATCAAAAGTTGCAAGATATAAAGCTTTGTATCATAGGGAAACCAAATGTTGGCAAAAGCTCTTTGCTTAATCTCTTATTAATGCAAGATAGGGCGATTGTAAGCGATATAGCTGGGACGACAAGGGATACCATTACAGCTGTGCTTGATATTTGTGGGAATCTCGTCTCACTCACAGATACTGCCGGCATACACACAAGCACAGATTCTATTGAAATGCAGGGGATAGAAAAAAGCATGAAGAGTGCAAGAGAGAGTGAGATAATCCTTTGTGTGTTTGATATTTCAAAACCTATGAGTAAGGAAGATTTCGAAATACTAGACTTTTTAAAAAGCGAATGCAGTAATAAGTCTGTTTTAATCGTGCTAAATAAAAATGATTTAGCTAGGCAAAACACCCATGATTTTACACCCTTTCAAACAATCACTCTAAATACAAAAGATGAGAATAATGCAAGACTATTAAAAGAGAAAATTGCCAACTTTTTAACTATGGAGATTGATAATAATACCTTTGTGCTGACAAATGCCACGCAAAGCAATCTTTTAGAATCTGCGTGCAAAAATCTTAGCATTGCAAAGGAATTGCTTATGAATGGATCACTAGAACTTGCAAGTTTTGAATTACACCAAAGTTTGCAATCACTAGGCTCTATGACAAAGCCCTATGATGTAGAAGATATGCTAGATTCTATGTTTTCACAATTTTGCGTTGGGAAGTGATATTATACACACCTAATATGGAATCTAGAATCCATATTTATTTCTTTATCAAAGAGCATATACCCCCATTTTGTTTGTTTCTTTTGTTCTTGGTAATATTGTTTCTGTTCTTCTTTATTTGGAATAGAATCTTGATTGTAGTAGGCTTTGAGATGGATTTGTATATGTTTTAAAGATTCTGTGGCTTCTTGGTCTGCTATTGTATTTGTATCAAAATTATATGTGCGTGTTGGTAGGCATATTGTATTTGCGTTGTTATGTGGGCAGTTTTCTTGTTGTGGTGTTTTACTTTCTTTAGAACCTATTTCTCTTAGCTCTGCATAGACATTGCTAACTAAGAGTTTAGTTTGATAGGGGAATTCTAGTGTATGGAATCTATCTTTGCAAGATTCTCTAATACAAGAAGCTAAGGTTTTTGGAGTGCTTTTATAATGTGGGTGTTCTATTTCTACTTTAAATCTATGAATCTTTTTAAGCTTTTCTATATCATCTAAGATTATCTTTCCGCTTTGACTTTTTTCATTAAAAAGGATATCTCCATTAGGTGCAATGACTTTTATTTTAGCATTCTCTATAAGATTACAATGGACATCTCTTACTTGTATGTGTATAGGCTTTGTGTTAAAACTTGACATATTATACTTATATCCTTTGTGCTCTATTCCAACTCTATCTTATGTAGTATTATACTTTTTCTTAGTTTTTATTTTTTAATCAATCTTTCTTATTTATCCCTATTCCGTTTTAATCTCCCCACCTTTCACTACTAAACCATTAGAATCTATAACTACTTCTATGCCACCTGCTTTTATTATAACAGAGTC
>NZ_FZPK01000086.1 GCF_900198625.1 Helicobacter rappini | reverse complement strand
ATCTTGTAATAAATGTATGATTAAGTTATGCAAGTAATATTAAAGTATGTTTTGCTTTGTTTTCAGTTTGTTAAAAGCCTTTGTAAGTGTTAAGCATTGTTTGTAAGTGTAGATTTATAGTTTTGTATTGTTTGCAAGTGTATCAATGCTTTATAGCTTTGCTTCGCATTACAAACACTTTATAAGTGTTAAATATTGTTTGTAAGTGTGTTAATGTTTATGCTTTATATTGCATTGCAATTACTTTATAAGCCTTTGCAAGTATATTAATGCCTTGCTTTGTTGCATGTAAGCCTTATAATCTCATCATGTAATATATTTCTTAATGTTGAGGTTATAACAAAACATAACATGCAACATATAAACCTTTGCTTATTCTGTATAATACCCTTATTTTAAACATTCCAAAATATCAAATATAAAGGTAATCATAGTTTTGTGTAATCGCATGTATCACAATCACTACAATCTACACAATCAAAGCAATTACTGCAAGTTTCACACATAATACAATTATTACAATAAAAGCATTCTTTACACTTTATACAATCAGTGCATGTGTAGCAATCTTTACAATTAATGCAATACTCACAGGAACTACACTCTATGCAATCATTACAATTTATGCAATAATCACAATCTACACAATTAATACAATCAATGCAATTAACACACGCCCTGCAATCCTTACAATTAATGCAATTTACACAATCAAAGCAATTAATTAACCCTTTGCTATGTTGTAAAGCTTCATTTTCATTATAAGCCTTTGCATTCCATTTGTTATTGTTATTATCTATATAATACCCATTCTCTAGTTTTAATTCCATGCTCTGCCCCCATAATAATAGCTAGTTGTTACCTTAGGCAATTTATGTTGATATTTTATGCTCTCATCATTAGCGTCTATTAATTCGTCCATAAATTTATTTTCCATACCCTTAGCATTTTTAAAATTTTTACACATAGTGCAATCCGTGCAATTATATAAATACATGCTATTTTTACAATTTATGCAATCAGTGCTATAGCTTAAATTATCGCAATCCGTGCAATTTTCGCATTTATCGCAGTGTTTGCAATTTTTACAATTTTTACCGCTTGTAGCTTCACAATTTACGCAATCTACACAATTACTACAATTAACACAATTACCACATTCAAAGCAATTAATACAATCTTTGCAATTATTAAGGCTTTTAGCGTGTTTTTTAGCCTTTTTCTTGCTATATAGTGTTATATCCCATTTGTTATTATTGCTATCTACCCAATAACCGCCCTGCATATCATCATTAAGCATTAACTTTAATTCCATAATCAAACCTTTAATAAAAAATCAATCAAATAAACATTTAAAAACATTAAACCCTTAATCCTTAGCTATAAACAAGCTAACAAGCATAAAAGCTAAGTAAAGCC
>NZ_FZPK01000006.1 GCF_900198625.1 Helicobacter rappini | reverse complement strand
CTTTAATAATAATTAAAAAACACTTTTTAATCTCTGCCTTGCGTAGCAAGGCAACTATAACAAACAATTCATTTACGCCGATTTTTTAGCGTGGGCTTACCACTTAACAAGCCCTTGTTTATGGTCGAGTCCGACTCGGTGCTTCTCGTTGGCGTTCTTAATAATCGCATGTTTTAGCCCTGTTTCACGCATTAAGATTAAAGCGGTTTGCTCGGCTTCGGTTAGATTCTTGGTTGCTGTTTCCACGCTTCCTACACTAACAAGCGTATATAATACCCCCTGTTCTTGTTGAAGTAGTGTAACTTCGTAAAATTCTGTTATAGGCTCTTGTAAGCTGTCAATAACTCGCAAGACTCCGCCCTTTGCTCTCTCTAGTGTTTTGATGTGTTGTTGTAGCATGTTATTCCCCTTTCTTGTTGTCTAACAATATGCAATTTTTAGCATTTATGCACTTTTCAAAATAGCATGTCATAGGCTCTTGTTCTTTTACATGTTTTAGCAAGGCTTGTATGTCATTATGCTTTTTAAAGCTTTTGTGGTTTGATATAAAGCTAATTTTATTTGCTTCTATTGTTCCAAACTCTACTAACTCGCCTTTAAAACTGCTTTGGCATAAAAACACACATAAGGCGGATTTTAAGCCCGTTATGTTCCTTTTGATAAAGTTTGTCTAAATCAGAGTTTATTAACTCACAATATTCATATTTCACACGATTACGATTAAAACCAAACATTTTCTATCCTTTCTCTAAGCTACTTTCTTAGCTTTTCTGTTAAAAAATCTATTTCTATGTGTAGGCTTAAATACCCAATTATAACCACGCTCAATGCTTTGATTTACGCAATTTATGACACTTATTCCTTTTTGCTCTAACTCATTAAATACAAAGCATAAACGCTTTAAACTAAACTCATTCATTGCCCTGCCTTTTTCTTTTCTGTAATTCATAAATTGCAATAACAAATTTCTGTGTTTTGTTGATACATGTTCTATAACTTCTTGTTCTTTTTCTTGCAAAGTTGTTTCTACACAATTCCATAATCTTTCTAAGCATTGCATACCTACACTATCATCATTATCATCGCAAATCCACAAGCAATTATTCTCTTTGCTATACGCTATCATGCTTTGTAAATCTTTCTTTTGTGCTACTAGCTTTTCTACATGGCAAACAAAAGTCTTTTGATTCTGTGGAATTAGAAACATACCTGTTCTTGCAAGTGAAATACTAAAGCTTCTTAACGCTTCTAATTCACTTGCACTCATTTTTTCTTTGAGTGATTGTTGTATTGTTTGTATTTCAGTTTGTATTTGTGTGTCTTGTTTATTTTGCAGTAAGTTTTGTAGTTGATTGATTTCTATTTCCTGCAAAACATTTTCATTCATGCCTTTTTCTACTTGCTTAGTCCTACACCAATTCAACAAATCAACAAACCTTTCTGTTTGTTGCATTTGTTGATGATTGCGAATGCAATCTCTTATATTTCCTTTATGTGTGTTTGATACACACATAAAGTTATTATTTGTATTATATGGTATAGGAAGTGTAACATTATGAGACACTTTTGTAACATTTTGCGACAGATTATCAAGCATTTTTTCATGCTTATTGAAGTCATCTGTTTTAGCATTTTTGTCATATTTATCTGCTTGTTTTGATTTATTGTTGTGTGCTTTTTTAAAACATGTAAATTTTGTTTCTTTATAAAGCTCTGTTACTTCTATGCCTTTGCTATCTTTAAATATTAGATTTTTATCGACAAGCTTTTTTATACAACGATAAAAATGTTGTCTGCTTATTTGTAAAATTTCTACAAACTGACTGATATTTAATGATATAGCACCATACGCCTTATTGAAATAAGATATATGGTCTAAGATGATTGCTTCAGTTTTTGTAATGCCGAGAATTGATAACAACTCAAAATCAATGATAAAATTCTTTTTAGCAATATTGTGTATGTGTTGCCGAGAAAACACCATTTTTACCTCTTTTCCATGTTAAAACATGTTAATTTATGTGGTAAAATGTGGCAATGTGGGACACATGTGTGGCAAAATGCCTTAATTTATGTGTGTGAAACTGCCTATTTTACGGCATTAAAAAAAATGTATGGATTCTAAAAACTTATTCATCACTCACTCCTTTATTGAAATTAACTCAATACAAAAGCAAGACTAGACATAAGCCCTACTTCGCCTTTGCCCGCTTACGCATATTTGGCTCTAGAATCTTCTTACGGATTCTAATATTTTGCGGTGTTACCTCTAAAATCTCATCATCTTCTATCCACTCTAATGCTCGCTCCAAAGTCAGTTCTCGCGGTGGCACAAGCTTAATGGCATCATCACTCCCACTTGCACGCATATTTGTCAAATGCTTTGCCTTAATGGGATTCACATCTAAATCATTATCGCGGCTATGCTCACCTATTACCATACCGATATACACTTTGGTTTGCGGGGCTACAAATAGCACACCCCGCTCCTGTATATTAAAGAGTGAGAATCCTGTCGCCTCGCCATTTTCCATAGAGATTAACGCACCATTTTTACGCGATTCTACCCCACCGCTAAATGCCCTAAACTCTAAAAAGCTATGATTCATTACACCTTCACCCTTTGTATCTGTCAAAAACTCGCTACGATAGCCTATAAGCCCCCTTGCTGGAATCTCAAACTCTAGCCTTGTGTAGCCATCACTCATAGGATTCATAGCTTTCATTTCTGCCTTTCTCTTGCCAAGCTTCTCAATAATCGCCCCGCTAAAATCCTGCGGTGTATCAATGACTAAATGCTCAAAAGGCTCAGTTTTCACGCCATTTTCTTCTTTGACAATCACTTCGGGGCGTGAGATACTAAACTCAAAGCCTTCACGCCTTAGATTCTCCGCTAAAATGGTAATTTGCAGCTCACCTCTACCGCTTACCTTAAATTTCCCTTCCCCCATCTCTTCACATCGCATAGCAATGTTTGTTTGCATTTCTTTTAATAGTCTATCTTTGATTTTATTTGCTGTTACGTGTTTGCCCTCTAATCCCGCCAAAGGACTATCATTTACCGCAAAATACACGCTCATTGTCGGTTCTTCTAAGTGCATAGGATCAAGTGGCATAGGATTATTAGGACATACAATAGAATCTCCCACATCAACCGCGTTAAATCCAGCAATGGCTACAATATCCCCTGCTTCAGCAGATTCTATCTCTGTCCTTGCTAGTCCCATAAAGCCGATGAGTTTGCTTATACGCCCTGTCTCTTTCTCGCCATCGCTTTTTGCAAGCATTACATTTTCACCCTTTTTCACGCGTCCATTAAACACCCGCGCAATGCCAATTTTGCCTACATAGTTATCATAATCAAGTGTGAAAACCTGCATTTGCAGTGGATTATCCGCACTTCCGCTAGGCAGCGGCACATACTCTAAAATCGCTTCAAACAATGGCTCTAGATTCTTCTTTTCATCATTTAAATCTTTGATCGCATAGCCATCACGCGCAGCCGCATAAATCACGGGAAAGTCAAGCTGAGAATCTGTGGCGTCCATTGATACAAATAAATCAAACACTTCATCTACCACGCGATCAGGCTCTGCGGCAGGTTTATCAATCTTATTCACCACTACAATGGGGCGGATTCCAAAGCTAAGGGCTTTTTTGACGACAAATTTCGTTTGAGGCATAACGCCTTCTTGTGCATCTACAAGCAACAAAACGCCATCCACCATTTTTAGCACACGCTCTACTTCCCCGCCAAAATCGGCGTGTCCGGGCGTGTCAATGATATTTATCTTTGTGCCTTTGTAGTTTATGGCTGTATTTTTTGAAAGAATTGTAATGCCCCTTTCTCGCTCTAAATCGTTAGAATCCATTACGCGTTCATCGACTTGCTCTCTCTCGCCAAATGTCCCAGACTGACTTAAAAGCCCATCTACTAGTGTAGTTTTGCCGTGATCCACGTGTGCTATCACAGCGATATTTCGTATATTTTGCATTGTGTATCCTTATGTGTAATTAAAATTAAAGCTAAAATACAATAAATCACTGATTATGACATAGTTATATTAAGATTTGTTAAAGTGAAGTGAGAATGTGCTTTGAGTATGGAAACTTATTTTATTGTATGTATATCTTTAAAAAAGATTTTCATGTTAATGCTGTGTTTAATGCTAGAAAAACTTGGGGTTTTGCGTTATTGTATGAAAGAGTATGCATTAACTCCCATATTTAGAATCTGTGTGATATCTAGAATCTAAATTATAGCGAATGAGGGGGTTAGAATGAGTGATTAGCGTATGGAACTTACTCTACTGGGCACACATAACCACCAGAACATGCATTGGGACTGCTTATAGCATCAGATGGACCACTCTTCGATAAAGCCTTGCCGTTTGTGCATTTACCTGAAACAAACTTGTCATTAGTGTATTTTATCGTAGCAACTAGTTTTGTATTTACAAAAAGCTGTGCTTCACCCTCTTTTTTACCATTGACATAAGGCACCTTTGACTCTCCCATCCATGCACCCTCACAATATAGCATGGAATCTTCAACAACGCCATGTATCTTTCCGTTTTTATAGGGAGTGTTTGTATAGGATTCTTCACCCTCAATCATCTCTATACACCCACTCATTTTATCCTGTTTGGTCTCACATACTTTTAGCTCTTCACCATACGCAATACTTGCTATACATAATGTAGCTATACTACCAACTAAAGCCTTTTTAATCAGTCCAAGAGATTTCATCTGCTGCCTTTCAATTTGAAATATGATTCTTACATAGAATCTCTGGTGATTCTACAAAAAAAACAAAAATCAAGTTTTTTAGGACATTTATCGTAAAAGTAGAATAAATATAATTGATTCATTATAGATTCTGTATTTTAGTGTTATTTTAAAATAGTTTTATAGAATCTAGACTTTAGCTTCTTTGCCTAGTTAAATGAAATTCTATCTACTCTTTTTTAGAATCTTTTGTATTCTTAGATTCTGTAAAATCTTTAGAATCTAGAGAATCTTTTTTATAAGATTGTCTTGTGTCTTTTTGCTTATCATGTGGCAATTTTGTCTCATCAAATGAAAAGACTGGCAAGCTAAGCTCATAATGCAAAGCAATCACACGAAATGAAAAACCAAAAATTAGCGTAATAATAACGGCAATATCATTAGGAATAGGCGTATAAAAATAAAGGCAGTAATACAGAATACATGCAACAATAGATACACTTGCATAGAGTTCTTTTTGAAAGACGAGCGGTATTTTATTACACAAAATATCGCGTAAGATTCCACCAGAAATGCCCGTTACAACCCCAGCGATGACACAAATCACAAAGCCAAAGCCATGCTCTGCTGCCTTATCTACGCCGATAATGCTAAAGGCGATTAAGCCTACTGCATCAAGCAATAAGAAAAGGCGACTAAGGTTAGCAAAAAAGTATGGGATACGAGTTGTAAGCATGCTAAAAAAGCATAGCATGATGACATATTCAGGGTGTTTTACCCAAGTCATAGGGTGCATATTGAGTAAAATATCGCGTATCGTCCCACCGCCAATAGCCGTTACTAAGGATATAAGCAAAACGCCAAAGAGATCCATTTTATACCTACCAGCTGCTAATGCCCCTGTGATAGATTCTGAAACGATTGCTATAATATAGAGTATTTGCAATATCATGTGTTATTCTCTTAACTTTTAAGTCTTAAACTTTGAGATAGAATCTTCTAGCAATTGTGCTTTTTGTGTCATTTCATTTACGACATCGTGGATATTATGCCCTACTGCTTGCGTGCTTTCACTATGCGACATCATATCATTCATCATGGTGTTTAAATCGCTTGTGCTTTGCACGATGGCATTATTTATCTCTTTTAGTTTCAATGAATTGTCTTTTGTGATTTTTAGCTTATCTTTTGTATCGTTTGCATGTATGATTAAAGGCTCTGTGGTATCTGTGATAGTTCGCATAGAATCTGCTACTGCAATGATTGTATGCTGCATGTCGTTTATACTTTGTGTTACAAGATTTACATTACTGCTAATCTCACCGAGTGATTTTCTCGTGCGTTCTGCTAGTTGCTTTACCTCATCTGCTACGACAGCAAAGCTTCTGCCATGCTCTCCAGCCCTTGCTGCCTCTATTGCTGCATTCAATGCTAATACATTTGTTTGATCGGAAATATCATTAATGATAGATATAACTTCTCTAATGTGGTTCGCATGTGTGGTTAAGTCATCGACATGGGCTACAACGCTTTCTTGATTTCTCGCTAGTTCTGTAATGAGATTTATAGAATCTTGAAGTTTTGTAGTGAATTCCACTAAAGTCGCTTCTGTATCATCAATATCATGGATTGTATGGCTTGTGGTTTGCTCCACAATATCTAGCTGTTTGCCTACTTCATGTGTAAGGATATTGACTTTATCTACAAGCACAAATTGCTTATCCGCATTTTTTGACAAAGTTTCAGCGATTTCTGAAAGCATAAGGCATGTTGTAGTATTCTCTTCACTCACACCTTTGCTGAGTGATATAGTATTTTGTATCGTTTCTATAAAGCGATTTACATAGGTTGAGGTAATGCCCACTTCATCTTGACTTTTAATGGCGATTCGCTTTGTCAAATCACCGCTTCCACCTTCTGTTAGATCCTTTGCCATATCTCTTAGATTATTCAGCGGTTTTACCAACTCTCTCTCAAAAAAGACATATAATCCAACAAGGGCAAAAATCCCAGCACCAACCATTGTAAGAAGCAAGTAGGTCTGTGTTTCATCGATTTGGTCATACATACTACCTAAAGATATATTAAGATCTAAGACGCCAAGCACATCGCCTTGTTTTACATTTGCATGGCACTCAAGGCAGCTTTCATTGGCAATAAGGGGCTTTTTAAGAGTAAAGCTACCCTTATGTGTGCCACTATCAAGATATTGCTCCTTTGTGCTAAATATCTTTTCTATATCAGCGGGAATGCTTTTAGAATCTCTTTCTCCCCATATTTCATCAATGCTTTTTGCCCGATATATTGAGATAGATTCTATCCCTTCAATCTTACTTGCTTCTTCAATACCTGCATCCATAACTTCTCGCACACCGATATTCATACCCATGCGTATAGTTTGAAATACAGAATCTCCAATCATCTGTGCGATTTCTTTCCCCTCTTTTGCTGCCATTTTATTAAAACCATTTGCAATGGTTAAATAAAGCCCACCAAAACCACATACAATAAAAATAAAAAGAGTAAAAAGCACTTTAGAGCGAAAAGTCTTTAGCATAATATCTCCCACTTACTAATTTTATTCATCATCTTTATCAAGCGTAAAGGTAACTCTTGCTGGGGCTTTCTTTTTGCCTACAATATTGGCATAATCCCCACTACCAGATAGCACTATCTCATCGCCTTTTAATACATTTGGCTTACCTATCTCTTCTACAAAGGCATTATCATACAGCCTGTATTCATTTTGCTTTACTTGATATACAAGTCTATTTGATTTACCTTTTAGCTCTCTTTTATCTGTTGTGATAATGCTAAATCTTACATTACCTATGGCTTCATATTTTAAAGGCTTTCTTGCCTTATCCGTATAGACTATGACTTTATCAGCAAAGAGTCTATCACTCCCTTTTTTAATATCTACATTACCTGTAATAGTCGTTACATTCCCAACGCTTTGAAAGTTCTGTGCCACAATGTCAATCACATCGGGTTTTGCTGCATACATAAGATTTAACGCAAAAATACATAGAATCATATAGTATCTTTTCATTTCTATCCTTTATCTTATAAGTGTTGTTTTAATGTTTTTTGCTTTGATAATATCTGTTTCTTTATCATAGAATATGTTTTCCCCATTTGTTGTCATATCTGTATCTTCTATGAAAAATTTCCCTTTTCCTATGAATACTTCTGTTAGCGTATTATATACACCTTTTTCTGAAAAAAACTTTCTATCTGGACTTTTTGTATAATTGATTCCATTTACAAAGTCGTATTCATCACCTTTATGCCAGACTTCCTGTCCCTCTAGTGTCTCTGTGCTTAAATCCTCATTAAAGCGACTGCCAAAAAAGTCAATATATACTTCCTTATCTTTATATTGCATACCCCTACTTGCTTTTACAATCATATCGACATGCTCTGCATTAAAGCGATGCAGGGTAAAGTCAAACATCTCAAGCTTTGGAATCTCTTCTGCATAATCATATTGAACGCCTTTTTGTTTAAAAAGTAGCAAGGAAGCAAAGCTAAACAATAAAAGGGCAATAAAAAATACAAGAATATAATCTATATTATGTAAAAATATCTTAAACTTTATATATTTCTTGAGTATGAAAATACGCCATTTTGTAAGCTCTTTGCCCCGCATAAAAGCCATATTCTAACCTTTGTAAATATCTTAAAATTCTAATAAGCAAATATTATACACAATTAAATAATAAGCATACCATCGCCATAGGAATAGAATCTGTATTTATTTGCTATTGCTTCTTCATAGATTCTAAGTGTTTCTTTTCTACCGATAATGCTACTTACAAGCATTAATAAACTTGATTTTGGTAAATGAAAATTTGTAAGCAAAGCTTTTACTTTTTTAGGTGGATTAAATGGGTTTAGAAATATCGCATTCTCACCCATAATATCACTTTCTATCTGTGCTACATTCTCTCTTATAAGCCATTCTACACTACGCATAGCAGTCGTGCCAACACATAGAATCTTTTTAGATTCTAGAATCTTTTGTGCTTCTTTTTTTGCGATTATGCAAGATTCTGTGTGTATTTTATGATTTAATATATTTTCACAAGTTATAGGTTTAAAAGTGCCTGCCCCAACATGCAGGGTTACAAACGCATGATTATAGTTTTCTTTTAAATATTTAAACATAGATTCTGAAAAATGCAAACTTGCAGTGGGTGCTGCTACTGAACCTTCATTTCTAGCAAAAATGCTTTGATAATCTTTAGAATCTTTTTCTGTGCTTTCTCGTTTCATATAAGGTGGTAAGGGGATATTGCCACATGTTTGCAACAGGGATAAAACTTTTTCTTGTGATAGTTTTTCTGCATGATTTTGTAGTAAGTTTTGCTTTAATGCTGAGATGTCTTTTAAGGTAAAAAAAGAGACTATTTTATATCCATCATCTTTTATATCTACTACTTGTATAAATACATTTGTATTGTTATATTGCAATGTAAATATATCATGTAATTTTGCCTTACCTTTTATTTGGACTAGATGAAGATTATTAGAAAGGTGTTTATGATAGAATATTTCTCTTTTTGTTGGGAGTATTGAGTCATTTAGAATCTGTGTTTTATGAAGAGATTCCAAAGAGAGTTTATTTGCAAAAAGTCTTGCATTTATCACCCTTGTATCATTTAACACGATGAGATAATCTTTTGGGATATAGTTAAATAACTCATAAAATGTTGTATGTGTTATTTTACCATTATGATAGATTAAGAGCTTAGCATTTTCTTTTGGTTTGATAGGCTCTGTTGCAATCAAATCATTTGGTAATGTAAAATCATAACTTGATAAATCTAAATCTTTTGACATGGGTTTAATTCCATATAGTTTTCTTAATGTGTTTTGGATTCTATATTGTTAGCTTGGCTATTACCTAAATTTGGTGATATCGCCTTAAAAACCTGCTTGAAAATATTTTAACCTATTGCCTATCTTTTTGCATAAGATTTCAACCTAGTAAATAATCGTATCCTACAATTCACAACTTATTCAAATAGCTGGAATCTAAACTCTTTTCTATTTGTTTAACAACAGGATTTTTAGCTACATTCTGTGTAGATTCTATATTTGTGCTATATTGATTCACAGATATTTGATATTCCGCTATTATTCTTGCGTTCTGCTTAGTGTTGTTACAAATTGCTCTAAAAGCCTTTTGCTTTCATTAATCTCTTCTCGCATTCTATAAATCTCTATATCTTTTTCTTCGCCTTGAGCTTTCAAGGTGCTAATCTCTAAGCCCATTTGTGAGATTTTCTCTTCTTTTTCTAGTAGTTTAAATTCTAAATCTTCGATTTTTTTATTATGCTTTGTTTCAAGTAGCTGCTTTACTTCATGGACTAATGGTAGTAAGCCTACGCCTTCTTTTTGCTGCGTGGTGTTAGATGCTGTGCTAGATTCTGTATTCTGCGTATTTTCGCTGTAATTATTGTGATGATTTTGCATGACTTCTCCTTAAGGCAATAAAGTTTCTGTATAATTGTAGCTAAAAAAGGTGTAATGATGAAAACAAATCTATTTAATTTAACCTCAAACTACAAACCAGCAGGCGACCAGCCACAAGCTATAAATTTCCTATGCAAACAGATTAATAATAATGAAAAATATAATACTTTAATAGGCGTTACAGGCAGCGGTAAGACCTTTAGCATGGCAAATATTATACAAAATCTCAACATGCCAACACTTATCATGAGTCATAATAAGACCTTATGCGCTCAGCTTTATAGCGAGTTTAAAAGCTTTTTTCCACATAATCATGTCGAATATTTTATCAGCCATTTTGACTACTATCAGCCAGAAGCCTACATTCCGCGTAGAGATCTATTTATAGAAAAAGATAGTTCTATTAATGATGAGTTAGAGAGGCTGCGTTTATCGGCTACGACTTCACTTCTTGCCTATGATGATGTGATAGTTATAGCCAGTGTATCAGCAAACTATGGTTTAGGAAATCCTAGTGAATACCTTACCATGATAGAAAAGCTAGAAGTCTCTAAAACCTATCAGCAAAAAAGGCTTTTAACAAAGCTTGTAGAAATGGGCTATACGCGTAATGAAACAAGCTTTGAGCGTGGCTCTTTTCGCGTTAAAGGTGAGGTGGTGGATATCTTCCCGGCTTATAATGAAGTGGAGTTTATACGCATTGAGTTTTTTGGCGATGAGATTGAGAGAATTGCGGTATTAGAATCACTTGATAACACTTTGGTAAAAGAGCTAGATTCTTATGTGCTTTATGCGGCAAATCAATTTATTGTTGGAGAAAATCGATTAAAAAATGCCATTGTAGAGATAGAGCAGGAATTGCAAGAGCGATTGAAATTCTATGAAAGTGAAAATCGAATGCTTGAGTATGAAAGGCTAAAATCACGCACAGAATTTGACCTTGAGATGATAAAAGAAAATGGCATTTGCAAAGGTATTGAAAACTATGCGAGACATTTAACAGGGAAGAAACCGGGTGAAACACCTTTTTCACTACTTGATTATTTTGAATACAAAAAAAAACCCTATCTATTAATAGTTGATGAAAGCCATGTAAGCCTGCCACAATTTGGCGGTATGTATGCGGGGGATAGAAGCCGTAAGGAAGTATTGGTAGAATATGGCTTTAGACTGCCTAGTGCGCTTGATAATCGCCCATTGCAATTTGATGAGTTTATTAACAAAAAGGCTAACTTTTTATTTGTATCTGCCACACCAGCAGAGCTAGAGCTATCACTAAGCAAAGATAATGTATGTGAGCAGCTTATCCGCCCGACAGGACTGCTTGACCCAGAGTTTGAAGTAAGAGATTCTAGAATCCAAGTCAAAGATTTATTAGAAGAAATAAAAGTTTGTGTTGAGCGAAAAGAGAGGGTATTAATCACAACTTTAACCAAAAAAATGAGCGAAGAACTCGCAAAATACTACGCAAAAGAGGGCATAAAAATTGAATATTTACATAGTGAAATCGATGCGATAGAGAGAAATCACTTAATCCGCAATCTGCGTTTAGGCGTATTTGATGTATTAGTAGGGATAAATTTATTGCGGGAAGGGCTTGACTTACCAGAGGTTAGCCTTGTAGCGATTATGGACGCAGATAAAGAGGGCTTTTTGCGCAGTGAAACAAGCCTTATACAAACAATGGGGCGGGCTGCTAGAAATGTAAATGGCAAGGTGATTCTATACGCAGAAAAAATCACAAAATCCATGCGTAAAGCTATGGATACAACGACTTATAGACGCAAAAAACAAGAAGAATTTAATAAAAAACATGGAATCATTCCAACTTCAGTAAGCCGCAATGTAGAAGAGGAATTAAGACTAGAAGATAGCACAAAAGTCTATGATAAAATGAGTAAGAAAAACAAAATCCCAGCAAAAGAAAAAGAAAATCTTATCAAAGACTTAAAAATAAAAATGCTTGAAGCAAGCAAACGACTTGACTTTGAAGCGGCAATACAACTAAGAGATGAAATCGCTAGATTACGAAGTTTGTGATGATTTGTTTTATGTGTTTGTCCTAGTGAATGTTTTTATTTGGAAAGGAAACATATTTTATAATGAATGATCATAAGGGTGATTTTAGAATCCTAATCCACATAGGTAAATACAAGGCTTGGTGTGCAAAAATAGATTTAATCTCATTTAAACACAACCCTCAAAACAGACCCTAAAGAATTTAACATACAACAAAATACCAAAAACTATAAATTACAAGCTACAATATTTGCTTACAAATAATCTATATAGAATCTCAATAAAATAGCAAGGAAATATATGTTTTTTTGGTTTGTTGCCCTAAGGTATCTAAAGCCCACGCTTGTGATTTTATGTGGACTAGAGTTTTTCTTTATCTGTGTGGATAGTCTGCAATATTTTGATGCCCTAGCCCAATCTGCTAATAATGCGATATGGTTTCTTGCATTTGATGCGATGTATGCATTTAATTATGTTTTGCCCTTAGCCCTTTTGCTTGGACTTATTGTATTCTACATTAGCCTTATTAAAAGCAATCAGTATGTAGCCTTGCTATCACTTGGATACTCACGCAGGAAGATTTTTTATCCCCCTTTTCTTATTATTAATCTTGTTGTGTGTGGTTATATCGGCTTAAATGCGACTGATTTTGTATATGCGCAAGAAAGGGCAGATAATATCGTGAGTAGTAGCAATAATGCTGATGTTTCTAAAGATTTATTTATCCGCTATAACACTGATTATGTGTTTTTTGAGAAAGTATATCCGCTCTTACAAAAGGCTGAAAATATACAAATCTATCACACAGAATACAAAGATTCTAGGAAGCTTGTAAGTATAACTCGTGCAAAAGAAGGCTATTTTCATAATGATGAATGGAAGCTTTTAAACCCGCAGGTTTCAATATTGCCCACTAGCTATGACTTAGGCGATAAGGGCATGATAACCACAGGGCATGATTCCACAACTACACTAAAGGGCTTTAAACCAAAAGTGCTTGATACATTTTACAAAAACAAACCTGCCATATCCATTACTGACGCATTTTATTCATTACAAATTCTCATGCAAGAAGGAGCAGATACGGCACGCACAAGAGGTGTGCTTTATACCCTTGCTGTTACGCCATTTTTTATCAGTATGCTTTGTGTTATCATTGCATATTATGCCCCGCCACTTGCACGATATGGGAATCTTGCTATGCTTGGAGTGAGCCTTAGCGTGCTATCTTTGATGGTATGGGGTGTGTTTTTCTCACTTGGTAAATTAAACGCTAATGCTGTTTTTATACCAGAATTCAGTATGCTTGTACCACTTGGAATATTATTGGTTGTTAGTATTGTTTATTACCGCAAGTTAGATGAGATATAATCTTGTAATTTACAAAAAAAATATTTTTTGGCAAAAATACCAAAGATTGTATGCTAGGGGGGACTCCATGATTTAATGCGCATGGTTTTCATTATTCTTAAGTAGCCATAACTCCATATTGTTTGGAATCTGATAAAGCAAAAAGTTTCCAGCCTATCTAATCTTTAAGGTAATGAGTGCGATCAAGTTTGACAAAATAGCAATAATCCAAAATCGCACGATGATTTTATTTTCCGCCCAGCCTTTTGCTTCAAAATGATGATGGATTGGTGCCATTAAAAAGATTCTTTTTTGTCGCAATTTATAGCTGCCAATTTGCAAAATCACAGAAATAGTCTCAATCACAAAGATAGACCCCATAAGGATTAATAGAATCTCATTCTTTGACACAATGGCACAATATGCGATAAAGCCACCCAAAGCTAAACTCCCACTATCGCCCATAAAGACTTGTGCGGGATGGCAGTTATACCACAAAAAGCCAAAGAGTGCACCTATCATTGCAAGACTTAATACCACGACTTCACCAGAATCTATGATATGGGGCCAAAGCAGATATTTTGCCATCTCGACATTGCCGCCGACATACACAAATACACTCAACGACGCAAGCGCACAAATGCTAGGAATAGTCGCTAATCCATCGAGTCCATCGGTTACATTCACCGCATTTGTAGTCGCTAGAAATACAATCACCCAAAAAGCAATCATAAAATAAGATTCTAAAGTAATTAAGGGCTTTTTAAGTAAGGGAATGTAAAAATCCGTGCTTAAGCCAGACATATACAGCCATACACTTAAAATGAGAGCCACACAAGCTAAAAGCAAAAATTTTGCTCTTGAACTCATACCTGCATTACTCTTTGCTGAAATCTTCATATAATCATCTCTTGCACCAATAAGCATGAAAGTAATGAGACAAATAAGCCCGATTTGCACATAAGAATTACTAAGATTTGCACAAAATAGACTTGATATAACCGCAGAAAATACAAATACCAAGCCACCCATAGTCGGCGTGTCTTTCTTATTTGCATGTGCCTTTATAGATGATGAAATGGGCTGACTAGCCTTTTTTGCCTTAGCCCATGCGATAAAAAGCGGCATACAATACACACTCAACAAAAAGGCAATAAAAAAGGCTAAACCAGAGCGAAAAGTAATGTATTTTAATAGTGTAATATTTAAGATTCCATGCAATTCATAAAACATAAACTTCCTTAATGTGTCGATAAAAGCTAAAATGGAATTCTACTATATTACTGCGTGTTTGCGGTGTTTTCTCTTTATAAAAGATCAAATTGTTGTTCTAAAATTTTTTACATTGTAAATGGGTCGCCAATCTGATTAACAATAAATATACGAAGTTATTACTGACAATAATTTGATATAATACGCCCTATTTCATTCACATTGAGGATTTATTATGAAACTCTCGCTTGTTGTTCCTTGCTATAACGAACAAAAAAGTTTAGAATCTTTTAGCAAAGAGATTTTTAGCATTTTGGATTCTATCTCTAAAGATCACAGCAATACTACTCTCACATTTGAGTGTATTTTTGTAAATGATGGTAGCAAGGATAATACAATAGAATTGCTACTTGCCTTAAAAGCTATGCAGTCTTATTCCCCAAATGACAAAGATTTGGCAGTCCATAATGAAAACATTATAGAATCTAAGCAGTCTATAACACAAGATTCTAATCCCTATAATCTCACTATGCCGCCAAACAATTGTGAAATAAAAGTAATTGATTTTACACGCAATTTTGGCAAAGAAGCAGCTATGTATGCAGGGCTTAAAGAGAGTAGTGGGGATTGTGTTGTGATTATGGACGCTGATTTACAAGACCCACCGCTTTTATTGCCACAAATGTTTAAAAAATGGTTGCAAAATGAAGCAGATATAATCTATGCTAGACGCATTAATCGTGCAGGTGAAGGATTTATAAGATCAAGGCTTTCAGAAGGATTCTATACATTGCATAATCTTATCTCATCAGTGCATTTAGAATCTGGTGTGAGAGATTTCAGACTGCTTGATAGGCAAGTTGTAAATGCCCTGCTTTCCATGAGTGAATATCATAGATTCTCAAAGGCTATGTTTGAATGGGTGGGATTTAGAAAAATTGGCTTAGAATATGAGAATATTCCGCGTCATCAAGGCAGTAGTGGTTGGAGTTTATGGAAGCTTTTTAAATATAGTGTTGAAGGCTTTATTAGCTTTAGCACCATGCCTTTGCGTATTGCTTTTATACTTGGTTTCGTGATGAGTTTATTTAGTCTTGGTTACGGCTTGTATGCTATTATTGGTGCTTTGTGTTTTGGGAATGTTGTGCGTGGTTGGACTTCGCTTGTTGCTTTAATTGTATTTATTGGTGGCATGCAGCTTATCATTCTTGGAATCATTGGTGAATATATCGCTAGGATTTATGAGCAAGTAAAAAGGCGTCCAATATACATCAAACGACATGGCAGGAAAGACTCATAGTCAAAAGATTCTCAATTGAGATATAAAAAGATTTGAAATTAATGGAGACAATTCAATGCAAAAATCAGTCGTGAATAAGTCATAATTACTCATTTATTTTCTTCTATTTCGATTTAATCTAAAAGTGCTATGCCAAAAAGTTATATAGAGTTAAAGAGGTGTTTATATATAGCGTTGGATAGTTTAAAATGCAAAGGCTATATAAGTAGCTACAACCACTAAAAGTATCTCTCACCCAAGCAAGATTCCACAACACACCCCTACACAAAATGTTGCAAATACATAAGCTGTCCTATGCTAATGCTATAATCGCTACATGGAAGTTTTGGGAAAAAGGCTTTTATATTATGCGTATGCAAAAGCTTTTTTACTCGTATGCAAAGGGCGTAATTTGCAAATACACCGCCACCAAAAAAGGCATAATCTGTGCCAATACGCTTTAAAGATTCTAAAATACAATACGCAAGTGTATCTATGAATCTAGCAGCTATCATGTCGCTATTTTTACTTGTTTGCTGATCTTTAAACATCATTTCTATACACTCACTCATATCGATCATATTTTGTGTGATATGAAAGGGATATGGATTATAGGGCATGTTAGAGAAAGTTTGCATAAGGGTATTATAGTTGATTGTCTGGTTTTTATGCGTGAGTATATCATAGGCGAGTTTGAGTGTATTTGATGCGATGAGTTCGCCACTTTGTGCCTCATAAGATAGCCTTTCTAAGCCCAAGATAAATCCCGCTATATCAAACAATCTCCCAACAGAGCTACACAAAGGACTATTAAAACCTGTGTCATGCAGTGCTTGTAACGCCTTGCGTTCATTCTCATCATAGCTAGATTCTATAAAAGCTTTAAGGGGGGCTATATCATTACAGATGGCATAGCTATAAGCAAGCCTTTTGCAGTCTTTAATGTGCTTTTCACCACCAAGTATTCTAAAGGGCTTAAAATGCAAGATTCTCTCTACCTGTTTAGAATCTCCACATAAAAACTCACCGCCCCAAAGTGTGCCATCATCACCCATTCCACTCCCATCAAAGATAACGCCAACCCCTCCTTTCATGCTAGATTCAAGTAAAAGGGCATTAAAATGTGCGTGATGATGTGCGACTTGAAAGAGCGGGATTTTAGAATCTTTTGCTATCTCTTTTGCGATTTGTGTGCTTATGTATTGATTGTGAATATCTGCGATTAGGGCTTGTGGTGTGCCATAGTTTGTGCTGAAGTAATCATAAGTTTTTCTAAAATTTGCTACATTATAGGGGGTAAATAAATCGCCCATATAAGGACTTACTATAATATGATTGTGAAATCCAAAGGCAATCGAGCTTTTTTGCATTGCACCAAATGCAGCGGATAGTGTGTTTAGGTGGAAAATCTTTGGGTTGAGATTTGTTGTTTTAGAATTGTTTGTGTGAGATTTACTTTGACAAGGGATATTTGCATGGTTTGCATTTGAACTAAAGTTGCCCGAGTTAATCGTATCGCTTGTAATATGCAATGGTGCAAATCCACGAGATATACGCATAGCCCTTATGCTTAGAGAGTGTGAATTTATTTGCGTGTTGTGTGTTAGATTGATAGAATCTAGATTCTGCGTTGCCTTTTTAGCACTTTCATGAGAGCTTGCTTTTTGTGCTTTGTCATTTATGTCTAATAAATTCCTTACACAAGAATCTACACAGCCCTTGACATTATCTAAAGATACTTCCGCAGTAGGCGTTTTGGATTTTTTAGAATCTAGATTCTCATTATTATGCACCCCAATATCCTGTATCCAGCCAGATTTTGTAGAATCTAATTTCTCATTTTTCATTATTTTGCGTCCCAAACTCCACACCCTGCCCATTTTGCAAAGATGTTTCGCTTTTCTCAACATGACAGAGAAGAGATTCTAAAACCTCATCACTCATAAAACTCTTAGCAAACTCAAGTATTTTTTGCTGTGTAAATAGTGGGTGCATAGCGTGTATAAGATCTTGTTTTGTGCTAAACTCAATGGATTTATCATAAAGAGTTGCTAAAAGCTGCTTTAGCGTGAGTGTCGTGCCATAATTTGCAGTCATATCAATATGAATATTTAAATCATTTGTTAAAGAAAGCAGGGTTTCATGTAAATGTGAATCTGTATATATTTTTTCTAAAAAGCATTCAAAAATCTCATCATCTAGCCCACTTTCTTGCATATCAAAATCTCTTCTTATACCGATAAAAAAGGCAAATTTACGCAACATTTGTGTATAAAAAGAATCAATTGTGCTTATCTTTTTATCAGCTTGTAAGAAATGCTTATAAACCTTTGTGGTTTGTGCTTCTATATGCTCTTTTGTAAGATTATAGCCAAGCAAAGATTCTATAATATCATCTCTTTGTTTTAGAATCTTTTTATAATTTTCTTTATAAATCTCTTTTGCTTCTTTAAGTTTAGAATCTTGAGTGATATAAAGCAAAAAAAGATTCTGTGTGATACGCTCTTTCATCTCATTTGCAGCCTTTTTTGTAAATGTGAGTGTGAGAATCTCATTTGCTGGCACACCTTGAAAAAGCAAGGCGATATAACGCACACATAGGGCAAAAGTCTTGCCACTACCAGCAGAAGCATTTAAGAAAATATGATTTGTGTTTGATTGCTGCATGAAAAACCTTTTTATTATGATTTTATCAAAAATGCGAGTAAAATTCAAATTTATAATGACTTTGGATTGATTTTTGCTAGAATCCTTTTTATCGCTTTGCACGAGATTCTAAACCCTTGCTTAACATAGAATCTTTTATCTTTTAACTAAGCTAGATCTTTAATTAAGCTAGATTTTAATTAGGTAGGTATGCTAATGAAAAAAAGTAGTCTTATAAGCTGTGCTTTATTCCCATTTATCCTTAATGCTGCAGCACCCAAACCTTACGAGCCAAGCACGCAAAGCTTAATCGATGCGTTGTGGAATAAGGCATCACATGAGCTTTCGGCGTCTATATTCTATCAACAAGCATTTGGCGATGAGATTACATTCCTTGATGCGACTTTTCTAGGCTACTATTCTACTGCGAGATATAATGGATTGAAAGCTGCGGCAGGTATGCTACTTGCCGCACCTATTCTTGATTTTAGTCATGGACATGGTGAAACCTATAATGATGTAAAGCAAATATTTCTTTTTAATACCGCCTATGTGGATTATCTGGATAATAAGCTAGGCTTACACGCAATAGCAGGGAGATATAAGGCAAACTCTGAATGGAATACCTACTATTCTCAAGGATTTCAAGTAGGATATAGTGCGCTTCCTTACACGACACTAGAGTTTTTAGCATCTTATGGTAGTGCTATGGTAACAAATGAGTATGTAACGCCATTTCGCACAGATTTAAGCAGCTTTGGGACATATTTATTAAGTGCCGATTTTGAGTTGCCAAAGCATATACATTTACAACCTTATCTCTATTTTACTGGATTTTTTACTACCTTTGGTGTGAAAGCGGCAATGTCTTATTACATTACGCATGATATTAAAATGGAGACAAAGCTACATGTAGCAGGTTACAACAAATACTATCCGCATACCTTCCCTGCAAATGTTAATCATAAATTTGAGTTAGCCGCACATGCTGGTAGCACAAATCAAGATATGGCGGGGATTGCATGGCTAGAACAAAAAGTAAAATACCTTGATTTAGTAGAAGCAAAGGTAGGGCTTATAGGCGTTACACCAAGTGGAGCAGAACTCATAGATTATTATGGGCAACTCACACCATTTAAATACACCGTTGGTATGTTTTGGGCGGGGGCTATTACGACTTATGGGAGTGTGGGTTTTCATTGGGATAATCTCTTTGAGATAAAAGCTAGTGTGCGTGGTAGCTTTTTGCCTACTGGAAGTGTAACAAGCTTTGAGATAAAAGGTGAGAGTGAGTTTCCCATATGGCGACAAAGAGATCGCTATGGACAGCTTAGAACCTACATGAAAGGCAAAGTAGGACTAAATCTCACAGGCGTATATAACAACACCCCAGCGATTAACTTCTATGGCGGAAATCAATATACAATCATACGCGGATATTTTAGAATCTCCATTTAGTGTGGGTTTTAAATCTACACTTTTAGGGTGAGTGTAAATAGGGTTAGATTCTAATCCTTGTCATGTTGAGCGTAGCAAAAACATCTAATATGGAATCTAAAGGAGATTTTTCATATTATGGTTCGCGCGATCCATAAAGATTTTTGCAAGTTTAGGTTTATGGCTTATGCTCACATTTTGCAGATACGGCAAGATTCTAGTTTCTAAAAATTACGCCCCAAACCCTCTGTCCTATCCAAATTTGACAGAGTTCTAGTTTCCTAAATTTCATTCATAAGGCTAATTTCGTGAGTTTTCTCATTTTTACACTGACTTTGCTTTGCATTTATATCCGTCCTTTTAAGTTGCCCTTGTGGGTGTATAGCTCTCTTGGGGCGTTGCTTTGCTTGGGATTTGGGGTTGTAGGTTTTGGAGATGTGGCATTTGTGTGGAATATGGTATGGGATAGCACACTCACACTTGTTGGTCTCATCATCTTTTGCATTGTGCTTGAAAAGCTCTTATTCTTTGACTTTTTAGCCTATAAGATTCTAAGATTTTTAAGTGAAAAGGGGGAGTGCGGGGGCATTTCTAGTCTTAAATTTTATGTGTTTATTGTGCTTTTTGGGGGATTTTTGGGAGCATTTTTTGCCAATGATGGTGCAATTTTAATCCTAACACCACTCATCATCGCCCTTTTTGGCAAACTAGATTCTAAAGATATGGAATCTAAGCTAGATTCTAAAAATTCAACGCAGATTCTAACACCGCTTGTGATTTTCCTGCTTATTGTGAGTTTTGTAAGTGATTTTGCTTCAAACACCTTTGTGATTTCAAATCTCACAAATATCATTGCCTTGCATTTTTTTAACCTTAATGCCCTAGATTTTAGCAAGGTTATGGCACTGCCACAAATTTTTATCATCATTGCTAGTCTTTGCTTTTTTATCCTTGTGCGTAAGAGATTGCCTAGAATCTTAAGGGTTAAGATTCCAAATGCGGAATCTAGCGGTGTAGAATCTAGCACAATGCCACAACAAAGCGTGATTATTATCTGTTTTGCCCTGCTTTTCTTGCTTTTATGCGGGATTTTTATAGCAAATGCTTTTGCTCTCCCGCTTTCTTCTTTCACGCTTTTATGTGCGGCTCTTAGCCTTATTCTTGCGTATAAAAAGATTGAGATTCTGCCCTGTCTTAAGGCTTCGCCCTTTGGGATTGTGGTATTTTCTTTAGGGCTTTTTATCGTGGTGTTTGGACTGCATTCTACAAGCTCTTTTATGCGTGATATTTTTGCGTTTTTCCTTGATGATTCCCTAAGCGATAGTTTTTCTACACACACTCTCACACAAATCTTTAGCGTTGGTGCGATTAGCTCACTTGGCTCAAGCCTTATTAATAATCTGCCTATGGTAATGCTTGGGAATCTTGCTTTAGGCGACTTTGTGGGGTTAGATTCTAGCTCTAGGGAGTTGCTAATTTACGCTCATCTGCTCGGCTGCAATGTCGGGGCAAAGATTACTCCCATTGGCTCACTTGCTACACTGCTTTGGCTTTTTAGTCTTAAGCGATATGGCATTTATATTAGCTTTTGGCGGTATATGTTAGTGGCAATGCTTATTGTGCCTTTTATGCTGTGTGTGGGGCTTTTGGGGCTTGTGGTGTATGCAAGTTTAATATCATTTTAAGTTTAAATTAATCTTAAAATACTACAATTCTAGCTTTATTTTAAGAAAAAGGGCAACTATGAAAGGTAAAGTTTTAGCACCGAGTTTAATTAGCGGTGAAGATGGCAATCGCTACACTTTTGAAGCAAGTGATGTGTCAAATCTAGAGGGTAGGAGTGTGGAAAATCTCACGGGCTGTGAGGTGGATTTTGAAGCGAGTGAAAAGGTGGCAAAAAATATTTTCATCACAGGTGGCAGTATTAATATGGCAAATATTCAAGGGCAGCTTATGGCAAATGACACACAAAGTATTCGCTTTAAGTTTTTACTTGCTATTGGGCTTTATTTTGGTGGGAACTTTATTTTTTTGATTCCATTTATAGGCTGGGTGATTGGAGGTGTTTTGATAATTGCTGGGTTTGTGCTGTTTGTGTTGGCTGTGCTTGGGACAAAACGCACAAGTGAAAGTCCAACTTTGTTTAAAAATTTTATTCTCTCTATCGCGATTGTGGTGGTGGCACTTATTTTGGCTATGATTTTTGGTGGAACTGCGTTACTTGGGGGTATGGCTGGGTATAGCTCGGCTGGTGGATTTGGGCTTGTTGTAGCGGTGATATTGCTTATTGTTGGTAGTATTGCGGCACTTGTATATAATCTCTTATTTTTTAGAGAATTAGCTTTTGTTACCGAGCAGAAATTCTTGCTTTGGGCTTTCTATGCAAATATTATTGGAAGCATAACAGCAGTTATTTTTATCGGTTGGTTGGTTATTGTTGCGGCTGTTGTGTTGTGGATTATTGGATTCTATCAAATGAAAAATATCCGCAAACGCACTGCAACTGATTCTATGCCTTGGTTTTAATGCAGTGATATGACTTTACATATTGCAAGATTCTGTAATATGTATAACGATTGAGACTTATTTGTGAATCTTTTGCGTATAGGGTGAATGGGATTTGCTTATCACATGTTAATGACATTTAAGGAATATACGTGTGAAACAAATTGATTGTGTGATTATCCCAGCTCGTGGTGGTAGCAAAAGGATTCCTAGAAAAAATATGCAGCCCTTTTGTGGCATACCTATGCTTGAGATAAGTATAGAGTTAGCAAAAAAGCTTAGTGATAATGTGATTGTAAGCAGTGATGACTACTCTATGCTGGAGTTTGCTAAAAACTTAGGGGCATATCCATTGCTTAGAGATAAAGCCTTAGCAGATGATATGACACCGACTTTACCTGTGATTATCCATGCTTTATTGCCTTTTATCAAGGTTGATTCTTTTGATAAGGGATTATTAGATTCTAAGTTGCTTTTCTCTAGTTTATTTGATTCTAATACACTTAGACATAAATCACAAAATAATAAGAGTTTAGATTCTAGTGATGATTCTAGTGATTGTCATATTAAGTGTAGAGAAATATCTAGCATATCAAATAGAGATATTTCACCTTTTTCAAAGGCTCAACATGATAGGATTTTAGATTCTAAAAATTCTATTCTAAACCCATCAGCCCACATAGAATTTGATAAGAAACTAAAATCTAACAATCACGCACAAAACACAGAAAATGCAAATACAAGCGATTCTAAAAATGCCAAAGATACACTACACATAAGCGACAAATCACAAAATAAAACATTTTTTGAAAACCACAAAAGCATCTTAAAAAACAACAACGCAACATTACAAAGCAATAAAAACATAACACAAAACAAACCCACATTACAAATATTTCCACACTCAAAAGTCCTATGCCTTTATGCCACTGCGATGTTTGCCACAGAAGAGATTATTTTAGAATCTTGCTTTATGCTTGATAAGAATCCAAGCACAGCCTATATAGTCTCCATGCTTGAAGCCTCAAAGACATTTCGTTCCTTTTGCCTTGATGAGTCTGGGCATTTAAACTTCTTATTTCCAGAGTTTATAGGCACTCGTTCGCAGGATTTGCCACAGGCTTTTATCGATGCGGGGCAGTTTTATTTAGGCAGGGCAGAAAGTTTCCTAAAAGAGATTCCTTTACTTGGAGATAAAAGCATGGGGATCACTATGCAGCACGCACATGATATTGATACCATGCTTGATTTAGCGATTGCAGAGAGCCTTTTTAGCCATATCAATAAGGGCGGGGTATGAAAATACGCATATTAACAGAGAGTGAAAAAGGCTTAGGTTTAGGGCATGTTGCAAGGTGCTATAATCTTGCCAGAGTGTTTGTTAGTATGGGGTATAATGTCGATTTTTTTGTGCGAGGGAATGCGACTTTTAAGGATTTTATCGCAACACAAGGCAGGATTGAAGGCAAAGAAGCAGCATGCTATCCACTTGCATTGCAATGGGAAGAGATAGAGAATAAGGCATTACTTCATAGCGATATTTGTATCATCGATAGCTATCAAATATGTGATTTTACCCCTTTTTTAGAATCTAGCAATGTGCTTGTAATCTTTGATGATGATGGCAGACATTTTGAGTTTTTAAAACGCATTGTGAGAGAGAGAAATAACACAAAGGCAAAGCTTTTTTTACTTAATCTCAATGGATTCTATAACACACAGACAATAGATAGTGAGATAAAAGGGTATATATTTTCAGGCTTAAAGTATGCGTTATTGCACCCATTTTTGTATAGCCTAGATATTACAAATAGCAAGAGAGAGAGTGAATTTTTTGTATGTTTAGGTGGTGAAGATTCTAAGGATATAAGTAGTGAGATTTTTACGCAGTTACTAAGCTTTGCAAAAAGCATTGTAGTGGTTGTTGGACCCAATTATAAGGGCAGTTTGCTTAAAAGCAAATATCTATGCGACAACATAGATTCTATGAATCCTTATAGAATCTATTCTAACATCACACAGGCAGAAGTTGCCACACTTTTAGCACAAGCAAAGCATTGCATCGTATCAGGCGGTGGAATCTTATTTGAATCTTTGAAACTCTGCCCAAAAGTCTTTGCAATAAATCTAGCGACAAATCAAGACATACAAATAAGCACATTAGAAAAGCAGAATCTAATCCGCACAATCACACTGCCCCTGCAATCCACGATATTTGAAAGTCTAGATTCTATTAGCACCTTAAAGCCAGAGATTGGCACACATACAAAAGACTTTGTTACAGAGTTAATCTTTAATGCACTTAATCACACGCTAAAAGCTAAACAAGAGATAAAAGCAAAAAACTTTCAGCTTGATGGATGCAGTGCATTTGATTTTTGCAACTTAAGCCATAAAGATTCTATGAATATACTCACATATAGGAATCACCCTTTTGTGCGAGAGAGAATGTATGGCAGTAGCGTAATTAGCGAACAATCCCATATTAACTTTTTGCAATCCTTGCCTTATGATGAACATGCGAAATATTTCCTTGTAAAAGATACAGAATCTCTGCAAACAATAGATGGAAACACTACGCATGATATAGGTGTCATTAGCTTTTCACGCATTAATCTCAAGCACAAAAACGCCTATCTTGGAATCTATAAAAATCCATTTTTAGCAAAACATAAAACAAAGCGATATGGGCATATACTCATGCAGATGATACAGCATATTGCTTTTTGCCATTATAATCTTTACATGCTTTACCTTGAAGTCGTTGCCACAAATACACATGCACTAAACTTCTATGAAAAAGAAGGTTTTTCCTATCTTGGCACTTTAGCAAATGGCTTTAGAGTCTATGAAAACAACACTGAAACTTTCCACAATGTCTTGCTATATGGCATGAAAAATCCACATTTAGAGTGATTGAGATTTGTGTCTTAGAAAGCTCATATAGGTTTAATTTCTTAGATAACTTGCATATTAAGTGGATTATAAGGTATGGAATATAACAATTTTAGAAACCCAACACGCAAAGATTCTAAACTTAAAAATCCAAGCAAAAGCCCTAATCACTAGATTGCATATTCATCATATTTTTTATTTAGCACACTACAACACGATAAACACATGAACCCACAAAAGAGACACATAATCATCAAAAAAACTAACCCTACAAATTTAAACCTATTTAAGAATATAGTTAGATCCCAATAGAATATCTGAATACAGATTATTTGGCAATTTAAAATAAAGATAGGAATAAATACTGCATACTCACATTCATCAATCATCAAAAAAACTAAATTCTAGACATACACTCCCATCTATCTTAAATAACCCCACACCCTTATTATGCTATCCCCACGCGTTTTGCAAGGAAATCATAAAGATGCATAGATTGGATATCTACGCCCATTTTTGCCATAGCCCCACTGATATTCATAAGGCAACCCGCATCAGCAGATACTAGGCAATCAATATTTCTAGCCTGTATATCAGCAATCTTTTCGCTTACCATAGCATGGCTGATTTCTGGTTCTTTCACACTAAAAGTCCCACCAAATCCACAACACTCTTCTTCTCTCTCAAGCTCTACAAGCTCCACATTACTAAGGCTTCTTAAGAGATTTTTAGCACTTGCTATACATTTTGCAACACGCAAGGCATGGCAGTTTGAATGCCATGTGATTTTTATCGGCGCACCGACATCAAAGTATCTTACCTGCAACACTTTATCTAAATATTCGCTTAACTCATAGATTCTAGAACTAAATTGTTTGACTTCTTCTTCATATTTTGTGCCACAAAAAAGCTCTTTATAATCCTCTCTCATCATACCCGCACATGAACCACTAGGGATTATAATGGGATAATCACCCTTAAAAAGCTCTAAATTATGTAATACTACCTCTTTTGTCTCATCATAATAACCACTATTATAGCTTGGCTGTCCGCAACATGTCTGGTCTTTTTTAAAAATCACTTCCACACCCTCTTTTTGCAAGAGCTGTATCGCATGCAAACAAGTATCAGCATAAGCAGCCGCACCCAAACAAGTCGCAAAAAAATACACTTTTTTCATACACATTCCTTTCACACTATCTTTACATGGCTAGATTCTAACCTTAATTTTGTGAGTTTATAGAGAATCATATTGTTTTTACAATATGGATATGAAAAATGTTTATTAAGGTTACATGCTGTGTAACTTGTGGTTTTTAGTTTTGCTATGATTGCAATAAGCTACAAAAATTGATAGCAGATAGCACTAAATCTAAGATTAGATTCCAAGTAAAACACATTTAAACCATATTACAGCATTAAATAATTTTGAAAGCACAAAATCTTTGACTAAAACACACTAAAGCTAGAATCTAGCATCCAATCCCAGCCTATTATTAGCACTATTTTCTAAATAATACCCAAATTCTTATAAAGCGGTATTTTTGGCAATAAATCCTGTAATACAGAATCAAGCTCTTTTATATTCTCTTTATCACTTTCTAAATCTACACCAGCCTTATTGAGTTTTCTACCTTGTGCCTTGAGAATATCCCATGCGAATGCACCTAAACCTTTTTCATCTACACCACTCATTAATCCATATAAAAACACTTGCGATACTTCATTAATCAATACACCGCCACCAATAAGTGGAGCAGCCGCATATCGCACATATTGCTTTTTGCACTGATTGCTGAAAATATGTCGATTGAAATCTATTGAGCGTTTTGCAATGGAATCTGTAATGTCTCTATTTGTTACTGGGTGTATATAGCCGCTTGTCATCATATCTGCGACAAGTTTAGCTAACTCTCGTATATGTAACCCCCCCCCCCCAGCTGTAGCTGTGCCTCACGCATGCTTTTTGGTGTATAAGAATCTTTTGCAAGAAATGCAATCATATCTTTCCTAATTGCATCAAGATCTTCTGCATCACTATCGGGTATGCTTGTAAGTGTAAAGCGGGTATTGAGAAACTTATCGCATATTTGCTGCCCTGATAGCTTTTGTGCCCCTTTTACAAATATATCATTTCGAAATTGTCTATTAAGATAGTAATCTTTTAGCTGCTCTTTTAATGTCGGTTCTGCGATTTGATCTAAAAAGGCTTGATTTTGCTTATTTAAACTAGAATCTTCATAATGCCACAAAGGTAATGCTCCACATGCAAATTGTAATTTACATGATTCCAAATCACGCACCATATCAACAAAGTAGCAACAATTTGCTCCATCATTAAAAAATTCATGTGCTAAATAGTCAAACTTTTCATTTTCTATTATTTGTGAGACTCGTGCTGCACTTGGATTATTCTGCAGATAAAGCGGATTCGTCTCTAAAAAGTCTTTGAAAAATCCAAGCGCATTACGGATTCGTTCGACTTTCGCACCAGATATATAGTCATGATACATTGTAAGTAACTTGCGTGAAGACCATTTGCCATCCCAGCCCGGAAAGCAATTGTAACTTACATATACAATACCGCCAACTTTCAAATGATCGCGGATAATCTGCAAAATCACCTTTTGATTCTCATAACTTACCCACGACCACACACCATGTAACACAATGTAGTCAAACTCTGCTTCTTGCTTTTGCAATCGTTTATACAATAGCTCAAAGCTATCATCATAAAGCTGTATATCCGCGTTGCCGACTTTGGCTAAGTTTCGTGCAAATAGGGTATGCGATGGATTAAAATCCGTCCCAACAAAACTCATATCAGTAGTGGCAGCATGCACGCATAAACTCACACCCCTACCAAAGCCCATTTCAAGATAGCTCTGCTTATCATTAGAATCACTGCTTGTTTGCAAACTAATGCAGTCGTGCTGACCGACATCAAAACCCGCAAAAGTGAGATTTAGATTCATAAAAAGTGGATTTAGATACGAAAAATAAGTATCAAGATACTCAATGTCTGTCAAATAACCATCATTCCAATTTGCCATCAATAGTCCTTTGGTGTATTTTGTGTGCGATATTGTAGCATAAAACTAGCTTTGTGTATTGATATTGTAAGTCCCAATTTTTGGCTTAACTCATGTTGCACTGCTAACACATTGTATTCATAAGTAAGGTTATGATAACAACTCATTGATAATGTTATGGCTAAACCAGACAAATACTACATATTCGCATTCAAAAACTGCTTAATATTTTCTGCCACCATTTGCAGTAATCTATCTTTTGTGTCTTTATACGCCCATGCGATATGCGGCGTGATGATAACTTTATGTGCGATTTTAGAATCAAGCAAGGGGTGATTAGCTATCATTGGCTCTTTTTCTAACACATCTGTGCCAAATAGAAAGTCTTGTATTTGGAGAGATTGTGCGAGATCCTTTTCATTGACAATGCCACCACGACCAAGATTAAGTAGAATTGCTCCCTTTTTTAGCATTTGTAGTTGCTCTTTTGCGATTAGATTCTGTGTTGTGTTATTTAGCGGAGCGTGAATGGATATAATATCACTTGTTTTTAGAATCTCATCTAGGCTTTTGTGCGGTATGTCATTTTGCGTATTATTTCCGCTTGTGGAATGATAGCTAACTTCCGCACCAAAGGCTTTTGCGAGATGGCATACCTGCTTACCAATGCTACCATAGCCAATAATACCCCATTGCTTACCATAAAGATCTTGTAAATCATAAGTGAGATGGCAGAAAATCTCACTCTTGCACCACTGCCCTTGTTGCACATATTGTGAATAATAAGGCAAACGACCAAGCAGACTTAATGCCAACATAAGTGTATGCTGTGCGACTGAATGTGTGGAGTAACCCGCTACATTTTTTACCGCTATATTGTGTGTCTTAGCATACTCTATATCAACATTATTTGTGCCTGTTGCACTCACGCAGATAAGCTTTAACTTTGGTAAAGAAGACAAGATCTTAGAATCTAGCACAACTTTATTTGTGATGATAATATCTGCATCCTTTGTGCGTTCTAAAACCTGTGTAGAATCTGTAGTTTGATATGATTTAAATTCGCCAAATTGTGCGAAAAGTGTCTCATCAAAATCACCAAGTGTCATTTTATCAAGTAAAACAAGCTGCATATTTTTCCTTTCTATGAGATTTTGTATTCTAAAAGTCTTTACAGAACGCTTTTTTGATATAGCTATATCAATCTATAAAAGACTAAAATAGATAAAGTCTTACAATTCTAGCATTATTTTACATAAAACTATAGTGTAAAACTACATAAAAGTTATGTCAAAATTATCTCTTCGTAACACATTTGTAGTGAATTACAAAGGAATTATTTCTAGCATATCTCTTAGATTCTATAACAAATTGTCATGATTGAGCCTTTAGGCGAAATATCTAACATAGAATCTAAAAAGATATTTCGTGCTTACGCACTCAGTATGACAATTGGTTTCTATCATCAATGCGATTTAAGAATTTCTTACAACTTGCAATGCGTGTAAAAAGCTTACTTTCTCAATCTGTATGCCTGAAGTCATATTTTTGACAGAAAGCGTTTTTGTTTGAAACTCTTCGTCACCAATAATTATGCTGAATTCATGCCCTTTTGCGTTTGCATAGCCGAGAGACTTCTTAATCTTTACTGCATCTGGATAGACTTCAGCTTTTACATTGCTATGTCTTAAAGCCTCTGCGATCTTATGAGCGAAGGCAAAATACGCCTCATTCGTTACAATCAGTAGCACTCTCACCATAGTCCCACGCAACTCTAAAAGCTCAAGCTCCATTAATGCCGCAATAAGCCTATCAAGACCAATACTCGCACCAACGCCACTTAATCGCTCTTTACTAAAACTCTGCGTCAAATTATCATAGCGACCGCCACTACAAACACTCCCGATACTTTTTAGTCTATTTAGCGTTGTTTCATACACAATGCCTGTATAATAGCCAAGCCCCCTTGCAATAGAAAAGTTGATACGACAACTCGATATATCAAGCTCCAAATCATCAAGAATGCTAAACATAGATTCTAAATCTTGCAATCCTTTACGCAATATCTCATTATAATCTTTAAGGTAGGCAATCTCTTTAAAGAAATCACTATAATGTGAAGTCTGCTTAATCATAACAAGTCTGCAAATCTCTTGTGCTTTTTCTGCTGTAATATTTAGCTCTTTTTGCAATTCTTTTTGCACTTCATCAAGTCCAATCTTATCAAGTTTGTCTATGATACGCAAACCAGATTCCACATTATCATGTAAGCCAAAATATGCAAAGATTCCATTCAAAATATCTCTATGATTAATCCAAATGGTAAATTCCTGCAAACCAAGTGCATTAAGCGAACTATAAATAACCTGCAAAATCTCTGCATCACAACTTAGCGAATCACTCCCAATAAAGTCAAAATCACATTGTGTAAATTCCCTATATCGCCCCTTTTGTGCGCGTTCCCCACGGAATACATTGCCTATCACATAGCGTTTAAAAGGCATGATTAATTCATGTCTGTGCTGCGTGATAAAACGCGCTAATGGCACGGTTTGATCAAATCGCAAGGCGACATCTCTATCGCCATGGTCTCTAAATCGATACAATTCTTTTTGTATCTCTTCGCTTCCTTGCTTCACCAAAATGTCAGCATACTCTAAATGCGGTGTCTCAATAGGCATAAAACCATAGCTTAAAAACACTTCACTCACTTTTTCCACAATACTTGCTTTTGCATAAGCCTCTTGTGGCAGTCTATCTTTAAATCCACTTAATGTGCGTGGTTGTATCAGTGTATTATCCATTTATTCTCCATTTTGCAAAATTAAAATGATTAGTTTATTTTCACTCAAAATGCTTACAATAGCTTTAACTATAAAAATATATAAACTTACATTGTAGCAATAAAAAGTGTATTTCTCAATAACTGATGATATGGACATAAGAGACTTTATGCTTTTGCGATAACCTGCATTAAAGTAAAATGACTAAATGTTTAAGATTATATGAATAAATAGAAATTGCATCCAAAAACCTGCAGACGCGAATAAACAAGTTTTACAATAAAACATTCATTCGTTTTTAAAATCTACATTATCATGCTAGAATCTTATAAAAATTACTAGATAAAGGGTAAAAATGGCAATTGATCCAAATAAACAAAAAGCACTTGAAAATGCGATGAAGCAAGTGGATAAGGCATTTGGCAAAGGTGTGCTTATACGACTTGGAGACAAGCAGGTAGAAAAGATAGATTCTATATCGACAGGCTCGTTAGGGCTTGATTTAGCACTAGGAATTGGTGGTATCCCAAAGGGCAGAATCATTGAGATTTATGGACCAGAATCAAGCGGTAAAACGACATTATCCTTGCAGGTTATCGCAGAGTGTCAAAGAAATGGCGGTGTATGTGCGTTTATTGATGCTGAACATGCCCTTGATGTGTATTATGCAAAAAATCTTGGCGTTGATACCGAGAATCTTTTAGTCAGTCAGCCAGATAATGGCGAACAGGCGTTAAGCATTTTAGAGACGATTGCGTGTAGTGGCGGGGTCGATTTGATTGTTGTAGATTCTGTTGCAGCTTTGACACCGAAAGCAGAGATTGATGGCGATATGGGCGATCAGCATGTGGGCTTACAAGCAAGGCTTATGAGCCATGCTTTGCGTAAGATTACAGGTGTGTTATCAAGGATGAATACCACCGTGATTTTTATCAATCAGATTCGCATGAAAATCGGCGTTATGGGCTATGGTAGTCCAGAGACTACAACAGGTGGTAATGCGTTGAAATTCTATGCGAGTGTGCGTGTGGATATAAGAAAAGTGGCTACACTCAAGCAAAGCGATAGTATTATCGGCAATCGTGCGAAGGCAAAAGTGGTGAAAAATAAGGTCGCTCCACCATTTAGAGAAGCGGAATTTGACATTATGTTTGGCGAGGGTATCAGCAAAGAGGGCGAGATTATTGACTATGGTGTGAAGCTTGATATTATCGATAAAAGCGGTGCGTGGCTCTCTTATGGTGATAAAAAGATCGGACAGGGCAGAGAAAATGCAAAAGCCTTTTTAAAAGAAAATGTTGATATAGCAAATGAAATTGCTGCGAAAATAAAGGAGCAAATTGGCACAAGTGATGAGATTATGCCCCTGCCAGATGAATTAGAGGGGAGTGAGTAGAGATTATGTGAGTTGGGTGCAAGATTCTAGAATTTGGGGTTTGCTGGATTAGTAAATATTCCAAACCCATTATTATCTTATATGTCTCTAGTAATGGGGGTATTTTTGCAGATATATGGTGCATATAAGGTATAACAAAACCCAGCTTTACATAAATCTCTTCCAAAAGAAAATATTGTTTTTATAAATATCAAAGTTGATATTACATGTTTCCCAATCATCCTACTTGAAAGAAAATAAATGGATTCAATAAGCTTTAAATTTCAACGCATACAAATTGATCCGCAAGATTATGATGATGAACTACTTGCTGAATATACGCATGAGCTTATTTTGCAACCCTACATTAATAATCAATATTTTCATTTTGAAAACAATGAGTATTATTTAAATATTTCTCGTTTAGAGTATTCCTTGCAAGAGAGTTGTAAATGTCCAATTTTTGTGTGTGGTTGCGGCGATGAAGGGTGTGCGGGGATAGTCAATACACCTAAAATTATCGTTTTAGATTCTGTAATTGTGTGGGAAATTTATGAGCCTAAAGAGTTTAGCTTTACTTTTGATAGAATACAAATTTTAACTGCTATTAAAGATTTGAAAGATTCAATGTTGCAGTATTGCAGCCTTGAAGAATGGCAAAAAACTATGTATTTGGGAATAGAAGATGCGGATTATTTCTTACGCAAAAGCCCTATACACATATATAAAGGCATAAAATAATCTTTTATCACACATATTCACAAGCCTACACTAAGCAAAGACTATAATCACAATAAATATTAAATCTCATACAAACACAAAAAACCAAAACGACAACTTAAGAGAAATGATGGGGCATTGCACTTTTTACATACTTTTATTTTATAATTGCATTTGAAAAATAGACTCGAAAAAAATAAAAAGGTGTTATATGGATACAAAATATATCTTTGTTACAGGTGGTGTTTTAAGCTCTCTTGGGAAAGGCATATCATCATCATCTATTGGGACTTTACTGAAACATGCTGGGTTTTCTGTATCCATTTTAAAGATTGATCCCTACATTAATGTAGATCCGGGGACTATGAGTCCGCTTGAGCATGGTGAAGTGTTTGTTACCCTTGATGGAGCAGAGACAGATTTAGATATAGGGCATTATGAAAGATTCTTAAATACAAGCTTTTCAAGGAATAATAATTTTACAACAGGGCAAATCTATCTATCAGTCATTGAGAAAGAGAGAAAGGGCGAGTATCTAGGCAAAACTATACAGATTGTGCCACATATTACAGATGAGATTAAAAGTCGTATAAAGCGTGCTGGTGTTGGCTTTGATGTGCTTATTGTAGAGCTTGGTGGCACGGTGGGCGATATTGAGGGTATGCCTTATTTAGAAGCGATGAGGCAGCTAAAGCATGAAAAAGGCGCACATAATGTATTAAGCATACATGTTACACTTGTGCCCTACATTAAAGCTGCTGATGAGCTAAAGACAAAGCCAACGCAGCATAGCGTGCAGGAATTGCGTAGAATAGGCATTAGCCCGCAAATAATTATCGCAAGGTCCGAAGTCCCATTATCAAAAGACACAAAGCAAAAAATAGCTCTCGCATGTGATGTCGATACTGATAGTGTGATTAGTGCTGAAGATGCACAAAGTATTTATAAGTGCCCTATAAACTTTATGAGTGAGGGGATATTAGCCCCATTATCACGCATTTTACAATTACAGATTACACCAGATATGAGAGAGTGGGATTTACTTGTAAAAAAGATTCTATCCCCTACAAAGCAGATTACAATAGGCTTTGTAGGCAAATATCTCTCCCTTAAAGAATCTTATAAATCACTCTTAGAAGCCCTAACTCATGCGGGGGCAAATCTAGATACAAAAGTTGAAATTGTGTTTTTAGATTCTGAACATATTGAAGAGTCGAAATTAGAGAATCTAGATGGCATATTAGTCCCCGGTGGCTTTGGTGAAAGGGGTATTGAAGGTAAAATATTTGCTATTAAATACGCAAGGGAGAAGAATATACCTTTTCTTGGTATCTGTCTTGGCATGCAGCTTGCCTTAATTGAGTTTGCAAGGAATGTATTAAAACTAGAAGATTCTAACTCCACAGAGTTTGATAAAGAATGCAAGAATCCTATTATCTACATGATTGAAGACTTTTTAGACACAGAGGGTAATAAGCAGGTAAGGACGCACAACTCACCGCTTGGTGGCACAATGCGACTTGGCGAATATGAATGCTATCTAAAACCAAATACAAAGATTTCTTCTGCCTATAATAACTTAAAAGTTGTGCGAGAGAGACATAGACACAGATATGAGGCAAATCCAAAGTATAGATCTTTATTTGAAGAGAATGGCTTAATCATTAGTGGTGAGTGTAATGGGCTTATTGAGACAATAGAGCTTGCAAAGCATAACTTTTTTGTTGGCGTGCAGTTTCACCCTGAATTTACCTCAAGATTACAGAATCCTAATGCCATTATCCTTGCATTCGTGCAACAAGCCCTAAAGTATCACAAATAAGGTGTAATATGCCTAGTGATTCTGCTATAAACACGCAGCATGACTTTAATGCGATCAAAAAAGGCTTACAAACCTTTAGTCATATTAATGAGATAGAATCTATTTTAAAACAAAGATTCAAAGACTTTTGCTTTCACACATTAAAAGATATACCGCACCCAAAAGAACTTCATAATAATATGGAAGCAAGTCTTTTTGTATGTCAAAGTATATTGCGTAATGAAAAGATTGTAATCGTTGGGGATTATGATACTGATGGGATTTGTGCGACTTCTATTATGCTTGATTTTTTTGACCAGCTTTCATACAATAATGTAGCTTTTGCTATGCCTAATCGCTTTATACATGGCTATGGCTTTAGTGTGAAACTATTTCATGAGATTCTAAAAGAGCATAGTGATGTAAAAGTGATTATAACCGTTGATAATGGTGTGAGTAGCTTCCAAGCAGCAGAGCTATGCAGAGAGCATAATATAGGCTTAATAATCACAGATCATCATACACTTGAAGTAGATAGCAATAGAGATCAAAAGATTCCTTGTTGTAACTTTATGATTAATCCGCAACAAGCAATATGTAACTTCCCTTATAGTGAGATTTGCGGGAGTTTAGTGGCGTGGTATTTTTGCTGTGCGATAAAGATTAGTATGCTAAATCTTTGTAGTGATTCTAACACTAAGAATAATCAAACAAAAAAGCTTTTAAATTGCTATGAAAAGAATCTAAAAATTATAAGAATGGAATCTTTTCTACTGCTTGTAGGTATCGCAACAATCGCTGATGTCATGCCGCTAAATGCGATAAATCACACGATTTGTAAATATGCCTTAAAGCACATTCCAAATAGTAAGAGATATGCCTTTCAAGCCCTTATGGAGAATCTAAAAAGTAGCATTGACTCTCAAGTGTTAGGCTTTAGAATCATTCCGCTTTTAAACGCAGCAGGTAGGATTAGCGATGGTAAAATCGCCCTATCTTTCCTGCGCTCAACTTCATTATCAAATGCTAGATTCTATCTCAAGCAGTTAAAAGACCTAAACACACAAAGAAAACTTTTACAAGATGAGGTAACTAATAAAGCCTTTCAATCCATTAGCCAAATACCTCAAAATGAGAATATGCTATGTGCGGTGGGTGAAGACTGGCATGAAGGTGTGCTAGGGATTGTAGCGGGTAAAATGGCTGATGAGTTTCAAAAGCCCTGCTTTGTTTTAACAAATACAAATGGCGTGTGTAAGGGCAGTGGCAGAAGTGCTGGTGATGTAGATCTCATCTCTAGTATGCAAAAAATAGGGCATTTAATGCAGCGGTATGGCGGACATGTGGGAGCTGTGGGGCTGGAACTAAAAGACTATAATCTAGAATCTTTTATAAAGTCTTTCAAGCCAATTTCTCATAATATAGAGAAAAAAGAGAATGTTTTGGGTATATTAAACTCACATTTAATTAATTATGAGCTTTTTTCATGTATAACAAGTTTTGAGCCTTTTGGAAATGGGAATCCACTGCCAAAATTTCTCTGTGAAATGGAGATACTTGAGTGTAAGAAAACAGGGCAAGGCTTTCGTGAATTTCACTTTAAACGGACAGAAAATAGCAGTATTAAAGGCATGTTTTTTAATCAAAAATATGCGGATTATAACTTTACTATCGGTTCTATATTATGTTTTCGTGCAACAATAGCCCTTGATTCTCAAAGCTTTTATACCACGCAAAATAGGCAAATCATGCTTATAATTGATAGAGTCTATACGGAATAGAATCTGTGGGCTTTAAGACAATCTCACTTCAAGTAGCAGAACGCATAAAAGCTACACATTTCTTACTTCAAAATGGATATAGCAAAAAGGACACACAAAAGCTACTTGATAAAAACCGCATAAAACAAGATTCTAGAATCATTCATAAAAAAGACTTTTTAGAAAAAGGATATGTAGAGATTCTAAGCTTTATGCCAGATGATATTAATCTTATACCATTCTTTGCTTGTGTGCCACCAAATCATGCGATTTTACAGCAAGATATAGCAAACCTAGAGATAAAAATCTCACAAAATCCCCCTTATTTTTGTGTGTTTAATAAGCCTTCAAAACTTCTCACTCACCCTAAAAACCTAGCAGATTCTAAAAGCATACTTGACTCTTTGCGGTATTATTTTGGCAAACATGCTAATCCCTGCCATAGACTTGATTATGAAACAAGCGGGCTTTTAGTGTGTTCTATCGATAAGCAAAGTGAAGTCATGCTAAAAAATCTCTTTTTACAAAAAGGCGTAGAAAAAAGCTATATGGCTATTTTGCATGGCGAAGTTAAAGAATCTTTACTTATAGAATCAGGGATTATTTTTCCAAAAGATTTTGGGAATCTTTGCATTAAAGGTAGTGTAAAAAATTTAAAAGTAAAAACGATTAAAGAAGATGAAATAAAAGTTATTACAAAAGATTCCATACAACAAGACCAAAGCAGGGCTACTACCATACTCACACCACTTCATGTATTTCATAGCTTTAATGAAGTTTCAAGCTATCTTTATAAGTCTAGCAATCCGTTTTTTTCACATAAAGCACTTTTTTCACTTGCACCGCAGGAAAATTTAGCTGATATTTCTAGGGGTTTTATACAAGATTTTATGCTTTTTACAGAGTGTGATTATGATAAAAAAATTAAGCAAGATTCTATGGCTAGAAAAAGTGATGATTTTACCTTGCAATATAGCGATTTTTTTAATGAAAAGAAGTTGTTGCAATGTTATGAATCTTTTCTTAATGTGTGGGGTGCGGGGTTTAGGGCACAAAATAATATTTTAGATTCTCATACTTGTCATACTGAGTCTTTAGGCGAAGTATCTAAAAAGCTAGATTCCACAACCGCTTTTCATACTGACTTTAAGCAAAGCAAAAAAGAAATATCTAAAAACTTAGAATCTAAACAAAACGAAAAATTTACACTTGTAAAACTTTTTCCCTTAAGTGGCAAAACACATCAGCTCCGCATTCACACTTCAAGTTTGCAGCATAAAATCTTAGGTGATACCCTTTATGGCTTATGCCCTGTTGTCGCAAGTTTATTCCTTGATTTACAAAGCAAGAAGTTGAGGGCAAATATAGAATCTTATCTCTTTGAAACTCTCACAAAAAAGCATTCTAGCAGTATTCAAAAATATGTTTATGCTATCCATTATTTAAGGCGAGATAAAAATATAGCACAAACAATGCTTTATAATGCAATGCTAAATTTTAGTGTAGTTTGTAAGACTATAGAAGCTAAAACAGCTTGTCATGTTGAGCAAAGCGAAACATCTAATATGGAATCTAAACAAAGATTAAATTCTAAAATAGATTTAAATACAGATTCTAAAAACATTCAAGTTGCAGAATCTAAATATTTCGTTCTACCATTTTGTAAGTTTCTATCTCTATCACTTAGTAAGTTTCTAATCTCTTGCTTTTTTTCTCAAAAATATAATAAAACAAATCGGGCGAGTTTTCTCTCATGTTTCCTGCATGATGATATAGAATTTATATCGCAATGCTTGCACCCTAAACCCTACTATCGCTCAAATGAGATAGATTCTAAACTCTCTCAACCACATAGCAAAACACAAGATTTTAATAAAGATTTTGAATCTTTCTTCTTTACATTTCTGCTTTTTTATTATGCCCTGCCCTCACATCAAGAAAAGATTCTAAAAGATATAAGGCTTCATTATTGCAGCACAGATAGGCTATTACTACATGCTTCTAGTCTTAGCTTTTTGGAAGAGTGCTTTATATGTGAATAAGCAATAAAAACACAGATACAATATGAGTATAACAAGAGATTACTATGGCTTTTGCTTTCTAGTCTTACGCAATTCGCGTAATACCTGATAGATTGGAGTCTTTTTAGTCCCCCTTGTCATTGTAAAGTTTTGCTCATGGAAAATAATAAATATCACTAATACACCAGCAACAAGGGAAAGTGAGACAGATAGCATTGTCGTAATATTATTAAAAAATGCGAGTAAATAAGTAAGCTGTTCTGGCTTATCGGCATGTTGCGTAAAAGTGAGAAGTGATAAAATACTTCTATATCCATAGCTACCCGGAAACATAGGCAAAAGTGCGGGAAATACAATAACTTCTACGGGGACTTTTGTATATTTTGCAAGCAACACAACGACAAACCCCATGCAAACTGCCGCACAAAAAGTAGCACCAGCAAGGCTAAAAATAGGGCTTTGCAAAAGAATGGAGCGGATAAAATAGCCAAATCCAGCAACAATAATGATTCCAAAAAATACCTTTTTGGGCGGATGAAGTGCATAGGCAAAGCCAAATCCAGCAACCATAGCAAATAGCATTTTATAAAATATATGTGGCAGAGTGTTTGTATTAAAAAAATCAGTATATAAAAATTCTTGTAATTGTGGATATAACTCTAAATTAAACATCAAACACACTCACATGGGCGATACTCAAGGTTAAATACGCACCAACTGCAATACAAGTCAGTAAAATAATCATATTCACACCGCGACTTAATGCCATTAAAGTGTATTCATGCAAGACATCTGCTAGGGCATTAATGATTTGTATGCCGGGTATTAGATATACAATGCTTAAACCAATGGCAATTCCGGGCGTTTTTGTAATCCCAAAATGCACGCCAATATAGGCGACAAACGAAGAGATAAAAGATACTAATACATAGATTCCGCGTATATCAACCTGTAAATTTGTTAGTATATGCTTGCTTGCAAATCCAGCAAATGTCCCCATAAATACGCATATCAATGCACCAATATCACCTTCAAATAACTTGCAAAATGCCGCATTCGCAAGGCTTGCAAAAAAGAGTGTAGCAAAAAAGCCATTATGCTTATTTTGCATAATATGCTCAAATCTTATACGCGCTTCTTTGAGTGTGATTTTACTATCATGTATCTGCCAGCTTAATGCGCTAAGTTCTGATATGATTCTAAAATTTGTATTCATAGGAGGGTTTGAGCTGACTTGTGTGCGGCGATATTCATAATTATCTTTTTGTGCGATACTAAGATTAATGTATTTAAGCCAAATAATCATAGATACATCATATCCATAACTCTCACCAATACGCTCTGTGCAACGAGACACACGCGAGGTATAAGCACCACTTGATAATAATGCAGCAGCATATTTTGCTAAAAATATGCTTAACTCTTCTATATCTTCGCTGTTTTTATTCATAGTCTATTTACTCACTTTATTTTAACTTTACAGGGATAAAATGGGAATCTTTAACGCCATAGAATCTATTATGATATATCACTTGATTGCCTTGCAAACTTTCCGAGAAAAAACGCTGATTTGCTTTACTGCCTTGTGTTAAGAATATGTCAAGAGACAAAGCGGTTGCATAATTTACCCAGTCATATTGTAAGTCAGCAGATAGAATCTCATTAAATAGCAATAAACGCGTATGTATAGGGCTTATTGCACTCACGACAAAAAGCTTTTTAGCATCTTCCTTTGGCATTAAAGTAAGAAGTGATGGGTTATAATTAATCTGTGTGGAAAGAAAGACAGAGGGCATAGCCTTTGCGTTACCCATTTGAGGGATAATTAAGCCGCTTTTTATCACAGAGGTATTTAGCATAACCATAGAGTTTCTAATACCTTGACGATATTTTGCGATGATAGGGGCAAAATTAGTAGATTTTTTGGAATCTATTATTTCTTGTCTTACATTGCCAGCACGCGATTGCACGATTGCCCCAATCATTTTTCCAATCATGCCATCATCATTAAAGCTTATAATCGCATTCTTTTTTTGCTCAGCAAGTGTTACCATCATATTTACCTGACTTTCATAGTCAATACCACCAAAATATACATTTTTATTCGGTGCAAACTTCATAGCTTGTTTTTCATTAATGGTAGGGATAAAAAGCGGGGTTGTGATATTTACATTTTGCAGTAGATTCTCTAAGCCTTTTGGTGTGAGAATGCCAACTATAAGATCAAACTCTTCTTCATGTATTTTATTATAACCCGCGACAAGGTTTTTTATCTCTTCATTTTGTGTATCAAAGACTTTAAAGGAAAAGTTATCGCCATGTGCGATGAGATAAGCAAGGATTGCATCAGCACTTGTTACAGAATATCTACCGACATTTTTTTGCGGAATCATTAAGGCAACCTTAAGCCCATTACTAGAATCAAATAAAGGAATAAAAGCATTAATGCCAAGCTCTTCTACAACAGCCTTGTATCTCTCATTTAAAGATTTATCTTTTGTGGAGCGATAATGTGAAGCAAAACTAAAGAATTGCTCACTTTCATAGAGTTTATTTAAACATGATTTAGAACATTTTTTTATCTCAATATCTACAATTTCTTGTTCAGGGACTGGCAAGGGGGACATGATATGCTCTTTTGCTACTGCTAAATGCGTTACAAATATAACAAGGCATAATGCTATTTTTTGTATGATTTTGCTATGTAACATTCCTATCCTTAAATACAAATAATGAAGCAATATTTTAGCATGAAATTGCATAAATTGCATTTCTTAGCAATACAAAATTAATAAAGGCATCTTTTTTTAACTTTGGATTCATAAGCATTTGCATAATATCTGGCACACATACACAAAGCACTTTTTTGCCCTGTGCTGTATGATATTCAAGTAGCTTACCACTTGCCTCTTGCAATGAAATCTCAAAGAAATCAAAGCATATATGCTCACCAAAAAATACCGCATAACTCATATTTTCAAGTTGAGCTTTGAGATAATTGCTACAAATGCGTCTTTGTGTGGCAAGGGGCTGTGTGCGGATTTGCATACTTATTTGCTGATTATTGCCAACCTCAGCACATTTAAAAAGCGGAAAAAGAAATACACTTTCTTTATAGAGCAAAAAGACTTTTTCTATAATGTCAAAAAGCATTTCATTACTTCTATTTAACTCAAGATTCTCTAATAAAGCATAGCTATCTTTTGGAGCTTCCCTAAGGTGCAAGGAATCTGTGATAAAGGCAATATTTGGAAATGCTTTTGTGTGATTTTGTATGGTTTTAGTGGCAATAGAATCTTTATTTGTAGTCTCTTTTGCATTGTTAGAGAGCGTATCGGTGGGATAAGCTTTATTTGTAGGTAAAATAGCACATAATCGTTCAGAATCTTTTACAGATTTAGAGAGAGTGCAAAGATTGCAATGTATAACTTTTTGTGCGATTTGTTGCATGTTTTGCTGTGTGTTTATATGATTTGAAGTAGTTGCTTCATAGCTATTATATTGCTGATTTGCTTGTGTGGCAAGAGTGATTTTTTGCTTGTGTGTATTAGAATCTTGTTTTGCTAAATCCACAAAACTATCGCCAAGCATTGCGTGTCTATACAACATATCTAATGCCTTCACATGCTTATATAAAATCGCCATATCATCTTGCATAACACAATCCAAATTTTAATAAATTTTACACACAACTTTGAGAGAAGATTCTAATAAAAATATATGCTGTTTTAATAAATATATTTCATTCGATATAAATAATTGCCGATATGTGTCCTATCGTGGTTGCGACTTTCAGAGTTTAATGGAATCTTTAACTAACATTAAGAATTATATAAGGATTTAAGTTCTATATTACTTTCTTATTTTGAGTGTTAAACAAAAGATTTTTAGAATCTTAGGCTGAATGTTTTTGCATGCCCAACATGCTAAGTTGTTTTAGATTCTAGAAATTTACAAGGTTGGCATACTATTTGCTTAGTTTTAAGGAAATTTTAATACAAGGATGCGTTATGGACAAGATGTTGCAAACTTTTAAGAAGCATTTAGGTGGTTTAGATAATATCGAAGATATTATGATGAATGCAGTGCCACAAAGCAAAATGCAAACACATCGTTTTGGTGAGGGAATAAAGGCTGCTAATGAGCTTGTAGGCTGTCTGCAAGTGTTAAGTGCAAAACTAAATAAACTACAAACTATCGTCTCAAAGATAGAGTTTAGCCTAGAAGAAGATCCTACAAATCCAGCAAATGTGAATATGAGTGAGATCCTTCTCTCACAGGCTAGAGATTTGGTAGCAAACACGCGTTTTATCGACAGAGATTTGTTTGATACAGAGCTTAGTGCATCAATGGGGACACATAGCGTATCTTTTGAGATGGCGAGTCCCATGCCACTTTTAAATGCTAAAGATTTTCAGTCATTGCATCAATACATAGACGCTAAGAAAGAAGAGATTATGGCATGTATGGAGGCAATCCGTGCATTAAGTGAAGTAAATGTAGCAACAAGCGATGTTTCTATGACTAATCTGCGTGGAAAAACTATCGGCGAAGCGTTAAGAAATAGCGGATTTTAGATTACGCTTTACTTCTAGATTCTATTAAACCACAAAAAGTTTATTAGAATCTACGCATAAGATACTCCCAAAACAATAAGATAAATCAATTGCTATATGTAAGCAATTGTGTAGGATTAATCACATTGATATACTCGATCCAAAAAAATAAAAAAATAAGGCTTAGAATATTATAGAATCTTATTCACATTGAAATTATATGCTTTAAAGTTAAGATTCTAAGCGGCTGGTCGTGCCTATAAGCTAAGACAATAATTTACTATTTTCTAAACAACATATACTCTATTCTTGTGTTATAATTTTGCCTTTATTCTAATAGAGAGTTCGCTCCAGCTTATTCAGTGCGATTGCCTTCGATTTTTATTATTTTCATGGGGTTAAACATGGATACCATCATCTTGCAAAATCCAATGGATATGCACATACATTTACGACAAGATTCTATGCTAGAAGCAGTGCTACCTTATAGTGTGCGGCATTTTAGCACGTTGCTTGCTATGCCAAATCTAAATCCACCACTAATGGATGCGGAATCTATACTTGCTTACAGACAAGAGATTATGCGATTAGTTAAAAAAGATTCACAAAATTGTGGATTAAATGGAGAGCATTTTATCCCCATTATTGCCTTATATATCCATGATAATCTCACGCTTGATATGCTAAAGGAAGCACATTTAGCTGGAGTTAAGATTCTAAAACTTTATCCAAGGGGGGCTACTACAAATGCTGAAAATGGCGTGAGTGAAGTGCTAAATAAGCATTTATTAGCCCTGCTTGAAGAAGCACAGAATCTAGATATGATTCTAAGCATACATGGTGAGAGTGCGGGTTTTAGCATGGATAGAGAAAGGGAATTTTTAGAAATCTTTAGCGAGTTAGCAAGGACTTTTCCGCAACTAAAGATAATCATCGAGCATTTAAGCGATAGGCATTCACTTGAGTGTATCCATAAGTTTAGCAATCTTTATGGCACGATTACACTTCATCACATGCTTTTAACGCTTGATGATATTATAGGCGGTAAGCTTAATCCTTTTATGTTTTGCAAACCTGTGGTAAAGACACCCAAAGATAGAGATGCGATACTAGAGGCGGCATTGAGTGGAGATTCTAAAATTAGCTTTGGATCTGATAGTGCGCCACATACGATACAAGCAAAGCTAGATGGAGCGGCTGGAATCTTTAGTGCGCCAATTCTACTTGAAGCCTTATGTACGCTTTTTGCAAAGCATAATAAGCTAGAGAATCTCTCACATTTTCTAAGCCTTAACGCACAAAAGATATATGATATAAAGCTGCCTTTCACCAAGCAAATCACTCTTAAAAGAAGCCCTTTTACATTTGGAGAAAGCATAGAATCTAAGTTAGGTAATATCTCTGTATTTATGGGAGATTCTACACTTAACTACAAAGTAGATAAGATAGAGATTCTATAGGTTAAATATATGAAAATACTTGATTATCTCTTTTACATAGCGTTATGTATAGTAGCAAGTATTGGATTATTTAGCTTTAATCGCAGCGTTGATATGTATTTTTTTCTGCCTACTTTTGAATCAACACGATATGAAGTATATGAGAAAGAGCAATGGCAGCTAGATTCTATAAATCTAGTCTCAATGGATATAACACAAATAAACCCTGATAAATATCTCATTAGCTACATAAGCAAGGATAAAGATAATAATACAAATCTATATGGCATGATTTTTTACCCAAGCAAATACAGCATACTAACCCAAAAAGGAATATGGCAAAATATTGCCACAAACACAAAAACACATAGCCAAGAAATACTACTCTTTGACACAAAAACTCTTAACACACAAACAAAGCAACACATACATTCCTTGCATAGTGCCTTGATTCAAAATATTGATTCTAATCTTTATTTATTTCTTAATGCTACCCTATTGCAAAAGCCACTTACCACAAGGACATATATCTTTCAAGCAAACTTAGAAAATATTGCAAAAGCTATTGAATCTAATACTACACAAGAGCATGCAAAACCACTTTTTAGCTTGCATGAAAATCCAGCATTAAGCCTATTTGCAAGGACAAATGCGTTTTTCTCGCATAAACCAAGCACTTTTTTTGGCACAAATAATACTATACAAGGCATAATCTTACCATTTTTTACACATATAGAAAAAGATCAAGCATTCTTTGGAATCTTTAATAAAGAACTCCAACTAGAAGAGGTAGTAAAACCACACGATAACATACTTTATACAAACCCGATTATACTCCCATTGCATCCTATCTATGATATAAATAATCCAGCAGATGATTCTGCAACACATCAATGTTTAGCCCTATATAGCAATAAAACAATACAAGATGAGTCGCCAAATCTAGCCCATCAACTTTGCAAGATAAGTAATGGCTCATTGCAATTTGAAGATATGCAAGAGAGTAGTAACCTAAGCGTTGGGGCTATGAGTGCAGCAGTGTTTGGACGCTATATCGTGCTACTTTATACAAATAGAGAGAATACGACAATCAATCTAGCCGTATGGAATGGCAGTGATTTTATAACTTTAAAAGAACTTGATAAAAGCACAAAAGGGAGCTTTATAAATCCAAAAATACTTACTCATGGAACTTATGCTTATATCGCTTACGCAAAAGATATGCAAAGTAAAATCAATATAATCACATTGAATGAAACTTATATTAATAACCTTATTGCATCACGCAATGCGATAAATCAAAATGCAATGAAATAGGGAGTTTATGTGATATTTAATCTCGAGTTTCTTGTCATTTTGAACCTTTGAAATAAAAGGGTAAAAGCTTCATGAAGTTGTAATTTTTGTTTTATGGATAAAACTATTGTAGATATTATAGAACTAAACAACCCTGTCTTTCATGCCTTTATTTGCTATTTTTCTCATTTGCACTACATTTTCTTTATACTTTGATGGTCATTATGGTTTTATTATAAAAAAGACTTTATGCCCTTGATTTGTTTTTTTTTTTTTGTAGAATTCAGTTGCGCCGCATGTGCGTATATTTTATTATAAAGGATAAACATGGGATTTTGGGATAAGGCTAAGGGCTTTATGGATTCGGCTGTTGATGCGATGGAAAGTCAAGTGAGAAAACAAGCTGCTAACATGAGTGATTCTCAGTTGTTGGATCGCTATAATAATGCCGAGAGTGATAGGGTTAGAGCAATACTTGAAGCGGAGATTAGAAAAAGAGGATTATTATAAGATAATCTGCTAAGTCTAAGTCTCTTACCACAGCATTAAAGCTTGAATCAACACAGCTTTAATAAAAACTACAATGCAAATCTATCTATAAGTTAGAATCATGATAGATTTGCAGCCAAACCCTACATTCTGTATAGCCTTAAACATTAAAATAGTTAAGTTTTACTCTAGTTTCTAAACCAAAACAAAATTTTACTGCATACCACCACTATTTGCTATCTCTATCATTTGCGTAATGCTTTCTTCATAACTTGATTGTATATTTTCATCTTGTCCTAGAAACTCTTCCATTAATGCTTTTTTATCAATCGCTTCATCAAGCTCGACATCATTGCCTTTATGATAGCTGCCTATGCGGATTAGCACTTCATTTTCTTTCAAAAGAGCTTGCATACGGCGAAATTTCCTTGCAGCATTTTTATGCTCTTGTGAGATAATATCGTGCATAACCCTTGATGATGAGTTTAGTATATTAATAGGCGGATAGATTCCAAAATCAGTTAGATTCCTATCAAGCATAATATGCCCGTCCAAAATACTTCTACTTTGATCGGCAATAGGATCATTTAAATCATCGCCCTCCATAAGCACAGTGAAAAATGCGGTAATGCTACCTTTACCCTCTTCCTTACCAGCACGCTCCATTAACTGCGGCAAAAGCGTTAAAACTGAAGGCGGATAGCCCTTACTTGTTGGTGGCTCTCCTAAAGCTAGTCCTATCTCTCTTTGAGCCATTGCGAAACGCGTTACAGAATCCATGATAAATAGCACATCATGCCCTTTATCCTTAAAAAACTCCGCTATCGCCATAGCTGAAAATGCCCCATATTTTCGCATAAGCGGCGAGTCATCACTCGTTGCTACGACAAGCACGGTATTTTCAAGATTCCCACCTAAGTTTTTCTCAATAAATTCAGGCACTTCTCTGCCCCGTTCCCCGATTAGTGCGACAACCTTTATTTGTGCGGCACTCCCTTTTACAATCATACCCATGAGTGTTGATTTACCCACACCAGACCCAGCAAAGATTCCCATTTTCTGCCCTTTACCGCAAGTAAGTAAAGAATCTATGCTTTTTACCCCCACACTAAAGACTTCATCTATAAGCCCCCGTTTTAACGCAGAAATAGGTGCGTTAATGATAGGGGTGCAAGCACTCGCATATAACGCCCCAAGACTATCAAGTGGCACACCTAAAGGATTTATCACTCGCCCTAAAAGCTCATCGCCCACAGGGATATTTAAACCCTCTTTTGCAATCATTACTCTATCACCACTTTTAAAGCCTTCTGTAAAGCTGAAAGGACTAATGCTAAAGACTTCCTTATGCGTAGCGATTACAATGCCCTCTGTGCGTGTATCATTACCGCGGATAAGCCATACGACATCGCCCACACTCGGCGATAAACCCACCGCTTTTATGATATTTGTCTCCACAGAGATAATCTCACCAAAATTTGGCGAAAGATTCGTTGTAAGGCTTAATTTTTGTTTTAGATTCTCAATAGAAGCAATTTTAATAGTTTGTTGTTTTGCGTTGTTATCATGTGTTTTAGACATTTTTGCTCCTTAAAAGATTTACAAACAATAAAAATTTGGTTACAATACGAAATTATACTTAAAAACCCTTAAGGATAGTTATGAATACAGAAAGAATTAATGAAGCAAATGCAAAAGCAAGTGGAAAAATCGCTATTGAAACGATTAATAAACACATTGAAACACTTGCAAGTAAGTATGCAAAGACTATGAAGCTAGATGGCTTTAGAAAAGGTAAAGTCCCAGTGCGTATTGTAAAAGAGCGATATAGAGATAGTCTGCTTGAAGAATCTCGTCAGCAAAGCATTAATGAGTTTTTTGCGAATGCTATTAAGGCATTAAATATCACCGAAAAAGATGTAATAGGGCAGCCGCTTATCTCAAAGTTTGAAGAAAGTGAAAGTGGTATTGATATTGAGCTTAAAATTGGCATTACACCGACATTTAGCGTCGATGATGCAATCTCTTGTATGCCAAAGTTTAAACCTGAAAAAATCACTGACAAGCAAGTAGATGAGCGATTAGAGCAACTCGCAAAAAATCGTGCTCCAGTCGTGCCATCAAAAGCTAAAAAGCTAAAAAGCGGACATATAGCGCATATTGATTTTGAAGGGTTTTTAGATGGCAAGGCATTTGATGGTGGCAAGGCAGAAAAGTTTGATTTAACAATCGGTTCCAATCAGTTTATCCCCGGCTTTGAAGATGCTTTGATTGGCATGAGTGTGGGTGAAGAAAAGATGATTGATGTAACTTTCCCAGAGAATTATCAAGCCCCAAACCTTGCAGGAAAAGCCGTGCAATTTAAGGTAAAATTACATGCTATCAAGCAAAAAGATGAAGTAACTATTGATGATGCCTTTGCAAAGGCTATTCTAGGTGATAAAGAAGAGAATACTCTTGCAACACTAAAAGATCAAATCAAAAAAGATTTAGAGAGAGAATCTAAAATGAAGCTTTATAATGAAAAGCTAAAAGAAGAAGCCCTAGAAAATATCGCAAAGAAATTCACATTTGATTTACCGGAAAATATTTTAGAGCAAGAAATGAATGTATTGCTTAATAATGAAATATCTAGCATGAAGCAAGAAGAAATTGAAGCTTTAAGGGGCAATGAAGATAAGGTAAAAGAGCTAAGAGAAGCACAAAGACCAAAGGCTGAGATGAGTGTAAAAGTTACTTTTGTCGTGGATAAACTCGCAAAACAAGAGAAAATCAGCGTAGATGATAATGAAGTATTTCAAACGCTTTATTATGAATCTATGATGAGCGGACAAAATCCACAAGAAGTAATCGAGCATTATCGCAAGAACAACCTTCTACCAGCAGTAAAAATGGCAATCATCGAAGATAGAGTTATCACGCACTTGCTTGATAAGCATAATGGGATTAAGTAGAAATTGCCTACAATATACGCATTAAAACATGCTCTTCCTGCTTGATATAAAGTTGGAACTAGCGTTGTTTGTTTGTTCTTTCTTTTTATTGATTGTTCATAAAATTACATTAATTACTAAAAATTGCAGAAATGCCAACCTTTTTGATAATCTTTAAGAAGTATTGTTTGAGAAATTTATTAGCTGCCTGCACGATTGCCACTCTCACTAATTGTATATAGCTATATTGATTGATTTCTTATTCTTTTTTTCTGCAACTAGTTTGCAGTTAATTAATTGCATTATATCGCTAGAGCGGCTTTTTGCAGAGTTTTTATAAATATGAGATTCTATATAAAAAGTTTCTCTATCTTAATTACAACATGTGTATTATTCAAAGCCATGTAATTGACAAGATTATCACAAACAAAAAGTCTTTTAAATAGCAACTTGATCTCTAAAAACACATTGTATGTCCTTATTCCAAGACTTTAACGCATTACACAACATGACATAACTTATATCTATGGAAATTCAGAATCTTAATTTATTGCGGATAAATACACAACACAAAAACTACATTTGCTCCATAAAACTTGCAGTGCGTGTGAGTTTTGCAAATTTAACCCCAAGTAATCCACCAATCTCTATGCACAGCTTTTCAATATCTTCTTTCTTGCCTTTAAGGATAATGGTTTCAAGGCAATTATGATGATCGACATGCACATGCGTTGTGCAGATAATTTGCACTAAATGATTATTATGTTCTATTTCATTCTTTTTTTGATTTAGCCCTCTTTGATGATGATCATAAATCAACACCAACACACCTAAATGCTCTTTTGTCCCCTCACTCTCGCCCTTATCCCATTTTTCATCGACTAGCTTTTCGCGTATCATATCGCGGATAAGTTCTGAACGCGAAGTATAGCCATTTTGCGTAATCTTACTATCAAGCTCATCAAGCAACCCCAATGGCAAGGACACAGAAAAACGAATAATTGAATCTTTATTTTCTTGTGTTTTTTCACTCTTTACCTGTCGCATATCTATCTCATTTTATTTAGAATCTAGTTTATAAATCACTCAAAAACTCGCATAATTATAGCAAACTCTATATAAATTAAATATTTCATAGCCATATTACAAATGAAAAGCTAACAACACTTAGCAAAGTTTTAAGTAGAATTACAAAATATTATCAAACCACGAAAGCAACACAATGGCACATAAAGATTTAAAGCGTTATGTCTATGCAAATATTCATACAGACCATTTTCTACATAATCTAAAGCTGATACGCGAATATGTGCCACAACGCACATATTTAATGTTAGTCTTAAAGGCTGATGCGTATGGGCATGGCGCATTAAAGTTGGGAAAACTCGCCCTAACACACGGAATCTATCAAGTAGGTGTTGCCACTTTTGATGAGGCAATGGAGCTAAGAGAGCATTTAACACAAGCTAAGATTCTAGTCTTGGGATATACGCCGCCTTCTGTCGTTGATGAGGCGATTAAGCATGACATTGAGCTATGCGTATATGATATAGACATGGCAAGAGAGCTAAATAAAAGTGCAAAAAGACAGAATAAACAAGCAAAAATACATATCAAGCTTGATACTGGTATGAATCGAATTGGCTATCAATGCGATTCAAAAAGTCTCAATGAAATCCATGAAATAGCAAAACTCTCAAATGTTTTTATACGCGGTATCTTTACGCATTTTGCGAGTGCAGATTGTGATTTGGGATATTTGAATCTGCAGTATGAACGATTTTGTGCTTTTGTATCTTTGCTTCCTAAGCATGAAGATACACTGCTACATTGTGCTAATAGTGCAAGTATTATGAATGCGAGTAAAACGCATTTAGATATGGTAAGACTTGGTATCATTGCCTATGGTTTAAAGCCATCTTTTGCGATGGATATGCAAGGCTTAGAGTTAAAACCTGTTATGAGTTTTAGAGCGCATATCGTGCATATTAAAGAAGTTGATACGAATGAATGTGTGAGTTATGGTGGCACTTTTATCACACATAAGAAAACTAAAATCGCTACATTACCAGTGGGCTACGCTGATGGATATATGCGACTTTTATCTAATAAAGCAGAAGTTTTAATACGCGGTAAAAGAGCAAGGGTTATAGGTAATATCTGCATGGATCAATGCATGGTTGATGTGAGTGATATAGAAGAAGTGAAGGTGGGAGATTGTGCTGTGTTGTTTGGCTATGATGATTTTGGCAATATTCTTAGCGTAGATGAGCTAGCCGCACACATAGGCACGATTAATTATGAGCTTACCTGTGCAGTATCAAAACGCGTCGCAAGGGTGTATGTATAGTATGCTTGTTCTTCATCATATAACCCCAAATATTTGTTATAATACTCAATTAAAACCACCACGAAAAACGCTTTAATAAAACAAAAGAGAGACAAGCAATGGATAATATCATCTTAATAGGCTTTATGGGTAGCGGTAAAAGCACCATCGCAAAGCTACTTGCAACAGCCCTAAATATGCCCTTTATAGATAGTGATACATATATAGCGAAGAAGGAAAAAAGCAGTGTTAAAGATATTTTCACATATAAAGGCGAGGCATATTTCCGCCATTTAGAATCTCTTTTTATAGAATCTTTTTCCACACAAAAAGGGTATATTATCGCAACAGGTGGTGGTATGCCAATCTTTAATAATGTAAGAGGGCTTGGTGTATGTTTCTATTTGCAAAGCGATTTTGATACAATCACACAACGCATTTTAAAAGAAGCCACAAAAGAAAACACACGACCTCTATTTGATGACATATCTACAGCCAAAGCCCTCTATAATGAACGCATTAAAATATATGAAAACTCATGTGATTACATTATAGATTCTAGACAAGATACACAAGCAATAGTTGATAGAATCATATCTCTACTGCACACAAAACCTATACACCCACAATAAAAAGGCATATTCATGCTAACACTAAATACAAATAACCCTTATCATTTTCTACTCGTTCATTGCAATGAGTATAAAAATGGTGCAAGTCTTATACTCTCCCTGCATTGCATAAATGCCCTTGCAAATGAGTTTCCAAACTCTAAAATTAGCTTTCTTTTGCACTCAAGTATGCAAGACTTTTTTCAAAATAATCCACATATACACAAGATTTTTTGCATTGACACAGACCCAAATCTAGCAAAATCCTTAAAAAATGCAAAGATTAATATTTCACTCTCACTTGTAGCTGATAAAAAAAGCACAATAGCATTATTTCGTGCTGGGATTAAAGCTAGAATAGGTGTATTTTCACACTTTTATTCACTTCTTTTTAACTATAAAATTAAGCAAAAACGCACATTAAATAACAAACATGAAGCTGAATATAACTTTGATTTACTGCGATTTCTGCAATGCAAACAATTCATATATCCAAAGCTATATCTAAAACTAAGCGATATAGCCACCGCCCAAGAGATTATCGCGCAGAAGTTTGACACAACCCTAGACACTAGCTATATTGCAATCTGTCCAAGTTATGGATTGCAAGAGCTAGGCTGGAAGAGTAGGCATTTTTTCACCATTGCAAATGCCCTCGCTAAGTTTCATAATGTATTGATACTAGCCCCAATTGATGAAATGCAAGGTTATCAAGCTATGCTTTCACAATTCCCAAATCTCTCACAAAAAAATCTTTTTTCTAGCACAGCACAAGACAGCACGACAAAAACAAATACTATCACACAAATCCTAGCCCTAATCCACCTAAGTAGCCTTTTTATCGCTAATAATAACACGCTTTTACACGCTGCTGCCGCACTTGATACTAGCACCTTTTCAATATTCCCGTATAAAAATACGATAAATCCGCACCGATATGCCCCCATCAGTCAAAACAAAAAGCATGTAATTTGCACGCCTTTTGGTCTATTTAACCCAAAAGATTCTCATGAGTATAGCGACTATGGATTGAATATGGATAGCATTACACCTGATATTGTATTAGCCATATTGCAGGCAAAATTCTTCTTAGATGAGCGGATTTTATTGCAGAATCTAAACGCACCAATATCACAAGCAGACACAGAATCTAATACAGACATTATACAAGATTCTAACAATCTACAAAACTCAAAAATTACACAAGATTCTATAAATACAAAAGATTCTAAATATGCGAGTAATTCTGCTAACTTACAAGATTCTAAAAATTTGCAAGATTCTAAAACCACACAACCAAACCAAAGATTAGATATTACAGAATCTAGCCTTACATACACAAGACAAGCAAGTATTATTGATGAGAGAGGGTAATTACCCTACTAATATCTTAACCTTACAAGCACCTAAAAAACCAATGTAAAAAAGTATCAATACTCCAAAGCCCTACATTAAAAGTTTTACATAATTCTATTAATCTCTCATATATTTGTTATAACTAAAAAACATATTGATAAGGCAAAATTACATTACTTTCAATACTTTCTTATAAAAATATGTTTGATTAAGTTTTAAAGGGTTGCATAAAGAGTAAAAAAGATATTTTCTTAGTATTAGACTAGGGGATTGGGGCATGAAAAACTGAGATAAATTAAGATTACACAATAACACTTGCATAACCTCTAAAGATTCTATTCAACTACAAGGTAAAATCACATAAGAATCTATCCCTACTTTTTATGCGTGATTTTATAAGGGATAAGGGCGTATTGTGCAACTTTAGTGTTGCCATAAGTTATTATGATAGAGCCTTTATTGTTTGCTGTGAGTGTGTATTTTGGCGGATTGTCTTTTATGTCTGTGTTGATACCATAAAAGTTAAGTCGCAGGGCTAAATCACTATTTGGCACATTGACATGTGTTATATTTCGCTTATACAATTCCTTTGCTATATCTTTTGCTTCATAAAACGAATAGGCAAAGTTATGTTGCACATCACTTATATAGTAGGTAATTTTATTGCCAAAAAGCGCTATATTTCCAAATAGTAAAAATAAAATAAGCCCATAAATGCGAATCTTATATCGCATTCTAAATTGTGGCAAACGAGAACGCAAGTCAAAGAGAATCTTTTGCATAAAAAATGGAATCCCAACGCATAATGGCGGCAAAAAACTCTCAATTTCAATCTTTTGCCGTGTTGAAAACAGCATGATGAATAAAAATCCAACAAATGGTATGAGATGCAATAATAATGGGGACTTTTTAAAAGTGTAGCTATAGGTAGCAGCGACATAATATACAAACAATACAGGCGTAAAAACCAGCGACATAAGCCCCAAAGTATCGAAAAAATATGAATTTGGGACGCCATGTATAGGTGCAAATTGATACATATTAACACCAAAACATATCATACTAAAAACCATTGTATAGGCTTTTCGCTTTAAGAGTGCGTAAAAAAAGAGAGCTAAACACAAGATCGCCGCACCAGAATCTAAAAATACAGCAATGATAAATAACTCATAAGCAATGCGTTTGTAACGCACTTGAAAATACACAATAAGTAAGCATAAAAGTGTTAAAACCCCCATGTAAGAGAGAACTAAAGCTTGGGCTGATACGCCCGGTATCGCCATAAAAAGTAGCACACATACAATCGAATCGCTACTTTTATGCAAGATATGTAGTGAAATGCTATACATCAGTATGCAATTAAGTATATGCAGACATATAAAAGGCAGACGCATACCATAATCATTGAACAATGGATTATGAAAAAAGTGTTGCATAAAAGATACGCCGATATTTGCAAGATAGCTTGGAAGAGTATCTTTATTAAAAAAATCATGTGCTTCTCTAATATATATGCTCGTTTGGCTAGTCATGAAGCAAAACAAGGCTACATCAAGCAGTAAAATAAGGCAAAAAGTCGCATGTAGTTTAAGATAATTTATAGAATCTAGCGTTTGAACTCTATGTGTATAGTCATATACCTTGCGTTTTGTGCCATGTTTTGTTGTCATTATCTACCTATTTTGTTGCCATTATCTCTAGCATTGCATTGTATGATAAAAATGTAAAGTTCTTGTTGTCTTTATTTGCTTGTATAAGCATTGAAACAATATGTTGAGATGATCGCATGATATAGAAGTTTAATATTTTACATTGAACTAAAAGTAAGATTCTAAAATTTTAGACACCAAACTTTCTGTGTCTATATTAAGCTGTTTTTCAATCTTTTGTGTGTTTCCATGTTTTACAAAAATATCTTCTATCTCAAAGCTTATAATCTTTGGAATCTGTGCTAGATTGCCACGCTCTAACTCGCTAAATGCAAACTGCATGATACATGCACCAACACCATTTAGCTTATAACTATCACTCATAACAAAAATATGCGTATAGTCTCTCAAACACATAGTAAGCATATCAGTATCAAGCGGCTTTAAGCTAATTATATCAAGCAGTGAAGCATGGATATTATGCTCTATTAGCAAACTAAGCCATACATCAAGCATACGACCCACACCATTGCCATAGCCTATGAGTAGAATCTTTTTCCTGCTAGATTCTGTGTTATGTTGTATAGAATCTTTTGTATGCACTAAGCTATCATATAGCATTTGTGCTTTGTGTGCTTTTAGGTGTGTGTTATAGTTTTGTGTGTTGTGAAGATTCTGCAGGACTATTCTACAAGATTCTAAATTCTCATTATCTTGCACCCCAATGCCTTGCACCCGCCCAAATGGTTGAGATTCTAGATTCTTGTCGTTTTGAGTTTTTGACAAAAGCGAAAAATCTTTATTTGAATCTTTTTTAGATTCTGTATTAGATACTTCGCCTAAAGGCTCAGTATGACAAGCGGTTGTTTTAGAATCTGTTTGCGTTGTCTCTTTAGTGCTTTTTGTAGATTCTGTTATGTGTTTATTAGAATCTAAACTTTGAGATATTTCGCTTCGCTCAACATAACAATTATTAGATTCTATATTTTGCCTTGCTTTTGTATCATAATCCTTTATAATAGAATCTAAACGCATATAGCATTTTTCTAGCATAAACTGCCCTCTAGGATAGCGGATAGCAAGTGGTGAAGTTACATATTGTGAATATTCAAGTTGCAGAGAAAGCGTGCTATTATCTCTTGGGGCGATGAGAGTTATATTTGGTATGCTTTGTAGATAGGCAATATCTAGTAAGCCTTGATGCGTTTCACCATCTTCACCCACAATCCCAGCTCTATCAATGCAAAATACAACGGGGAGATTCATAATGCAAGTATCATGCACAATCTGATCAAATGCTCGTTGTAAAAAAGTAGAATAGATAGCAATATAGGGCTTAAAGCCCTCCTTTGCCATAGCTGCCATAGAGGTTACTGCGTGCTGCTCTGCTATTGCGACATCAAAGAATCTCTCTGGCATTATATCCATGAGTTTATCTAGCCCTGTGCCACTTGGCATAGCTGCGGTTACGCCTACGATTTTTTCATTGAGTTGTGCCATACTTAAAAGCGTATCGCTAAACACAGCAGTTGGACTTTTAATCGCACTTTTTGCAATCGCTTGTCCTGTATTTAAATCAAATGGGGCAACGCCATGCCATTTTTCATATTTACCCTCAGCGATTTGATAGCCTTTGCCCTTTATAGTTTGGCAATGCAGCAATACGGGACGATTTAAGTAGGCGACATTTTTTAGCGTAGTAACGACTTCTTCTATATTATTGCCATCAATTGGTCCTATATAGTCAATCCCAAACTCTTCAAATAATAATCCGGGCGTAATGAGTTTAAAACTCTCTTCAAATCGTTTTGCGATAAAAGTCGTGCCATTTGGCATTTTATCCACGATTTTTTTCACTTTTTCTTTCATGGATTGATACAGCGGACTAGCGATAGTCTTTGATAGAATCTTAGAAATCGCACCAATAGGCTTTGCAATACTCATTTCATTATCATTTAAGATAATGATTACAGGCAGTTTTAAATCCCCTAATTCATTCAACGCTTCATAGACTAGCCCCGCACTCATGGAGCCATCGCCTATCATTACAATGGGCTTATGCGGATCATTTCTTAGCTTTTTAGCCTTAGCAGCACCTACTGCAAGAGAGAGTGAAGTCGAGCTATGCCCTGCTATAAAGTAGTCAAGACTGCTTTCATAAGGTGCGATAAAACCACTTATGCCATCAATTTGACGCAAACTCTCAAATGCCTTGTATCGCCCTGTAAGCAATTTATGTGCATAGGCTTGATGACTCACATCATAGATAAATGGGTGCAAAGAGCAGTCAAACACCGAGTGCATTCCCACAATCAATTCAACCGCTCCAAGCGTAGAACTTAAATGCCCACCATTTTTACTCACCACTTCTAAGATTCTATGTCGTATTAACTCTGCTATGCTTTTTAACTCCGCTATGCTTGCATGTGGCAATAAATGATGAATGTCTTCATTATTGAGCAGTTTTTGTGTGATACTACAAGGTGTGGCTACTTGCTTTGCAGTATCAATTTGCATATCAAGATTATCAGTAAGAGTATCAACAAGTGTATCAATAGGTAAAGCCGTATTGCTAGTTGTGGATATAGATTGCCGCATTATCTCTCCTTTTTGTTCCTTGATATTATAGCGTTATATTGTAGTTTTATGTTTGTCGAGAAACTCGAATTTTTGCAGAGAGAGCAAAAATATAATACAACAGATACAAACATAGTATAAATGTTTTTTACTATAGAAACAAACTCTCACAGATTCTCCATAAAAGCCTAACTCTACTTGTTTTTGCTATATCTATTATAAAACAACATTTGAGAACAAACAAAAAAACTAAACTTAAAATAATAAAAATATCTTGACTTTATTATAAAAATATCTTATAATCACTTCTTTTTTTGTGTCGGGGCGTAGCTCAGTCTGGTTAGAGTACTTGGTTTGGGACCAAGGGGTCGAAGGTTCGAATCCTTTCGCCCCGACCATTTTCACTTAGCGTATTAAGGCATGTATGGTGGGTGTAGCTCAGTTGGTTAGAGCATCAGGTTGTGGCTCTGAGGGTCGTGGGTTCGAGCCCCATCATCCACCCCATATTTCTACATTGTTACAAAGCATAATATAAGCGAAGCTTTATGCGTCCATAGCTCAATTGGATAGAGCACCAGACTTCGGATCTGGGGGTTAGGGGTTCGACTCCCTTTGGGCGTACCACTTCATGCGCTCATAGCTCAGCTGGATAGAGCAACGGCCTTCTAAGCCGTAGGTCAGAGGTTCGAATCCTCTTGGGCGTACCACTTCTTTCTGAATTATTCAATTAACCATACAAAGTATTTTTTCGCATGTTGCGTGGCGTTGCGGAGATAATAATCTTATTATGCTGTAATGCTAACATCTTAACAAGATTAAGATAGAATACCATTCATTTTAAATATGTGAAAAAGGATATACATGGAACTAAAACTTGCTAAAGAAAGTCTCAAGGCAGATATCAAGGCAAACACCATTACATTTGAAGCAATGGCAAAAAAGGTGGAAGAAAGCGGTAGCAAAGGTGCAATATTTTATCTTGATAGAGAAAATGCGGAAAAAGATTTGAAAAAACTTGAGAGCTTTTTCAAAGGGAAAAATCATCACACGCTTATACGAGAATTGCGTTATAGCATGGATACAAAGGATTATATTTACGAAGTGCATATTTTATAAGCTAAATGTTGTTTCATATCGCCATGCGGTAATGAGTGTCTCATTTACCCTACATGCCAAAGAATCTAGGATGGTCCAGCAGGGTGGGACTACTTTATAAAGTCAAATAACTTTGATTATACATAGTTTGGGCTTTTGTGGAGTAATGCATTTTGTTGCTTGGTTAATAATTTTTGGTTAAAATCTCGCAAATTCTTTATTATGAGGAGAAATTATGGGAATTTATGATAGAAATTACACTCAAAATACACAAGAAGTAGATTATCAATCTTCATATAGTGATACTGCTCTTGTGAATTTTGTAAAAACGACATATAAATTTTTTGCAGGCAGTTTGCTTTTAGCAACAATAGGTGCATTGGTTGGGTTTTATGATCCTGTTTTGGTTGCGCAATATAGAATTCCAATTTTTGTGCTTGAACTTGCACTGATTTTTGGTCTGGGTTTTGTGCAAGATAAGCCCGGTATTAATCTGGCTGTATTTGCTGCATTTGCTTTCATTAGTGGTTTGGCTTTGGTCCCGCTTTTATCGTTTGTGATGGCGAAAAATTCGGCGATTGTAGCTCAAGCTCTTGCTATGACTACTATTATTTTTGGTATCATGAGTATTTTTGCTTTGAAAACTAAAAAAGATTTGGCAAATATGGGGACTGCATTATTTTGGTCAGTGCTTGTGATTTTTGTATTTGGTCTTTTAAATATGTTTGTTTTCAAAAGCCCTATGTTTCAGTTTGCAATTGCAAGTGCAGTAGTGCTTATCTTTAGTTTGTATATCGCCTATGATACACAAAATATTGTAAGAGGTCGTTATGATAATCCTATTATGGCGGCTATCTCTTTATACCTTGATGTGTTGAATATCTTTACTGCATTACTGCAGATATTAGGTCTTTCAAATAAGGATTAATCTAGAATCTAGGTGATACTTTTATCATATTTGAGTGTAGCAAAATATCTCAAATTTAGATTCCATGAGATTCTTTGCCCAATGGCTCAATATGATAAATCAAAGCTACCCGCTTATGTATGATTTGCAAAGTAGAAACCTAGATTCAAAAATATTCATTTTTTAGCTTTACATTCACTTGCTTTTTCATTCTATAATTAAAGATCTTTTATGAATACAGATAAAACTCATACAATATTGCGTATATTAGATGCAAATCTCAATAGATTGCAAGAGGGCATTCGTGTAGTAGAGGATATATTTCGCTATGTATATGACAACAAGGAAATAACCTATACGCTAAAGCAAATGCGACATAAAGCTATTTTACAGCATACAGATTTGCTGTTACAAGCACGCGATGTTGAATGCGATATTGCAAAAGGCAGCATTGACACAGAGATTGAAAGGCTAGATTTAGTAGCAATACTTCATGCAAACTTTCATAGAATCTGCGAAAGCGCAAGAGTGCTTGAAGAGTGTCTAAAGCTAAAAGAATGTCAAAAGTTTGGCAAAAGTCAAACTTTTAAATCTTTGCGTTATGAAGCGTATAATTTGCATGTCATTGCAAATAAAATCGTGGATAATGCTTGCAAATAAAAATAAAATAAAAAGCAACACAAACTCTAAAGCCAATATCATATTTAAATCTTTTTAACCAAGTTGATATGCCTTGATGACTTAATAAACGCTTACAATCTCAGATAACAATCATTGCACTATGTAATATTGCAACAAGATTCCATGACTATACAACAATAAAATGAATGCAATTCTAGCTATCTAAATCTCATATATATTACAAAAAGAATGATATAATACGCCTTTTTATTATAATACAAATAAATCTTTTAGAATCTAAATCAAACGAGTTTAATATAGAAAGGCAATTATGAATAACACTATACAAGATTCCACTATAAAATCCACACAGAATCCACAAGCACAGCAGACTTACCATGAAGTGCTAATAAATATAGAATGCAAACAGCAATATTTGCAAGATATTATCACGCAAAGCATTGCAGATATTATTTTGGAGCATGGAGATGGCGTAGAATTCATGGATAATACTAAGATTACGCTAGATTCTATTGAGAATAATGCTTAAATGGAAATCTTTGTGCGACAAAAGTTTCTTATTGCCTTATTTTTCATGCTTACTTGCTCTATGCAAGCCGCACCGCTTCTACCTTTCATTCAAGCAAAAGCAGATATTAATGAAGATAAAGTAGGCTGGGAGGTGGATCTAAACCGCATTGCCCTAAACTTCACACAAAGCTCTCTTAGCAATCAAAAGCTCTACACAAGCTTTTCTGATAGTAACCTAAAGGGTAACTCCCAACTTGCACTGCAATTCTTTTTTACTCTAAATGGCAATTTCTATGCCCCACGATTTGTAGTCTTTAACACCGCTTATGCAGAATATGGCTTTACACAAATCACACAAACAAACAAAAGCGTTGTTACCAACAAAAACCTTGATAAAATGGTATTTTCAACAGACTATACGCAAAGAATGTGGGACTTTGACTGGGGTTTTGAGATATTTGAGATGGGTCCTTATGTGCGGGCTTCCTATCAAACAGAGTTTAATCCAACGCCAAGTATAGGTCGCAGACATATCATAAACTACATGGCAGGGGCAAAGCTCTTTGATGGTAGATATGTGAAAAATCTTTATTTTGACTTCTTTGGCGAACATGATTTTAATCCCATGACAAAGCTAAATGGTGCAGGTTTGGAAGTGGGTATATCGCTAGAGTATAGCTTAAATAAGAATGTGAAATGGACTTATACGATGAACTATAAAAAGTATATTTTCAATGCGAAAGATTCTAGAATCTCGCCTGATTATCAACTTTTGCTTGAAACTCGCATTGATGCAAAGCTATTTAGAAGTTTGAGTATCGCACCACTTTTGCGTTACTATATGCTTAAAGCAAATGATATAGACTTGCCCGCATCAAACTTTATGATTGGCGTATCGCTTAATTTTGGTAAAGTTTTGCTTCCACCACAACAAGCATTGAAAGATTATGAGTTTGTGTATTAGATTTATAATGCAGGGCTAAGTTATTAGCGATTTTATGCTTTAATTGTATCTTAATATTTCGTAAGGACGAGAATTGATGAGCGATACAAAGCCAAATGATGAGATACTAACACTCTTAGAGCAATACGCCACACAAAAAAGATTCTATGGTAAATCTTACCCTAAGATTCCATTTGTATTTTCACATAATGAGAGAGATTTTATCGTAGAAGAGATTCCACTCTATCCTTTTAGTAATACCGGAGAGCATAGAATCTTAAAAGTGAGAAAAAAGAATATAAGCACACTAGAGTGTGTGAAGCTTATCGCACAAGCCCTACATATCAAAGAAAGGGATATCGGCTATGCTGGACTAAAGGATAAACACGCCCTTACTTATCAGCACATTTCAGTCCCAAATAAAGCATTTAAAGCCTATGAAAATAATCTACACAAGATAGATCAAATAAAGATTCTAGAATCTTATCTGCATGGGAATAAAATAAAAATAGGACATTTACAAGGCAATAAGTTTTTTATCCGCTTAAAAAAGGTTACCCCACAAAGCTTTGAGCGGCTAAAAGAAGAAGCACTTCTAGCACAAAAGCAGGGCTTTCCAAACTTTTTTGGCTATCAAAGATTTGGCAATTTTGGGGATAACTATATGCAGGCATTACAGATTAAAAAGCCCCCAAATAAACAAAATCCATTAGAGCAACTGCTTATATCAAGTCTGCAAAGCGTATGCTTTAATCTATGGCTTGAAGAACGACTAAAAATAAGCAATATCATGCAAAGTTTCAATCTTAAAGATTCTATACAAGCACTCTCTAGCATGTATAATATCACTATGGATAGAGAGATTTTTGAGATTTTGCACTCACAAGCCCTGCCACTCACACCACTCATAGGCGATGTATGTATGCACTATCCACATGGGAAATTTTTCTACTTCGGGGATAAAAGATTAAATGACATACAAGAGATAAATTATGCTAAGACTATATTGAATGATACAGAGAGACTAAAGAATGGGGATATTAGTATCACAGGGCTATTAAGCGGTATGGAGTGTAAAAAGATTCTAGAATCTCATTTGTTTGAATGCGATTGTGAGTTTAAAGGGCAGAATAAGATTCGAGAGATTAATCTAAATAAAGTGGATTTTAAGCAGAATATAGAATCTAAGAATTATCATGTTGAGCGTAGCAAAACACCTAACACTTTAGAATCTAGAATAGATTTTTCGCCTATGGCTCAAAATGACAAGATTTCAGAATCTACACAAAATCTAAAGTCTCACACAACACAAAACCTAGAATCTAAAAGCAATCATCACAAAATAAGACTAGCAAAGCAAGACGCATGTAGAATAGAAAAAAACTTTGCCTATCCCATCATGGCAAATGGAGCAAGGCGATACGCATGGGTATATCCAAGCGACTTATCTATCAAATACAACGCAGAAAAAGCACAAGCAGAAATCGCCTTTACACTCCCAAGCGGTGCGTATGCCACAAGCTTTTTATCCTATATCAAAAACGGCGATGTGCGAGAATTTTAATGTAAAAAAATAACTTCAATAAAGGAATAATATGCAATCTGTATATATCATACACACACTTTATATTTGTGCCATTATTTGCTTATTTATCATGCTTGTTTTATACAGACAGAGAATAAAGGCTTTACGCATAAAAGAAGCATTAAACGAACAAGCCATTTTGCTTACAAATAAACATTATGAAGAGAAAATACAAGACTTACAACATACATTAACAACCACCAAAAACGAGCATGTAGCACAATTAGAATCACTTAAAAAAGAACATATCCTAAGCCTAACAAATGCCTTGCAAGAAAGGGAAAACGCCCTAAAAGCCCAATACACACAAAAGCAAGAACTCATGCAAGAGCTACTACAAACTAACCAAGAGAAACACACCGCATTAATGACACAAAGATTTTATGAAATAAGCGAGCAGTTATTAGAAGAGAAAAATCGCCAATTCCAAGAAAAACAAAGCGATAGCTTAAAGCCACTTTGCGATGAGATTATGCGATTTAAAACAGAGATAGCACAGCACACAAAGGATAATCAAGAGCGACACATTGCCTTGAATACCGAGATTAAGCACCTAAAAGAAGCAAGCCTTAAAATATCAGCCGATGCGACCAATCTAGCAAACGCAATGCGTGGAGATTCTAAACTGCAAGGGCAATGGGGCGAGGTGATTTTAGAGCGATTGCTTGAGTCTAGCGGTTTGCAAAAGGATAGGGAATACTATACGCAGGTATTTGTGAAGAATGAAGCAAAAGAGATTTTGAGACCTGATGTTGTGATACATTTGCCGAATAATCGCTTTGTAGTTGTGGATTCTAAAGTGAGTTTGAGTGCGTATGAGAGATTTTTCAATGCGACAGATTCTAAAGAAATGCACCTAAACGCACATATCGAGAGTGTGAAAAATCATATAAAAAGCCTTTCACTTAAGCAATATCAGCACTGCATTGAAGGGGGACAGCTTGATTTTGTGATTATGTTTATGCCATTAGAAGGGGCGTATAGTGCGATTTTGCAGCATGATATGCAGCTATTTTTAGATTCTTATAATAAGGGCATTATCCTTGCTGCCCCAACGACTCTTATGGTGATTTTGCGACTTATCCATCATATTTGGAGTAATGAAGCAAAGGATAAAAATATCACAAAGATTCTGCAAGAATGCGTAAAACTTATTAAAAAATTTGATGGCTTTACAGAGAGTATGGAAAAAATTAGCCGTGCTTTAGAAACCGCACAAAATGCGTATGAAAAAGCCGAAATTCAGATAAGAGGTCGCGGCTCACTTGGCAGTTATATCAAGAATCTAGACAACTACATGTCCCAAATCACAACGGATACAAAACCACAAACAAGCCCAAAAAACAATGAAACATTAGAATCACATATTAACAAAGAGGAAGAAGAACATATACAAAATGACACTATGCCAGAAACCACAGAAGATGAAAGAATCGCATTGTAGTTTAGCTTCTTATCTCTCTTTTACACACATGAATATGAGTTGATCACGGGTAATAAATGCATGATATTGCAATATGACACAATAAAATAAAAATGATTACTCACTCTAAATTAGCGCAACTTGAAATAAAATCAAAATAAGTAGATAAAAGTGGATTGAAATCTACAGAATCTATATGATAAGATAAGACCTTCTTATATTTTCTTTGTTTGAGATATTCTAGGGTGAGCTAGAGCCAAGATAGAGTATAAAGCCACAGCCTACAATACTCATAATCCCAAGCATAGATTCTAAAACTTTAGCCACGCCCAAAATCACCGCAATGCTTACAGCGATAAGTATGAGTGAGCCTAGATTTGTCCCGCAGATTGTCTTTAAGGGCTTGTGTGCTTTTGCTTTTAGAATCTTGCCCTTTTAGCGTATTTTTTAGCACAAGGGTAACCAACTTGGTGTAATACACTCAAATCCCCATAAAGTAAGGATATTTCAATATATTTATTTGTTTGAACTTTGGCTGCTAATAAGATAATTTTGTATCAATTATTATGGCATTAAAGATAGGAAACCATACACAATACCAAAGATTCCAACCATTATAAGCACAATGTCGCTAAGTGGGGCTATGAGCGTTTCAAATCGCTTTAGTTGTATCTTTTGAGAAATGTAGCTTATAAGAAGAAGCAGACTAAAATCAAGGGCTATCCACGATAGCGTAAGGACTGTAATGCTAAGATAAATGGAGTGCGTTATACCTAAAAACTGCGGAAAAAAGGCGATGAAAAATAAAATGTCCTTGGGGTTTGATAGGCTTAGAAGTAAGCCTTGTAAGAAAGGGGTATGTAATATTTGCGTTGTCTTTTTGGTGCTTTTAAGGGAGTTTGCTTTTCGTGCTTGCTCACTACCGCTTACTGCGTTTTCTAAAGGGACTTCGCTTTGAGAGCCTTTGGGTTTAGAATCCTGATGAGATTTGTGGGATATTTCGCTACGCTCAATATGACAACATTCAATATGAAAAGGCTCAATATGGCAAGGCTGTGCTGAATCTCCACATTTCCTTTGCTTAAAAAATCCCAAAAGTGAGCTAGAGCCAAGATAGAGTATAAAGCCACAGCCCACAATACTCATAATCCCAAGTAGAGATTCTGAAACTTTAGCCACGCCCAAAATCACCACAATGCTTACAGCGATAAGCAGGAGTGAGCCTAGATTTGTCCCGCAGATTGTTTTTAAGGCTTGTGTGCTTTTTGTCTTAGAATCTTGCCCTTTGAGCGTATTTTTTAGCACAAGGGCAACAACGGGACCGGGCGTGATGATGAGTGTAATAACAGCACCCAAATACGCACTAAACAAAGTCAAATCTAGCATTTTAGCTGCAAACTATTTCTTAGCAATCCTTTCAATCATCGCATTAAAGCTTTTACTTGGTCGCATAACGCTTTCAGCCCTATTGTCATCAAATTTATAATATCCTCCTAGATCTACTTTCACGCCTTGAGCGGAGTTAAATTCAGCCCTAATAGAATCTTGCTTAGATTCTAGCTCATTAGCAATAGGCGTAAAGAATGCCGCGATAGTAGAATCCGCTTTTTGCTCACTCAACGCCCTAGCAAAATACATCGCCAAGTAAAAATGGCTTGTGCGGTTGTCATCTTCGCCCACTTTGCGTGAGGGGGCTTTGTTGTTATCAAGCCATTGTGAAGTAGCCACATCTAGCGCGTCTGCTAGCACCTTTGCCTTAGGGCTATTTTGCTTTTGCGCGTAGAACTCTAGACTTGCTTGCAAGGCTAAAAACTCGCCCAAGCTATCCCAACGCAAATGATTTTCTTCCACGAGCTGCTCCACTTGCTTTGGCGCACTGCCTCCAGCCCCGGTTTCAAACATCGCCCCACCATTTAGCATAGGCACGACGGAGAGCATTTTCGCACTTGTGCCAAGCTCTAAAATGGGGAAAAGATCGGTCAAATAATCACGCAAAACATTGCCTGTAATAGAGATAGCATTTTTACCAGCGCGGATAAGGCGTAAAGATTCTAAACACGCTTCCTTTGGGGCTAAAATGGCTATGTCTTTGCCCTTTTCTTGTAGTCTTTTCTTAACTAAATCAATCATAATTTTATTACTAGCCCTTTTAGAATCAAGCCAAAAAATCGCCTTATCCCCCGTTAAATCCGCCCTTTCAATCCCTAAATCAATCCAGTTTTGCACCGCATCAAATTTCGCTTGATTAGCGCGGTAAATATCGCCCTTTTTCACGCGATGAGTAAGTAGCACTTTATCATTAGAATCCACAATGATAAACTCCCCATCATTTGGGGCTACAAAGGTTTTATCGTGTGAGCCATACTCTTGGGCTTTTTTCGCCATTAAGCCTACATTGCTAACACTGCCTAAAGTCGCAGGATTAAGAGTGCCATTAGCCTTTAAATCTTCAATCACGGCTTCATAAATAGTCGCATAAGTTTTATCGGGAATCACAGCGTTTGCATCGCATTCCTTGCCGTCTTTATCCCATAATCTCGCGCCATTTTTTAGCATAGCAGGCATTGAGGCATCTACAATCACATCGCTTGGGATATGCAAATTGGTAATGCCTTTGTCGGAATTTACCATAGAGATTTTGGCGGATTTTTCTAAAATCTCATTGTATTTCGCAAGAATTGCCGCTTTTTTGGGGCTGGATTCTATCTTTGTAAGTAGCTCACTCACGCCATTATTGGCATTCACACCTAAAGATTCTAACTCGTCCTTAAACTCAGTAAAAAGCTCTTTGAAATACGCCTTCACCGCATAGCCAAAAAGGATTGGATCGCTTACTTTCATCATCGTAGCTTTTAAATGCAGTGAAAAGAGTATGCCTTGCTTTTTGCACGATTCAATCTGCTCTGTGTAAAACTCACTTAGCTTTTGTGCGTCCATAAAGGTGGCATCTAGTATCTCATTTGCCTCTAGTTTTAGCCCATCTTTTAGCACTTTTTGTCCGCTAGAATCTTTGAAAATAATCTTTGCCGTTGTGGGAGATTCTATTAGCACCGCCTTTTCATTATCAAAGAAATCGCCCTCTTTCATATAGCTCACACAGCTTTTTGAGCTTTTATCAAAGGGCGTTACTCGGTAGGGATTTTTCTGTGCGTAGGATTTGACCGCATTGGTGCTGCGGCGATCGGAATTGCCTTGCCTTAAAACAGGATTGACTGCTGAGCCTAGCACTTTTTGGTATTTTTCTTTCACTGCCTTTTCTTGCTCGTTGCTTGGCTCATCTGGGAAATCTGGCACATTATAGCCCTTTGCTTGCAGCTCTTTAATGGCGTTTTTAAGCTGGGGGATTGAAGCGGAGATATTTGGGGTTTTGATAAGGTTGGCATTTGGCGTTTTGACAAGCTCACCAAGCTGACTTAGGGCGTCTTCTACGCGTTGATTTGGATTTAAACTCTCCGGGAATTGCGCTAAGATTCTAGCACTTAGGGAAATATCAGCACTCTCTACTTTGATGTCTGCGTGGTTTAAAAAAGCCTTTGCGATAGGCAGAAATGAGTAGGTCGCTAGGGCTGGGGATTCATCTGTGAGTGTGTAAGTGATTTTCATTGTGTGTCCTTTTGTCGTGAAATTAAAAAGTGTTTTTAGTATAGCAAAAATCATTATTTTTGGAATAATAGGCAAGATTTTTTTAAACTTTTGGTGTGATAAGGGCGGATAGGTAGCAATGCATAATGTTTTAGATGTAAGGCAATAAAGCTACCATATACTATCTTTGCAATACAACATTATTTGTTAAAGATTCTATAACCTCATGTAAAAAGTTGCATACTGCGGCTTTGTCTTGTTCTTTTGTATTGCCTAAGGTTGGGTTAAATTCACTCAGCTCAAAGGCGATGATTTTATGTGAAAAAGATTCTATAATATCTTTAGTAAGCATGATTAGCTCTTGCATATACAGCCCATTTGACTCGTTGCAACCTGTGCTTTGAAACTCACTACAATCAAGCACATCTATATCTACACTCACATAAATCTTTGTGCTTTGAGTTAAGACTTCTTTCATCTTTTCTATGCAGTCTGCCCTGCCCTTTTGTAAAGATTCCACACTAAAGACACATATATTTTTAGAATCTATAACATCTTGTTCTGCTTTCTCTAAGCTTCTAATACCGCAATACACGATATTTTCTGGTTGTATAGAATCTTTTGAAATATTCATTAACTTTTCCCAAGATTCTTCTTGTGATTGTGTGAGTGTGTTTTTATTTGGTGCTTTATGTCCTATGATGGCAGCTAAGGGCATACCATGTAAGTTACCACTAAAGGTGCTAAAAGGTGTGTGAATGTCTGCATGTGCATCAATCCAAATTATGCCTATTCTCTCATCTGGCAGTGCGTTTTGAATGCCTTGTGCTACTGCCAATGCACTTGAGTGATCCCCACTAATAATAAATGGGAAATTATTCTCACAAATAATCTCTTCAGCCCTTTTAGCGACTTTATCTTTAAAAAAATCATACAATACATCAATATGCTTTGTATAGTCATCTTTTTGTGCCGGTGGGATTATGCTACTATCTAAAGAGAGATAATTTTTATCATGCAAAATAGCAAGATTCTTCTCTCTCATATACTCACATAGCAACGCAACACCTTTTGCCGAGCCAAGCTTCCCCCCTGCAATATCAGAAGCTATTCCTAGAATCTCTATCATGCCCTACCCTTTTAATATTAATGTGTCTCTTTTGTATGAAGCAATTTTCTTTTCATAAAAGCTAAAGCGACTAATATAAAAATTAATGCCAATGAAATGAAAATAAGCCTATTTACACTATCGCCCTCACCTTGCGCGTAAGCATGCATACCTGTGCCAAGATAGAAATTCACCCCAAAATATGTCATCAAAATACTAGAGAAAGCAAGCACTGCAAGGACATTATAGATATAAGGTAAATAAAGCGGTTTTAATAATCTCACATGCAGCACACACGCATACACGCCAACAGATACAAGCGACCAAGTCTCTTTAGAATCCCAACCCCAATATCTACCCCAAGATTCATTCGCCCATACACCACCTAAGAATGTGCCAACAACAAGCATTAATATCCCAATAATCATACTCATCTCACTGATCGCACTTAAGGCAAGAATGGCAGAATCTACTTGTGGTCTTTTCTGCTGATTACGGAAGATAAAAAGGATAAGATTTGTAATGCCAAGCATAAAAGAAAGTCCTAAGAAGCCATAACTTGCTACAATTACTGCAACATGGATATTAAGCCAATATGATTGTAAGACGGGCTGAAGATTGCCAATTTGTGGGTCCATAAAGCCCCAATGTGCTACCATTAGAGCCATACCCGCAAGAAAGCTAGCCCCACACATAGCAAAATAAGACTTACGCAAGATAATAACACCCGATAAAGCACTAGCCCATGCGATATAGAGCATAGATTCATAGGCATTACTCCATGGAGCATGTCCGCCGACATACCAACGCAAAATAAGTCCTAAAGTATGTGCGACAAACACACAAAAAAGCAAGATATAGCAAGTTTTGCCAAGCCATTTTGGAATCTGTTTATTACTCAAAATCGCAATAAAAGCTACAAAAAATAGTAACATGCCAAGCGCTAAATAAAAGTATTGTGATACTGGAAACACATCTGTTTTATTAAGAAAAAGTTCAGATTCTACAAGCGTGGGATTAAGATACAAGCTACCACCTACAAGGGCTTGATAGCGATTGTAAAAAAGGAGTGTTTCATTTAACTTCTCCCATTCGCCTAAAGCAACACCTACGCGTGTTTGCAAACGAAAATCTTCTAAGAAATAGACAAGCAGTGTTAGCTCTTTTCTATCCTCTGGATTACTTTGCTGAATTTGTGCTATATCAAGCATATTTGGATTACCAAAAGGTATCCACGAGTCGCCATCTGCTGGAATTAGTCGCAAATAATGCCATATTGAAAATGGCATAAGCAAGTCCATTTTCTCATGTAATCTTAAGATTTGCTTATCAAACTCATTGCGTTCAGAATCTCTTTTTTTAAGTGCCGTATTTACAAAATGATAAAGCTTATATGCTTTCTCAAACTTCTCCAATCTCTCTGCATTAGGCGATATACTAAAGGCATATACATCGCTTAATCTATCTTTATGAAATAAATCTTCAAACGACACATAGCTATCCCTAACGCCCAAAATATCAAGTATTTCTTTATTTGTTACTTTGATTAACCTTAGCTTTGCCATATCCTCTGGCATAGTCATAAGTCCTAGTAAAAACTGATTATGCTTTAAGCCCTTAAACTCTTTTTTACCTGTAACTTTTCGCATAATCTCATCACTATAAGTATCAAGCAGTTTAATACGCCCATCAAAGCCCTGTATCTGTATCTTTGCGAAACGCTTTAAAGTCTTATTAGGGATTTTTTTGAGCCCCTCTATTCTCTCTCTTATAGCTTCATCGCTCATATCTGCAAAAATGGGGGCTATTTTTTCTGCACTTTCTTTGCTTGTTGCAATATGTGCTATGAAATCTTCATTTGCTTGTATATATTTTTCTCTTAATTGCTTGTCTAAATGTGATTTTTTCTCACTATTAACACTATCTAACGATTTTTTGCGGGGTAGTTCTTGTGAGAATTTGCTTGTATCAGATTCTATATTTTTAGATTCTGTATTTGCATATAAAGGTGTGTTTAGTTGAAATAAGGCTAATCCGCAGAAAAGAAAAGCAATGCTTAATACCTTTTGCGATTTTACATAATTGCTTAACTTTCTAAAGCGAGAGTCATTGTCAAATAAAAGCCATAAAGCCCCAAGTATTAAAAGCGTATAGCCTATATATGTTGGAATCTTTCCGGGGTCATTATTGACTGACAAAATAGTTGCTGCATAAAGGGGCATTCCATTTTCATCGTGCATTTCCTTGCCCTCTTCATCTCTTTTTACACGATATTCACTTTGGAAGAATCTATATCCCTTGTAGTCAAGCACATTATTCATAAATATCTTAAATGGATATTCGCCATGTGTTTCATCAATCACACGCACATAAGAAGCAAAGCTTGATGGCATTTGTGAGCCCGGATAATTTATCACTTCAAATTTATCAAGCTTTAATTCAAATGGAAGTTGTATAAACTTTGGTCCCCATGAAAGCGTAATAAAGCGATTGCCAAAACGAGCAATTGCCCTTTCACCGCGATTTGATAAAAGCATGGTATGTGTGATACCATCATAGGTTACTTCAAATTTTGCTAAATAATGATTCTCTCTTTTTTTCGCATCAATTTCTTTGGGATCTATCTCTCTATTCTCATTTTTTGCTTGTTCAAAAAGAGAGCTTAAAGAATAGTTAATAATAGAAACGGATTTAATACTTAAAGGTTTATCAAAAGCCTCTTTTGTATCTAAGCTAAATTTTGAGAATCTCACATAAGGACTAAGTGAAATATCATAGCCTTTTTTAAAGCTATCGAGCGGCAAAATATCACTTTGTGTGCCATTCTCTCCCACATCATTACTCACAAGCACATTTAAAAAGTTATCCCTAGATTCTATAAAGCTACTACTTCCCCCATCTTCTAGCACCATATTCCCCTCAAAGCCATAATATCGCGTAATACCAGCCCCCATAATAATCACAATCAAAGCAAAATGGAAAGTATGCACGCTGACTTTAAAGCCATTATATTTCACACTCTTTAGCATACAGCCAAATAGACTAAGCCCAAGCCACGCATTAAGTAACTCAAACCACCATGACGCATAAATCACATCATGTGCGACAATAGAGCCATACTCTTTCTCTACAAAAGTAGCCCAACCGATACAAGCCGCATAAAGCACCATGAGAAAAATGCTAAGAGGCATGGACGCAAAAAGATTATTCAAAAGTGCCTTAAACAATACAGAAAGTTTTGCCATAATATCTCCACTTACAATTCACTACAAAAGAGATTCTCTAAAAGTTTAACCCTAAAAATTTAATTTGCCCTGCGTGTATTGCTCTATAAACATAGCCATACGCTTTTCACTATTTTTTTCATCACCATAACCTTTGTTTTTTACAAATTGTAACATGGCATTAAAATAATTAGGATCATATCCATCAAGTTTTAGAATCCTAGTCCCATCACTCTCTAGCCATATAATAAGTGGAGTTTTCACCGCACCATAATATCTTGCTAAATCATCACTTTTTAGACTTTTTTGCATATAGGCTACTTCATGTGTTTTGCTATAACTCGTATTTACATAATAGGTTACAAAGTTATCTTTTATAAAGTCATGCAATTTTTGATTATCACGCATATCTTGCTTTAATATCTCGCAATATTTACAATTATTCACACCAAAGATAAGCATAATAGGCTTAGAATCTGATTCTATACGCACATTATTACTGATAATATCTTCTAGTCCCTTATATCCAGCCACATCGATATTTTCTAGCTTTGTATCTAGCTCTTTTGTGCTTTGTTCTCCATCGCTAATTGAGATATTACCATCTTTACAGCCAGACATAACACAGCAAAAACCTAATATTGCTATACTTAAACTTTTCTTAAAAACTTTATTCACAACAATCCTTTTTATATTTAATAAACCTTTAACGCTTTTTAGACTTTAGTCGCCCTACCCTATTTTATAGAATCTTATCTTGATTTTATAGAATCTTATTTTGCACCTTTTGCTAAATCCTCTTCATATTCCAAGAATCCAGCCACACGCTCTTTTGGGCTATTATAATTTTTCCAAATATCATTGTAGATAAATTCTAATAAATGTATTATCCTTTTCTCCCCGGGGAATCCAGCTACACGCATAATCTCTTTACCATCAGTGCTTACAAACACGATTAAAGGCAGGGATTCTAACTTATAGAGTCGTGCGGTATCAAGTGAGCTTAACCCAGAGAGATTGAGATAGGGGATAGAGTGCCTTTTCTTATCGCTTAGATTGATATAATAAGGCAAGAAATTTAGCGTAATATAGCCTTGTATCACATCATTACCGATTAAACTTGCACTCAAAATGCTACAATGATAGCAATCATCTTTGCCAAAGACTATCATCACAGGCTTATCACCAAGCTGAATGCTTTTACTATTAAGAAAGATAGAATCTAAATCATCATCTATATTCACATTCGCCACTTCTTGCTTTGCCATAGCATTTTCATTATGATTTGCATTTGCTTGCAAGATTCCAAACACACCAAAAACTAACAAACATAAAAGCATTGTGCGTATCTTACATTCCATTTTGATACTCCCTTTATCCACAAAGCATAAAAGCTTGTATTCTACAATCTTAAAGGAAATAAAACTTTAATAAACTTGCTTAGATTCTATGTTTAAAATGCAATAAGTTACCAAACTATAAGGCAAAATCTCTAGCTTAGATTCTATATTTTGTGATACTTCATCTAGGGCTTAGTTATGACAAGTTTAAAATCTAAGCTTAAATACTTCACTACGCTTTAATCATCATAAAATACATTGTCATTTTGAGTTTGCGTAGCAAACGAAAAATCTCTATGCGTGTCATTTTGAGCCGTTCCCCCCCCCCCCCTTGTCATTTTGAGTCCTCTCCCCTTTGTCATTTTGAGCCTTTGAAAAAGGCGAAAAATCTCTTTTAGATTCTGTTGTGGATTCTGTATTATGGGATACTTCGCTACGCTCAGTATGACAAGGTGGAAAGGCTTTTGATATGACAAGTGGGGACATTGTCATGACTAAAGCGTAGGCAAAGTATCCCTTTATATTCCTTAAACCATAATAATACCTAAGCAAATATTACCTTTAATAGCATATCCCGCATTGCTTGGAGATTCTGAATCTGCTTTGAGTTATTTTCAATCTTATTTTGAATGCTATTTAATTGTTCGTTCAGTATTCTTATAATATCTGTATGCGAAAGGTGTATATTAACTGCTTTTAATGCTGCGATAGTTAAAGCTTGTTGAGTGCTACCAATAGCAATGGAATCTAACTTTTCTTTTCCTTGTGGAGATTTAAACCAATAAAAACAAAAATAAGCTTGTAATGTTTTTAAAATTTTTAAACCAAGTTAGATTACCATCTTTAAAATAAAACTTTTTATCCTTTGGCACAAGATAGGGAATCCCCAAAGTCCCAACTGAAGTGAGCAGAATATCATTTGCTTGTGGCACTCCAAATTTATTTGCTATATCGTTGTATTTATTTTCATCAATAAATAATTCATTTTGTGGATTATTGCCCTTACTAAATTCTATAATTTCTTTACTTCTATAAAAGGGGATTCCATATTCTACATATTCGCTATAAAAAATTCTTTTGCTTGAGGTGATTTCTGCAACTTCCCCAAGCCTTACTTCCTGCCATTGCTCTTTATGGAGAGATTGTAGAAAGGGTTGTAAAGAGAGAGATTCTAAAGGTAAATCTAAGCTAGATTCTGTATTACAAGATTCCATTATTACACTCCGTTATAAAGTTTTAGATACTTCGCCTAAAGGCTCAGTATGACAAGGTGGCAAGGCTTTAGTATGGCAAGTAAAATCAACATAACAAATAAAAAATTCAAAAGATTTCATTATTATACTTTATTATATTTGTCGTTTAATATTATTTCTTTGTCATTTTGAGCGATAGCGAAAAATCTAGATTCCATTGTAGATACTTCGCTACGCTCAGTATGACAAGTGGGGGCATTGTCATTTTGAGTAACCCTTTCCTTGTCATTTTGAGCGTTAGCGAAAAATCTCTTTTAGAATCTATACTAGATTCTATGTTTTGGGATACTTCGCTACGCTCAGTATGACAAGGTGGCAAGACTTTTGATATGACAAGTGGGGACATTGTCATACTGAGCCGTAGGCGAAGTATCTGTTATAAATATCTACTAGAAATATCCCCTTAAGCCATAACAACACCTAAGCAAATATTGCCTTTAATAGTATATCCCGCATTGCTTGGAGATTCTCTATCTGTTTTGCATTATGAGATATTTTCTCAAAATATGTTTTTAGATTTACACTTGCTAAAGATTCTTTGTCGGGTTTGATTATATGGTAATTAGCTATATCGTTTTTATTAATATGTTGTTGTGCTCCACCTGTTTGATTTAAAATAATTTCATCAATATTAAACTTTATCCATAAACACAAGAATTCATTAGAAAAATCATCATTTGGTATAACACCCACAACAGATTGATTTGCACAAGAATCAATTTCTAGCAAACTTACTTGTCCCAATGTAGCACCTGTTATTGCTATCACAACGCTCCCTTTAGGTAAAGGCTTTGTATTTGATTTTCAAATCCTAATTTTGTAATAGTTTTTGTTGGCTTAACGATTCTAAATTTATTGATTTCTCCAGAATTAATCCAAGCAATATCACCTCCCCAATATTCACTTTTTGCAGTATTTGGGGTGCCGCCTAATTCTATTCTCACATAATCCCCCAATTTTCCCATTTTCCATTTTCCACTTTTTTGATGAGAGGGGGGGGGCTTGAATTGCGAAGTCGCTCCCTTCCCCTCTGCCATAACTTTCTTTTGCTTAGTTCTGCTTATTTTCTATGAATATTTTTTAATCATCATGCAACTTCATAAACTTGTTATATCTTTTCTCATGGATAATATGACAAAAATCTCTTGAGTTTTTCAACTCAAAAGAATAAATCTTAAATAAAACAAAGGAGTAAAATGAAAAATAAAAAAAGCTCCTAAAGGAGCCTATAAAAGGAGTGGAGAGTAACAAAAACTTCACAATTTGTGGGGTTCAGCAAAGTTTTTGAAGCTATTAGGTGTAGGGAAATTGGAGGGGGTAACCTAACCTAATAACTACGCCCTAACATTAGGAACGCGATGAAACTATACATAAAAAATAGTTATTTGTCAATAAAAATGTAAAAAATACTTTACATTTTTGTATATTTTCATAACACAACCCCTTATCATTGTATGAAAATGGGATTTTTAGATAAATCTCTATATGCGTAATGGTCACTTACAATCAAATTTTTATAAATGCAATGCCTGTTGAATAAGTGGTTATGTGTATTAGTTAGAGATTTCGTCGTTGAAGTTATTAGCCCATTAGATTCTAAAGCTAAAAGAAATTTATGTAGTGAAAGTTATAAACAAATAAAATAAAATCGTAAAAAACTTTGATAGCCAAAGCATTATCAAATAGAAATGGTTAAAATTCTCCCTATAACCCCCTATCTTCTCCCCCTTGCATCAAGCCCCTTTTTTACAGATCGTTCAAACTCCATAGCAAGTTCTGGGTGTTTTTCTTCAAATCTTTTTTGAGTTTCAATGATAATATCTTTTTGTGCATTTTTGTGAAGAGATAGGGCAATGAGAATGTTTTTAATTTGTAGTTTGCTTAGTTCCAATTTATCATATTCGCTAAAAAGCTTATCTAGCACTTCTTGTAAGTCTTCTAGTGTGCTAGAGCTAGAATCTAGCACCATCATAACACTTTCAACACTAAATCCACCTGTTAAATCAATGTCAAACTCTCTTTCTTTTGGCTTATTCGATAGCACAAACTTAAAAAGTGCGAAGATAAACAGCACAACAACAACGACAAAGCTTCCAACGATAACAATCACATTTGTTTCCATATAAATCCCTTTGGCAAGTAACCCTTTGTAAGAATTAAAGTCTGTATTCTAACATATTTTTTTACTGAATTCCAAAGTTAATTATTTTTTATTTGCTAGATCGGGTATGGCTGATAAAAAATAATACTCAATCTAGCAAAGTTTAGATTCCAACCCCCCCCCCCCCTATGTTCTATTACACAAAAGGGCATATTGACAATCTTTGCATGTAGATAATTTCTCTGTCATTTCATTTGTTTCACCAAAAGTCTTAAGCATTTCTTGAATCTTTTGTATATTCTCATTCAATTTCTTTTCATCATTAAATACTAGAATCTTATTTATATCCTTTGCTCCAAGATGATAGTATGCTAATTTTGTATGTAAGCCATTATGTGGTTGCAAGAGTGGCATTTCAGTCGCACACATCGCATAAAAAGGCATTTGTAAATCAGAACTCTTAGGCAAGCTAGCCCCGCTTTTATAATCATATAGCACAATCTCATTATCCACCATATCTATCCTATCTATTGCCCCATTGAGTGTATAGCCTGTATCTTGCGTGGCATTTATGCGGAAGTTTTCTATACGAAAAGTATATTCAAGTCCTAGAATCTTTATAGAATACTTTTTTACCCTCTCTCTTTCATACTCAAAAAAGGCTCTCATATATGGGGTAAAGCTATCAAGTTTTACGAAAGTTTTCATATCTATTTCTATGCTTTCTTCTTGATTATTTTGTGTAAGTAAAGTATTTAGGGCATAAAATTTAGAAAAAAAGCTAGATTCGATTGCATTTATAGAATCTAGTGTTAATGTCTCTTCAATATAAGGTTTATAAGATTCAAAAAGCCATTCATGTATAATGCTACCAAAATACTGACTTTGCGTTCTCTCTTCTTTCAAACCCTCAACATAGCGGTAGTAGAATTTACGCGTGCATTCATTATATACATTCAGTGCGGTAGCACTTAAATTTTCTACTTTCCCAAATGGTTTGTATTCATCTTCATAAAATGTTATATTAGCTTGTTTAGTCATATCATAGTAGCTATAAAGTGTGTCAATAGATTGGGCTGATTCTGTATTGCAGCCGATTTCAAATAGCATATTTGATTCTATCTGTTCTTCATTATTTACAAAGCTAATATGCGTTATTTCTGTGTTTTTCATAATATTGTAGTAGTGGTGCTTATAGAGATTTTCTTTATCTTTTCTTGTCGGCATACCATAATGAGATCTAATCTTAGAGTTTAAAAACATATCATCATGCGTAACATTTGGGACAAAATCATCGCTAAAATCAAGTATTAGCACTTCTTTGAAATGCAGATTTCTTGCCTCTAGTGTGCCAATGACTTTTATCTTACCACCTGCTACATGATTGATTTTTAACCCTGCAATTTCTCGCATAAATAAAGTAAAAAGATTCTCAAAATGCAATGTATTGACATTAAAAAAGTTTCTATTTGCGATATGATTAAAGGTTGAGAGTATTTGTGCTATTTGTGCTAATAGCACTTCTTCATTTTCAAATAATAGCATTAGAATCTTTTCTAAATGCAATATATTTGGATTAGAAATAATTGTAGAATCTTGCAAACATTGCTCTTTTAATGCATTAAGCTTTTGTGTATCATAGCTATCACTTTCTAAAAGCGGGGCTATATCAAACACTTTTGTTTGCATATAAGAATCATATAAGGATAATAATAGATTATAAGATTCTAAATAGGCGATATGTATCCCCATCGCAAAGTTAAAGATATGATTAGAATCTAGTGTTAATAAGTGATTACAGAAACTCTCGCTAGGTAAAATTATCGCAAAGTCATTTTCACTTGCCTTGTTTTGTAATATCTCTTCTTGCCATTTATACGCTAGGGCTAGGGCTAGGTTTGCTTGACTTAGTCTTTTTGTAGTTTTGTAGAGTTTAATATTTTGTCTTTTTAATCTTTTTGTGTCTTGTGTAAATAAATCTTTAGTCTGCAAATTATAAATATAGCTTTTAAAAGATTCTAATTCTTGCTTTAGAAACTGAAAATGCCCCATATTGTAGCTATCTGTCTTAAAGTAAAGAAAGGTTGGGGTAATGCTACTCACACGCTCTAGAATCTCATATTGCAGTGGCGATATAAAGCCCTCTAGCTCTATATGTATGCTTGAAAAACTCTGTATATATTCACTAAAGATATTATAGCTTTGTGTCGTGTCGCTGTATATAGAATCTGTGAGTTCATTTGCCTTTAATAATAAATTATACTCCTCATAAATCTCTGCTAAAAGGCTTAATTGCTCGCTATATTCCTCATAGCTATCGATATTTGCAAACTCTTCTAAACTCTCTTTTGTTATTGCAATCTTATGCTCTCTTAACTCATCATAAAATTGTAACAACACAGAAGAAGTTTGCAAAAATAGCATAAAGCTTGTTTCAAAGTTTAAAAAGTCCTGTGTTTTTTTCTGTGTGTTTTTTGTTTTTTGCTTTACATTTTGCAGGGCTTGAAACATGAAAAAATCACGCACATTATTGGGTATCATAGCGTAATCACTAAAGGTTATTTTTGTGAAAAACTCATCTATACTTAGGGCGTAAGGCAGAATTATAGAATCTTTATTATTAAATGTTTGATGAGATTTTGTATCAAATAGCATAAAGCAATTATTGAGTATTTCATTAGATTCTGTGTTTAAATGCAGGTTAAAATCTAAACTGCTTTTCGCCTTAAAATGCAGGTAAAATTCCTTTTTAGATCTTGTGCTACTTAATATAAATAAGGGTTGTTTTGTGGTAAAAAGATTCTGTAATTGCGTAACATTATCCATAACATTCCTTTATTTTTGCGTGTAATTGTAGCATTAAAATATTTTGTTACGCCCGAATAAAATATACCAATACCCAATAAAAATCACATCCACTCAATAATCTGTGCCACCTCTAATGCTTGAGTGCATTTTACCTGCCCCTTATAGCCTTTTGGGATATTTGGGACTATGGCATTTTTAAAGCCAAAGTTTGCCAACTCTTTTAATCGCAACTCAAGCCCACCCACCTCTCTAATATCACCAATCAAACTCACTTCACCAATGAAAGCTGTGCTTGATCTTAATGGGCGATTTTTATAACTTGATAAAATGCTTGCAATAAGGGCTAAATCCGCACTTGTTTCACTAATCTTAATCCCACCAGCAACATTCACAAAGACATCATGTTTATGCAAATGGATACCTAGCTTTTTCTCAAGCAAGGCTAGAATCATATTTAATCGATTGCTATCAAAGCCATTTGTAAGGCGTTTTGGCACACCATACTCATTCTCACAAGTTAGGGCTTGAATCTCTACGACTATACATCTGCTTCCCTCCATAATCGCTACTGCTGCACTACCAGACATATCCTTTTTTGCATTAAAAAACTTCTTTGTTGCTTCATTTGCACTCACTAAACCATGTGCTTTCATCTCAAAGATTCCAATCTCGCTTGTCGTGCCGAAACGATTTTTAAACCCTCGCAAAATCTTTAGCTCATTGCTTCTCTCTCCCTCAAAATATAGCACACAATCAACCATATGCTCTAGCACTCTAGGACCTGCAATCTGCCCATCTTTTGTAATATGCCCAATGATAAACATGGCGATATTAAAGCTTTTTGCAAGCCGCATAAGCTCGAATGTAATCTCTCGCACTTGTGAGACAGAGCCGGGTGCTGCTGTGAGATTAGGCGAATAAATCGTTTGTATAGAATCTATAATGCAAACTTCAAAGCCACCATTTAACAGATTTTCCTTAATCTCTAAGATATTAATCTCGCTTAATAGATAGAGATTATCACTCAAGCAATGACATCTTTTCGCACGATTATGTATTTGACTAAGGCTTTCTTCACCGCTTACATAAAGCACTTTTCTGCCTTTTGTTTGTGTGGATTTAGAATCTAGTTTTTCTGTCTTTATGGGCTGGTGCGGAGCTTTTTGTGTTATTTGATTAGATTCTAGATTCTGTGTCAAATCTGGGTGGGTTGCCGGGTTTAGGGTGTAATTTTTAGAATCTAAATTTTGCATATTGTCATATTTGCAAGTATGGGCAAGAGCTTTGCTCGTGCGAGCCTTTGAAAAAGGCGAAATATCTTTGTTGGATTCTATGCTAGATATTTCGCTACGCTCAACATGACAAGGATTAGAATCTAGATTCCGTTGCTTCTCACTTTGAATTGTATTTGAAAAGCTATTATAAGAATTTGCTTGATTATCTAAATTTGTATTATTTGCATGAAAAGTAGCACTAGATTCTGTATTTAAAGCTAGATTATTTGTGTAAGGATTAGAATCTATATTATAGGACTCGCCATTTGCCAATCCACCTGCCACCTTTAAAAGCAAAGTAGATTTACCAACACCCGGACTCCCACCGATGAGATAAAGCCCACCTCGCACTATCCCACCACCAAGCACAATGTCAAGCTCACTTTGTGTGGAGCTAAATCTATCTAGCACCTCTTCTTGCACTTGTGTGATAGGCAGGGCTTTTGTGCTAGAGTGTGTAGTTTGTGTGTTATTGCTAGAATATGCGTAGCTTAACGCTTCACCCTTTAACTCGATAAGACTTTCCCATGCACTACAATTTGGACATTTACCAAGCCATTTACTGCTTTGCCAACCGCAATGCTGACATTCATAAAGTGTGCTTTTTTTAGCTTTCATTATATGCCTTTATTGATTGATAGATTCACTCACAGGTTCATTGATATTCTAGCACACAATAGACTTTGCTTTGCAGATTTTGCCTTGTAGGGTAAGAATCTCTTATTTGCTTAATTTATACTCAAGCAAATAAATCTTGCACTAATACAAAATTAGTATTCATTCTTTTTATACACGATATAGCCTAGCCATTGTTCTTCTTCTTGTGCTTGTGTATAAATCTTTGCTACCTTAAAATTTACAATCTCTTCGGGGAAAAAATCCACGCAAAATTCATTCATCTTTTTTTGTAACTCTTCTGTTGTTTTCGCGGTAAATATTTGCACTTGCGTAATCATTGCCATTCCTTATTTTAAAGTAGAATACTTATAGCTACATATCACTTAAAATCCGCTTAATCACGCTGAATTTATCATTTGCATTATAAATAGGTCGCCCAACAACTATAAAATCACTCCCCATTTTTTTTGCTACACTTACACTTGCCACTCGTTTTTGATCGTCATTATTAGAATCTTCTAATCGTATGCCCGGCGTTACACAACATAGCGTATTTGATATGCTTTTTATGAGTGAAACTTCATCAATTGAGCATACAAGCCCATCTATACCGCTTTCATACACGATATTTGCAAAGGATTTTACACCCTCTTTGATAGAGATGTTATATATCTCTTTAAAGCCAGATTCATCAAAACTTGTTAAAGCACTCACAGCTACAACACGCATATTTGAAGATTCTGTGCGTAAAAATTTAGCAATAGACTTCATCGCCTCTTTACCACAACTTGCATGGATAGTCATCATATCTACGCCGAGTTGATGACACTCATAAACGCAATCAAGCATGGTATTAGGTATATCATAAATCTTTAAATCTAAAAAGATTTTAAAACCTAAATCCTGCAACATACACACAAAATCCCTGCCATCACGCACAAAGCTACGCAGTCCAACTTTTAGCCATATCTCTTCGTTACTAAAATGCTTTTTAACTTCTTTTGCTAAAGCAAGATTTTCCTGCATACTTGGCATATCAAGGGCGATACATAACTTCATGCTAATCCTTTTTTTGTGTTTTTCTTTTTGCTAGTTTTTGTTGTTTTGGAATCTTTTTGTTTATTGTTTTTAGAATCTAAATTAGTTTTAGATTCTTTTACTCTCTTAGTATCTAAACTAACTTTAGAAACCTTTGCTTTTTTAGAATCTGATTTTTTTTGAAAGTCTTTAGTTTGAATAGCTTCTTGTTTTGTTTTAGAATCTTTGTGGATTTTAGATTCGGTTTTTATTGTAGATTCTAAATTGTTTTTAGAATTTTCTGCTTGTTTAGAATCTCTTATCGCATGTTTTGCTTTATTGTTTTTAGAATCTTTAGCTTGTTTAGAATCTTTTTTTTGCGAAGTTTGTTTTGCTGATTTTATAGCCTGTGTAGTTTTAGATTCTAAATTGTTTTTAGAATCGTTTGTTTTATCGTGTTTAGATTCTAACTTAAGCCTAGAATCTTTTAATGGTTTAGTATCTTTATGACTTTTAGATTCTAATTTACTTTTAGAATCTTTTACTCGCTTAGAATCTTTAGATTGACTAACATGACTAGCTTTTTTAGACATTCTCTCGTGCTTAGATTCTATATTTAAATCTTGTGCTTCTTTATCTTTTTTACTCGCACTTATTTGGATTGATTTTACATGAGTCATATCTGTCTTTTTTGCTGGTATTTGTGCGGAATCTTGCTTTATTTCTTTTTGTATAGTTTGTTTAACCCTTTGTCTTTTTGTAGAATGTGTAGAATCTATTTTGTGTTTTATGGGCTTTTTAGATTCTATACGAGTTTGTTTTATGGAATCTTGTGTTAATTTTTCAGTATTTATTTGTTCTTGTTTTTGTATCAATTCATCTAGCGTTTTAGAATCTGTCTTTGCCACAGAATCAAGTATGCCATTAACTAGTCTAAACGCATCTTGCACATTAAACGACTTTGTAAGCTCAATAGCTTCATTGATAATCACTGCTTTTTGCGTATTTGTTTGCAGCAGCTCATACACACCAAGCTTTATGATATTTTTCTCAATCACGCCCAAACGACTTAAATCCCAACTTTTTAAGAATACATTAATAATATCTGCGATTTTTCTCTCTTCATTACAGATTCCATGCAGTAGATTAAGGGCAAAATCTTGCTGTTTATTGCGTATTTTTTGTGCGTTGAGAAAGGCTTCTGCTTGTTCTATCGCCTTATCATTGCCCAATTCTTTTGCGTATAGAATCTGAATGATAGCTTCTCTTGCTTGTTTTCTTGTCGCCATTAGTCAAGCTGCCTATATATATCGATGAGTTCAATAAGGCTTGCCATCGCTTCAAAGCCCTTATTACCGACCTTTAAGCCCGCACGATCTAGGGCTTGCTCTATGCTATCTGTTGTCAAAATACCAAAGCTAACCGCCCCACCATACTTTAGCGTTACATTTGCGATGCCCTTTGTAGATTCTGCTGCGACATAGTCAAAATGCGGTGTGCCACCACGGATAATCGCCCCAAGCACACACACCCCATCATAATCACCATTTTCAAGCACTTTTTCAAGCACAAAAGGCAGCTCAAAAGCCCCCGGCACTCGTATCAAAGTAAAGTTATCTTCACTCCCACCATGTCGCAAATAGCAATCCTTAGCCCCCTCAATCAATCTTTCAGTTACCATACTATTAAAGCGACTACATAAAACAGCAATCCGCTCATTGCCTTGCAAAGCGATTTTACCTTCTAAAATCTTCATATATAAACCTTTCAATACGCAAAATAAAATCATAATTGTAGCAATAAAAAATAAAATAACTAGTAGTTTTACGCACAATCTGCTATTTTAAGAGAATAATATTTTTGCTATACTTCTCTTTATGAATGCAAATATTTTTCCCACACAAATCACACAAGATTCCGCACACAAAGCAAAAGACATTGCTAAACAATGGCAGATTCAACTCTTAGAGTGGTATGCGATACAGGGCAGAATTTCTCTTCCTTGGCGAAATCTAAAAGGCGAAAATGCCCCTTATGGCGTGTATGTAAGCGAGATAATGCTGCAACAAACGCAAGTAAAAAGAGTGCAAGAACACTACTTTGCCCCATTTTTAAACGCCTTTCCCACACTTGAATCCTTAGCAAAAGCAAATCTAGATTCTATACTCAAGCAATGGGAGGGCTTAGGCTACTACTCCCGTGCGAGAAATATGCAAAAAACTGCTATTATTTGCTGTGAAAAGCATAATGCTACTTTGCCTAATACACGCCAAGATTTGCTTACATTGCCCGGAATTGGTGCATATACTTCAGGGGCGATTTTATGCTTTGGTTTTCATCAAAGTGTGAGTTTTGTAGATGGGAACATTAGACGAGTTTTGTGTAGAATCTTTGCATTACGCGAACCTAACCAAAAGCTTTTAGACGAGCTTGCATTTTTGCTTTTAGACACAAAACATAGTTTTGATTATAATCAAGCCTTGCTTGATTTAGGTGCGATGATTTGCACACCAAAATCGCCTAGCTGCCTTATCTGCCCCGTGCAAAATCTCTGCAATGGCAAGGTAAATCCTACGCTCTATCCCACTCCAAAAACTTCTTCTTTAACCCCACTCACACTTCATCTTTTGTTATATAAAGATTCTCAAGGCAGGATTGCTTTTGTGTATGAAAAAGGGGATAAAGGTGGCTTGTATCAAGGCTTATACAATCTCCCACAACTTGAAACGGGGGCGGTTACAAACAAGCAAGGATTCTACAAATGCGGCAGTTTCAAGCACCACTACACAAAATACGCTATCACCGCAAATGTATATAAACTAGATTCTAAACATTTAGAGATATTAACGCAATCCTTGCCACACATAAAGCTATATTTTCTCTCACAAAAAGAGTTAGAAACTAAACCGCTTTCATCACTCTGTAAAAAGGCATTAGGGTTTGTGTAGATTCTAAGCAATCAGCAACAAAAAATGATACATTGTTTTAAACCTAACAACATAAAAGCTATTTTAGAATCCCATAAGAACACAATCATTCCTAGTTAAACAATCCCTTTTCTCGTTCATCAAGGTATAAATCATTTGCTTCTATAATATCGCCCTCGCTTAGAATACACGATCTCTCAACGACACTTAAAAGTTCTCGTATGTTACCCGGCCAAGTGTATGCTAACATTTTTTCTTGTGCGTCTTTACTAAAAGTCTTTTGCTGAAAGCCATAATGCGTGCAAACCTCTTCTACATGGCTTAGGGCAAGTGGCAAAATCTCTTCTGTGCGTTCTTTTAGTGGTGGAATCTTAATAGGCACGGTTTGCAATCGAAAGAAAAGATCTTCTCTAAACTCTTGATTTGCGATTTTTTCTTGTATATTTGCGTTTGTAGCAGCAATAAATCTCACATCAATTTTTATGGGCTTTGCACTGCCTAGACGCATGATTTCTCTCTCTTGTAAGGCTCGCAATAGCTTTGCTTGCAGTCCCATAGGCATTTCACCGATTTCATCTAAAAATATGCTTCCACCTTGTGCAGATTCTAAGAGACCGGGTTTTGGGGTTGTAGCGTCTGTAAATGCACCTTTTTCATAGCCAAAGAGTTCAGATTCTAAAAGATTTTCTGGTATGGCAGCCATGTTTAATGCTAGAAATGGCGCGTCTTTACGCTTTGAGTTTTCATGGATAAAACGCGCAAAGACTTCTTTACCCACACCGCTTGCACCAAGTAGCAGCACACTTGCATCAGTTGGGGCGGCACGGAGAGCTAGTGTTTTTGCTTCTTCTAGCTTTTTTGAGCTTGATTTAAAAAGCTTTTCTTTGCTTAGAATCTTTTTTGTGCTTTGTGGTGTTTGCTTATGATTTTTATTAAATTCCACTAGCTTTTTTGTGCGATATATGGCTTCAAGTAATTCTTGCGGTTCAAATGGCTTTTGAAAAAAGTCTTTTACGCCAAGGCGGATAGATTCTATAGCTTTATTAAGCGTAGCATTGCCTGTGATTACGATGGCTTCATATCGCCCATTGAGTTTATTAAGAAACTCTAGCCCGTCCATTTGAGGCATATTAATGTCTGTAATGACTAGCTCAAAGCTATCATCAAGGGATTTTAGCGCATCTTTTGGGTTTTTAAAGCTTACGATATTTAGGTCTTTGTAATCTGAAAAAAAGAATTCGAGGCTTTTTCGCATATTAATATCATCTTCGACAATGGCTATTTTCATGACTTTCCTTTAATGTTTTCTATTTGGCGGATTAAATACCTGCAAGGTTAAAATGCCACCATGAAAATCCACAAGCACATAGGAACGCACTTTTGTGAGTGTTTTGGTGCGAGATTCTAGATTTAGGGCGGTATTCATATCATCAAGGTGTGCTTGGTTTAACATAAGGCATTCTAACACTTCCGCTTTGTATTCTTGTAGCAAATTATACAATAAATATTGTGTTTGTTTTCTCACACTTGCTTGCATTTCTGCTTTTGTGTAGTGATTGTAATGCGTGAGTGTGAGAGAGTGTTCTTTTGTATTTATCTCACAAGTTTTTGCGGGATTCTTTTGATTTAGCCTTAATGAATGCAGTGGCACAGAGATTTTATAGTCCTCGCCATAGGGTATTTCATCAATGATTTTGAAAAAATACTGCATGATAAATTCATATTGCTCTGTTGTCGCTATACTATCTTCATCTATGCCATATTCTGGCTTAATCTTTAGTGTGCTATCTTTTTGTATCTCTTTTTGTGCTTCCCTTTGCTTGTAGTAGATAAGGTCTGTTTCTGCGGGATTGCCGCGATATTCCTTACGCATTAAGTCCATTTGGTCTTGCTGCATTTTGAGTAGGCTTGGGTCTTTTGGCAATTGTGTTTCTTTCAGGCTATCTGCTGGTAGTGAGTTGTATATTGAATCTTGTGTATTTAATCTCTCTAGATTTAATATCTCGGGACTTTGTGTATTTTGCATAAGTGTTTTTGTGTCTGCGTGAAGTGGGATATAAAAGCAAAAAAAATAAATTATGATATAAGTATGTATAGAACATATCTTGCCACATGAACGCATAATGTTGCCTTATTATGTATATTAAGATTTATATATGAAGTTTTAATTATAGCAAAGCTTATGTATATTTGCTATCTCTTATTATCTCTTTGTGGATTAGGCAAAGGGATTGAGAGAGATTAAGATTTAAATATAGCAATATAGAATCTAGTGTGATAAAAAGTGATGAGATTCTATAATAACCAAGCTTTAAAGATATGTAGTTATGAATAGATTGCATGGATTTTAGAAGATTAAATCACTTTATATTGTTTGATATTATCTCTTTTATTATTTTTCTCGTTTTACAAATAAAACTTCGTTGTAGTAAAAAATCTTTTATTATTAAAAGACAAAAATGACAAGTCAATAATCTTTGCTATCATGCTAAATAGCCAAGAGATTATAAGCTATGGCAAATAAAAGGCAATAATGCGATATGAAGATATTAGGGCTTTTCACAGATTTTTTTAATAATGAAATCTATATCATAATGCTTTTCTAAATTATGTAAATGTGCGTTGCTAAAAGCCTTGCCATCGCCACATTTGCCACTTATTATTTTTTCATTTTTATAGGTAATCTCTGCAATCAAATCTCCATTTTCATAATACCATTTTTCAACACCATCTTGTTTGCCATCTTTATATGGGGTTTCTCGTTCTAGATTCCCATTTTCATCATACCCTTTTTCAATACCATCTTCCTTACCATTTTTGTATGGGGTTTCTTGGTCTAGATTCCCATTTTCATAATACAATTTTCTAACACCATCTTTTTTGCCATCTTTATGTGGAGTTTCGATTCTTAGATTCCCATTTTCATAATACCATTTTGCAATACCATCTAGTTTGCCATTTTTATATGGATATGTTCCTACTAGTTTTTTATCACTATAAGCTTTTGCAATACCTTCAATCTTACCATTTTTATATGGGAACTCATAAGCACAATCACAAGCTGTCCGCATAAAAGCACCATACTGATAAGGTATCAAAGCCGCTCCTGTATATATTCTCTCAAGACATCCTTGTATCTTATCCTCTTGGCTTTGACATATCTTAAGATTCTCTGCATAGCCTATGCTGCAAGTGATGATAGCACTTAGGGCAAGTTTTATATAATGTTTCATAGTTTTCCTCTCTATTTAGATTAAAGACAATTTATTGTTATGACAATTTAGAGCGTTGCATTACCCACAGGTTTTATACATATCAATCTCGTCCAAACTAAAGGGGTATTCACCGCTTAATACTTTCCCATTAGCACATTTAGCACTGATTGCTTCGCCTTTTTTATAGGTCATCGTTGCGATAAGATTGCCATTTTTAGAATAATATTTTTCAATACCATCTAGTTTGCCATCTTTATATGGAGTTTCTTGTTCTAGATTCCCATTATTTAGATAATACCGTTTTTCAATACCATCTAGTTTGCCATCTTTATATGGAGTTTCCAATACTAGACCATATCCATTAGAAAACCAAAGTTTTTTAACACATCCTTGTATCTTATCCTCTTCGCTTAGACATTCCTTAAGATTCTCTGCATAGCCCATGCTGCATGTGATGATAACACTTAGGGCGAGTTTTATATAATGTTTCATAGTTTTCCTTTAAAGTAGCCTATCTCGCTAGAATGCGTGCCATTTTACAAAAAAAACAAATCAAGGTATTTTATCTATTTGTTTAGTTTTGTATGCTTGGGTTCAGGCGTCCATAAAAGCTATCTTATATGTTAAAAGTGTGGAATCTTAGCCAATCTTTAGAGTAGCTACTAAAGATTAAAGAGAGATGTATCTATTGTGTATAAGTCGCATTAAGCTTTGTGGTGAGTAAAGCTATGATATATAGCTATGTAATGATATGTGTTACAATGATATATGTTACAGGGCAATCCACTTTTCAGCGATACGCACAGCATTTGTCGCCGCACCAACACGCACTTGGTCTGCTACGCAAAATAAATGTAAAATGCGTTTATCATAGTTATCCACTCTTATCCTGCCTACAAAGGTCTCATCGGTATCTGTGGCGATGAGTGGCATTGGGTATTCATTATCACTTGGGCTATCTATCACTACGACACTTTCAGCCTTTTTTAGAATCTCTCTTGCCTTGTCTGCATTCACTTCATCTTTAAAGCGAATGCTTAAAGTCTCGCTATGACTGCGTAAAATCGGCACTCGCACACAAGTCGCTGAAATCTCAAAGTTTGCGTGCATAATCTTTTGACTTTCATTTATCATTTTCATCTCTTCTTTTGTGAAGCCATTATCAAGGAATGTGTCAATATGGGGGATAAGATTTAGGGCGATTCTGTGTTGAAAGGCTTTTGGGATAACAGAATCAAGCTCAAACGCAAAGAATTTCTGCATTTGCATGATGAGTTCTTCCATGCCTTTTTTACCCGCTCCACTTACCGCTTGATAGGTGCTAACATCTACTCGCTCAATGCCAAATGCCTTATGCAAAGGGGCTAATACATGCACCATTTGTATGGTGGAGCAATTTGGATTTGCAATAATTGTAGAATCTTTTTTAATGTCTTCTGGATTTACTTCAGGCACAACAAGCGGAATAGAATCTTGCATACGAAAAAAGCTCGTATTATCAATCACAATAGCCCCAGCTTCCACCGCACTCTTAGCAAATCTCTCGCTCACACTCCCACCAGCACTAAAAAAGGCAATCTCTATGCCTTCATCTTTAAATACTGAATCTGTTGTCTCTAAAACCTTTATTTTTTGATTTTTAAACTCTATGCTATCACCAGCACTACGCGCACTAGCAAGTGGGACTAGCCTTTTCACCGGGAAGTCTCTCTCATCTAAAATCCGTAACAATTCCTCACCAACTGCACCTGTAACGCCTACAATGCCTACTACAAATTCTTTTTTTGACATTTTTATCCTTTAATGTATTGCTGTGTTTTATGAATTTTATAATTATAACCATAAATAATGCAAATTGATTTTACTTTTATGCGACACAATTGGTGTAGCATGTTTATAAAAGTCATATCCTTATGCTTCAATTACACTTTTTACTTCAAAAATGCGGATTCTCTCCATTTATCCCTATGTTGTTTGTAAAGCTAGGCATAATGTATGCTGATAAATCCTTTTAATCCCTGCATTATAGAAACATAGCAGTATATTATAATTAATGACTAAAAAAACATTATATCAATATACTAATTAAAGTTAATAATATTGACTAAAGGTTGTATTTATTTATCAAACTTATGTTATAATTGCTAACTCAAAATATGAAATTAGGAGTTTAATATGGCAAAAAAAGCATTTCAAACAGAAATCAAGCAATTACTTGATTTAATGATACATTCTCTTTATTCTAATAAAGAAATATTCTTACGCGAACTTATCTCAAATGCAAGTGATGCTCTCGATAAGCTAAATCATCTCACACTAAGCGATGATGCGTATAAAAGCCTTGTGTTTCACCCAAGGATTACCATTAGCTTTGATAGTGAAAAAAAGATTCTAAAAATCGCTGATAATGGTATCGGTATGAATGAAGATGACCTAAATAATCATCTTGGCACGATAGCAAAAAGTGGCACAAAAAGCTTTTTAGAGAATCTAAGTGGCGATAAAAAGAAAGATTCTAATCTTATCGGGCAGTTTGGCGTAGGTTTTTACTCAAGCTTTATGGTGGCTGATAAAGTGGTTGTAAATACAAAAAAGGCTCTTGATACAAAAGCATATACATGGATAAGTAGTGGCGATGGTGAATATGAGATTCTAGAATCAAGTAAGGAAGACTATGGCACAGAAATCACACTCTATCTTAAAGATGATGCAAAAGAGTATTGCAACAAATGGAGTATTGAAGATGTGATTAAGCGATATTCAAATCATATTCAATTCCCTATATTTTTGCAATACACAGAAGAGAAAAAAGAAGAGGGCAAAGAAGAGACTATTAAGGAAGAGAAAGAAGACCAAGTCAATAAAGCAAAAGCCCTTTGGACGATGTCAAAAAGTGAGTTAAAAAAAGAGGATTATGAAGACTTTTTTGGCACACTTGCCTATGACAAAGAAAAGCCTATAAGCTATATACACACTCATGCTGAAGGGAAATTGCAGTATAAAAGCCTATTTTATATCCCCGCAACACCGCCATTTGACATGCAAAGAATGGATTATAAATCACATGTGAAGCTGTATGTAAAACGCGTGTTTATAACTGATGATGATAAAGAATTATTGCCTTCATACTTGCGATTTATACATGGGATAATTGATAGCGATGACTTGCCATTAAATGTAAGCAGAGAGATATTGCAAGAAAATAAGATTCTAGAACAAATCAAAAGTGCATCAGTTAAAAAAGTATTAAGCATGATAGAATCTCTTGCAAAAGATGAAGCAAAATATAAAGATTTTTATACAAAATATGGCAAAGTGCTAAAAGAGGGGCTATATGGCGATTATGAAAATAAAGAGAAGCTATTGCAACTTATGCGTGCGTATTCGCTGAAAAAGGGCGAGTATATAAGCCTTAAAGCCTATAAAGAAGCGATGAGTGCAGATCAAAAAGGTATATTCTATGCAATAGGCAAGGATTTAGAAACGCTGAAAAATAATCCTGTGTTAGAGAAATTTAAAGACTATGATGTGCTGTTGTTTGCCGATGAGGTGGATAACTTTGTCATTCCTACAATTGGCGAGTTTGATGGCACAAAGCTGCTTGATATTAATAGTAAAGAGGCAAGTGAGGGTATCAAAAGTGAGATTAGTGAAGAGCAAAAGAAAGCTTTTGAAACTCTTATAGAATCTTTTAAAGGGCTAGATGGTGTAAATGAAGTAAATCTTAGCGATAGTCTCACTTCACCTTTAGCACTCACTGATGAAGGTATGCAAAATAGCTATATGGAGCAAATCATGCGGCAAATGGGGCAGGAAATGCCAGAACCAAAAAAGAATGTAGAGATTAACATAAACCATGAATTGATACAAAAGATTAAAGATATGCCTAAGGATTTACGCGATAAATACTGCCTTATACTCTTTAATGGTGCAAAAATACTTGAGGGGCAAAGCCTAAAAGATTCTAAAAGCTATGTTGATAGCGTGCATGAAATGCTGTTAAAGAGTATTTAGGGTTGTAATTATTGGAGGGGATATTATTTTAATGTGTGTTTGGAATCTAGTAAGATTTTACACACAATCCTATATTATGTAATTTTTGCATTTGCGAAATGATCTATCTATTGATAATATTTATCCATTAAGACTTTACAAAAAAACTTACTGCTGAAATAAAACTGAAATGATCTTATGATTCATAAAAATTAATAAGAGATTATGCAGATATATGGTGTCAAGGGGGGGACTTGAACCCCCGACCTCCGGCTTATGAGACCAGCGCTCTAAACCAGCTGAGCTACCCTGACATTTAGAGAAAGCGTATTATAGCACAATAATATATACAAAGTCAAGTCTCTTGGCTTTGAAGCATTTATGAGATTTATATATTTTGATTGTATTTTCTCATATAAGGAATTAATGTGGTATTTTGGGTGGGACTATAACATATTTTAAGTTTTTGCACAATGCTGCATAAATTGCTAAAACATGCAACATAGAAGTAAGTGAGAGCAACAATAATATATAAAATTAATTTATGCAATGTTTTTAACAAAATACTAAGGGATTTATCTATGCGTGTATATACCACATGATTCATAAAACTATTTTTAGCTTTTTTATAGATGTATAGGATTTTAAAGCCTTTAAATAATACGCCAATCCATAGGCATTTTACCCATATCTTGCAGAGCTTTATTTGCCTGCAAGAATACACCGCTGCCTACAAAACCCCTAGCAAGTGGGCTAGGATGTGGGGCTGTGATGATTGCGTGTTTTGTGCTATCAATTAGAGAGATTTTCTTTTTAGCGAAATTCCCCCATAACATAAATACAATACCACTAAAATGCGTTGAGAGAGCATGAATTACAGAATCTGTGAAAGTTTCCCAGCCAAAATGCTTATGCGAACCTGCCATGCCTTTTTGCACACTAAGGATAGCGTTAAGCAATAGCACACCTTTTGTAGCCCATTGTGTTAAATCACCATGATTTGGCATACAAATCCCTAGACTATTTTCAAGCTCTTTGTAAATATTTTTTAAGCTAGGTGGTATTGGCACGACTTTTGGCACACTAAAGCTTAAGCCCATAGCCTGCGGTATTTCTCCATCTTGTGTAAAAATGCTACCATGATAGGGGTCCTGTCCCAAGATTACAATGCGAACAGATTCTGGTGGCGTGAGATTAAATGCGTTGAAAATCAGATCATTTGGTGGAAATATCGCATTTTTGTGCGTTTGCAAGGCTTGTTTATAATGCTTTATGATTTCTAAAAAATAGGGTTTGCTAAACTCATCTTTAAGTAGATTAACCCATTGTGGTGAAAGTGTTTTGGGTATCAACATGATTAATGATTAGAACTCAAAGAGCCATTATAGATATATTGCACAGGTTTGCGAAACTCCATTCTTGACACGGTGTCATTAATCAAGTTTGTAAAGACATGTAAATCTGTGTATTGTCCACTATCAACGGCTGCATTCCCTGCTACATACAGCACCCTAGTCTTTTTATACACATCATACCAATCAAATGCTACGCGATAAGCATCTCGCACAACTCGCTTTGTGTTTTTCTTTGTAGATTCGCCATTTTTCGTGTCAATACTACATGAAGGGACACCATTTATCACATTACAAACACCTGTTGCATTAAATGTATATTGGTAGTTACTTGCTGGATCTAGCTGCTCTTTAGCAACGCGAATGTAGATCACATTTCTAGCATAGGAAGTATCAATCTGCCCTTGCATATAGATATTATTAAATCCCCTTTTTTTAAAGGCCAGCAACGCTTGTCCTGCATAGTATTTTGATGAAAGATCCCACGGGTCTGATACGATAATTGTCGGTGCATTTGTATCAAAATCATAGGTTGGCAACACGGTGGAATAATATTCTGCTTTATAGTTACCTTGAGAACAAGCTGCAAATATAAACGCAAGAAAAAGCAGTGATACAAATCTTATTGAAATAAAAAATCTTAACATCAAAATCCCTTAGATACAAAATCCTTATAGAATCTAAAATCATAAAAGCAAAAAAGATTCCAAGCAACCATAGAGAGTATGATAGCATAATAAAGCAAGTTTTATTCTTTGGTTATGAATCTTATCCACTCTAAAGTTCTTGCCATATTGAGATAATCCCCTCTCACTTACCTTAAAAATGTCTATTTAGACCCACACTTTCAACATGCATGGAAATATGCAACCATCACACAACAAACATGCACATATTGCATACTATACATTATAATCTTTATGCTTCTAACTTATAGCCGACACCACGCACAGAAATGATATATTGTGGATTTTTAGGATTCTCTTCTATCTTTGATCGTAATCTGCCGATGATAACATCAATGCTTTTATTTGAGCTTTCTGGATTAATAGACTCAGATTCAATAGCGATTGCTTCCCTGCTGAAAACATGCCCTTTTTTACTGATAAGCAAGGTTAGAATCTCATATTCAGCCCTTGTTAAATCAAGCTTTTTATCTTTGAAAAACACTTCCCTTGTGTCCTTATCAATGGAAAATATCACAGATTTATCTGCTATCTTTTCTTCTGCCATTTTTTGTGAATAGCGACGGAGTAAGGACTGAATGCGCGCTACAAGCTCTTTTGGATCATAAGGCTTTGGGATATAGTCATCTGCACCGCTATCAAGGGCTTTTACCTTATCATTTACATCGCTTCTTGCTGATGATATGATTATAGGAATGTTTTTTTGTTTTGCGACTTTTTTGCACACTTCGAGTCCATCAAGATTTGGCAAAGTAAGATCAAGTAATAAAAGATCAAAATGCTTTGTTGCAAGTGCTGACATGCCCGTATATGGCTCATCATAGTTTGTTACATGAATGTCATGTTGCTTCAGATAATCACTCAATACTTCGGCTAATTCAACATCATCTTCAATCATTAAAATTTCTAACATTATACACCCCTGCTATTACTAGGTTTAAACGGCTTGTATTGTATAGTATATTTCATAAAAACCGCCTTAATTCCACAGAAACAGAATCTAGCATACTACGCTACTTAGGCATTAGCTTTCAACTATTTTGTTGTCCTTATAATATAAGGCACACCTTGCACACCTGCAGCAAGGCTCTCTTCTGAAATGCGTGTCATAAGATCATTATTGCCAACCTTTGGTGCATAATCAGCACGAAATACCTTTTTTAATAACGCAATCTTTTGGTCTCTGTTTTTTACGCTTTGTAATTCCTGATAATATCCAGCAGTTCTATTCTGTGCTTTTTGTCCCAATATACCCACCATTAATACTTCAAGATTTGCATCTTTTAAATAGTCATCAAGGTGTGCTATTTCTTGCAAACAATAAGGGCAAGTGGTATCTAAAACCATATATATGGTGTTTTTTGATGGCTTTGTAGATTCTATCTTTAAGACTGAACTTGAATGCTTTTTAAATAAAGCTAATATTTTAGAATCTTTCATATCCTTATTATATTTATTCACCCCATCAATACTAGCACGCAAAGCACTACCACTATTACTTGTCGCAATGCCCTCTGCTAAAGGTATCATATAGCTGCCATCTTTGCTAACAAGTAGTGCCATTCTCTCTTTATTTGGAGATTCTAAAATGATAACTGAAGCATCTTTTAATGGCTCTTGTGTGTTAGAGATAACCTTAAAATCTAGCTTTGTATTTTCTTTTAAAAACTTCTGGACCACCTTGCTAGAATCTTGTGCCATCATGCTATGAGAAGTGAGACTTAATCCAAGCAGACCTAGTGAGATAAAATAAGATATCTTCATAATATTCCTTTTTTGTAATTTGCAATGCGTAATTGTATAACGCTTTTGTTAATTATCTAAAAAGTTTATATTGCTTTGAGATTATTTCATTTACTTGTTGTAGTTAATGTTTTATGTTATTTGCTGGGTTTCTAACTCTTTTTTGTTTTATATATAAGCTTTTCATTAACCCAATCTTACAACCATATAAAACTAGCCCTACTGCATTAATCATTTACCCATTACAAAAATTGTTTTACCACATATCCCAACTATAGCTAAAGCACATTGCATGTAAATTTTACATTCATGCTAAGTTTTAATGGAACAACAAAAGATTCCATAAGACTTTTTATATTGATTTTAGAATCCACATTGCCTTGACTTGTAAAATCATTTGCATTATGACCTAGTATTTTTCTATCCACCGCATACATTGGATTGTCATAGAGTGAAATGTTTAGAAATGACATATTTGCAATATTGCATTTTGCATTGAGATTCTTGCTGTATTCATCTTTTAGCATATTTGCTTGTTTTATGATTTGCTCTCTTAGTGCAATTTTCTGTGTCTCTTGGAGTGAATCCGACAAAACAAATTTAAACGCATGATTTCTAAAATCTAGCCATTCATCTTGATATACAACCTTTTTTATTTGCGATACAAACTCTTCATATTGCTTATAAGTTTCTTCTTTCATTTTGCATTTTATGTTGAAAGAGATGCTATATCCAGCCTTCATTTCATTTTTGTCATCATAGGTTTCAGTTGGTCCAAAAGTATAAGGGCTATATTTACAAATATCCTTGTTTGCTTGGGCTAGAGTGATTATGGAATCTAGCTTTTTTGTGATATGCTCTCTTTGTGATTCTGTAAGTGTGGGGGTATTTTTTAGAATCTTGCTTTCTACTATGCTAAGCTCCATTTGCAATAAATCTGGCTTAATGTCCTTTGAAGTTTCAATAGATTGTGAGATTTCTATGTGATTATTTTGTGTTGCTTCTACCACATTTTTATGTGTAAATTTCTGCACCACAAAAATATCAAAGGCAATGCCACCCGCAAATAAACACAGCACAATGCACGCAACGCCGATAAATTTAACCCAACGCATATAAATCCTTTCTATACAAAATACCTTAATTATAAGAGCTATATTTCAAGTTTTAGCTATTTGTATTATTTAGATTCCAAAACGAATATAAAAATGAGATTTGATACACATTTTACATAGACGAACTTTTGCTTTTACAAAGGGTTTTTACAATACCGCCAACATTTCAACGATTAGGAGATCATGATGAAGAAAGTTTTTTCAGTAGTGCTTGCAGGAGCATTATTCCAAGTGGCGTTTGCAGAGACACAAACACAAAATAGCGAACAAGTAGCACAAGATTCTGCCCCACAAGAAGTAGCAGTAGCACCTGCAAAAAAAGAGAATAAACTAAAAGATTTAGTAACAAATGCAAAAGTTAGTGGCTTTGGCTTTGCGAGATTCTTTACTATTAATGGATTTGATAATATTGGACAAAATGGGCAAAGTCAGCAGTATAGAATAAAGCTTGATGTAACAAGTGGTAAGATATATGGCTTTAGTGCGACTGCCGGTCTTTTCTTCTCTCAAGGATCAAGCACACCAGATGTAGGAAGCAACACAAATGGTGCTGTGCAAGGTGGTCGTGGGACTGCATTTACAAATAACTTTTCAGATAGATTCAATATCTCACAAATATTTGCAAGTAAAGAATTTGATATAGGTTCTTTTAGCACAAAGATTGATGCAGGAAAGATTAATATCTCTTCACCACTGAGTGATAATAAAGTGGATTTAGGCACAGGCTTTGTGGCTAATGCAAAGCAAAAAATAGATGGTGGCAGCATTAAATACCACGCTTCATTCTATGATAGCTGGAGTGGCGATCATGTAGGATATAATATCCGCACAAGATTATCAAGCAACGATCATACTTCAGCCGCAGGTGTTGGCATAGGTAATAATCTCACATTGCTTGGTATGGGTGGTAATGTGATGAAGAAGGCTTTAGATTTTAATGTCTATGTGGGAAATATCTATGGTTTTATGGACTTTTTGCTTTATGGTGAGGCAAAGTATGGCATGAAGCTGGGTGATTCTATGAAGCTTTCAATCCTTGCACAAACAAGCATGGCAGCATTAAATGGTAAGCCCCATCTTTATCTTGGACTAAATGGAAAAAGCATAGATAGAGTATTTGATACGGAATTGGCAAATGCAGCAAAATTTCGCGGACTTTATAATATTCAAGCAAAACTTGCTATTGATAAATTCTCTCTAAAAGCTGGATATCTAGGAAGCTTTGGCGATGGCTATGGCACACTTTTAGACTATAAAGGTGGCATTGATACCGCAGGAAAAATATGGAATGGCAACCTTACAGCAACCTATGAGGGCTTAGGTATGCTAGGGTCTGGTAGCTTTAAAAACTCAAGTATCAATGTCGCCTATATAGCAGCTGAATATGGCTTTAAGATTCCATTAAAAGTGGGACTTGATGTAGCGTATGTGTTTGGTAATACTTATATGCCAGAACTTAAAGTATCGCCAAATGATTCTGGAAGCTCTCTTAATCCTAGCCCAACATGGTGGGTTGGTGGTGCTAAGGTAGGTAGTCAAAGCTTTATTAAAAATGCAAGTTTTGTAGAGATTACACCACATATTACCTATAAGTTTTTTGATAAGCTAGAGCTTTCTTTCCTAGCAGCAACATTGGCAGGCGATATAGATTTCTTTAAGACTAGAACAGAATTGAAATATACTTTCTAGACATTTTCTCCTTTTTCATATACTCTTTTTTGTGCAACACTTAGTGTGTTGTGTGATTTTTCATATTGCTAGATAATAAGTTTTATGAATAATTCATTTTTTTTACTTTTTTTTGTGACTTGTATATTGTGTTACAGATATTGTTAGCTTATAGTGGTTTTAGCTGTCAAAACTTAAGATTGCATGAGACAGCTGGAGAATTTGCTGTTTATTAAGTCGATGTATTTAAGCTTAATGGCTTTTAAGTGTCGTTAAAATCTTACAAGGGTAGCTATATTTGCGTGAAAATAAAAATGTAGATTCCCACAACCATAATGCGTAAAATCGAATTGATACAATTATTTCAAAAATCTTGCTGGGACAAAATATTGAAAATAGTAACTTTTATAAGCCTCCATCTTTTCTCCCATATGCTTTTGCAATTTTGTGATTTGTGTAATACTTTTTTGCCTTAAGAATACTTAAGCCCCCACTTCTTTTATTTATTTTAATTCCGCTTCTTGCACTTGCCATGCCTTTTCATCGTAAATATCGCTACCATCAAATATATAAAGCTTTGAGACTTTAAAGCTGTTTTTATTTTGACTCTCAAGATTCCAGCCACCCCCCATAATCATCAACTGAAGTCTTCTTTTGTGTGGAATGGAATCAAGTGTAATTGAGTCTATATTGGGGCAGCCCTCTTTCAGATTCTTGCAAAATAATGCAGGGATATCATAATTTGTAATGATTCTAGAATCTTGTCTCATTTCGCCTTTAGAATGCAGGGGCTTGTAAAATAGCGGAATGTGGAAGTTTGTCTGTGTGGGGAGAAACTTACTTTGTGCGCCATGATCTGCCGTGATAAAAATCTCTGTATTATCATATACGCCCAACTCCTGCAGTCTCTCTAATATTTGGGCTACCCATTGCCACGCACACTTTTCACTATTGTAATGCCCTTCCGATACGCCATAAACATTATCTTGTGGTGAGGCGATTTCCCTTGGATTAATCATGCAGGCAGAATCTAATCCATAAGGATTATGCGTAATACTATTGTGAATAAACTTAAATGTAGGTTTTGTTGCTTCTATTGTTGTTTCCTTTGCCAACACATTAAGTTCAGCCACACCTCTTAGCGAACTCATACTCACTACCCCCTGCTTACTAAAGAGCCAAACCCCACGACGATATATACCTTTTCTAATGACATAAGTTGCACTTCTAAATAAACCATAAGAAATCAATTGTCGCACAGGCATTTCATCAGTTTTTACTCCACCTAAATATTTTTCGACATATATGTTTTGCAAATCAGTTGTATCAAAAACATTGGTGTTTGTATTTTTTAACAACGGATATAAATGCACCTCATCTGTTGGGAAATCAAGTGTGCTAGACACCGCATAACCAGCATTTTCAAAAGTATTTAAGGTGCTAGCATAACCCCTTGCAATCTCATTTGCTAGACCATCGTTAATATTTCTTGCATTAATATTTAAGGCGGTATAATATTTTCCGGCAATAATACTTGTTAATGTTGGTAGTGTTAGCCCAGATGTACTCAACGCATTTGTAAAGTCAATAAAGCCTTTGAAAGAAGTTTTTAAGTTTTCATTTTCTTTAAACAAATCATGAACAACATACCCATCGGATCTATCTAATATTAACACTAAAATATTGTTATGTTCTTTTGCAAAATCAAGTATTTGTGTTTTTTTCGTTGCCTTATCTGTCACTAAATTCTGCGCTTTATCTCGTTCTGCAGTATAATTCACAGCCATTGCTAAAGAAAATGTTGCATTCACTATTACTATAGCTAAAAATATTTTACATGCTTGAATAATGTATTTTGTCACTTTAAAGATTAATAGCAACAAGGCTACAACAAAACATGAGGCAATCATTATTCCATCAATAATCTCATGTTTGCTGTCTATTCCAATACTTTTTTCAAAGAAAAAATGACTCATAACGCCATAATCACCACGCAAAACAAAGCCATAACTCACGCCTAATAACATAAGAGCTAAAAATATCCACGCTATGAGCCATAAAATAAAGATAAAGATTCTGCTATTGTGATTTACAAAGCTTATGATGTAGATAAGCATAAATGAAGTAAGTATAAAAAACCCAAACAATGCTGCTAAAGTTGGTGGTATTGTCTCTAGTGCAAAGGCGTTTAAATCCGTTACATACAGGGCATAGGGGCTAGATACGCATATCATAAAGCTTAGGCTGATAATTATATATTGAATGAGTTTGTAGAGATTTTGATTTGGTGTTTGTGTAATTTTAGAATCTATTTGAGAATCCGCAATTCTAGTATCTTGGTTAAGATTTGAAACATTAGAAACTTGGCATTCTACGTCAACCCTATCCGCACTTTCACACATTCTAGTAATTGCAGTATTGCTTTGTGAGTTTTGTGTGGATTTGGGGGCAGGAGTTACCTTAGTGGTAATGACTGCCTCCAAAGACACACAATCTTGCGAATGATTACTCAAAGATGAATGTTTTTTGTGTTTAAATATCTCTTTAAACAACGCAAACGCCATATTACAAGTCCAATATAATACTAACGCACTTGGCATACTATAAAGTAGCACCAAGAACAATAAAGCAATCAAACTCCCTTGTATTCTTGCACCTAGCTCTTTTGAGCTATAAAAGACATTGATTAAAGTAAAAGCTGTCATCAGTAAAGGCAGTATGTGAATGCTTAAGCCAAACAGCATAATAGAATCTGGCTTGCTTAAATCATCTATCCATAGAAAGCGGACACTTTGTAGATATTCAGCTTTGTTAATAATCTCATACATTGCAAAAAAGAATGGAATCTGCAAAGCCAACCCGCCAAGACTACGCAGAGC
>NZ_FZPK01000029.1 GCF_900198625.1 Helicobacter rappini | reverse complement strand
CTTTAATATTACTTGCATAACTTAATCATACATTTATTACAAGCTAATCACAATCTAAATACAAATCATGTTTTAATACCTTTTTATGTTTTTAATGTATCTTTTAATCTTTTGTTTGTTAGTAATGTTTGTATTGTATGTTTTATTAAGTTTGTATCTAGTCTTTAATGTTTTTGTATTGTGTGTAATTTTAATTTGTATCAAAGTATTAATTAATTTGTAATTTTGTATTGCTTAGTTTGTAACACTTTGTAAAGTGAAAATGTAACTTATAAACTTAATGCAAAAATCATATAAAAATTACTTGTATTTTTAGTTATAATTGAATGGTATTTTAAAGGGTTAAAATCTTTAAAATATGTGTTATTTTACTTGTAATTTTATGTAGTAATGAAAAAAGGATACACAAAAAGTAAAAAGGGCTTTTTTGCTTAGTGTTTAGAGTATCGGTATTTAGGGCATTTGGAGTGTTTTTTATAACGCTAGGGGTATATAAAGGTTTTTATATTCATGGAGGAGAAAGCTATGGCGATAATGGAGGGATAGACTTAGCTAAAGAAGACACGAGATTCTTTAAAGTCTTAGAATCTATCAAAGAAGAATATAAAGAGGTTTTAGAATCTATTCAAGATGATAAGGGTAGAATGGTAGTAAGACTTGAGGTGGGGTATGGGGAAAGGAAGAGCAAGATTGATTTGAGAGGACAAATAACGCCAAATGGTGGAGTTGTAGAGTGGATTTCGCAGTTTGATAACACAAAAGAGGGTATGGGAGCAAAAGCTGGTAATACGGCGTGTTTTGCTACTTGTTATGAAATTTTACAAAGGAGTAAGCTTGGTAGTGTTTCTGGCTACAAAACCAATCAATATATTGTTGCTACGGAAAAAGGATTGGATTTAAAGCAAGATTCACAAGGAAGGGTTAATATATCAGCACCAATTTTACAAGGAACTCAAGCAAGCAAAATCGATGGAAATTTTGATACAACAAGACAATCTGAATATATAAAAATTACCCATGAAGCAAAAGATGGGATAGCATATTTGGATTCCGAACTTGAATCCGGTTATCCTGTATTAGTGGGAGTAGATCATACTTATGATAAAAGGATTCATAACAATAGAGATAGATATAATGCTCCAGATTATGCCACCGACCATTACATTGTAATCGTGGGTAGGGGTTATGATACTAAAGGCTTATTTTATAGATTCTATGATGTGGGCACAAGATATAAAAACAAAGGCATAAGTGATGAAAATAAATTGTATCTTAAGGCTGATAATTCACTGCGTGGCACAAGTGAAGTCATAAATCGCAAGACAAATAAGCAGTATGAATTTGTCGTAACGCAAATTAGAAAAAATAAACACTAAAACTTACAAGGAGGAAGCAATGAAAAGGCTAATACTAGCGATATTCTCTATAAATATTATGTTTGCCGATGTGTTGCCAAAGACATATTATGGCAAATGGATTTTATTAGAAAAGCCAAATAAAAATGAAAAATGTAAAGAAATATTTATAGATTCTAAAAATACAGAATGCCTTGTGATACACAATACAGAGCCACAAGCGTATGATGGAGAAATTGAGCCCGATTATATTATGCTTGATGCACAAAATAATACAATTGCATATCGATATTTTATGGCGGACTATTTACTAGAAGATTCTATTTCTGTGAGAAAGCACAAGGGAAGTTATATTTTCAGGATTCAAACAGAAAGCACATTGGAGAAAAGGGAAGTGGAGAAATGGGTATTAGAACCGCTAAGAGATTCTGTATTGGTGTATTGGTATAAAACATTTGATATAGATAGTATCAATGAAAAGTATGGATATGAAAAGAATTTCTATATCAAAGCAGAAAGAGCAAAGGAACTTGGTATCCCTGTATATTAAATCTATGAAGTTGGCACACATAGTATTAATGAAAGAAAATATCAATGGGGAACAAGCGACAACAATAGGTTATACATACAATCTAATTTTGTGTTGAGTGGACAAACACAAATAGGAAGTAAGAAAAATTACATTGTAACGCAAGTGCGGGTTAATATAAACTAAATATAAGGAGCAAACCAATGAAAAAGCTAATGCTGTATATATCTCTAACAATCTTTCTCAACGCACAGACAATGGATTTATGGGATACAAATTTTTATGAAATAAATAAAGAGAGTGGCAAAAATTGCTTAGTAGCTGATATAAGCGGATTTAGCCTAAGATTAAATAAAAAATTGCAAAAAATGATTCGTAACTTTGCTATGGAGGCTGCAAGCTTGAAAATTATAAATGTGCAAACAAAAAATAATCATATATCCATAAAAGCTGTTTCTGTGCCACATAATTGTAACGAAATAGGTGTTAGTAAGTGTTTAAATGAACCTATACAAAACACTACTTCTTACTCACAAGAATTTAGCGTGTTTGATGTTGAAATACTTAATGACCATATGCTCTCTGTCAAAGATGAATTTGGAATAAGGTTTTATACAAATGATGTGAAACAATACACATTGTGTAAATCTCAAATAGAAGTAGAAGAGTAGATTTATCCTTGTTTAACAACCACTCTCACCAAGCCAGATTGCAAACCCTCTTTATCCCTTAGATTCAATGGTAAAGAAGTAATGATACTAGAGTGGGGAGAGGTGAAAAGAGATAAAAGCTTTAAATTAGACCCTTTAAGTTTAAATAATCCAAAAGATTCTATTATAGAATCTAAAAAGTATTTTGTAAGGATAGAAAATCTAGCACACATTCCTTTATCTCAAAAAATATATTCCCTAGATATATATGATGAAAGCAAGAATAAAATAGGAGTTATTACAAATAACAATACGCAAAATATAATCAATACAGAGCTTTTAATAGATGATAGTTTCTGCGAACTAGCAAATGTATTGCTAGAATATCAAAATCAATATGGACTAAATGAGGTAGGGCTAGAGGTGGGGTATGAAAGAAACAATGAAATTATATTCCCGCTTAAAGTAAAGCCATTGAATGATAAAGGATTGAGTTATGATTGGAGTATTAAGAATTCTACAGACAAAAATGCAAGTCAAAGTGTTTATGGTAGCCGCAGAAGTGGCGGAACAAGAAAACACGCAGCAAGGGATTTATATACAAACCCTTTAACCGAAGTTATTGCGATTGCAGATGGAAAAGTATTGGAACAAAAAAATTTTTATGAGGGAACTTATCAAATAACCGTTTTACATGAAACCTCTCAATATGGAAAATTTATTATTAGGTATGGAGAAATGGATAAAAATTCCATTTTGGTTAAAGATGGAGATGAAATAAAGCAAGGACAAATCCTTGGAAAAACAGGAAAAATGAATGGCATTAAAAATTATATGCTACATTTTGAATTTTATACCAATGGCACTAGAGATGATGTTAAAGGCAATGGAGTTTTGACGATGAAAGGCAAAAATGCTTTTCAAAGAAGAGATGATATAGCTGACCCGCTAGAGATTCTGCAAGAAGGATATAAAAATACTTTTGATAGTAAAGGGAGGGATAAATGAGAAAATTGATTGTGTTGTTTGGATTTTTGGTGTTTGCGTATGCCCAAGTAGCGATAGAAAGAGAATATGATTCTGCATATCAGCAAGAAGTTTGCGGTAATGATTATGAATGCTCTGCTAATAAAGATTTTATCCCTAATGTTAGTATCAAAGAAGCCTTTGAGCAAGATTTACAAAAAGAAATCCAATTTCCAAAATATGAAATAAGAGCGTTGATTTATAAAAAAATTCTTGCTTTGGGTATGCCTAAAGAGAGCCTAAACACAACCTTTGTGATTACAATGGATAATCAAGATTATAAGGTGGAAGTAATATTTATAAAAAGCAAAAATAAGCTCATAGTTACTTATACAGTTGAAGTGGAAGAAAGCATAAAAACCTATATAAAAACACCCAATGGTGTTGAGATTTTTAACCATACTTCAATGTTGTGATGTAAATTTATCTTACATAGAAGAATAAAAATGAACAAGCTGATACATTTACATTCCCCAACTTATAAAGCAAAAAAATATACTACACATACCAAACTAGATTATAAACCTACTTTATCACTTAAATTCAATAGTAAAGAATTACAAATACTAGAATGGGGAGAGGTGAAGGGGGATAAAAGCTTTAAATTAGATCCTTTAAGTTTAAATAATCCAAAAGATTCTATTATAGAATCTAAAAAGTATAAAGTTAAGCTAGATAATATCCCAATGATTATTAAACCACAAGAATCTTATAGGCTTTATATCACAGATAAAGATGGCTATAATAAAGCAACACTTACAAATCATAACACACAAAATATCATTGATTTTGAAATACTCATAGATGATAGATTCTGTGAGTTAGCAAATGTATTGCTAGAATATCAAAATCAATATGGACTAAATGAAGTGGGGCTAGAGGTGGGGTATGGGGAGGAATTGTCGGAAAGATTGAGTGAGCATTTTTGGGTTAAAGATATGATACAAACAAGTTATGGACAAACGTATATAGATTTAAACAAGAAATTTGCAATGCAACTAGAAAATAACAAACAACTGAAAAAGCTATGTACAGAACTTGAAAAAATTAGACAATTTGCTCTAAATAATGGCTATATGCTACAAATTACCTCTGGAGTTAGATGCCCTGAATTAAACAAAAAGCTTGAACCTAATGCTTCTAAAACATCACAACATTTAAGTGCTTCTGCGGCTGATATGATTTTTGTTAAAAATGGCATATCCTCTAAAGAAGGACTAAAATTGATTTATAAAGCCCTATATAGTAGTAATCCAGCAGAAAGAATACAAGGTATAGATAGAGACAAGACTTTTAGCCAAATTATCATCGAAAGAAACAAAAATTCTGTTTGGCTACATTGTGCCATTTTTGATGATAAGTATGTTGCAAATAGGAGAATGCAATATGGTAATCAGTGGGTAGAGAAAACAGAGTATAGATACTCACCTAATGGACAAGCAAATAATTGCCCATTCTTAAATAGCATTAGCGATTTAGATAAGATTTAATACACCAATGAAAAAGGAGCAAAAATGAAACTTTTATTTTACATAGGCTTGGTATTTGGGTTTATAAATATTCTCAATGCACAAAATGCGGTATTAAAGACTGATAAAGAATTAGGGCTCCAATATCACAATATCCCTTGTAAAGAGATTCTTGATGGACACAGCTTTGTTAAGGATAGTAGCATTTCTACTTGTGCAGACAAGATACTTAAAGAATACGTCATAGAGGCTAATTTAGAGAATGCGTATCAAGAATTCATTGCTAATCACCCTGATAAAAAGGCTTTTAAGGAAAGCTTACCTACACAAAATCTACAATATGAATACGATAATCTTGAGCTATATAATGATACAATCAATATTGTCTATGAATTTGTCAATCCTAAATTTATGGTCTTAAGCATAGGCTATGAAAATGGTGTGGTATATTATAGCTTTAGACAGGTAGATTCTACACAGACACGCATTGAGGTAAGAAATTTTTATTTTAATGATTAGTCTCTAATTGCAAGATAAAAACGCAAGAATAACAAAAAAGTGAGAGTAAGCCAATGAAGTGGATTGTATTATTTCTGTTGTGTTTAGGAAATGTTTATGCAGGAGTTGTGAATCTAAGTCAAGATAAAGCCAATGAGATGATAGGACAGAGAGAAAAATTTTTTACCCAAGTCTTTTTAGTGCCTTATGATACATCAAAACTTTCACTAGATTCTGGTAAGAAACTAGCTTTTATAGATTTATGTAAGTATCCGGCTAAAGGCTATGAATTTCCTTGTGGTAAGGTAAATAGTGAAGAAGTAGGGATAAGAAAATATTTTATCAAAGCCACAAGTATAGAAGAAGCATACAAGATATTTGAGGCAAAAGAGCAAAAACTGCAAAAAAATGTCAATATGTATGACTATGGAGAGGAAGAAAGCAATAAAGATGATGAAGTAGGAAGCTACTATGTTTGGGATAATATGGGGAGATTTTGGGTTATTAATATGGGGTATGATAGTGGCAGTATCACGATTTATACACAAACAAAAGATTATATTGAGGTTATACATCAATGGAGTGTAGATTGGTAACTTTGTATGCAACATATTACAGAATCCACTCTAAAAAATATGAAAAGATAGACAACACAGATTCTATCCTTGAAATAAGGATAAACAATACACAAAAGCCATTAAAGATAGATATTACCTTAGAATGTGAAGCTATCTATTATGGGTATAACCTCATTCAATGGGCATATATATGATACTCCCTACAAAAGAATATAATCCAAACAAGACAAGGCTACAAAAAGATATAGATTATTATGAACTCCCAAATGATATTTATAAGGGAAATATAATAACATTTAATCCTAAAGAATATTTACAACAATCTCACAGCAATGCACTATCAAATCAACCAAACTCTAAAGATAATCCTCCCAACAACTCCAATATCTTACACAAGGAGATTATACTTTAGTTATCTTTGCCTATAAACAAGCACCAGCCTATTAAAGTAAAGAATTATACCACCCATACCAAACTAGATTATAACTCTCCCCTATCTCTATACTTCAATGGTAAGGAATTACA
>NZ_FZPK01000037.1 GCF_900198625.1 Helicobacter rappini | reverse complement strand
TTAATAAACCTAGACCAAACTCTAGCTGCTTCAAGAAATCTAGAGTATTTCCTAGAAGTAGGAAGGACTCTAGATACAGCAATAGATCATGTCTCAAACTTAGAGAATAAAGCATCAACACTTCATACACTCACACTATCAATGGAGAGTGCAAAACTAAATCGCCTAGCAAGAGTAGCTAGCATTCATGGGAGTGCTAGTAGCTATATAGCTATGCAAAACTATCAAAAGAATTTAGAAGCAGCATTAAAAGAAGCAGAGAAACTAAAACTAGCAAGTCTAGATTCTAATACAAACACAAGAATAGTAGCTATTAATAACATAGTAAGTGGTAATACAAATAGTAATGCCGTATATAGAAGCAGTGTAGCTACTCTAGCAAGTAGCTCAAATCCTAATGGGGCAACAGATATACAAACGGACACAGGGCATGGGGTGCAAAATAATACACAATATGCTATGCAAAACACACAAAATGCAAACAATGGAGTAACAGATATACAAAGTGATATAACAAGTGATAACAACTCAAATGAAGTATGGTTTGATACCTTAGCAGATTTAATCATGAGATTTAATAATAGAGAAGAATATCCAAATCATGCTTGGGTTAATATGCTAGGTAATCTTAACTTCTCTAAAACAGGGACGGCTCAACTCTATGGATTTAATGCAGGGTATGATTATTTTGTAGATAGTCTGCAAACTGCATTTGGTGCGTATGGTGGTTATGGCTATGGCACATTCAATGGAAACAATAATGGCTTTACTTCAAATAACTCAAACAATATGTTTGCTGGAATCTATACAAGAACTTTCATTGAGAACCATGAAATAGATGTAACGCTTAATACTGCCTTTAGCTTTACAAACGAGAGACAAGGATCTCCAATTAAGAATATGGATTTACTTGCTCTCTTTGGTGATGAGTATAGCTATACACTCTCTAATATAGATTTAAATGCAACTTATGGTTATGCCTTTTTAATGAAAAAGGGCTATATAGTAAAACCTTTTGCAGGATTATCTTATTATGTATTAGGTTCAAGTGGCTTTAAAAGAAAAGATAATGGCAATCCTATATTTGCTATGAATACAGATGATAATATAAGACAAACTATAAGTGTAAATATAGGCATAGATGGTCGTAAATACTTTGCAAATCAAAGCTATATCTTTATAGTCGCTCAATTAAAACAAGATGCAATCATTTTACAAAATAATGTAGATTCTAGTGGGACTACAACTACAAGTATAGGTAATATAGGTGATTCTGTAAATAACTTTAATATGAGATATAAAGCTCAAGGTTATAAGTCTTATGTATTCCTTACAGGTGGTGGAGAATATAGCTTTGGTAGATGGTATTTAAATGGCAGTCTTAGCTTACAAAGCAGTGTATTTGATAAAAACTTTGGCTTAGGATTTAATATTGGTGGTAGGGTTGTGTTTTAGGGGATATCTTAGAATCTAAACTTTGAAATATAGGGGAGGATAGGGGTAGAAACTAAGTGTGGTAAGACTAAAACTTCTTTTTTAGAGTTTATAATTCTACATGAGATTCTATATAAGGAGTAAATATGAGACTTTATATCCTTGTGCTTTTATCGCTTACGCAGTTTATATACGCACAAAACAAGCAAAACTGGAGTTATAAAGATAATACTGCACCGCAGTATTGGGCAAATCTTAATCCACTCTATTTGGGCTGTGCGGAGGGCAATCAGCAATCACCCATAAATATCGTTACAAAAAATGTAAGCAAGGGTGCAGCACAATTTGAGCTTAAATACAGCGTGGCAAAGGGGGTAAATCTCATGCTTTCTAATCACGCTTTTAAAATGATTTATCCGCAAGGAAACTTTTTAGAAATGAATGGCAATCGCTATCAGCTAAAAGAAATATATTTTAAAACACCCGGTGAAAATGCAATCGATTCACTTCGCGGCATACTTGAAGCACAATTTTTGCATGAAGATTCTAAAGGACATAAGGTAATACTTGCCGTCTTTTTTGTGGAAGGGCGATCTAATCCTATCATTGAATCTTTAGTGAAAAACCTACCCACACAACCAGATAAAGCAAACTTTATCGCAAATATTGATATTCATAAGCTACTACCAAGCGATCTTACTTCATATCAGTTTGATGGCTCACTCACAACACCACCATGCTCACAAGGTGTGCGATGGATTGTGCTTAAGCAAACGATGACCATAACACAAAGTCAAGTTGATTTTATGCGTGATATTACAGGCTCAAATGCGCGTCCATCTCAAGAGATTTTTAATCGTTTGATTGTGAATTAATGCTATTTTTAGTCGCCTTGCAAGGTGGTTATGGAAACTTTAGATTCTGTTTTATATGTCAAGATTTGTCATTGTTTGAGAAGCCAGTTTTATAATACCATTAAATCTAGCATAAAATAGACTATAATTACACACATGAAACTAGAAGGAATACTATGCAGACCTTACCACATACAGCAAACGATGCCTATACAATCGCACATAGCCCCGATGCTGATGATATTTTTATGTATTATGCGATTGCTTTTGGCTGGGTAGATACGCCTTATAAACTCATTAATAGTGCGCTTGATATTGAAACTCTTAATGTTGCATGTTTGCAAGGTTTATATGATATTAGTGCCATATCATTTTCACTTTATCCGCATATTTGCAATGAATATGCGCTATTACGCACAGGCATGAGCTTTGGTGAGGGCTATGGACCAAAAATGGTAAAACGCAAAAATGCGAAACTAAAACGCAATTTTAAAGTAGCCTTAAGCGGAGAGCATACTACAAATGCCATGCTTTTTAGAATCCATTATCCAAATGCACGCGTTGTATATAAAAACTTTTTAGAGATTGAGCAAAGTGTGCTATCTGGCGAGGTAGATGCCGGGGTGTTAATCCATGAATCAATCCTTAATTTCTCTAATGAGCTTGAAGTAGAAAGCTACATTTGGGATATATGGCAGGATTTATGCAAAGATGATTTGCCCTTGCCACTTGGTGGCATGGCTCTGCGTAGGTCCATACCGCTAAATCGTGCGATTATGCTAGAAGAAGTTTTAACTCGTGCGATACAAATAGGGCTAAAACACAAAGATATTTTAACAAAAATGCTGCTTGAAAATAACCTTGTAAGAATTAATGCTAAAGAACTTGATATATATTTGCAACTCTATGCAAATGAAAACTCACATACTTTAAGCACAAAACAGACACAAGCATTAGAAAGATTATATGAAATAGGCTATAATCACGGAATCTATAAAAATCTAATCAAACTTGAAAAATACCTTATCCCAAAAGAATACACACAAGTGCGGTATGGTTAGAGTATCATTTCAAATATTAGGTGGTTGTAGGGTTTATGGGATAGAACAGAAACTAGTTTTTACGCTTAACTTTAGGTAAATTTTAAATCTTAGTGAAACAAACACGCATGTTCTAGATTTCAACAACTTCAAATGAAGTTAATCCACAATAAACAACCTTAGAATCTAAACTCATAGTTAAAGAGAAGTCGGGGTTTGTCGCCATATATTTTTGAGTGTCTTATACCAAGTTCGAGTGCATTATAGCGGTTTAGTAGGAATGTTACTCCATAGCCAAATGCCATGCCTTTATCTGCATAGATGACTTCTTCCTTTGAGCTTGGGAGAAAATCATTGCCAACAGAGAGCATTTCATAGCCAATATTTATATGTGGTAAGACATATTTGTATCCCGCATGGATTTGGAAAAATGCCCCACCACTGCGAAATGCCATCGTATTTTCACCAAGAGATTTCACGCCGACTTCATAGGATAGCTGTATTTTATAGCCTATATTTACACCTAACATATAATATTGCTGTTGAAAGCCTACGCCAATCATAAATGTCGGGATAGTAGATTCTGTAATTGTGCTATTTTTTTGTGCTATTTTTTCTGTATTAGCCGCACCCATGCCAACTTGTGCATGAAAATAGGGCAATATATAAAGATCGTGATTAAATACTTCTATTTTCCTATCATCTTCTGGTATGCCTATTAAGCCATTTGCCTCTGTAATTTTTTCTTGTGAATTTTTAAGCCCTTTTTCAGTATCCTTTGCATATATAGATGAAAAAGTGCTTAAGAGTAATATGAAGAGTAGGGCAAGTATTTGAGAGATTTTATTCAAGACTCTATAAAAAGCATTTGAAAAAGCATTTAACTGAAAGCAATAGCTTTTATAGAATCTTAGATGATTAAAAGATTGTGTAAAGAAATATGATAGCTTCATATTTGCTCCTCATCGTAATTAGATTCTAATATGGTTGTATGTGTAAAATCTTCTATATGTCCTAGTTTATAGGCTTTGTTTCGAATCTTTTGTAGCAAGCCTTTTTGAGTTAAATCTTTAAAGCATTGTGCCACAGTTTGTCGTGTCGTATTTAAATGTTCGGCAATCTCATCATGTGTGCCATAAAAGATTTGTTCATTATCACAATGTGTGAAGAGATACTGCACGATTTCTACCTTTTTACCACCAAAAAGTGTATTTAGGGCTAGAAGTAATTGATTTTGCATTTCAATAATTTTATTTTGTGCAAAGGGCAATACCGCATTATGCAGCGTATCTGTCAGCTCATCTATTTTTATAGGTTTTAATAAATAGCCATTGCAACCAAGCTTAATCGCCTCAAGAAAGTAATGCGTCTCTGTTAAAGCACTAATAAGCACGATAGGTATATCTTTCTTTGCATTGTAGCGAATCTGTCGCATAAGTTTTATACCATCAAAGCGTGGCATGACAATATCTGTCAAAACAATATCAATATGATTTGCCTGAAATATCTCCCATGCTTCTAACCCATCTTTTGCAACCATAACATTGCCAAAATAATCCTCCAATATTGAAGCAAGTGTCTGCCTTGCTGTATAGTCATCTTCTGCATAAAGGATTGTGAGCTGTTTTAGAATCTCAATCTCTTTTAATCTCTCGTTCATTGCCGACTTCTCCCTCCATCGTGTCACTAAGCTGCAATTCTAGCACAAATAATGCCCCTTTACAATACTCGCCATTATAATTAAAGGTGATGTTTTTAGCATGGATATTGCCTTGTAAATATTTTGTTAGCATTTCTTTTGCCATATAGAGTCCTATGCCTGTTCCCATCTTTTTTGTTGTAACATAAATATCAAAGATTCTATCAATAATATGTGGATTAATCCCACCCGCATTATCATATATATCTAAACGCAGGATAGAATCTTTTTTTCCAAGTGTGATAAAGCAATATGGATTTTTTATCTTTCTTTCAGCAAATACATCTTTTATATTGCCAAGTAGCACAAGCACAATCTGCATAAACGCATGTTTATTGCCAAAGATTCTATATTCTTCTTGTGTATCATATTCGATATGTATCTGTATGTTTAAGGCTTGTAATAATGGCTCATAAATAATGACTACTTCATGAATTGCGTCTTTTATGTCAAAGTGCTCAAAACTATTATCTAAGCGGAAGAAATTGTGAAAAATATCAATGGTATTACTCATATTATCTGCGAGTGCTAGAGAGGTTGTTATATGCTTATTTAATATCTCTTTTGTAAGAGAGTTTCTATTAAATTTTTGTTGTATATCCTGCATGACTAAGCCTAGCGAGTTTAGCGGATTTCTCCATTGATGTGCGATATTTTGCACCATTTCTCCCATTGCTGCAAGTTTTGATTGCGCATAGATTGCTATATCTTTTTTGCGTATATCTTCTACTTTTTTTGCGATTTCATTTTGCAAATGTGCGTTTAGACAGCGTAAATCTGCCGTTGCATTATTAAACTGCTCTTCTAAATACTGATTTAATCGGCGGATAAAACCAATCACAACAATATCAATACATACAACAATAATAAATACAAGCAGCGTTATCATACACAATAGTCCTATTGTTGCATTATGAAAATGATCTGTTACCTCTTTCTCAAGTGTATGCAGGGCAACTTGTGTATTAATGATATTTGCACTAATGCTATTTACCTTTTTTGCATGTTCGTATAAGAGATCTCTATCTGCTTTTAGGATATTTGCTGCTTCAAGAGTAATGGTTTTTTCTACTTCTTCCACTAATTGTTGTTTTTTTCTTTCGAGTGATAGAATCATGTCGTTTTGCTTTGTTAAAAAAGTAGTTTTATAAATATGTCTTAAAAAGCTAAACACACCCCTTTGCTCATTTAAAGATTGTGAGAGATTTTTATAAAGACTCCATTGATAAAAGCTTGTAGCATAGGTTTTAGTCCCTTTTGGATTATCTTGTAGTATATCAATTGTTTCAAGCATATATTGACTTTGAAAGTCATTTAATAGGCTTAATTCACTCAATGGTTCTGGCACACTCCCATCAAAATCATCTTTTAACCCCTTAATCGACAAATATGCGACAAGAAATAATGTAAAAAGCCCGATAGAAAAAACAAAAGGCAGAAACTTCGCATAAAAGGTAAAACCCAAACGGCTATTATCCATATTATTTGCTATACCAAATTGATTATGACTTTGCATATTGCAACCCTATTTTAAGCTAAAACAAAACTATAACATATTATAATGTAGATTATGAGATTTTACTAAAAGGGTATGGCTATGGCAAAAGATTCCATGAATAATAAGGAAAGCACAGAAACTAAGGACAAAGGCACAAAAGAGATTCTAAAAAAAGAAAAAGTAGCACCAAATGAGTTAGGTAAGGATAAAAAAGACTTAAAATCCCCAAAAGATAAAAAGCAAGATTGTAAAGTTAAAGATTCTAAAATCAGTGATAAAAAGACAAAAATTGTTGAAAAAAAGGCTTTACCAAAAACACTTGATTTTGATTTAAACGCACTTTTTAAAGATGAAGAATCTTTAGAATCTTTCGCAAAAGAGCTTGATAAAAAACTGCAAAATTTTAATGATAACTATGCAGGGAAGCTATCTACACTAAAGACTGAAGAGTTTTCTAAAGCATTGCAAACTTATGATTCACTTAGTGAAGGCTTAGGCTCTATTATGACATATGTCTTTTTAAAATTTGCCATAGATAGTAAGAAATACGGGGCATTATATGCTGATTATGAAATGAAATGCAATGCTATGTATGCAAAGGTTATGTTTTTTGAGCTTGAGTTTGCTGACTTAGATTCTACTAAAATGAATGAATTTATAAAAGCAAATGAAAATTACGCCTTTTTCTTACAAACCATTGAAGCAAATAAAAAGTATAAGCTAAGCTTAAAAGAAGAGCAAATATTGCTGAATGTATCGCCTGTTGGCGTTGATGCTTTCTCAAGATTATTTGATGAAAGTTTTGCAAATATGCGTTTTAAAGGCGTATTAAATGATGAAGAGATAGGCGAAGAAGAGATACTAGGATTCCTACATGTAAGGAATAGAAAGCTAAGAAAACTCGCGCAAAAAAACTTTACAAAAGGCTTGCGTAAAAACTCGCATTTATTAACTTACATTTTAAATATGGTGCGTAAAGATGTAGCTATAACACAGAATCTAAGGGGCTATGAAAAGCCAGAATCTTTCCGCCATATTAGCAATCAAACGACACAAGAAAGCGTTGATAGCATGATTGATTGTGTCAATGCGAATATGAATCTCGTGCATGGATACTATCGTGTAAAATCCCAACTCTTAGGACATAAGCTTAAAGATTATGATCGCTATGCACCATTAGGACTTACTAAGGAAAACTCTAAAAAAGCGGAAGTCGAGTTTCAAGACGCCTTGTATGATACATTAGAATCTTTTTATAAATTTAGTCCAAGATTCTATGAGATTGCAAAAGAAGCTATCTTTAATGGCTGGATAGATTCTCACCCAAAACCCGCAAAAAGAGGCGGTGCATTTAGTCATGGAAGTGTGCCAAGTGCCCACCCCTATGTTATGCTAAACTTCACAGGCAATAGACGCGATGCTTTTACAATCGCACATGAATTAGGACATGCAATCCATCAGGAACTAAGCAAGATTCAAGGCACACTCAATCACGACACACCGCTTACAACCGCAGAGACTGCTTCAGTATTTGCTGAAATGCTTTTATTTGATAGCATGAAAAAGACCTTAAAAGGCAGAGAATTGCTTGATATATATGCAGGTAAAATTGAAGATATTTTTTCAACCTTATTTAGACAAATTGTAATGACAAATTTTGAAAGGGCAATCCATGAAAGAGAGGGAGAGCTAAAAAGTGAAGATTTTGATAGAATCTGGCTTGATGAAAATAAAAAAATGTTTGGGGATAGCGTGCATTTGACAAAAAAATACGCAAAATGGTGGAGCTATATCCCGCATTTTATCCACTCACCCTTTTATTGCTATGCCTATTCTTACGGACAGCTTTTAGTTCTAGCTCTTTTTGGACTTTATAAAAGAAGTGAAGATAAAGAAAAGTTTATACAAACCTACATAGATTTCTTAAGTGCTGGTGGCAGTAAAAGCCCAAGAGATTTAATCCTTACCTTTGGATTTGATGTCAATGAAAGTGCATTTTGGGAAATTGGTATGAATGAAGTAAAAAATCTTTTAAGTGAATTTGAAGATTTACTCAATAGCACGAGACTATAACATATAAGGGAGTATTATGCTTGTTGTTTTTGATTTTGATTCAACGCTTATGGATGGCGAGAGTATTGACATTTTTGCAAAGCGATATAAGGTAGAATCTGCTGTTGCCTATATCACTAGAGAGGCTATGGAGGGCAGACTTGACTTTTTTGAAAGTCTGTTAAAACGAGTGGCACTTTTAGAGAATATGCCTTTAAGTTTGGTGCAAGAGAGTGTAGAAAAGGATTTTCATCTCATGTGCGGGGCTATTGAATGCGTAAAAGAGCTAAGAAAAAGGGGGCATATTGTCGTTTGCTTTAGCGGTGGATTTCGCATTGTTACAGAATATTTTAAGCCAATTTTGGGACTAAATGCTACTTTTAGCAATATCTTGCACCATAAAGATTCTAAGCTTACAGGAAGAGTTGGCGGGGATATGATGTTTGCAGATTCTAAGGGCAATATGTTGCAGAACTTGCAAGGTGTTTTAGGCTTAACTTCTAAAGATTGTGCGGTCATTGGCGATGGTGCAAACGACTTATCTATGTTTGCCTATGCTGATACAAAGATTGCATTCTGTGCGAAAGATATATTAAAAAAGAGTGCTACACATTGCATTGACACAAAAGACTTAAGAGAAGTGCTAGAGATTATAGACTAGATTCTATCCTGCATTTCTAGTAACTTGCGATGCTTAAATGGTTATGCTTGTAGAATCTGGAGCGACTCGTCCATTCTTGCTTAAACGCAGAATGATAAAGCGTGTTGTTTATGCTTCTTTTTTATTCAACTCTTTTCTTAATTCCTTAATTCTTGCGGCTTTACCTCTTCTATTACGCAAATAATAAAGTTTTGCACGGCGGACTCGCCCAATACGCAACACTTCTATTTTCTCTAAGCTATCGCTATAAAGTGGAAAAATCTTTTCAACACCTATATTGTTAGCACCCATTTTACGCACGGTAAAAGTCCTATCCACGCCATTACCGCGTATAGCTATACATACACCCTCAAAGTTTTGCACTCTCGTTTTATCACCCTCTTTTATCTTAATCCCAACACGCAGAGTATCACCTGCTTTAAATTGTGGCACAGACTTATTCTCAAGTTGTGCTTTTTCAAATTGCTCGATATATCGATTTTTCATGATTTCCTCACTTATGATGTTAATAAATCCGGTCTAAAATATTGCGTTTTCATCTTAGACATGGTAAGTTTTAAATCGCTGATTATAGCGTGATTTCCATTTAAATATGCTGAAGTTGGTAAATTTTCTTGATTTTTTTTAGCAAACTGCTTTGATTTTGTGAAATTTGGTGCTTCAAGCAAACCAGATTCAAAGCTTTCACCCTGCAAAGATAGCTCATTGCCAAGCACACCATGTATGTGCCTAGCAATAGAATCTGCCATACATAATGCCCCCAACTCGCCACCACTTAAGATAAAATCGCCTATGCTAAAAATCTCTGTCGCATGTAGCTCAATACTTCGCTCATCAAAGCCCTCATATCGCCCACACACAAAGCTAATATGGCTATATTTGCTAAGGCGGACAGAATCTTTATGACTAAATTTCGCACCACAAGGGCTAAGAAATATAATGCGTGAATCTCTTGCCTGTTGTAAAGCACAATCAAGCACAAATGGATCAAGTAGCATTCCTGCTCCACCGCCAATAAGGGCATTATCCACTTTTTTATGCTTATTGAAAGCATAATCGCGGATATTTATACATTCTACTTCAATCTTTTTATTATGTATAGCATTTCGCATAATGCTATACCCAAAATAAGGCATAATTAAATCTGGAAAAAGGGTAAAAAAACTAAAACGCATAGGTTACAGATGACATAAGATAGCTTCTATCAAGGACATGACGACCATTTAGGGCAATATCTTGCTCATTCCACGCATCATTTTGCATGATATGTGTGTAATAGTTAGCAATTAAGCCCAAACTTACAGAATCTATAATCTGCCAATCGATAATAAATTTCAATGAATACTCTGTCGCACTCGGGGCAGTGGTATATCGCCCATCAAGCCCGAAGGCTAGAGATTCTATAAATTTTGCTAATTTTTCATATCTAGCTTCTGTGAAAAGCAAAACGCTAAGGGCATCAGGGGCTACAGAAGCATTAAGCGATCTGCCTGTGCCATACACACTATTATCCCAAATATCTATGCCGATAGGATTACCAAACATACCCATTCTAGCATTTGCGTTACCTATATTTTTATAGACTCCAAGTGCGATTTTATAAGTATCATAAATGTCAATATCTTGTCTCACAAGAATGCTTGAAGTAAAGCCGGTGGGATCTTTAAAGTCAGCGAAAAAGTGATTACCTATATCAAGAATGCTTTTACTATGTATAGGGAAAAGTGCGACTAGCTTTGTAGTATAGCTAACACTCTCTTTATCGCCAAAACTAGCACTCACACTAAGCCCCGGTGCAACATACTCTTTTGCACCATAATACACATAAGCCTTTGCATCTAAAAAGTCGTTATTATAGCCGACTTCAGCATTTAAGATTCCATAAGTAGAATAAGTAGTGCTAAAATCTGTAAGCCAACCATTACCTACAAGTGCCACTGTGCTTGAGCCAAAAAGCTTTACATGAAAGTTATCCGCAAATTTATACACCGCATTTATACCTTCAGCATAGCTATCAAACCAATCATCATCTTCTTGCTCAAATCTCCCTGCTTTAATATTTAGAGAATCTGTTTGATAGTGTATATAAGCATTATGCACGAACGCATTATGGGTATTGTCCGCTGTTGCGTCTTTGTCATTGAGATAGCCCGGATATGCCCCCACATAGTTATAACCTAAACCTTTTGTAGAATCATAAGTAAGCCCAGCAGCAACCGCTCCAATCATAACCTGAAAATCATTATATTTATACCCCACGCCTAATTGCCCTAAGGCGTAACCATAGCTATTATTTGGCAATGCTTGTTTCGTGCTAAATGCAGTCTTATTAAACACTTCTAAACCACCATGTAGAAATACACCATTTTCTTGCTCTATTGTAGATTCTGTGTTTTTATGCTCTTGCTCCATGATTGCAATCTCATTCTGCCTTGCATACAGCATAGAAAGGCTGAGTGCAGAAAATATGAGAATCTTATGTAATCGCATGATAACTCCTTGTGCTATTTTGTCCTAATAAGACATTGTGAAAAATAATGAAAATTATATGATATTTATGTTTGTTTTTGTAGATATTTTTGTATGTGATTCTATAAATATTTCATGTTTTTAGCGTGTATTTGGTGTAAAAATACATTTCAATGCCACATATAACAAAAGATAAATGAAGTATCCTAGAATCAAAGCAAGAAAATTAACGCCCTAAGAGTTAGTTGTAGCAATAATTTACAAATATTTTACAATCTAGTTGTGCGATTTTACATACATTTTTTACACTTTCAAGCAAATTTTCTAATGATTAATAAGGGATAAAGATGAGAAGAGATGGGCTATCTAGTCTATTGTTTTGGTGTATGCGACTATCTATTTTTAGCACACTTGCTATATTTTGTATTTTAATTGGCTTTATTTTTATAAAAGGTGTTGTCTATCTCACACCAAGCCTTTTTGAATGGGAATATAATAGCGAAAATGTCTCTATGATGCCAGCTATTATAAATACCATTAATATGATACTTTTCTCCCTTGCTATTGCCATGCCTTTTGGAATCTTTGGGGCGATTTTTCTCACAGAATATAGCAGTAGTAAAAATAAACTCATCGCTGTCATTACAACCGCAGCTGAAACGCTTGTAGGTATCCCATCAATCGTATATGGGCTTTTTGGCTTCCTTGCATTTGTCGTATTTTTTCAATTAAAGTTTAGCTTTTTAGCAGGTAGCCTTACCATTACTATTATGATTTTACCTGTAATTTTGCGTAGCGCACAAGAGGCATTAAAGTCTGTGCCTTTAATGTATAGAGAGGCAAGTTTTGCACTTGGGGCAGGGAAACTTAGAACTATTTTTGCGATTATTCTACCTGCTGCTACACCCGGAATCTTAGCAGGAATAATCCTTAGTATTGGTAAGATTGTAGGTGAAAGTGCCGCATTGCTTTATACCTTTGGCGGATTTGCTCAAGTTTCTGGACTATTTGATTCTGGTAGGACTCTTAGTATGCACATGTATCTTATATCAAATGAAGGGCATCATATCAATGAGGCATATAGCACGGCAATGATTCTCATTGTGATTGTGCTAATCATCAATCTTTTATCAAACTACATAGCAAAAACTCTCACAAAGGCATAAAATGGATAAAAAAGTATGTTTTAGTATTAAGGATATGAATCTTTACTATAATGATTTTCATGCGTTAAAAAATATTAATATGCAGATTCTAAAAGGCAAAGTAACTGCCTTTATCGGTCCTAGTGGTTGTGGTAAATCCACTTTTCTAAAAAGCCTTAATCGTATGAATGACTTAGTAGAAGGCTGTAAAATTAAAGGCAAGATTCTATTAGATGAAGTTAATATCTATAAAAAATATGATGTAAATATATTGCGTAAAAAGGTTGGCATGGTCTTTCAAAAACCAAACCCATTTCCTATGAGTATTTATGATAACATGGTATTTGGTCCAAAAACACATGGGATAAAGCATAAGGATAAGCTTGATTCTATCGTAGAAGAATGCTTAAAAGATGTTGGCTTATGGGGAGATCTTAAAGATAGATTAAAGCAATCTGCCCTAAGCCTTAGTGGCGGACAGCAACAAAGACTATGTATCGCAAGGACATTAGCCGTAAATCCTGAAGTAATCCTAATGGACGAACCTACAAGCGCACTTGATCCTATCTCAACACTAAAGATAGAAGAACTCATTAATAAACTCAAAAAAGAATATACGATTATTATCGTTACGCACAATATGCAGCAAGCTATGCGTATATCTGATAAAACTGCTTTCTTTTTGCTTGGTGAAGTGATAGAGTTTGATGACACTGAAAAGATCTTTTCAAAACCAAAGGATAAGAAAACACAAGATTATATTGCGGGAAGATTTGGGTGATTTTTATTCCATTGCATTTAGATTCTGTTTTTGAAGTATGAGTGTAGGCGTTTTCTTATTGTATAACAAGATTTAGACAATCTTTTTCAATCTTAGATTCCCACAAGCAATTTGTAATTATATAGTGTTTGTGGAGTTGCTGTAGATTTTGCCATTTACTTAATTTATATTTTTGTTACACCTGTCTTTAGTGAATCTTTTGTTTGCAAATCTTTTATAGCATAACCGATTATAGAATCTTATTTACAAAATCCCAAGCAAAGATTCTAAGATATTTGCGCTGCTATATTCTGTCCTTATGAGTCCATCTCGCTTTATTAATTCTAACTTATTTTCAGCAAGTCTCTTACCTACAATTAAGGCATATTCAAAGCCGATTAACTCAAAATCAGCGATTTTACTCCCAAACCTCTCATTCCTATCATCAAGTATGACTTCAATGCCCTTCTCTTGTAGTTGTGTGTAAAGATTTGTAGCAAAAAGCACCTCTTCTTCATTTTTCATATTTGAGATGATAATATCAAGCTTAAATGGTGCGACAGCTCCCCACACACAGCCTTTTTCATCTGCCTTTTGCTCTAAAATCGCTGATATTAGTCTGCTTACACCAAGCCCATAGCAACCCATAGTAAAAGGCATGCTAGAGCCATTTGAAAGAAGAAAATTAGCCTGCATAGGCTTTGAATACTTATCCTCTAGTTTAAAAATATGCCCCACTTCAATGCCCTTGCTATAACGCAAAGTCCCACCGCACTTAGCACAAGAATCTCCCTCTTGCACAGCCACTAAATCACGATAATATAAATCATCAAATTCTTCTAATTGCACGCCAACATAATGATAGCCATGCTCATTTGCCCCACATATCAAATCCTCTCCGTTTTCTAATTCCTTATCAAAAACAATAAAACGAGAATTTGTCAAAGTACGCAAATGTATAGGACCAATAGAGCCTTGTGGCAACTTATAAGATTCTAAAAATGGCGTATCCGCATCGGCTATATCAAGCACAGAGGCATCGATTGCCTGAAGTGCATTTAACGCCTTAGTATCCTCTAGCATATCTTGACCGCGCATAAAAAATATAGCAATATCGATGCTATCTTTAAAAATCACTTTTTTTACAACCGCTTTCATAAGATAGAATGGATTGACTTTAAAAAACTTGCTTAACTCATCAATGGTTTTTACATTTGGCGTTTCAAATTTATGATAATTGCTTGTAGCTTGTGGGGCAATCTCATCGCATGTTTTTGGCTTACGCACTGCTGCTTCAATATTTGAAGCATAATCACATTTAGCACAAGTTACGATCGTGTCTTCACCGCATTCAGCAAGCACCATAAACTCACGACTACCACTCCCGCCAATCGCACCAGAATCCGCCTCAACAATGCGAAAATCAAGCCCTAAACGACTAAAGATTCTCACATAAGTATCACGCATATTTATAAACTCTTTATTCAAAGATTCTAAAGAATCATGAAAACTATACGCATCCTTCATAACAAACTCTCTAGCGCGTAAAAGCCCAAATCTAGGACGCAACTCATCTCTAAATTTTAAATGGATTTGATAGAGATTAAGTGGCAGTTGCTTATAGCTTTTGATATAGGTTTTTGCTATCTCTGTTACACACTCTTCATGTGTTGGACCAAGCACAAAGGAAGCCCCTTTTTTATCGGTAAAAAGGGCTAATTCGCTATATTTTTCATATCTTCCACTTTGCTCCCAAAGGCTTGTTGGCGTTAGAAATCCCATAGTGATTTCATTTGCCCCGGCTCTATTCATCTCTTCTCTTACTATGGTTTTGATTTTATCCATTACAATTTGTGCCAATGGCAAGAAGTTGTAAATACCGCTGCCTATTTGATGAATGTAGCCTGCCCTAAGCAAATAGATATGGCTTTTTAATACTGCATCTTTTGGTGCTTCTTTAAGTGTTGGTGCAAAGAAAGTTGAAAAACGCATGATTTTCCTTTTTTATGAGTGATGGTTATAAATTCTGTATAAATATCTTACAGAATCTTGTATATTACACAATCAAAGAGCGCAAGTCTCTTTGAGCCTAAAAGTGCTTATTATAGCCTAAGTTGTTGAAGATTAGATTCTAAATGTTTGGTGTATATGCAAACAATAGGCATTAAATATGCTCCTCTCTTAAATTGTAAATTTTACCCCTGTTTCAAGCATAAGCAAATGTTTCTTAATATCAAGTCCTGCACGATAACCGCCCATATTTCCATTACTATTTATAACGCGATGACAAGGGATAAAAAACAATATTGGATTCTTTTTACATGCACTACCAACAGCGCGCATAGCATTTGGCTTTCCAATCTCTTTGGCAATATCTTTGTAACTCCTTGTTTCACCATAGGGAATGCGTAAGAGTGCATTCCATACATCTTTTTGAAACACACTTCCATTGAGAAATAATTGCAATGAAATATTACTTTTATGCTGCATATCAAGTGGAATCTTACCTGATAGATAAAGTGTTAAAGCCTTGATTGTTTGTTTGCTTATGGGATTTTCTTTTAAATTCTTATATGTTTCAATGCTATGCAGCGGTTTTGCGTCTTTAGCAAAAATCTCTATATTCACAATCCTATCTTTATATATCATAATGCCTATATCGCCAATTAAGCTTTTATATAGTCCGCCATAGTGATTTAGCATACTCTGTCCTTTTACGCTACAATTACATTTTAGATTCTAAATAATAGGTAATATATGCAAACAATTAATAATATCGGCATTTTTGATAGTGGTGCGGGGGGGCTAACCGTGCTAAAAAGTCTCATTGAAGAAGTTGGCTTTAATCACATCGTATATTATGGCGATACGGCGCGTGTGCCTTATGGTAATAAGGATACAGAGACTATCCGCCGCTTTTCGCTGGAGGCTTTGGAGTTTTTTTCAAATTTTGGGCTTGATTTACTTGTGGTGGCGTGTAATACCGCTTCAGCCCATGCCCTGCATGCGATGCAGGAATGCTCTAAAATCCCCATTATAGGCGTTATAGAATCTGGCATTGCCGCACTCACGCAGCAGCACATAGCAAAGGATAAGCACATACTTGTAATAGCCACAGAAGCCACGATAAAATCAGATAATTACGCGAAAAGTCTGCGGAATCTAGGCTACACAAATATCACAAGCCTTGCGACAAATCTTTTTGTAAGCTTAGTTGAAGAGCATGTATTTAGCGGTGAGGTTGTAGATTCTGTATTAAGACATTATTTCCCACCGACTTTAAAGCCTGATGTGGTGATACTAGGTTGCACGCATTTTCCACTTTTATTGCTGCCCATGCAAAAATATTTTGGCAGTGATGTGAAGTTTATCCACTCTGGTGAGGCGATCGCATGTTATGTAAGAGAGCATTTCAAAATAGAGAAAAACTCAAAAAATCTCATTGACTTTTTTGCAAGTGATAATGTAGCAAGGCTAAAAAGCACTGCAAAACTATGGCTTAAAGAAGGCACATATATAATGAATGAGAGATAATCAAGTAGCAATGAAAAGGCGATTAAAAATCTATCAAATAGCAGAGGGCTATTGCTATAATAGCGATAGTTTGTTTTTATGGGATTTTATACTGCCACACATAAAATCTAGGGCAAAAGTGCTTGAGCTTGGGAGTGGCAGCGGTATAATCGGGCTGCTTTGTACGAGATCAAAAGCTATAACGCTGTATTAAATTGAGAAGCAAAGAGAATATGCACTTATGAATGCTAAAAATGCACAGATAAATCATATAGATTCTATCGTTATCCATGCTGATTGCAATATGCTTATCCAATCTAAAGATCTATTAAAAGAACTGCATGAAAATATGCTTTACAATAATAAAAAGTCAGAATCTATGCTAGTAGAAACTCAGTTTAAAGAAGTTTTATCGTTAGATTCTTTATCTTTAGAAACACCGCTTTTATGTTCTAAGATTAAGGATTCTAAAGCTTGTCATGTTGAACGAAATAAAACATCAAATATGGAATCTAAAAGAGATTTTTCAACAATAACTCAAAATAAGAATAATCTAAATCCCACTCAAAGTCAAGTAAGCCACCATAATGAAGACACAAAACATGTAGCACCACAATATGCAGATATCACTTCACTGCCTTATTTTGATCTTATTATAAGTAATCCACCCTTTTATCACACACAGACTTTGCAATCAAACAATCCCTTTAAAGCACAAGCCACACAAAGCCACTTTTTACCGCTTTCTACAATGTTAAAACTCGCAAAAAGAGTGTTAAAACCACACGCTAAATTTATCTTTTGTTATGCTCCTGCTATGCTTCCAGAGGTTTTAGAATCTTTAAGGGCTTTTGGTTTTGGAGTTGAATCTTTGCGTTTTGTATATCCTCGCATGGAAAAGGATTCTACCCTTGTGCTTATTTGTGCAAGGCATAATAGCAAAGCCCAAACACGCATTTTACCCCCATTAATCACACACAAAGGACTAGCCCAGCAAGATAATACAGATGAAGTGTTGTCTATTTACAAAGCTGCACATACACAAAGCATTAAGGTTGCTTATGATGATATTGTATGGGAAAATTTATTGCGTTATATATAGATAAATAGAATCGCCGCATTGCAAGTATGTATGGTTTTTAGAATTTAAAAAGCATGAAAGACTAAAGCTTAAAGAGATTCTATAAACATAAAATCTCTTTAAGCTTTAAGCAATTCTTAGTTTGCTTTTTGTGCTATGGATTGAAGTGGGTTAGAATCTAAAATTCACCCCTAAATGAAAGCTAAAGGGGCTGTTTAATTCTACCGTATGATATTTCGTTTGTTGTCCCATAATGTTTGGTAGATAGTTTGAGCTTTTCTCTGGTATATCATAGATTAAATAGCGGATTCTAAATTCAAACTCAAGAAAGGATAAGGCATAAGCCACCCCAGCATTAATGCTACCACCAAAGGCATTCATATTGCCAAGGTGTTGAGTATGAATAATATTATGAGCTAGTCCTGCCCCAGCAAACGCACTTAGTCCCCCTGTGATAACAAAGCGATAATCCGCATTAAGTCCAATTGTGTGCATGTTATATGAACCAAGTGTCCTTTCATTGCTATTAAAGTATGAGTTCATATAATCAATATAGATTCTTACACCATGACGAGTGAGAAAATACATATCATAGCCAACTTTTGCTCCATAGCTTGCCCCAAACAAGCTTTTATCATGATCGCCGGGTAAATCATCATAGGGGCGAGTTGTGTTGTAATATTCTGATGACATTTGCATAAGACTACCACCACCAAAGATCCCTAGCACAATTTTATTTTGATTTTCTCCGTTAGTATCAGTAGAATCATTGCTTTCATCTGCATAGGTTAGCATTGATAAACACGCACATATACTCAATGAAGCAAGAAGCTTTTTCAAGGTATTTACACTTACAAGTGGTTTTGTATCACAAACCTTCATATCACTCTCCCAAATGTTAAAAATGTTAATGAAAATACGGCGGTGATTCTACCATATCATAATAAATAACATATTAATGACAATTTTTATATAGTTTTATTACACAACATATTGTAGTAAAGATTCCAAATTTCTACAAATTCTACTCATTATCATTTTTAATAGTAAAATAAATTTTAGCTAAAACGAGATAAAAAACAATAATTACATATCGTATTTATAAAAATATGCTATTATTCCAGCTTTTATTTATTGTATTTAAGACCCTATAAAAATAGATTAGAGCGATTAAGGCACAAAGTGATTATACTAAAAGATATTACAAAGACTTATGCGAATGGATTCCAAGCGATTAAACCCTTAAATCTTCAAGTAAAAAAGGGGGATATTATGGGGATTATCGGCTATTCTGGTGCGGGGAAATCCACACTCGTGCGTCTTATAAATAAGCTAGAGACACCAAGCACAGGCGAAGTAATAATCGATGGGACAAATATCTTAACGCTAAAAGAATCTAGTCTGCAAAAAGCAAGGCAAAAAATAGGCATGATTTTTCAGCATTTTAATCTTTTAGATTCTAGAAATGTATTTGGCAATGTAGCCTTTGCCTTAGAGATAGCGAAGTGGAAAAAGACTGATATTAGATCGCGTGTGAGTGAGCTTTTAGAGTTAGTGGGCTTAGAAGATAAAGCAGACTTTTATCCAAATCAGCTAAGTGGCGGACAGAAGCAAAGGATAGCGATAGCAAGGGCATTAGCAAATCACCCAAAGATTCTATTATGCGATGAGGCTACAAGCGCACTTGATACTAAAACTACACAATCCATTCTGCAACTTTTACAGGATATACAAAGGAAGCTTGGATTAACCATTGTTATGATTACGCACCAAATAGAAGTGGTGCGATCAATTTGTAATAGCATGTGTGTGATGAGTAATGGCGTGATTGTAGAAGAAGGGCAAGTCGAACAAATCTTTGCAAATCCAAAGCATGAAGTAACAAAAGAATTAATCTCTTTTCTCCCTGCATTATCACAAGAAGAAATCTTGCAAAAATCACATAAGAATGCGTATAAAATCTCATTTGTTGGCGAATATATCCACGAGCCTTTAATTGCTGAAATTATTAGAAAATTTAATGTAAATGTAAATATTTTAGCAGGTAATATTGAAGCACTTGCAACGGCTGAAGTGGGGCATTTAATCGTTGATTTTGGTGATGACCTACAAGCAAGAGAGAGAGCGATTGAGTATCTAAGAAGTAAGGGCTTAATTATAGAATCTTTGCAGGATTTAGTTAAGAGTAAGGCTAAAGATATACAAGATTCTATAATAAAAGACTAAAATATAAGGGATTACTATGCAAGAAGCACAACCATGGATTCTAAACTTTTTTCAACTACCACAAGCCTTAAGTGATGATGAAGTCAGCTCATCACTACAAGTGCTTTGCTATCTACTTTTTAGTGATGAAGATACTGCGGCAAGAATATTTGATGTGATAGATTTACTTATGGAAGGCACATTTGAGACATTATATATGGTGTTTTTATCAAGCTTTTTTACAATCTTATTTGGGCTTCCTTTAGGTGTGATTCTTACTATTACCAAAAAAAACTCTCTTTTAAGTGCGCCAACTTTTAATAAGATTCTAGGCATGATAGTAAATACTATACGATCGTTTCCTTTTATTGTGCTAATCGTTGCCTTGCTGCCTATCTCAAAAATGCTAATTGGGACTAGTATAGGACCTGATGCGGCTTCTTTTGCCTTATCTATTGCTGCTATACCATTTGTAGCGAGACTTTTTGAGGGGGCATTAGAGGAAGTCAATCATGGCATAATAGAGGCGACTTTAAGCATGGGAGCGAGTAAGCTAGAAGTAATCTTTATGATGATAGCAGAATCTCTTCCTTCACTCATTAATGCTGCTACAATCGCAATTATTGCGATTATCGGCTTTTCTGCTATGGCTGGTAGCGTTGGTGGTGGTGGTTTAGGCGACTTGGCTATTAAGTATGGCTTTTATGATTCTAGACTTGATGTATTGTATTCCTGCGTGATTGTGCTAATTATCATGGTGCAATGTGTGCAAAGCATAGGCGATTATCTCTCACGCATTTTACGCACTCATCAATATGGAATCTTAACGCCTATCGTGCATTTTGTATATAGGATATGTGGTAGAACGCAAAAATAATGTGTTTAGTCTTAATATGTATTTTATATAACTTCATTTGGTTATATAGAGTTTCTAACCACTCAAGGACTCCATAAGAAAGATTTTATTCATATTTTTAATCATGTTTCTGCGTTATACATTCACTTTAGATTCTGTATAAATGTTACTTATTGTATTTAATCCACTTTTTTCGAAGACAAATAGAAACAGATTTAACAACTTATACTATTATGAAGTCTTAATGCCATGAAAATTAACTTTATATAGGAGATATTATGAATACACTTGAAGTGCAAAGTCTAGGCTTCCCTATTTTTGCTACTTTTGGCTTATATGCTGTGGTAATGATAGGTATTGGATTATATTTTTGGCGAAAGACAAAAAATCCTGAAGAATTTTTCCTTGGTGGAAGAAGTATGGGTCCAGCGGTGAGTGCCTTATCTGCTGGGGCGTCTGATATGAGTAGTTGGCTACTTATGGGTCTGCCCGGGGCATTGTATGTTGCAGGGCTTTTAAACGCATGGATTGCCATTGGGCTTAGCATTGGCATGTTTTTAAACTGGCTTTTTGTGGCAAAAAGACTTAGAATCTATACAGAAGTCATTGATAATTCAATCACTATCCCGGATTATTTTGAGACAAGATTCTCTGATGATAAGCATATTTTGCGACTTATTTCAGCGATTGTTATCCTTGTGTTTTTTGTGTTTTATATCTCATCTGGGCTTATTGCTGGGGCAAAACTTTTTGAGCAAACTTTCCATATTGATTATCAAATATCACTTATGATTGGTGCTGGAATTATCGTTATTTATACTTTTTTTGGTGGATATTTGGCGGTTTGCTGGACTGATCTTTTGCAAGGTGTGCTTATGATGTTAGCCTTAATTGTAGTGCCTATTGTTATGCTAAATCAAATCGGTGGCTTAAGTGAGGCAAAAAGCTATATACAAAAAAGTGATGAAGTCCATAATGAAAAAGTATTAAAGACACAGCAATACCTTGATACCGATGTCAATACAATTTTAGATGAAATCAAACAAGCACAAACCAATAAAGATATTGATACTATCAAGCAGAATCTACCCATGCTTATAGAATCTTTAAATACTCTAAGCGAAATCAGCAATAACTCTAAAGACTTTAGCACACTTGCAAATGAAGCTAGTGAAATCAATGCAACTCTCTCAAATCCACCAAAAGATGTTGATAAAAAGATTCAATCCTTGCTTTCTAGCATAGATTCTGCTATTACTGCCTCTATGGAAGAAAAAGCACACTTTTCTTTTTTTCAAGGGGTTACGCTGCTTAGTGTAATATCTGCTATTGCTTGGGGGCTTGGCTATTTTGGACAGCCACATATTATTGTGCGTTTCATGTCTATCCGCTCTACAAAGGACATTCCAACAGCGACTATCATAGGTATGTCATGGATGATTATAAGCCTTATTGGTGCGTGTTTTGTGGGTATGTTGGGCTTAGCTTATGCTACAAAGTTTGATATAAGCTTTAGCGATCCTGAAAAGATATTTATCATTATGTCCCAAACGCTTTTTAATCCATGGGTTACTGGAATCTTACTTTCTGCCTTGCTTGCTGCGATTATGAGCACAGCGAGTAGTCAGCTTTTAGTATCTGCTTCAACTGTGGCAGAAGATTTTTACAAAAAGATTCTAAAGACTGATGCGACACCAAAGCAGGTTATGTTTTTTAGTAGAGCAAGTGTTTTAGTCGTGTCATTTGTTGCGTTTTTCATCTCTACAAATAAAGATTCTAGCATTCTTAGCATTGTGGCGTATGCCTGGGCTGGATTTGGTGCGAGTTTTGGTAGTGTTGTGCTATTTTCTCTATTTTGGCGGCGAATGACTAGAATGGGTGCTATTGCTGGTATGATAACTGGTGCGGTAGTCGTGGTATTGCATAATAACTTCTTTTACACATATTTTCCTATTTATGAGATTGTGCCGGGCTTTGTATGTGCGAGTATTGCTATCATTCTTGTGAGTTTAATGCAGCCTGTGAGACCGGGGACTAAAGAAGCATTTGATAAAATGATGGTAGAAATGAAAGCAGGGAATATTTAAGCTTAAGTATCGTTCTTAGCATATTTTTTGTATAATCTTAGGCTATTGCAAATAAAGGAAGTCAATGCAAAATAAAGATTTAAAACCCATGCTTGCAAAACATGCAAGAGAAATTATACAACTACTTATCAGTCAAAATATCCACTTTTCTGTGCAATGTAGTCGGCATAGAGTGCAGTTTGACCCGGAATTACCCGAAGAGATTTCAAGTCAGTTTCACCCTATTATAGATTTTATACTTGCAGGTTTTACCTTTGAAAGCATTGAAATATGGCAAGATGATATGTCATTTGAAGCAGGTTTTGGTAAAGATAACTTTCCAAGCCTTGTTGTTATCCCTTTTGCAAGTATTATACAGATTACTATCCCGGTAAATAATAGTGCTGTGCGTGATATATGCGTATTTATGAATGCGATGAATGTGCTAGAGTTAAATATCTTTGGGCAATCAAATGCAATGCAAGATTTTGATGAAACCAAAACACAAGAGATAAAATCAAACGAAGAAGACGCATTATTAGAAAGCTCTAGAAATGCTATCCTATCAAACCCAAATAATAGATTCTAAAACAATATAAAGAGATTAACCCAAATTATGTAGAATCTAGTCATTATACATTCCAAAAAGATTCTATAACACAAGCTATAAGCTAACATATTTTGAGCACTTGTCAAGTTACAATATTTTTCAAAGTTTCATAGTAATTTATATAAAGTCTTAAAAGTTTGGTTAGAATACATTTTTCAATAATACACAGCAAGACGAAAGGGCATAAATGGGAAACAAGCAAGGCATTGTTATCGCTATCACTTCAGGTAAAGGTGGTGTTGGCAAATCTACTGCTACTGCAAATATCGGTGTTGGTTTAAGTGAGAGTGGTAAAAAAGTCATTGCAGTAGATTTTGATATTGGCTTGCGGAATCTTGACATGATACTTGGACTTGAACGCCGCATTGTCTATGATGTGATCGATGTGATGGAGAATAAATGCAATCTTTCTCAAGCCATAGTCAATCACAAAAGGGCAAAAAATCTCTACTTTCTACCCGCAAGCCAAACAAAAGATAAAACAATACTTGATAAAGATAAGGTCAAAGAGTTGCTTGAGAAGCTGAAACTAGAGTTTGATTATATTTTGCTTGATAGCCCTGCAGGTATTGAGAGTGGTTTTGAGCATACGATATTTTGGGCTGATAGGGCGATCATTGTGGTAACACCTGAAGTTAGCTCAGTAAGAGATAGCGATCGTGTTGTTGGAATCATAGATTCTAAAAGTGATAAGGCAAAGCAAGGCAGTGAGCTAGAAAAACATATTATTGTAAATCGTTTGCGACCAGAATTAGTCGCAAAACAAGACATGCTATCATGCGATGATGTTTTGCAGATCTTAGCCTTGCCTTTGATTGGTATCGTGCCAGAAGATGAAAAAGTGATTGGGGCTACAAATAGCGGTGAGCCGACTATTTTTTCAAAAACAGAGAGTGGTTTAGCCTATGAGAGAATCTCGCGTAGAATCTTAGGGGAAGAAGTGCCATTTGAGACCTTTAAGCAATCAAATGGTTTTATCAGTAATTTAAAGAAATTTTTTGGTTTTTAGGGGGCTATTATGTTATTTCTTTTTAGAAACAAAAGTGAAAGTAGTGGCACCGCCACACTTGCAAAAAATAGACTAAATAATGTGTTAATGAATGAAAGAGGTTTGCAGATTACCTATCTTGATAATCTCAAAAAAGATATTGCAAACCTCATGAAACAATATGCCAAAACACCACATATCGTAGTCAATGCAACAGCACATAGGGATAATACCCTTGATGTTAAAATTTACATTGGAAAAACGGAGTAATAAGAATCTTCGTGGTAAAATTTTCATGAGATGATGCAACATCTTAATAGCCATAGCTTATGCAAAGTGCATATTTTGTTTGATCAAATTGTGCTATCTTGTCGTTTGTTTGCGTGATTATGACTCTATTTGTATTGCCACTCATTATTATTTCTAGGAATTTTATCTTTATCATAAGTTTCAATTTTTGTCCCATTGACATAAAGATGAAATAAAAAAACGCAGGAAAAGTGCAATTGCAATGCCCTGTGGTAATTTATCTATTTTAGAGGTTTTGGTATTTTTTACCCTATCTTTCACTCAATACGCTCATCACTTAGATTTAATACAACTTGTTAAAGCAATATTTTTAGACCACAAGAAACACGGAAACTTTACACATAAGGCACACATTTTGCTTTACTGCATGTTGATAAAACGCATATATGGAACTTATATGAAGAACAAATATCTTTTAAAATCAAATATCAATAACGCACACAGAGTGATTTGTCAAGATAATCATGAAGTCATCTTAGAGAAAATAGATTCTGTGTTTGCAAAAATGCTTTATCCACAGACTAATACAAGCGGTGAGCAAAATCAAGGGCTATTTGCTTCTCATGTGAAAGGATTGAATCTTTTAAGCAAAAAAAGTTTATCAATGAACTATGCAGATGATGAAGCCATAAAAAAATACAATCAAAAAGCAAATGTGCAAACCACACAAAAAGATATTAATGACGCTATTTTACACACACAAAAGCAAAACACACAAATACTATCAAAGCATCTAAAAGCAAAGCATAATAATACAACACAGCATAATGATGATTTCTTTAATGCAGCTGCCTTGCGAGAGCAAAAAAATTGCTTACTAGAAGATAAACTAGCTCTAAACTCAAATTTAGATAGCCTAAAAAATCTCATCGCACCCATGCAGATAAAACAAGATAGAGAGACAACACAAACAAAAGAAAAAGCAAAAGAGAGTGAGCCTATGGTATTAGCCCTTGTGAATCCTTATAAATTACGCGATTATTCCTTTATGATACCAGAGTATTTAACGCTTATTTTACATATCACAAAAAAAAGCAAGTTGCTTGTGTATTGTCCGCTTGATTTAAATAGCCCTTTAGAATCTTCAGAAATCAACTATCTTTTTCCTATTATATTTAATACAGAGACAAAGTTTGCCGCACAGATTCCATTATCAATTATGGATTATCCGGATTTTAATAAGCAGAAATTAAGGGATTTTCTATAAAGGATTTTTATGCAGCAGACTTCACATTTAAATAAAAAGCTTTTAGAGAGAATTTTTACAAGTGCATCTATTAGAAGGTGGAATGATAAAGCCGTGCCGCTTGACTTTGTAGAGCTAGATAAACAAGCACATAAGGTAATCCTTGCCTATATCTTTGCAAAGTATGAAGAAAATGAAGGCAGAAGTATTAATTACACAAAGCTAATACGACAATTTTTATTTGAGTTTTTTGAACGCATTGTGCTAACAGATATTAAACCACCTGTATTTCATAAGCTAAAGAGTGCGCATGGCAAAGAGTTAGCAGCATTTGTAGCACAAAGCCTTGCAAATGAATTGCAGGGTTTTGACTTTTTTCACTCAATGCAGAGTTATCTTGCTGAAAAAAATGATGATTTAGAGACAAAGATTTTACAAGCAGCGCATTTTTATGCGTCTAAATGGGAGTTTGATATTATCTATCATTTTAATCCAAAACTCTATGATATTGAGAATATTAAGGCAATTATAGATTCCCAAACAGAGGGCTTTTATGATTTAGTCGGTATGAAAAATCTCTATCTCTATCAAGATATAAAAGAGCTTGTTGGCATGTTTGCAGAGCTTAGATTCCAAAAGAGATGGAGTCAAACACCGCGTATCCCGCAGACTTCAGTCTTAGGACACATGCTAATGGTGGCAATCTGTGCGTATCTTTTGAGTGTGAATCTTAATGTATGTGAGAAAATGCAGATAAATCACTTTTTTGGTGGGCTTTTCCATGATTTGCCTGAAGTTTTGACAAGGGATATTATCTCGCCGATAAAGCGGTCTGTAAAAGGGCTTGACTCTTTTATTAAAGGTATTGAAAAAGAAGAAATGGAGGCAAAGATTCTAAGCAAACTCCCGCATTTTATCCGCAATGACCTTATCTATTGGACTGAAGATGAGTTTGCAAATCGCTATAAAGAACATAATAAAGTGGTATTTGCTAGTGATATAAATCAGCTATTGATTCAATTTAATCACGATAAATACATGCCTGTATGCGGAGAATTGCTAAAATTTTGCGATAAATTAACCGCCTTTCTTGAAGCAAGAATTTCTATCGCACATGGTGTAAGTAGCCCTGATTTAGTCAATGGAGCAAAAGCATTATATGGAGATTTACTGCAAAAAGAGATTCTGGGTGTAAATATTGGGCTTATTGTGCAGGATTTTATGTAAAAGTGGTTTAGAAGCGTGTATCAAAAATTTATGATAATAAAAATATAAAGGACTTGCGTAGTCATATCTTTAGGTCAGAATCTAGTGTTATTGAGATTCTATAATTTTACAAGTGAGTTTAAAAGAAACATATTTTATTGCATATAGTTACCATTTGGTATATAAAAACATAATGATTATAATTTTCTTAAAAAATGTTCGTTATAATCGTGCTTCACATTGTTTTACAAAAGGGAGATTCTATGAGTAGTTGGGTTGTCATGCTGATGCTTGGCGTATCACTATGTATGGGATTTTTAGGCTTAATTGCTTTTTTATGGGGGCTAAGAAGTGGGCAGTTTGATGATAAAGAAAAAATGATGCGTGGTGTGCTTTTTGATAATGTTAGCGACCTAAATAACATGGCAAAACAAGATAAAAAGGATAAAAAACATGAAAATTTATGATGTTGTAATAGTTGGGGCTGGACCCGGTGGTATCGCAAGTGCGATTGAGTGTAAAAAGATGGGTATTGAAAATATTGTGTTGCTTGAGAAAACAGATAATATTTCTGCGATGATACGCGAGTATTACAAAGATGGAAAGCGGGTTGATAAGGATTATAAGGGGCAGGTGGTAACACTTGCTGGGCATATACCCTTTAGCGATGGTAATAAGGAAAGCACACTAGATCTTTTTTCAAAACTTTTAGATGAAAATAGCGTTGAGATAAAACTGCAACACGAAGTCGATAATGTCAGCAAAAAAGATTCTATATTTATCGTAAGGACTACAAATAATGTGGAATTTCACGCAAAGCATGTGATTATTGGTATCGGAAAAATGGGTAAGCCAAATAAGCCGAGCTATCCACTGCCTACAAGTTTGCGTAAAAAGATTAACTTCAATGTCAATGATTGTGTGGCAGGTGAAGAGATCTTAGTCGTTGGCGGTGGTAACTCGGCGGTTGAATACGCCATTGCCCTAAATGCGATGACAAAAACAACGCTAAACTATCGCCGTAAGGAATTTAATCGCATTAATGATGAGAATGCAAGAGAGCTTGAAAAGAGTTTGCAAAATGGCTTAATATCAAAGTTTGGCATTGATATTATTGCAGTTAGCGATAAAGATTCTAGGCTAGAAGTAACTTTTAGTGATAATAGCACGGGTATTTTTGATAGGATTGTGTATGCTATTGGTGGCGTTGTGCCTGTGGATTTTCTAAAGAAATGCGGTATAGAGCTTGATTCTAATGGCGTAGCACAATGCAATGAAGTCAAAGAAAGCAATATTGCTAATCTCTTTGTAGTCGGTGATATTCTCTTCAAAAATGGCGGCTCTATTGCCCTAGCTATGAATGATGCTTATACCATTGCAACAGAGATTTCGAAAAGATTACAAAAATAGTAGAAATAATAATATGTGTTAGATGAGAGGATAAAGGGTAGATATTTTTCTGCTGCTAAACTACCGATGATTATGCCAATCTCTTAACTCATCAACAGCCTTTACAAAATTTACATTTTTTCATTTTTATGTAAAGTTTTCAAAGTTTTCTTGTATCCCCATCATTCCCATAACCAAAGTAATACGATAGGTTTTTGTGTATTGATTGGGAAACTTGTCTATTATCCCAACAAACATTTTAAAATATAGAGTCCAACAATGCAAACATAAAAATTTGGAATCTAAAAATACCCAAGTTTTGTTAGCCCATACACAAGAAAAAAGCCGCCAATACAAAGCAGAATAAATAGTATAAAAGCAAGCATGAATGCCCCACCACCAGCGGATTTAAACTTCTTAAAATCAATCTGCAAACCCAAAGCACTCATAGCCATAGTGAGACAAAATGCCGATACAAACTTACACGCCATAACAATATTATCCGAAAAATCCACATAAGAATGCAAGATAACCACACCCAAAAATCCAAACGCAAACCATGGGATATGTAGCTTCTTACCACCACCATCTTGAGTTTTACTGCATAGCATAGGGACAATTAAAAGCAGGGGTATAAGCAATATTACGCGTATCATTTTTGTGATAAGGGCGAAGTTTGCGCATTCATCACTGATAGCCCCACCAGCACCAACGACATTTGCGACTTCATGCAGGGTTAAGCCGATGTATAGCCCCTCTTGCGTGTGTGTGAATGGGATAATGCCGCTTGCATACAAAATGGGATAGGCAAACATCGCGATTAAACCAAAGATTACCACAGTGCCAACGGCGATAACGCCCTTATAGGCTTCTGATTTCAAAGAAGATTCTAAAGCAAGGATTGCCGCTGCCCCACAAATCGCACTACCACCACTAACTAAAATCGCAATATCTCTATCAAGCTTCAGCCACTTTATGCCAATCCACACACCAAGCCCCATGATACAAACCACGACAAACACACACGCTGCAATGCCGATAAAGCCTACTTCTCCAATCTCTGCTATTGAGACATTAAAGCCATACAGGATAATTCCAAATCGAAGTATCTTTTTTGCACTAAAAGTTACGCCAAGCCCAATAGAATCTTGTTTTTTGTGATAAACAAATGAGAGTAAAACCCCAAGCAAGATTCCAATAATAAGTGGTGAAAGAGAAAGGGCGGCAATGGAGGGGATTCTAACAATAGTAATGCTTAAGAAAGCAAGCAAGGCTACTGCCACGACGCCTAAAATGTAATTTTTTGCAATGTTTACTTGCATAAAGTTCCTTTCAACCTAGAATACGGGCTATTTACAACAAATCTAAGTCATAGTGATAGCCTTTGCAAGCGTTATTGTATAAGACTAGCATAACCAAAGATACAATACAAAATATTTTTACAAGATAATTTTACATAGAGTTACGAAATATGCATTTTAGATTCTAAGTAAGACAAAATACATATATCTACATTCTATCTAACTCAGATTATCCACATTTACGCCCTACAACATGGAATCTGGATTATAAGATTCTAAAAAGTGTTTGTTTATTCAATACAAATGAATATATTATGAGAATTCTTCTAGTTATCGCAGTAAAATAGCAACACCGCATTCATGCAAAATCTTGCTTGTTTAATAACCCCCCTTCAAATAAAAAAGCTGATGGCTTATATGAAGTTTTGCTATCTTGCTTTGCATAAGAGAGATAGAGATACTCTTTTGCCCTAGTTAAAGCTACATAAAAAAGCCGTCTTTCTTCTTCAATGCTTCCACCTCTTGCTGCAAGCTTATGGTTTGGGAATCTACCATCCATTAAATCCACCACAAATACACATGAAAACTCCAATCCTTTACTCGCATGCACGCTTAAAAGATTTACCCCATCTTCCTCATTTATATCACTACCACCAAGCACCATTGCATTTAAGAATGACTGAATATTTGAGTAGTTTTCACTGATATTACACAGGATATTAAGACGCGATAATAGCCTTTTTTTAGAATCTTCATAGAGTGTGTCATCTTGTTTTCCATCTTTAGTTTTTGAGCGATCTTTGAGTAGAGATTCTGTATAATTTTTATAAAGTGGTGTTTCTATTAGATTTTGTAATAGAGACCTTGGCGTGAAAATAGCATTATTTTCCTTATAAGCAGTAAAAAAATCATTAAAAAACGAGGCTGCTTCTCGTTCAATTTTAGGATGTGAGAAAAGCGGGTGTGAGTGAAAATCTTTGTGTAAAAGGTTATTGAATCTAGAGCATTCCTCATGGCGAAAAAAGTCATCAAATAGCCCCAAACCGCTATTTATAGCCTTTTTTGGATAGCACTCTTTTGTTCTATCTGGTGTTAATAAACCCTTTTTACAATTCCCATGCCCTAGAATGATTAAGGCTTCAAAAATATCTTTTGCAATGCTATTCCCAATACCTTTTGCATGGCTTAATATATGAATATAGCTCATCATATCCCGCTCATTTGTAAGCACACTGCATAAACATAGTAAAAACTCAATCTCTTTAGAATCAAAAAAGCTCCCACTCCCCTTTCTCTTGCTACCAATATGAAGCGCTCTTAATGCTGCTTGCAAACCATCGGCACTGACATTATTACGATAAATAATAGCAAAATCATTATAGGGCAGCCCCTCTCTTTCATGTATCTCTTTTATCCGCTTTGCAATACCACTATATTGTGAAAACATATCTTCATACACAAGCACAGAGGGCAGGTGTGCTACGCCGCTTTTTATCACCTCAAGGCTTTTTGGATAGATTCTAGGATTATGTGAGATGACTTTATTTGCAAGGTCTAAGATATGTTTGCCTGAGCGATAATTTTTACTCAAAGAAAACACATTTGCATTTGGATAATTCTCCACAAAGTTTGTAATAATGCTAATATCTGCCCCATTAAACGCATAAATGCTTTGGTCATAATCCCCCACACAAAAAAGGCTTTGTGGTGAAATCGCACGAATGATAGAATCTTGCAAGGGATTAGTATCCTGATATTCATCACATAGTACTTCAATATAGGGTATCTCGCCATTCTCTTTTAATCGCACTAACTCTTCTCTATATAAAAGCAATAAGTCGTTATAATCCGCATAAGCATACTCTGCCTTTAGATTCTGAAACTCATCAAAAATATCTTCATAAATGTCTATAAAATCCATCTGTTCTGCGTTTTTATTGCTTAGCCATTCTCCATAGCTTTGATCTATTGTGCTGTTTTTATAAAGCGAGTAGGAATCATAGAGATATTGATAGGAATAGGGTGCTTTATCAAACTTAAACTGCCGTCTATCATAAATGCTTTTAAATAGAATCTTTAGCTCTCGTGGCTGCTTCAGTGTGATTTTTTTATGCTCTTTTAGATAGCGATAAGCGACACTATGAAATGTCCCTGCTTCAATCTTATTTGCTAATGTTTTATCAAATATCTTTCCCACTCGCTCAATCATTTCATGTGAAGCTTTATTTGTAAAAGTAAGCAGTAAAATCTCATGAGGTTTAATGCTCCGCTCAATTAAGGTTGCAATGCGTCCTACAATCGTTGAGGTTTTGCCTGTCCCAGCACTTGCTATTACAAGATTATGCCCTAAGGGGGCATTACATGCTTTGTATTGCTCTTCATTTAATTTCATAATACGCCTTTGTTGATTGTATAATTTTTATTTCTCAAATACTTTTTAGCATTAAAATAATACTTGAATAAAATGATAAACTAGGCAATAATTAAATTAAATGATAGGAATGATAGCGGTTTGTTGTGGGGTTTTTGATCCTTGATAAGTTAAATTTTAGTTGTCTTACGCTTTATCTGTGGTAGTCGCCAAAGATTCTATATGAGATGGGCTTGTGGAATCGTTTATCGCTTCATTTGGATTTAGCTCATCATAGTGTTTGCAATAAGTTTCAAACATATCTTTTTCAAGCTTTTCATACCAATTCGTATTAAAATCCGGGGTAAATGCAGGCATACATACCACTCGTGCGACATTTGATTTTACACTAATTGGATTGCTATCATATACCTTTCTAGTATTTACAAATACGATTGGTTGCACCCTTAGATTAAGCTTTTCAGCTAGGATTTTAGCTCCCGGTTTAAAGGGTAGAAACGCCCTTTTTCCCGGTCCCCTTGTGCCTTCAGGGAAAATAACAATAGGGCGTTTTTGACTAAGTCTATCTTTTGCTTCCTTTAAAAGCTGGATAATCCCCTTTTTATCTTCTCTATCAATAAGTATCATTTCAGGTAGTTTCAAAGCATAGCCATAATATGGAAGTTCGCCCAATTGCTTTTTTGCTACCCAGCAAATATTTAAAGGGTGATCTCCCTCAAGGCATATAATATCTGATGCGCTTTGATGATTGACTACAATAAGTTGTGCATCTAAGTCATAGTCCCCTACTTTCTCCATTTTTAGCCCATTTGCAGGGAAAAAGTATTGACAATATCTTCGTGCTAATCTCCCATTCTCTCTTTTTTTCAACAAATAAATCCCAACAATAATACATGCAAGCCCAAGTGCTATAGTGAAAGTGGCAAAATAACCTCTTAATTTTTCCATATCTATCCTTTCTATATGAATTTCTAGAATCTAACGCTTATTTGTGTCATTACGGCTAATCCAACCCACTTTAGAATCAATATTTACCTTATAATAGTCATTCTTTTTATCTATTGCTTCAAGCTTTGTTGGATTTGTGATGACAAATAGCTCTGTTGAATTATGCGTTGGCTGTATCAGCACTCGTGCATTTGGCAGTGTTTTAATGCTATAAGTGTTTGAAAAGATTCTATACACAATAAAGCCAAGCAATAAACATGAGATAATGGCAGCAAAATATGAACGCTTTATAAGCGTGATTAATAAAAAGATTCCAAGTATGATAAAGAGTAGTATGTTTGTAATTTTTAGAAATGAGCTTTTTGGATTAAGATCTTCTTTTATCTCATCATCAAAAGATTCTATATTAATCGCATTTTTAATGCTTAGTGGTATAAACTCATGCTTATTAATATCAAAGTAGCTAAACTCAATAGAATCTAGCTCTTTTGGAATCCCAGCAAGCACATTAACCCGTGCAATTTCATCGCTAAATTTTGTGCCTTGACCAAACTCTTGGTCCTTAATATTTGGCAATCTAAAATCTTCTAAATTACTCCCATTTCCTTCCAATTCAATCAGTATCATATTGTTATTATCATCATAGCTCTCAAGCGTATAGTCAATGATTTTTAAGCTATTTGCCACAACGCCGCTATATCCTTGCGTCTTATTTAGGGCTTGTGCTTGAAGATCTATAGAATCTGTTTGCATAGAATCTTGCAAATAGTTATTTTGCACATGCACTACAAGTGAGGGGATAACTACCTTTGGCTTTATAATCTTAAAGGTATATGTCGCGGTGTAGTAATCGCCTTCTTTTTGCCATTCGCTTTCTTTTATGAGTTGCACACTTTGGGATTTAGCACTTTTATCTTGTGCTTCAAGCGATGGGTTAAATTCTGTATAAACAATGCGTGCTTCATCTAGTAGCACAAGGCGATAAGTAATGCTTATGTATTGCCCTACATATAGGGTTTGCTCTCTTAGGTTATCTATATCTGTTAGCGTTGTGATATTTAGAATCTTTGCTTGTTCTGTATTATCTGTTGAAGTTATGGCTTCATCATTTTCATCATTATTTAAAACACTATTAGCGATATCGCTTGGAATCTCATCTATCGCAAAAAGTGGATTCATACACAATAGCACAAAGCATAGCATAATGCCCTTTAGATAGTTGAAAAATGTAGTTTTTGTAAATATAGAATCTAATATCGCATAAAAGCGTGATAGCATTTGTTGTGTCCTTTATGTGTTGTGTATTTGTAAAATCCCGCATTATAGCATATTGTTAGCATTAAAGCCCAAAAACATTTGTTTTTATATCTGCTTTTTATATGATGTAAAATGTTACCACAATATACACTTATTTTAAAAAGATAAATTTATATGTAGAATTTTTACAATTTTGCATAAATTACAGACTATACTTTGTGCTTGTATAAGGCATAGGTGTTATTACCTTATATGTGTTTATGTATTGCATTTTACTTCAATTTAGTATTTATTTTTGTTTAGAGTAAGGAGCAGGGCAATGAAAGAGTATTTAGGATTTGGTATCGCAGGTAATTTTGCAAACCATTTAGAGCAAGCGGGCGAGGCGAGTGATTTCGTGCATGTTGTAAGTGATGAAGAGGGCGCACCAAAGGGCATATTTCCATTCTACATTCCAAAGGATAATACATTTTTAGGGCGTTACTGCATTGATAATAAAAAGATTTTGTTACCAAAAGATACAGGATTACGCGCACAAGCAGAGCCAGAAATAGGGCTTGAATGTGAGGTGGTATATGAGCAAGGAAAGGTAAAGACGCTTATCCCAAAGTTTTTCATGGCATTTGATGATACTTCAATACGAAATGATAGCAATGCTACAAAGATTAGTCAAAAAAAGAATTTTTCAGCCGCTTCAAAGGGTTGTGGTTTAAGGCTTCCTATTGATAAATTTGAAAAAGGTGGGATTTGTGATGATTATTCCTTAACTTCGTTTTTAATCTGTGATGGTAAAGCCCATCAATATGGCGATAATGCAAAACTAACAAATTATAGTTACTTTTATCAAAAACTGATTGATTGGATAGTAAAAAAACTCAATACGCAAGAGGACCATGCTGTTTTAGAGAATCTTGACGAGATTATTAAAAGGGCTGATTATCCATCAAAAATACTTATAGCTATTGGTGCGACAAGCTATACAGAGTTTGCTGAGACTAGATTTTTGCAAGAAGGCGATGAGGTATGTGTAGTTACCTACAATCATAATAAATATAGTAATGAAAAAATTAAAGACTTGATAGAGCAAGGCGTATTAAGCCTTAAAGATGCTTCAATCGTGCGTCAAGAAGTCGTGCGTAGTGTGGATTGATATAACTCAGTTTAGGGTTACTTAAGAGTTGCGTTACATAATGGAACATATTGCCGATTTTTTGGAATCTACTGCCTAAAAGCCCTTTATATTTTCCGTTGCGGTTGTGTTTGAGTCGTTTCTTTCGGTAGCGGTGGGTTAAGCTCAACTTTTAATTTTGGAACTTATTGTGTTGTGGGGGTAAATATTTGGCATTGTAGTAAATCGCTTTAACGCGAAATATTTTGCCATCACTTGTTATGCAGTTTTTAGCTATTCTTAAGTGTTTTTTAGATAGAATCCAGCTTATTGTTTTTATAAAAAAGGATAGACATGGAAGAAAGACTCTTTACATTTGCGGGGTTAATCAGCACCGACCATGCGTTTATTACAATCTTTTACACTATTTTATGTGCGGCTATAACTATTGGCATTAGCATGTTTGCCGTGCGAAAGCTACAAGCTGTGCCGACAGGTATGCAGAACTTTTATGAGTGGATTATCGGCGGTATGCTTTACATTGGTAAGGATTCTTTAGGTGAGAAGTTGGCACGCAAATATTTTCCTTTAGCTGGGACGATAGGCATTTTAGTGTTTTATTGTAATATTATAGGTATGATTCCGGGATTTGAAGCACCTACCGCAAGCATTAGCTTTACTTTAGTTTTAGCGCTAATAGTGTTTTTTTACTACCACTTTGAGGGCATTAGGGCAAATGGTTTTGGTAAATATTTTGGACATTTTGCAGGTCCTATAAAGCTACTTTCACCATTGCTTTTCCCTGTTGAGATTATCTCACATTGTTCTCGTATTATCTCGCTATCATTCCGTTTATTTGGGAATATACGCGGTGATGATATGTTTTTACTTGTAATGTTGCAACTCGTCCCTTGGGTCGTGCCACTTTTACCATTTGGAATCCTTATGTTTATGGCTGTATTGCAGGCATTTGTATTTATGATTCTCACTTATGTATATTTGGCAAGTGCTGTTTTATTGGATGATGAGCATTAAAAGCTACAAAGACAATGTATAAAACCGAAATGAGACGCTTTTTAGCGGCGATGGAGTTTTGTTATGGTTTTCTCTTTGGTGTAGCACTTTTTGGGGCAACTCTTACCTTTCTTATTACACCTGATTTGTTTCCAGCAATATTATTTGCTGTATGTGTTTTTGCTTTTTTTATTTTCCTTGCCGCTATTGTGCGTTGTTGTATTATGCGTATAAAGATTGCTGATGAAATGTTACGCATAGCTTTAGAAACACAAGATTTACAAGAGCAATATTTGCAAAATAGAATCCCACAAGATAGCATTTCGCAAGATGGGCTTTTGCAAACCACACAAGCAACATATACGCAAGATGTGGAAAAATAGGTATATAGAGTCTCATTGTGTGTGGTTATGTGAAGTAAGCATTTTTTAGTTATATAGCAAGGGGTTGGGCTATGAAAACAAAAAAGAAGGATAAAAATACACAGCATATTGCGATCTTGCATGACTATCTAGCATTAATGCCACAAGACCCAAGTAAAAGAATGCAAACTTTTTTTAATCTACTTTATGTGCAAGATTCCCCACACTATATACTTTTAGAAAATCCTTTGCAAATGCTAAAAAATGCTGAAGAATTAAAAGAGTGTGATATATATGAAGCTGCTAGTTTATTGCTTGCGTGTAATGAGAATAATCTCAATACTTTTATGATGATTCCAAGCTTTCTTACACTTTGCAAAGTTTGTTGTAAAAAGTTTGTGTCTATGCCCACAAAACATTATTTAAACTACATTAAATATTTACAAGCAAGCATTTTGTATCATATTGATTCTAAAGGTATAAAGCAAGTCATAAAGCATATAAAGCTATTGCGAGAACATGGTATTATAAGCTTCCATGAGCAAAAATGTATCGAGGTATTAACCCAGAGCGATATTACAGAATCACAAGAAAAGACAAGCACAAATAAAGCATTTGCAAACTCTTTTATACATTTATCCCCAGATAAAATGCCACTTTTTAATCAATTTAATGCCATAGCAAAAGTAAAGAAGATTCTAAAAAAACTCTCATGGACTAAGAATCTAGTCTTTCTTTGCGAAGAAGATTTTACTAAAAAAGTTGTAGTTTTAGGCGGACAAAAAACAGGAAAATCAACACTTCTAGCAACCATGCTTTATGATGGTAAAAAATCTACTGAATCTAACATGCCATTGGAAGCAAAAGCACCCATTGAATACCATTATGGTAAAGGTCTGGCTAGTGTAGTCTATATGCACTTAAATGATCTACAAACCCTGCAGGAATCGCCCATAATAGACACCGCAAAACATTATAAAAACTTGCAAGAAACCTTTCATGATTGCTTAAAAAATGGGAGTGAAAAAATAAAATATGAAAAAATCTATGATTCATATTTTAAGAATAATAAAATCGCTATTGTAGATCGCATTATTGTCCCACAGGATTATGTGTTGTTGCAGTTTATGAGATTTATTAATACCCCCTCACTCATACCCCAGACTTTTCGCCATTTGCAAGTGTATGACTATACCGCAAAAAGCGATATGATTCTGTATTTAGCTAATCTTAATGAGTTAAATGCGGTATTATCTTTTGATAAAATCATTGCTATATTACTGCGTTTAGTAAAAAAGCAGAATATCTCTCACATTCATTTTATTGTAACGCATATTGACAAGGCAAATATGACCTTGCGAAAAAAACAAAGCCTTTGCCAAAAAATACAAAATGCACTAGAAGAGCGGTTGAAACACGCACAAAAAGAAAGACAAAAAAGTCTTGCAAAGCTGCATTTTCACTTCATTACCGCAGGGGTAGCCCACTCAATGAGATGTGGGGCAAGTGCTTCTGAAAGTGGATTTGACATAGCAACGAGTGGGATTTTAGAGCTAGAATCTATGCTTTTCACACATATATTTAACACCCCATCAACACATTTTAATATCCAAATGCTAGAAAATATATTAAAGCTTTGCAAACTCCCTACAGAATCTAGGCAAATAGATTCTATAAACAAAGATGAGATAAAAACACAAATAAATCACATAAAATCCCTATGCAAAGAAGTTTTAAAAAGACTTCCAGCACAATACTATTCCTTTTATGACGCATTTGTAAATTTGCGTGATAATCTGTATTCACAATTCATACAAGCCCTAAATTATGAAACAAAAAAGCGTGGAAATATCGACATACAAAAGTTAAAAACTTCTATGATACAAAGCCTTATTGTAGGACTAAGGGAGCTTGCTAGAATCTTGCAGGAATACTTTTTTGCTATTAAAGAATTACATGAGATAACAACTCTATTGCATCCAAATAATACAGATTCTATTGCAAAGTTTGCACAAACAAAAGAGCACAAAAAGATTCTAGAGCTTATTTTCATGCGATATACAAGCAGCATTAAAGCAGACTTTTTTGATGATAGCAACGCCATTGTAGTAGAACACCTTTCCTATCGCCTTGATATTTTATTGCCCAATACGATTAAAAAGGCAGATATACAAGAAGATTCTGTCATAAAGCCTTTGAAAGAAAATTTTGATTACTATTTCTTATTGTTAGAACAAAATATCAATACGCTTTTTCATAATAAAATAAATCTTTTTAATACCCAATTAGAGCGACTTGAACATATCTTAGAATCTTGCTTTATCCACTATTTTGAAGAATATAAAGAACAAGAGAAAGAAGACTTTGATACACTCATTTCAATGCTTGTATATGGAGGGAATAAATGAGCTTATTAAAGCAATTTATACAAGAATATGATGATTTATATGATAAGAATCTTAGCAAGGAGGGCACAGGCGATATACTGCAAGAAATAAAACAAGCAGAAAAAATCATCAATATGCCAAAATTGCACCCCACACAAGAGATAAAGCAGTGCTACAAACAGCTAAAAGAACAATATAAAAGCCCTTTGACAATGCAGCTTGTGGGCGATTGCCATCTTAGTATGATTGCCTTTTTAAATGTGCTTTTTAAAGATTCTCTTATACCCTTAAACAACTCTTTAGCACAGAAAAAATTTATCATTCGTTTTTCTCAAGTCTCATTTGCAAGGGCATATTACAAACAAAATAGTGTTAATGTGAATCTACACACGCTTGATTGTTCTTCTAGTAATTTAGAATCTATTGAGTATTTTGAAGTCTTTGTGAATGTAGATTTATTGCAAGAATGCGTGATTATAAAAGAGAGTGATTTTAGCAGTAAAAAAACGCTTAATGCAATAAAAGATTCTGATTGCATTCTATGGGTATTAAATAAGCCAGAAAAACTCAAAAAAGAAGAGTTATTAAAAATCATCAAGAAAAAGCCAAGTATAGCTATAATCGCCTATGATAAAAAAGAGAAAGAAGAGCATGAAATATTAGAGCAAGTATCCACACATAGAAAACAACTCATCTCTCAATACAATTTGCAATCTATCCATGACTTGCATTTATGGAATCTACTTGAGTTTTACAGGCTTGATGAGAAGTTTGCGTTATGTAAAATTCTTAATAATCTCGCCAAACAGCAACTATCAGGCAAGATAAAAACACCAGAAAATATCCTATCTGCACTCGACCAAACAAAGATTCTAATAGAATCTTTTTACGCCCAAAAAGACACGCTAAAGCAAGATTCAGCACAAAATACAATCATGCAAGATATTTTAGAGAACATACAAGCAGTCTTGCAAAGGGCAAAGCTAAAAAGGGGAAATGCTATCCTTAAAATAGCACTTGAAAAAAATAAAAATATAGATAAGCATTACAAAATCATTTTTCAGCATTATAAAAAGCTGGATTTAGCCTATGATAAGGCAAGTAAGCACTTTATCACTAGGCTAAATAAGCTTATTAGTGATTATAATTATGAAATTTTTGTTAGCATCGCAAAGGGCTTAAAAAGGTATTTAGACAGCATTGTAGAAAGTGTGTTAGATAACTTAGAAACAATTAAAATAAAGACTAGACCAAATCAACCAAAATTCCTTGATATATTGACGAATCGCCGCATTGTATATGAGAGCTTTCAACTCAACAAAGATGAACTACTAAGAGAAATAAAAGATTCTAAAAGCCTTTTAGCAAGAAAACATAAAAATTTATTACAAAAGCTTATGCGACTTGATTCCTATATCAAGCAAAGTATGCGAGATATTATGCAAAACTTTGAGCGAGTATTACAAGAATGGGTAGAAGAATCTCATCATATTATCCTGCAAAAAAAGCCAAGCTATATTAGCACGGATAGCTATATAAACCTTGAAGAATTCCAGCTAAAAATTTTCCAAGATTTTACGCAGCAATATAAAGCCATGATAGATGATTCTCTGTTAAAAATGCACACAGACATTACAACTATAAGTGTATGGGTAGAAGCTACAAAAACCATATTGCTTGAATGCTTAATATTGCGTATAGACCAGAAGTTTCACGCAGACAAAGCCTTAGTAAAACAAGATAATAAGATACATGCAACCCCACTTGATAAAGTATTTTTACAAGATTGCATTTTAGAGTTTTTACCTGAAAAAATTGAGCAAATTTTTTGTTCCCTGCCTATCTCACACACAATTTTTGATTCTATCCCAAAACAACTTTCACAAATCACAAAAGAGAATGAAAAAACTATCCGCAACAAAATACGAGAAATCATGGACTTGCGTCAAACACTTAAAAACGGCACAAAGATTTTAGAAAACGCCATTGAGAATGGAAGTGAGATAAACATAAATAATGAATAATTAAGGACTATGTAAAAGATTTAGTTGATAATCCTTTATCTTAGAAGCTAAAGTTTATAATATGGATATGGACAATCAAGGAAGATGTAGCAATCCACACCTTGAATTTTTACATCAATTATTGAATAACTCAAAAAGTCACAAGATCTTTCACTAAATGGCAGAATCGGTAATTTTATAAAAATGCAAATAAATGCCGCAAAAAACTTTATAAAGCAAGTCTAGACTGCATAGAATCTTACTAAAACTTCTTACTATTCACATCATCTAAAATTTTTACTGCGACATTATCTAATGCGGTGCTTATATCGCGTGAATGATTGGCAATTTTTACATTTTGCTGCGTGATGTCTTCAAGTTGCGAAATAGTATCATTGATTTGATTGACACCTTGTGCTTGTTCTTTAATAGATTCTGCCATATCGTTGATACTCTGTACCAAAAGATTTGTATTTGCTTCAATTTCACCCAAACTTCTTTGTGTGCGTTCGGCAAGCTTTCTTACCTCATCAGCAACAACCGCAAAGCCCCTGCCGTGTTCTCCTGCCCTTGCGGCTTCAATAGCGGCATTCAAAGCTAAAAGGTTTGTTTGATCTGCAATATCGCGTATGATACCGATGACATTTTTGATATCTTCACTTTGTGCGATGACTTCATTTGTGCGATCACTTACATTTTGCATAGATTGGGCAATCTCTTCTGTGAGAGTGGCAGTTTGTGCAAGTGATGCACTTTGAGTGTTAGCACTCTCTGTAAGCTCAAGGACAGAAGATTCTAACTCTTTAGATTTTACTTCAAGTTCGTTGGCATAGTTTTTAGAGACTGAAAGCATACTCACCATAGAATCCCCCAAGCTATTTACGGCATTTTCAAGTCCTCTAGGATTTTCTATCCTGTCAGTAAAGTCGTTATTTTTATACGCATCAAACACTCTTGCGGTATTCTTGAGATTCTCGCCGACAAGGTTTAAAAGCGTGTGCGACATTTGATTTATCGCATCTTTTAGCTCATTGATTTGCGGATTTAGGCTTGTATTTTCTATCACAGAGCCAAATCGCCCCTCTTTTGCCTCCGCTACGACATCTAGCACATCACGCACAAGGTTAGAATCTTGTCTTAGTCCCTCTTGTGTGCGTTTGACATTCTCATCAATCGCCTTTGCCATACGCCCAATCTCATCTTTAGAATCTAGTGGGATAGAATCCATTGTTTTACTCTCGTGATTAAGATAGGCAAAAAAGGCAAAGACATTGTGCTGTAAGTTTAAGATTCCACGCAAATGTGTGCTGTAAAAGAGCCACATTGATGGGAAAAAGATAAGCAAAAACGCCACCATTGAAATGGCGATATTGCTGTATATCGTTTGAGAGATATTACTCAAAATCCCCTGTGAAGTGGCGTGTGTATAGGTGTCTAGCGTGTCGATATACACACCTGTTGCAATCCAAATATTTGCGGTGTTGGGGATAAGCTGTGCGTAAGATACTTTTTGTGCATCAACAAACTTTCCATCTGGCAGGGGCTTAGGGAAAACATAATAGACAAATTTACCCCTTTTGCTCTCATCTTTTGCACTCTCAAAAAGATCCCGTATGAAATAAGTGCCATTAATATCCTTTGTATCCCACAAAGACTTGCCTATAATGTCTGTTTGATGCGGATATGCTAAAGCAACCCCTTCTTTATACACAAAATAATAGCTTGATTTATCATCTTCAAAATACATCTTGCTAATGGCTTTAGAAATGATTTGTATTTGCTCCTTTTCATCTAATCCCTTGACAATCTCACCAAGCGCACTCGCCATAGAATCTGTGCTAAGCTTGATTTTTGCTTCAATCTCTTGTTGTAGCATTGCGACAATTTGGGCTTGTGTAGCTTTGGAGGACTTTGCTTCTCCTAGTATTGTCAGCACCAAAAATATGACAAATGCTATAAGAAAGCCGATAACAAGGCTTAGGAATTTTGATTTAAGTGAGAGATTCTTATAAAACTTCATTATAATCCCTTTTGTAAGTTTCTAATATTCTAATATATTATCATAAAAATTACAAAATAATTCAAAGAGCGGGATTGTTACAACTTTTAAAAGAATTTGAAAAGTTAAGAAAAACTAGGCGGGTATATTTTGCTGTTTTTATCTTCAAGGCAATATATAAATGGGCGTGTTGATACTAATCACTTCATATAATTCTTTCATGCTTGCATTATCAAGGGCTATGCAGCCATCAGTCCAATCGCCATATTGTTTAAAAAGTTCTTTTGCAATATTCATGCCATTTGGTAATCCGTGAATCTTGATATCGCCACCCGCATTTTTATTGTGTTTTTTAGCATTGGCAATATCTAGCTTATTTGGATAACTAATGCCAAGATTGAGAAAATAGCGTGATTTTGGGTTTTTAGAATCAATATAATACAAGCCCTCAGGCGTTTTACTATCACCTTCAAACTCTTTGTGTCCTTGCGGATTTTTACCCAATGCGATATGCGGATAACTTTTTAATAGCTTATTTTTATCATCGTAGAGTTCTAATATTCTTTTTTGTTTATGCACGACAATCTTTGCTACCCTACCTTTTAAGCTTAAGTCTATGGGATATTCTTGTCCTCTTTCTGTCGCAATGCTTATTTGATAAAGTAAGGTTAGGATACAAAAAAGTAGCAAAATTACTATAATAGCTTTGGTAAGACTTTGTTTCATTGCTTCACTCTAAAAATGCTAAATCTATCTGCCTAATACATGCCTTGTCTTACATAAAAACACTTTGTATATAAAGTCGTTCCTTTATATACACTAAGCACATTATGGTTATTTTATTTTGTAATTACTTCTTCTTTGCGGTTGTTGCTTTTGTGCTTGTAGCCTTTGTGCTTTTGGTAGCTCTAGGTTTTCTTGTAGTGGTTTTTGCTGAAGTGGTTTGATCGCCTATTTTTTCTCCAAGTGTTTGAGTGTCTAAGCCCTCAAGTGCTGATGCGAATATATCAAGCATATCACCTGTTGAGGTCATTTCGCTACTTTGCTCACTCACATTTTTTGGCTCTAGGTTGTAGATGATATTATATGCTCGTTTCAAAAACGCTTCATTACCTTTTGAAAACTGATAAAAGCATAAAGCTTCTAGCCCTTTTGTTCTCACTTCACTTGCTAAAACGCCAAACTCACGATAGTTTGACGCGATTGCAATGCTATCGTAGTTGCCAGAATAAAGTGCTTTTGACACATCTACACTTAAACGCATATTATTGTTTGCTTGACTATTGCCTATTGAGATTCTAAAATAATGCCTATCAAGCTGACTATACCATAAGTCAAGATTGTCTTTTGTGATATATGCGCGTTTTACACAAATATTGTAACCCTCATTTTGCAAATAATCAAAAATAAGTGTCATAAACGCCGCTTCGAGTCTATCACAATCAATAAACAATGCTAAATTCTTTGCCATACTATCTCCTTCAAATAGATTTAAGCGATATAAAAATCTTGGTATATAGATACCATCTTTTTTGTGTAGTCATGTTTTGGATTTGACATTATAGCTTGTGTATGTCCATATTCGACAATTTTACCTTGAAATATGACTGCTACATTATCGCATAAATTTGCAACAACGCCTAAATCATGCGTGATGAGTATATAGCTCACATTATAAGCTTTTTGCACATCATGCAAGAGTTTTAGCGTATTTTTCTGCACGAATTTGTCAAGTGCGCTTGTAGGCTCATCAAGGATTAGAATCTTTGGATTTAGCACCATAGAACGCGCAATGGCTACTCTTTGCCTTTGACCGCCACTTAGCTCACTTGGATAACGAGTAAGCAAACTTCTATCCAAATCTAGCACATTAAAGATTTTTTCAATCTCTTGCATAATAGATTCATCACTCTTTTTTTGCAATTTTAGCCCCTCGCTCACTAAATCTTTTACACGAAATCTTGGATTAAGAGAACTCATAGAATCTTGAAAAACGACTTGCATGTTTTTTCGCATTTCTTTTAAATACCTTTTATCAACTTTTCCATTGTAAGATAAAGTCTGATTAAAATATGAATCTATGCCTTGTGTATCCATGAGATGTAATATACCTTTTGCTAAGGAACTTTTACCACTACCGCTTTCCCCTATAATACCCAAAGTTTTACCTTCTTGCAAGGTGAGATTAACATTTTTTGTAATTATAGATAGTTTTTTGTGAAAGTATTTACTTTTTTTAACGCCTACACTAAAATCTTTTAGCTGCATTATAGTTGGTGTTTGTGTGGTGTTGTATTGTTTTGTTTCAAGAAAGTTTGCTTGAAAAAGCTTTTGCGTGTAGCTGTGTTTTGGTGTGGAATGAAGTGTAAGGGTTTCTATAATGTGTCCGTTTTGCATAATGATATAGGTATCACAAAGAGCGCGTAAAATACCTAAATCATGTGTGATAAAAAGCATTGCAACGCGGTGTTTTTTTGCAATTTGTTTCAGCAAGTTTATCACCTGCATACTTAGCGACATATCAAGGGCGGTTGTAGGCTCATCACAGATGATTAACTTTGGATTTGCAACAAGGGCTAGAGAGATTGCCACCCTTTGCCTTTGACCGCCACTTAGCTCATGTGGATAGCGAGTAAGTAAGCTGCAATCAAGCCCGACTTCATTACAAATAGATTCTATATGTGCTTTTCTTTGTTTAGAATCTCTCATAAGATTATGTATGATAAGCGTTTCTTCAATCTGTTTATATACTTTATGGAGTGGGTTGAGTGAGCTTAGCGGGTCTTGTGGTATGTATGAGATTTCTTTGCCCAAAATATTTTGCATTGAGAGATTTTGCGTTGTTATGGTTTTAGATTTTCTCTCTTTTTGTAATTGCAATAAATCATAATTACAGAATCTTATCTCACCTTTGTGTATGTTGATATTTGGTTCAAGTCCCATTATAATTCTTGCAAGCAGGCTTTTACCACTTCCACTCTCACCCGCAAGTCCTAGAATCTGCCCTTGCTTTATTTCTATATTGATATTTTGTAAGCAAAAGTGATTGCGTGTAGATTCTAGAATCTTGTCATTTTGAGCCATAGGCGAAAAATCTTGTTTAGTTTTTACATTAGATACTTCGGCTAACGTCTCAGTATGACAAGCGGTTGGTTTAGAATCTAGATTCTGTGTCAAATCTGGGTGGGTTAGGGGATTTGAGGTATAAATTTTGGAATCTAGATTCTTATTATCTGTATCCCATATTGCGTGTCTATTAGATTCTATATGGGTTTTATGAGATTTAGAATCTTTTGTGCTTGTGCTAAATGAAGCATACAAACCTTTGATAGATAAAAGTAAATCTTTTGTTGTATCTGCTAATACACCTTCTCTATTCATCACTAAATCCTAAAAATCATAAAATTCTAAGGCACATAAGGTTTGTAAGCATCATTTTGGCACATGATTAACCTCTATCCCATTACGCAATATTGTCGCATTATAGTTATCTGTGATAAGAATGTGTCTTGCTGATTGTGGCAAGTCTATCTTATATGTTGTTTTAGAATCTGTAAGCATAATCACATCAAGTGGATTCATAGCGTTGTCAAAAATAAGGATTTTTGGATACCATGCTTCTGTGTTGTCTTTTGGTGTGATTTGGATTGTGCCTGTGGTTATGGCTGTAAGCCAGTATTTGCCATTAATTTGTGTAAGCGTATTTGTGCCTTTTGCAAGGACTTTTGCTGCTGCGATATTTGAGTTTAATAAGCTTATATCATATATCCAGTGTGTAGCGGAGTAGCGATTGACATCAATGATTGCATAACCTCGCTTAGTTAGATTTGTAGCCATAACGATTGGATCGACACTAGATTCTGCATTGAGCGTGTATGTGAGTTTTATTTTTTCATCTTCTTTTGTTGCTTCGGTTACATAAAAATATGAGTAGCCAATACTGCTTAAAATATTACTTGCACTATACGCAAGGAAAGTAAAGCTAGGCTCTCTATCAGTCTGCTTTTGTGCGTTAAGGCGGAAGGTAACAGATACATTGCTAGGCTTTGTGAGTTTGAGAGAGAGTAAGCCATTGCTTTTTAATGCACTAAGCACCTTAACTACATTAAGATTACCGCCTTGATAGAATGCCTTTTCATTAGCAAAGATTTTTTTTATAAATTTCTCATTTGCTTGATAGCTATTTTTTGTCATTAGTTTTTGCACTTTTTGTTGTAATTCACTTGCGATAAGCATATTACAAAGTAGCAATGCGGTTATACAGATTCTAAATATATTCATTATTTGCCCCCTAATGCTTTGTATTCTTTTTGTGTGATGAGTTTCATGCCGCTTTCTTTATCATATAACATGTAGGTTACCCCTCTTTGATTGTATTCAAAGGTTTGTCCATTTGCTTCTATGCTTAAGACTGCATAGCCAAAATGAAATATCGTAGGATTTTTAATCGTAAGGGTAATAGGTGTTTTCTTTGTGTATTTTTCTCCACGCACTTTTGTGATAGTATCCACCCATGCAAACCATACATCTTGCTTCGGTGTGATTGTAAGGGTTATTTCTTTTGTATTTTTGCTCTCTTGTTTTACTTCTTGTTGAGCTATTTTAGAATCTTCTTTTATGTCTTGTTGTTTAGAATCTTTTCCTTGTGTTTGGTCTATATTTTTTGCTTCATTGTTTTTTGTGGCTATTTGCTCTCTTTTTTCTTCATTATCATTTAATGCGTCATAAAGAGAGATTGTAGGATAGGCTTGTTTTATATCTTTTTCAACAATTCTTTTTTGTGTGTTGTTTTGTTCTGCCACATGACTTGCCTGCGTATTATTAGAATCCACAAAGTAGATTCCAAAAGCCACAAGTAGCACAACGCTAACGCTAGATACTGCAATAATCAGCGTTTTATAGGATACTTGTTGCTTTGGCATGCTGATTTCTATATTCATGCTGCTTAGTTGCTGCTTATTGTTTGTTGTTTGTTGTTTTGATTTTGGAAGTTTTACTTGCTGTGTGTTTATAGGATTCTCTTTATCTGTATTTTCTAGTTTAGAATCTTTATTTCCAAAATCTTGTCTAGAAGAATTTTGTTTGGAAACTTGCGGACTACTTATTTTTGTGTTAGTAGAATCTGGTTGTAGTTTTTCTGTTTGCATGGTATCAGATTCTAAAACATTAGGATCTTTTTGAGTATTTATTTGCTTATATTCATCATACTCCTTTACCCATTCGCTTAAGTCAAGTTGCAATTCACGCTCTAGAATCTTTATAAAGCCATGTGCTCTAGTTGGATCAATATTATCAAATTTTTTATCCAAAATATCATGTAGTCTTACTAGCGTAATCCTTGTTTTACGATGAATTTCTTCTATATCCATTTGTTTTAGTTTGTCAAAATCAGCCATAATATTCCTTTTTTATGTGTTGGATTCTATCAATGAGTATTCCTGCTGCAACACTTGCATTTAGAGAATCAAAGCCATTACACATAGCAATATGCAAGGCGTAATCAAGCTTATTTAATAGCTTTTGTGGCAGCCCTGTATCTTCCCTGCCGATAAAAATAGCCCATTTGTTGGGTGTAGATTCTAAAATATTTTTATTATTTTTACCTGCTCCAATGAGTGTAAATTGCTTCATTTTTGCTTCATTGGCAACACTAAGGCTTGATTTATGAAAAGAAAAGGGCATATTGAGTAATGCCCCACTGCTTGATCTAAAAATCCCCTCTAATGCCTGCGTGTTTAAAGTGTCTCTATCGCTGATTACAATCCCCCCAATGCCAAGTGCATAAGCTGTTCTCACAATAGCCCCAATATTTCCAATATCACTCATGCCGCATAATACAACTAGGCTTGAGAAATCAAGTAGGGCTTTAAATGGGGTTTGCTCGATGGGCTTGATTTTTGCAAATACGCCTTGATGATTTTTCCCCCGTGCAAGACTTTGTGCTTTTTTATTATCTATCCTAAGGATTGGCACATTTAGCCTTTTTAGTTTAGCAAACAAAGGCTTTTCTATGTCTTTTGCTAAATAAATCTCTTGAATATGCGTAGGTGCATGATGTATCACATATTCAAAACATTGCTTCCCAAAAATAATCATTACTAGAATCCACAGCTACTAATTTTTTCTGTAATGCTACCATAAAAAAGCTAGAGTTTTACTCTAGCTTATCGAAATAAATATTTATAAATAAAGATTTTTGATGATATATGTTATTAGCCGTTTAGAATCCTTTATTCAATCTTTGACTAGAAGTATTTGTAATGATATAACTTTGTAGAATTGCCCATGTCCATACACCAGAGACAATATATCCTAAAAATTTGTAAATAAAGAACAAATAGGCATTGTGTGTAAAAAGGCAAACTATACGCAGATTAAATCTTACAATTTACTTCAATAAAAGAGATAAAAGTTTCATCTAGCTAATTGCAAACTAGAGTTTAGATAAAGTCATCTTCATCTATCTCTGTGATACTTACGCCATTATAATAGAATTTTTCACTATTACCGCAAAGCCATTTTCTATCGCTTGGAGTTTCTGCTTTTAGATAGATCACTTGCGATGTAATGCCAGAGTTTCTTACATGTTTCGTGCATTTAATAAGCACATCATCGCCCCTTTCAGAGCAACATACACCAATCCCACCAACTACTTGAAAATTTTTGTCTAAAATCAGCATAATCATTCCTTATTATTTTAATTTCAACTAAATGGGCTAAATTATAGCAGATTCTAATAAATTTTTACTCTCAATGTGTCAATATGCCTAAAGTATGAGTTATAACTCATTTTGTATTGTTATAAAGAACTTGTCAGAAAATATATACAATTTGGTTTTGATTTTATAAATTTATGAGAATGCTATGCGATATTTTAGTGGTTTTGGTTTGTATGGTGATTATGCTTTATTTGAGTCGCTTTTATATGATTTTGGTTATGTGCCAAATCATTATGACATTATAGGTTTTAGCTCTGGGGCATTGTCTGCTTTACAATATGCTATGCAAAGGATTGTCAATAAACAAAGGGTTGGCAGAGTCATTCTTTTATCACCACTACTTTATACGCATCATATTTCCAACAATTCTGTGTTAAATATCGCGGGTTTAGATTCTAATCTTATCAAGGCGGGGCATTTTATGCAGGATTTAGAGAAGCTGGAATCTCTACCAAATCTGGGTGGGCTACGGGGTTTAGGGCGTAATTTTTGGAATCTAGATTCTAAAAACAATACACAAATCATAACCCATGTAAGTTTTGAATCTTTTGCCAGAGAATTTTCTCATATTAATATTTACACATTATGGAATCTGTTTAAAAAAGCATGTATTCATTCATATAAAAAGGACAAGCTAAAATATCATACTATGCTGTATAAGCAACTTGGATTTCACATAACAGACGATATAATGAGCTTAGATTCTCATAATAACAAGGAATGTAGAGTTTTTACACAATTTGAAAAACTCACAACCTTAAGGAATCTATGGGATATTCATGCTATCGATTTAGAGAAAATAGAGAAAAAATCGCAAAAGTTTGTGGTATTTATCGCAGAAAATGATAGAATAACAAACTCAAAATTAATAAGCAAATATTTATCGCAGTTTGGAATCTGCTATATATTAAAAGGTCGAAACCATATTTTACAGAGAGTAGCTAACAAAAGGGCATAATAACGAATATGAAAAAAAGAGCATTTTCAGGTATCCAGCCAACAGGCAGTCTGCATTTAGGTAACTATCTTGGTGCCATCAAGCAATGGGTAAAAAATCAAGCAGAATATGAAAATATTTATTGTGTTGTAAATACTCATGCTATAACGATACACCAAGACCCAAAGGTTTTGCAGCAAAATACTATGGAACTTTTTGCTATGCTGCTTGCGTGTGGGCTTACAAGCGAGAATACAAAGCTTTTTGTGCAAAGTAGAATTGACTATCATGGTGCGCTTGCGTGGATTCTAGATTGCAATATCGGTATGGGTGAGATGAGTCGCATGACTCAATTTAAAGATAAGTCACAGAAAAATCCGCAAAATATAAATGTCGGACTTTTTAATTATCCAGCGTTAATGGCGGCTGATATTTTATTGTATCAAAGCGATTTTGTGCCAGTTGGAGAGGATCAAAAGCAGCATTTAGAGCTTACAAGAAATGTTGCCATGAGGTTTAATGAACGCTATGGAGAATGCTTTAAAGTGCCAGAGCCCTTAATCGCAGAGGTTGGTGCTAGAATCATGTCGCTTGATGATCCAAGTGTAAAGATGAGTAAGTCAAATAAAGGTGAATATAGTGTGATAAATCTGATTGATTCTAAAGATAGCATTATAAAAAAAGTCAAAAAAGCCACCACAGATAGCCTTAATGAGATTGTGTTTGATAAGGAAAGGGCAGGGCTTTATAACCTCTTGTGTATTTATGAATGTATCACAGGTAAAAGTCGAAATGAGATTGAAAATAGTTTTAAGGGCTATGGCGAGTTTAAGATCGCACTTGCTGAAGCCATTTTTGCAGAATTAGAGCCAATACAGCAAAAATATCATCAATTCATGCAGGAAAAAACTTATATTAATGATATAATCACGCGTGATGAAACATACATTAGAGACCTAGCCCAAAGCACTTATGATAGGGCAAAATCTTTAGTGGGTTTAATTTAATTTTATTTTAAGGAGACAGCGATGGATGACATTGTAAAGGAAGATATTTCTACGATTATAGAGCAGATTCAAGATTCATTAGATGAGCTTGAGAGCCACTTTGAAAAGCTAGAATCTAAGAGCGCGAAAAACTCAGAAACAATCAACAATATGATTGAAGAGATGCGATTAAATCTTGAAACCTTGCGTGATTTTCAGGATGCTTAATCTTTAGTTTGTTGTTTCACAAAAGCTTTTATTCGTTTGGAGTGTGGCTAGAAAATAGTTCATACTTTCCATGATCTAATCCACACAATTTCTACACAAGTTTTTTCAAACTTAGCGATTTCTATGTCTTCATATATAGCATTATGTATAGGTTTCATATTGATTCTTCATTATTTTGTGAGTAGTATTAAATATGAGATTTGATTCTATATTTTTCAATCATCGAAAGAAAATCGTGTTGCGAGAAATATTACTCTTAATAAGATAAATTAATAATGAGTGTTTGTTAATTATCTTGAATATGCAACTACAAGCGGTATGAATTCAGTATTAATGAAAATTTTATGTAGGCTTGAATAATCTTTCAATTTGATTGAGATTGGCGAAAAAGTCTTGTTGCATTTATTGTTAGAAATAAGTGTTGTTGCTATCACCTATA
>NZ_FZPK01000096.1 GCF_900198625.1 Helicobacter rappini | reverse complement strand
GCGTGATTTCTTTGCATTTTACGATTTCTTTTTTTAGGGCTTGGATTTGGGATTTTAGATTCTACTACAAATACCCTTATAATCAAAGGAAGCTCTAATGAAACCTATATCTTCGATAAAGCCAAAAACACCACACAAGAATCTCAAATCTCACCTATTCTTAAAGTTTATATGGATAAAGAAGCAAATCCTAATGGCTATATAGAAATTCATAATTTTGCTAAAGAAAGTATAAATGATAGCAATACTTATATTCTAGGAAATGATTGCAAACAGAGATATTGTGGTATTACCTTATTTCTTGATGAAGGAGTAACACCACATAATACAGACTGCTCTAATGAGGGTAACTTTCAAATAATAGTGCAAAATCTTGATAAATATGGCTTAGATAAAGGCGATACGCTGTATCTATATTCTTGTGAGAATAGAAAAGGGGTATCTGTTAATGTTGATGATAATTATAGTGCTACATTTAGCATAACGCTTGATTTACCAGAACAAGATGAAATCTCAAAGAGATGTCTTAGCTCACATATCATTCTAACAACAAATCCTATAAAAAATACAGAAACTATAGAAGAGCAAATGATACATTCCAATCCACACTTTCAAGTCAATAAAAGTGCAAAACTAGCTAAGCAATATATTATTACAGATGCAAGACTTAATACAAAAAAGCAACCCATTGCAGTAAAAGAGGTAGCACAACAACTTCGTGTAAAAGCTATAGGCTATAAAGAAAAATATTTGCATTATTTCGTAAATAGTATTGTAAAACTAGAAGCACAATACAACTTAAAGAATCCACCACAAGATAAAATAGGACAAACCAAATGGGCATATATTCTTACTGATAATAAAACTGCACCCACACAAAAACAACTTAATGAAAAACAATATAAACATTTCATACAACGCAATGACAATGAACAATATACTGGAAACAACATTGACTTTAGAATACAAAAAGAATGGCTTGATATTGATAAACCAAAATATCTCTATATCTACGCCTATCTTAATGCCCCTAGCACAAAAACTTCTCTTTGCATAACAATACAATATCCCCTATCCCTTAGATTCAATGGTAAGGAATTA
>NZ_FZPK01000007.1 GCF_900198625.1 Helicobacter rappini | reverse complement strand
AAAAAAAAAAAACAAAAATAATACAAAATTCTTAAATTATCGTTACTTTAAGTAAAAAACTACATAAAATGTAATGATTACTTTACATTTTATTAAGAATATTGAAATTTTCTATATTAATATATAGTGGTAGATTTTGTAATTTTTAGAATTTTTCCATATCTAGTAATTCCATTATTTCATAAATATTATCAATCTTTCCGCCCATAATGGTGCAAAAGCCCTTCAGTCCATAGTCTTTAGCAAAGATAATCGGTCTGCCATCATTAATATGTTGCAAACTAAGTAATACAAAATTACAAACTTTTAAGATTTGGATACAAATTAGAATTACACACAATGCAGAATCGTGAAAAACTCAATACAAACTTAATAAAATATGAGTATAGTGTTACTAATATTTTCAATATTGATATGTTGTAAGAATTGAGATAAAGGGCATTTGTAAGATTAATTAAGCCTACAAAAGCCCCATAAAACTGCACATAATCTACAATATATGGTGAAAAATAACAGACAGAACCACTCTTAAAGTCTTGATCCTTTAGAAGCAATAGATTATAACAAGCTTTACACCTTAATATATTTGTAGGTGAATATGTGTGAAACAAATAACAATACATAATTAAGAATAATGATGAAAGTTTAATCATTTTATATAACTTTGGAAGCAAATAAACAATATTTATATTAAGTTATTAGAGTGTCGCAAAGTATGCAAAAGATTTACACGCAAGATAAGGCGTGGGCTAATCGCACAACAATTAATTGAAAAAACAAATTAAACACTCGCTTGTCTCCACTTTATGCTAAAGGCATATTAAATGTTGAATGTGAGTTTTCTGTCTAAAATCTCTTAATTCGCACATTGAAAACATAAAATCCCTAAGTTTTCTTCTACACTCTAAAAAAACACAACACATAGAATCTAAAATTACAAAATGCGATGATATGAGATTGTGCTACAAACGATTATGGATTTTCCTAGCTAGACTCTAAAAATTCATATCGCATTTTATTTTCAAAATTTATTTAGAAACTAATGAAATTAAATTCAACTTCAAATAAAAATGAAATAGAATTGACATTCAAATAAAATTAAGATACAAGCAAGTTTAAACTAAGATATTTCTCTCGCCTTTGCTGTTTGGTGGGGAGAGAAAGCCCTCTTTTTCTAGTGCTTCTACAAGTGATGCGGATTTATTATAACCAATGCCTAGCTTTCTTTGTAGATAGCTAATAGAGGTTTTATTATCTTGCATCATAACTTCTTTTGCCTTATCAAGCAAACTGCCATCACCGCTAAATTTATCACCAGAAACTGACCCGGGCTTTGTCTCACTAAGGAAGCTTTCATCATATTGTGGCTCTCTTTGTGCCTTGATAAAATCTACGATATGCTCTACTTCTTGTTCACTCACCCATGGGGCATGGATGCGCATTAGCCCATTTGTTGTTGTGAAAAGCCCATCACCATTGCCTAGCAAGTCTTCAGCACCCATTTCATCTAATATCACTTTAGAATCAATGCGACTGCCGACACGATAGCTAATGCGTGAGGGTAGATTTGCCTTGATATGTCCGGTGATAACATTTACGCTACTTCTTTGCGTAGCAATGATTAAGTGCATACCAGCAGCCCTTCCCATTTGTGCGATTCTTGCGATAAAGGCTTCTGCTTCCTTACCGCCTGTAATCATCAAGTCTGCTAACTCATCGATAATGATTACAAAATTTGGCATTTTGATACTTACTTTTTCATTATATGAAGCGATATTTTTCACTTTGATTTGTGAGAATAGCTCATATCGCTTATCCATCTCAATCGTTGCGACTTGCAGGGCTTTTATGGCTTTATTTGGGGCGTTTATGATGGGCGTGATTAGGTGTGGTAAGTCTTCATAAGGGGCAAACTCTACTTGTTTTGGGTCAATCATCATAAGCTTTAGATTATCTGGGTCATTGCGATATAAAAGTGAAAGGATAATCGCATTTACCCCGACTGACTTACCGCTACCTGTGGTCCCTGCTACAAGTAAATGGGGCAGTTTTGCAAGATTTGCAACAATTGGCGTGCCGCTAATGTCCTTGCCTAAAGCAATGGTTAGTGGGTCTTTAGAATCTAAAAAGGCTTGTGAATGCAAAATCTCTCGCAGATAAATCGTCTCTACCTTGCTATTTGGGATTTGGATACCGATGACATCTTTGCCGGGTATTGGGGCTTGGATTCTAATGCTTTTTGCTTTTAGAATCCTTGCTAAATCATTTTTGTGGCTTAGGATTTTTGAAACTTTTACATGGGTTTCTGGGCGAAACTCAAAGGTCGTTACAACCGGTCCTGTAAGCGTGGCGATAATATCACCGCGGATTTTGTGTGCGTTAAAGATTTGCAGCATTTTATCAATCTTAGAATCTAGCTCAATATCTTGTATGCTATCTTGGGCGATTGGCTCTTGGAGTAGCTTTAGCGGTGGGAGTATGAATGGCGGTAGATTTGTGCTTTGTGCGAGATTTGCTATATTTGTGTCGTGGTTTGCAATAAGCATATTGCTCTCTTGCCTTGCCTCTTCTTTTTTCTGTGCGATTTGCCTTATAATCATATCTTCTCTATTTTCATGATCGTTTGATTCTGTGATTTGTGTTGTTTTAGATTCTATATGCGGTGATGAATCTTTGATTGTAAAAGAGTGTGCTGTGTCTTTTGTTTGTGTAGATATATTGTTCTGCATTATGTCTTTATGTGTGATTGTGCGACTTGCTTGCGTATCATCGTAGAGTTTTATTTTTATTGGTTGTGTGGTGAGGTTTGTATGTGTAGATTCTATATTATTTGATTGTGCTAGATTGTGTTGTGTTGTGTTGTTTTCTATTTCGTTAGATTGTGTGTTATTTGGTTGTGCTAGATTAGATTCTGTGTTATGAAATTGTTGGTTATTAGATTCTATTGTGCTAGATTCTACATTTGGCTTTATTGTGCTTGTTTGTGTATGTGTCGTGCTATCAAAGATATAATTCATAGGTTGTGCTTGAGAGTGCGTTGGTATGCCTGTGAAGTAATTTGTCGGGTTTGTGTGTGTTGGAAAATGTGAATGTGTCATTTGTGGTGTGTATGTATTGATTGTAATGTTTTGTTGTGCTGGTGTTATTTCCTGTGCGATTTTGCTGTCTGTGTGATGTTGCTCTAAATCCTGCATAGTGCTTTGTTGTAAATAATCTTTATTTTTTAGCTCTTTTGTGAGATTAGAATCTGTAATGCTAGATTCTATATTTTCTACATGTTCTGTATTCTCTTGTGTAATCTCTTTTATCTCAAAATCCTGTGTATGCTGTGTTTGGATATTAGATTCTATTTGAGTAGTTTCTATTAATATGGAATCTTGTGGGATAGATTCTGCCTGTTTAGATTCTATGCTAGAGTTTGTCTTAAGCAAATCTATGGAATCTGTATAGCTAGATTCTATTTGATTAAGGTTTGATACATTGGATTCTGTTGGTATAGAATCTATGTGAATAGTGTCTAATTTGTTGGAGTTTAGCATATTAGATTCTGTTGATATAAAATCAGTCTGTTTAGAATCTATTTGGCTAGATTGCGAGATGCTTTGTGTGTGTGCTTCAAGCGACTCTAATGGCTCAATAAAAATTTCTTTTATCTCTTCTCTTATATCATCTTGTAAAGTATGATTAGATTCTGTAGAATCTAGTGAATGTGTGGATTCTTGCGGGATAGATTCTATAATTATAGAATCCTGTGAGTTGTTTATACTAGTATCTTTGCTTATAGAATCTTGTATAATTAAATCTTGTGTATTAAAATCCCCCCGAAATTCCTCTCTAAAATCATTTCTAGAATCTTCATTGGAATCTAGCAAAGGCGGGATTATTATCGTGGTAGTTTCTGTATAGTCTATATTGTTTTGGGTAGATTCTAAAGGTGTTATAAAAGGGCTATCTTGTAGATTATTTGTTTCTAATATATCTTGTTGTAAAACTAGCTCACTTGGTTGTGAATCTAATGTGTTTTGTTGTAAGGTCTGTGTGTTTAAATCATATTGCTGTGAAGTGTAATCTATATGTTGCGACTCTAAAGTCTGTGCTACATTGAGATTGGATTCTGTAATTTGTGTTTGATTAAGATTTGTAATCTCTTGTGTAGTTTGGTTAAAGTCTGTGCTATTAGGCTGACTTAGCGTTATTGTGCTTTCATTAATACTAGGATTTGTAGTTTTGTATTCTTTCTGTGTGAAGCTCATGTCAAGCGTTTTGTAGTTTGCTTGTGTTGGCATTTGCTCTATTTTTGGTGTGTTAATCGCTTGGATTTTTATCGTTTTTTTTTGCTCGGTGTGCTGTTGGTTTGGATTTATTTCTGGCTTTGGCGTGTTTAAATGAGTATTGGTGCTATCCTTTATTTCTGGCTCTTTTATGCGTATAGTAGGGGATTCTTGCGTGATGGTTTTTGGCTGTATTTGGGCTGTGCTATCTTCCTTAAAAGATTCTAAGATTTTTGGTGTAGTGGGTGTTGCATTATCTTGTGTTGTAATGCCCTCTTTTACGCTAAAAGTCTCTGTTTTTGGCTGCTCTCTTTCCTGTGTCTTTGGTTTGATTAGATTTGTAGTCTTTACCTCTCGTGGTGGCATATCTGTGGTTTGCCAATCATCTATTGTGGGTAGTATTTTTGGAGATTGAGTCTTTGCAAAGCTTTCAAGTGGATTTGCTTCACTCATTTCTTGTTTTAGTCTAAAAGTCATTGGAGAGTCTGTATGAAATGCCTGTTGGTCCTTTTGCTTTGGATAGAGATTTGCTTTTTGGAATCTTTTTAAAAGTTCTTCATCATTATTTCGCATTTGTGTGCGTGGTGTGTGTGTGATAGGTGAGATATTGCTATCATCGTATTGCTGATATGAGAGTGTTTGTGTCGTATTTATGTTATTGCTAGGTTTTACTTGAATGCTAAATTCTTTAGAATCTTGTGGTATTTCTTGTTTGTTTGTTGTTTGTGTGTTGCTTGAGTGCTTATTTTTGTTATGTGCTAGATTCTCATTTTTTGCTAGATTTTGCATATTTGTATCTGTGTAACCATTGTTGGTATTTGTGCGTGGATATTCATCAAGGGCAGTCTCAAGTAATGGCTCACGATCTATATATTTACTTTTTGTCGTCGTGGCTTTCTCACTTAACTCTTGATTGACTATCTTTCTCTTTTCCCTTTGTATAGAATCTAATTTAAAATCAGTATATTTTGATTTGAGTTGCTGAAACATTCTCTTTGCAAAATTACTTGTGGCAGAATAAGCCATTTGCAAACTTCCGCCAAGATAGCCTAAAATAAAAGTCGCTGTGCGTTCAGCAATAAGCAGTAATGCAGTGCTAATACAAATAAATGTAAGTATCGCAACCCCAAATAGACCAATATAGGGCGTTAGCACCTCTTGCAAATAGTTGCCAAACTGACCGCTGTGAAATACAAGCGATTGCAAGAGTAATAGCCCGATAAAAAGCAGTAAATATGCAAAGCTTAACTGAATCTTGCGAAAAGAATAGCTTGTATCATCATGGAATCTATAAATAGGCAATAAAAGCAAAGGCAAATAAATGTAAGCAAGATAACCAAACATACCGCGATTAAAGTTTGCAAAACTATTGCCAAAGCCACCTATTTTAAAGAAACTATTTGTCAATGCAGCACCGCTTAAAGCCGCATCAGGCGGAGTATAACCAAAGATAGTTGCCAACCATAAATACAACACACAACAGCTAATGAAAACAAATATATAGATTTTTTTTATGATAAATCCTTGTTGCAAAATGTAATTTTTCTGTTAAAATTATAGCAATTTTTTGTCTTAAATGATTTACGATTTTTAGATTGATAAGGAGTTTTGATGCACGGAAAAATAACGCGCTATACCGCTACGACTGGTTCAGGCGTCATTATGAATGCTTCAAAAAAGATTTTTGAGCTAAAAAAAGATAGTTGGCATGATGGCAGAAATCGTCCAGCCGTTGGTATGTATGTGGAATTTAGAACAAATGATGGTGGCATTCAAGTAACCGATGCGCGTGCTTCAAAATATCAATCTTTTCCGCCTGATGCGCTTATTAGAGAGATAGACTTTTGGAAAAGTAATACTGATGAAGAGTTGCAAAATAAAGAATCTGAATTGCGTGCAAAAGAAGTGCAAAAGATTTTCGCACAAACAAACTATTTGAAATTAACAGAGATTGAAATCAATCGCAGTGTGCAAGATTGTATCAAGGAATTTTTTGGTACAGAGCTTAGAAGTGTAGAGTTTTTAAAAGAGCTTGATTTATCAACGCTAACGCCACTTATTAATTTTTCAATTAGCAAAAGATTCTTAAATAAGGCATTAGATCACCTTATCTTTTCAGATAGAAAACTCAATATTGATATGTTTGCAGAGTATCACTCAAGGCTTGGCACACTTGAATATTCTCATAACTTTTTTACAAAAAATGAGCTTAATCCAGAGAGAATCTTTGAAGAAGCATTTCTTGAATATCAGTTTAATTATAAAGGGGCAGTGCGTGCTGCAAATGGCATAAAAGAACGCATTATGCAACTTCAAAATAAAATCCGCACAACCGCACATGACCTAAAAATCCTTTATAAACGACTTGAAGCAAAAAAGGGCGATGAAAACGAGATAAAAGAAAAAATCGCAAGAATGAGGGCAAACTCCGATAAAGCGCATGAAGAGACAAAAACGCTTACAAAAGCACATGAGAATCTAGAGGGGCTATGCAAAAGCTTTGCAGAGAAAAATCTAAAGATATTTGAAGCCGTGTTTAGAAAAACTATCAATATGCTAAGAGAAAAAACAGAAGAAGCATTGAATGTTACCGCCACACAGCTTGATAATCAAATATGGGAACTTGGCATGAAGTCAGTCTCTATACGCAATGTATTTTTCAAGCATGACATTAATGAGCCTTATTGCATGATGACATTCTTAGGACAAACGATTAAAAAGCTTGATAAAGGAAAAATTACCGCAGCAAACGAACAGGCTATGTATAAATACTACACAAGCCATCAAAAAAACTATGTCAAAAAGTTTCTTATTTTAACAAATCAGCCAAAAGTAGAAGTCAATGTAAAAATTGACATTATGAGTCAAAGTAAAAATCATAATGTCGTGATTGCTAAAAAAGATTCACAATTTTTTGTCGCTGTAAATAAAGAGAAGTTTGAGGGTATTTATATCGATACAACAGGATTGGATAAAACCGCCTTGCAACGCATTTTGGCTGACACTAAAGAATCTAAATATAATAAAGAGGCAAATATTTCACTTATCACAAAAGAACAGATCGCTTCTATGAAGGAATAGAGTTTTTGGGAACGATTTGAAAGATAAAGCCCAGTCTTTTTTGGCGAAGATAAGGCAAGAAGTTATAATCTAGAAATTACGATTGTGGGTTGTTAGCTTTTATGCAAACTTTTTTTGTAGCAGATTTGTAAAAAGTACAGATTCTAAAATGTTAGAATCTTGTTAAAATACGATACGACTACAATAAAGGGAAAATAAAATGATAATGCTTGATGTTTATATGCGTTTTGAGATAAAGGATAATGTTATTGATTTGCTACTTGCAAATGGCTATGATGATTTCTTTTTCATTGAGGCAAAGAAGTATGCGGCAAAAAATATGCTTTTAAGCGATGAAGAGCAAGTAAGTGGGCGGCAAAACTATGCTATTATTAAGCTTTACTTAAATGACACTGCTGCGGGTATGCTTGCAAGTCTTATTAAAGAAGAGTTTAAAGATGTGCGTGTATTCGCAGTAGAGTGTCAGCCTCTTGCATTTTTTGGCATGTAGTTTTAAAGGTATGAGTTTATACGCAAAGTGAGAATCTTAATAAAGTTTTATATGGGACTTTTAGATGAAATCGTTTAAATAGCTATTCAACACAATCTTTTTACGATATAATCAAGGCTTTATTCAAAGTTAAAGGAATCTATATGGCAAAAGTCGCATTAATCACGGGTATAACGGGGCAAGATGGGGCATATTTAGCAGAGTTTTTGCTCAATAAAGGCTATGAAGTGCATGGCATAAAGCGTAGAAGTTCGCTTTTTAACACCGATAGAATCGATCACATATATCAAGATATTCACGCAGAAAATGTGAGATTTCACCTGCATTATGGGGATTTGACAGATTCTACAAATCTTATACGCATTATGCAGCTTGTAAAGCCAGATGAGGTGTATAATCTTGCTGCAATGAGTCATGTAGCTGTTAGTTTTGAGACACCAGAATATACCGCAAATGCCGATGGTATAGGTACGCTTAGACTTTTAGAGGCGATTAGAATCTTAGGTATGGAAAATAAAACAAAGATTTATCAAGCCTCTACAAGTGAGCTGTATGGCTTAGTCCAAGCAGTCCCACAAAATGAAAATACGCCATTTTATCCACGCTCACCTTATGCCTGTGCGAAACTCTATGCTTATTGGATTACGATCAATTATAGGGAGGCATATAATATTTTTGCTAGTAATGGGATCTTATTTAATCATGAAAGTCCTATTCGCGGTGAGACATTTGTAACGCGTAAAATCACACGCGGTGTGAGTAAAATCGCACTTGGACTGCAAGATAAACTCTATTTAGGGAATCTTTCTGCAAAAAGAGATTGGGGACATGCAAAGGATTATGTAGAGGCGATGTATCTTATCTTGCAACAAGACAAGGCACAAGATTTTGTCATCGCAACAGGTGTTACCACAGAAGTAAGAGATTTTGTGAGATTAAGCTTTAAAGAACTTGGCATAGATATTGAGTTTAAGGGTAGTGGTGTAGATGAAGTGGGTATTGTAGCAAAATGTAGTGGTGATTATAAGCTGCCTATTGGTAAGGAAGTCGTAGCGGTTGATTCTCGCTATTTTAGACCTACTGAAGTGGATTTATTATTAGGTGATCCAAGCAAGGCACAAAAGATTCTAGGTTGGAGTCCAAAATATGATTTATCAATGCTTGTTGCTGATATGATGCAAAGCGATTTAAAGCTGATGCAAAAGGATAAATATTTAAAAGATGGTGGCTATACAATTATGCGATATTTTGAGTAGAGATTATAGAATCTAATATATAGATTCTATATGCTTAAAGAACAAAATATAAACTAGATTCCATGTTTGAAACGACAAAAAGTCAAAATGGGATAAGAGTGCATAAGCTATCATTAAAAGCCTATATTTGATAATCTACAAAAATATATTATAATATCATCTTGTTTTATCATAAAATCATGCAATGAGGAAGAGATGGCAAAAAAAGGGCAAACAAAAAACACACAAGACACACAAAAAAGCACAAAAAAAGAAGTGCAAAGCAAGACAACACAAAACGCTAAGGTGCGGACAAATGAGCTAAAAACGACCAAAGCACAAAACAGCGAAATAAAAACAAGCGAGTCAAAAAAAGGTGGGTTAAAAACAAATAAATCTAAGGATTTTTAGTAACATTAAAAAAATTGCCACATTCTATATTATGAAGTCCCTTAAACACGCAAGTTCATGGAATTTACTGCCCAGATTCTATCAATTTTTTTATATTTAATAACATCTTAATTTATAGTTCAAAGTTTAGTAAATACCCAATCACATTAAACACAAAAATCCTAAAGATTCTAAAATTAACAATAAAGCTAGATAAAATCTTACCACTGCAATTTCCCTGTTCTATTTGGCTTTTCTAAAATTTGTTTGACATCATTCATATCCTTTATGCTTAATGTTTCGCCATAGAGACTACAAATACCATTTAAAGCATTGTAAATTTCGCTATCATCATTATTTGCATAAGCAAGTTGATAGTCTCTAAAAGAAGAATCTATAACCATTAATCTTTGATGGTGTGTTTCTTCAATAAGCTGCTCTAGCTTTTCTCGATTTTCTATCAATACAGGCAATTTTTCTGCGACTAAATTTGCTATCTCCTCTGCCCTTAGCTTTGCTTTATCTCTTGCAGCATACACACCAAAGAGAGCATCTACTGCCATATCTATGCTTCTACTTGTAACGACAACTGCAAATGCCGCTGCAACAATGGCAAGCACTGGGGCAATAAAAGGGGCAAGTGGAGGCATTATACCCAACAATGCACTTTCTATTTGCCTTTCTAAACCCACTGCCCCAACAACCCAAGCCGCTGAAAAAAGAGATTTTAAAATGGTTTTTGTAAGCGTTCTAAAGTCTTTAATATCCCCTTTTACATAAGAATAGATTCCATTATAAATAGACTTTGCAGAAGTTCGCAAGCTAGACCAAAGCTGCCTTAAACTTCCAGCTATACTCTTAAAAATCTGCCCCACAATCCCAACCACTACATCAATCGCACCAAATCCAGCACCCCTTGCAAAATTACTTTGAAAGGCTTCTTTTACCTTTTGCAATAACCGCTTGATTCTAGTCATAATAGAAGTTTCAGAATCTACCTTACCGCTAAACATATCTTTTACTTCCCAGATGATTCCGTTTGCAAGTGTTGATAGGGTAACCACGATCGCATCACTAAAGCCCGCTTGGGCTATATGTCCGCTTGCTACCATACTTTGAGTTATCACGGCGGTTGTGCGTGGGTTTTCAGCCATAAGGCGATTGCAAGTATTACTCGCATTAAGTTTTTCTAGAGCGATTTTTGCCTTTTCTGCCTTTGCAACTGCTTTTTCATCATTTGGATTTTGTTTCCCATTTGCGATCATTTTCTCCAAATTTTCCTTATGTTCTTTGTATTCATCAAAAGGCACTTTAAGTTCATCTACTGCATTATCGCCTTTTAGATATCTATCTTTAAGCAATCCCTCTGTATTTCTAATAACCTTAAGTTGTGCGGTTTTTATCACATTACCATGTTTATCGAGAGTTATCGTATCTGCTGTATTATGATTTTTTGTTGCAAAATCTCCAATTTTGTTAAAATCCATATTTTTTACTTCATCGCCATAATAAGTTAAAATATGTTCTACTTTTGTTCTATCTTTCTCGTTTAGATTCTCTAATTTTTTACCACTATCAAGTATTTCACGCACATTTTTAATGTCTGCTAAAGTGTCCGTTGTATATGTTTTATTACCATTATTGGCTAGAGAATCTTTTATATTTTGATTGCCTATATCAAGCTCCTCAAAGGTTTGTCCAAAATATGCTGGATTATTTCTGTGTTGATTATACGCCTTGTTTGCATCAAGTGTCATCTGCACACTTGCCCCATATGCTGCATAGGTATTTAAACTAAAGATATTTAATCCAAAGCGTGCTAAAGTTTGTGTGCCAATTTCTTCAATTACTTCTTCATAAAGTGCTTTTTGTGCCATATTAATCCTTATCGCAACGCAAAAGACTTTGCGTGTTTTATATTAGTTTTTCGGTGGTTAGATATGAATTTATGATTCTCCCCATCTTTCTTGAATCTCACTCATAAGTTCTCTGCATTGTTCTTGATGTGAGATTAACTGCATAGTTAATTCATCTTCATCATTCATTATTGGGGCATTGATTGTTGTAACGACCACTTCTGCAAGTTGCATTAAGGTTTTTAGTGTGGTTTGTTCTGTTTCACTCCAATTTCTTACCGCTGTGCTATCTTGTTTTATAATGCCAATTTTATGGAAAAACTTCTTTATTTTACCCAAAAAAGTGCCTATACCTTTACTTCGCATAATACTCTCGACTTCTGTAAGCAATTTTTGTAATTCTTGCCTATTTGTTCCCAAGATTCTTATTTTCTCACGACTTTTAGCAAGTATCTCTTTATATGTTAAAGCCTCGCCTTTCATAGCCTCGCATAATGCTTCCACACTATCGTAGTATGCATAAGCATCATACTTTTTCTTTTCAGCACTTGCAGCAAATACAGAAGCTGCTACAGCAATAACAGGCGCAATCACGATGCCGCCAAGCACCAAAGTCCCTCCAGCCATTCCTAACCCACCAGCAGCCAAAGAACCACCACCAAACCATGCTAAGGTTGCATTTGTAGCAGCCACACCACTTAGAGCACTAATAGCAGTCCCCGTTGAAGCAGTTGCTAATAACCCAGCCCCACCAAATGCACCAAATCCAGCCAAAGCCCCAGCCGCAGCACTTCCAGCAACAGCACCTAATGTTGTTTCTAATGTTACAATGGATTGTCTTACCCCCACTAGTTTATCCATTGTTTCTTTTCCTACAATACTTGTAAAATCCACATTATTTTTTACATCAAGTTTATCTATAATATCTGCGTATCTTACCAATTCGTTTTCGACAATATCCGCCTGTAATTTCCCCAAATATTCAAAACTTTCTTGTGCTGCCTTTTTTGCTTCATTTAGATCAGCTTCTGTCTCATTATATAATTCTTTTGCCCGATTGTGCCAATAATCAGCTGTCTTTGTATCCTCATACGCATCATAGCCCTTTTTAGCTCCAAATGCAGCGGTTACCAATGCTGCTCCTCCAAGTAAAACCGGTATTAATGGTAATGGCATATTGCCTCCTTAAAATTTTAGAATATAAATATTAAGATAGATTCTAGTTTATAGAATCTACAACCTAAATGCCCTATCCACACCCTCTTTTTCTTGCAAAACCTTGCAAGATTCTATATTGAGTGCGTAAAACTCCTCTTTGCTATATTTTCTCAAATAGACCTTTTTATACATCGCTTCTATTCTGCATATCACAGGGCGATTTGCATAGATTTTGCATTCATTGCTTTGCGTGTCTAAGTGCTTGCATACGCCATTGCCTAAATCGTAAGATTCTAGCTCTTTAATGCCACTAATGTTTTTGCAACACGCACCACATTTTGTGCAAGGAAAGTCCATTTTCTGCCTAATTTCTACCTAAAGGCTGATAAGATTTTTACCCTGATCGGTAAGAATTAGCATAGCCTTTGTCCAATCTGCATACACCACAGCCAATTCATTACTCAAGCCAAACTCCTTAATCATTGTCTCTAACACTTCCTTTTCGCCTTTATGCAGGGCTTCTAAAGTTGTGATGTTGTCTGCCATTGCCAACGCCATAGTCTCTAGCAAAACAATCTTTTGATGTGTTTTATCCTTAAACTTTGCCAAAGTATTTTTGAGACTAAACTCACTTTCATTATATGAAATATCACTCACTTGCATTTCCAAACAATATGCAGCAATAATCTCTTTTTGTGCGTTTGAAAAGTTATTATTACTCCACGCGAAGTGATGTGCGATTTCTAAAAACGCCAATTTTTCCTCTTGATTTAGCAGCCCTAAAAACATATTTTTCCCCTTAGAATTTAAAATAGTAACCAAAACTAATTTAGTTGCATGTGCCATTCTACAAAAAAAAAAAAACAAATCAAGCAATCTTTGTTTTTTGTTACATTTCATTCGCACGACAAACACATTAATCATTTTTACATATTTTTTACCAAAATTAAATAGGTAAAAAATCATATGGTGATTATAAGCTGCCTATTGGTAAGGAAGTCGTAGCAGTTGATTCTCGCTATTTTAGACCTACTGAAGTGGATTTATTATTAGGTGATCCAAGCAAGGCACAAAAGATTCTGGGTTGGAGTCCAAAATATGATTTATCAATGCTTGTTGCTGATATGATGCAAAGCGATTTAAAGCTTATGCAAAAGGATAAATATTTGAAAGATGGTGGCTATACAATTATGCGATATTTTGAGTAGAAGTAAAAATAAGGATATGGAATCTTATATATAGATTCTGTGTATTTAAAGGACGGGATATAAACTAGATTTATGTTTGAATAACAAAAAGCTCAAATGAGATAAGGATATATAAGCAATATCACTAAAAGCCTATATTTGATAATCTACAAAAATATATTATAATATCATATTGTTTTATCATAAAATCATGCAATGAGGAAGAGATGGCAAAAAAAGGGCAAACAAAAGACACACAAAAAAACACAAAAAAAGAAGTGCAAAGCAAGACAACACAAAACGCTAAGGTGCGGACAAATGAGCTAAAAACGACCAAAGCACAAAATAGCGAAGTAAAAACGAGCGAGTCAAAAAAAGGTGGGTTAAAAACAAACAAAACACAAAAAAGTGAGTTAAGAGTGGCTAAAACACAAAAAGCTAAATCACAAAAAAGTGAAATAAAAGAAACTGAATTACAAGAAGCAGTATGTAAGCCGCTTAGCACAATCATGCAAGATTCAGAGTCACAAAAAGCACAAACACAGATTAATGAAAACTCCATTTATGAGAGAAACCTGCACGCATTAAGCATACGAGATCCGCTTCTTTTCTACAATCTCTTAAAAATAGAAACAAATACGCAATATGAAGTCTTTATGGGAAATGATAGTGCGAACTTTAATATTGTTGAATTGCAAAATAATATCCCGCTTTATAAAGGCGATCCCTTGCAAGAGAATCTAGAGGTGCTAAAAAGCTATGAAATATATCGCTATTATCCCTATTTATACGCCTATGGTTTAGGGAATGGAATCTTATATCGCATGATGCTTGGCAGCGAGATTCTAAAACGCATTGTAGTGATTGAGCCAGAATTAGAGATTATTTATATTGTGCTAAATCTCATTGATTTTAGTGAAGAGATTCTAAGTAATCGACTGATTTTACTTCATTCTCCACAATGTAATTTCAATATGATTAACTCCCTTTTTGATATGGATAAATTCTCTAAAGTGTATTCTAAAGTCTATGATTTGTTGCTACCAAATGGCTATTATGAAAAATATAGCGAAGAGATTCTAAGGATTAATAAGGACTTTGTAGCCGCTATTGAGCATGGTGTAATAAGTGTAGGCAATGATACAAAAGATGCTATCGTTGGGATAAAACAGCATATTGAAAATATGAAATATTCACTCTATGCCCCAAGTCTTGTAGAAATCCATAGTAAGCTTAAAGGCAGAGATACAGCCATCATTGTATCCACAGGACCAAGCCTTTATAAGCAGCTTGATACATTGAAAGAAATCGCTCCTTATGCGACACTTTTTTGCATTGATGCGAGTTTTCCCGTGCTTACAAAGCATGGCATAAAGCCAGATATTGTGTTCTCTTTAGAGAGAGTGAAAGAGAGTGCGAAATTCTACACAGATACACCTATGGAGGCACAAGAAGATGTGATTTTCTCCCTTACTTCAATCGTGCATGAGGACACTATACATGCGATACAAAAAGGCACAAAGCAGTTTAGCTTCCGCCCATTTGGCTATACAACGCTTTTTAATTTCTATGAATATGGCTATCTTGGCATTGGCATGAGTGCGGCAAATATGGCATATGAATTAGTCGTGCATTCGCAGTTTAAACGCTGCATTATCATAGGGCAGGATTTAGCCTTTGGTGAAGATGGCTCAAGCCATTCTAAAGGTGCGGTATATGGTGAAAATGAGATTAAACCCAAAAAAGATAAAATCTATGTGGAAAAATATGGCGGTGGTGGTGTAGTAGAGACTACGGAAGTGTGGAAACTCTTTTTAAACTTCTATGAAAAAGACATAGCAAATACACCTTATAAAATAGAAGTGATTAATGCGACTGAAGGTGGAGCAAGGATAAGAGGGACGATTGAAATGCCTTTTAAAGAAGCTTGTGCTTTGGTGCCAAAGGTAAAGAAAAAGCCACTAAAGCTTAAAGCCCCGAGTAAAGCACATGCAAAAAAGAATATGGAAAAAGCCATTGAGATTTGTCAAAATTGGATTGATTATGGCGAGTTACAACAAGAAAAAGTTGAGAGTGTATTCTTAGAATTAGTCGAGTTTTTACAAGAGATAGAAGAGCTAAATCGCAAGAATGAGCTAGAAAAATTTAACTACAAAACAATGGATAAATTAATAGATTCTATAGATGAGATTAAAGATATTTTTAACTCAAGGGTGTTTCATGACTACTTCACAGATGCTTTGCAATCCTATATTTTTCATCAAGAATTAGACATAGCACAGCTTCTAGTGCGACCTATTAATAATGAAGATGATAAAAGGGGCAAAGAGCTAGAATGGCTATATCATCATAGATATTGGCTATTTAGCCTTGCAGGTGGCATCGACACGGTTGTAACCGTCGTGCGTAAAGCTTTAGAATATCTAAGTGGTGAAAAATACGAGAGCCTAAAGGATAAAGAGAAAAAGGAAAAAGCAAAGTAAGGTTAAATTTTTATTGATTTTGGGTTTGAATTGGCAAGATATTAGACTGGAATTTAACCATTTGTGCAACTTGCAATCTTACACAACACAATCACTACAACCAAGTCTTTTAAATCAATCTCAAATATTAAAGTTTGAAAAATGCAAATACAAAAAGATCTAAATCAAAAATATATAAAACCCGATAAAATTCACACAAACTAAATCTAACATGACAAATGCCTAAATCCAATAGACTAAAATAAGGCGTAGAATCCAAAAAATCCCATAATAAAAGATTTTAGAGAATTAAACATTAAAGATAACGCATAATTGAAACTAGAATCTCAACAATCTAAAACACCCATTGCAGAAGTATTTTTTAATAATTCAAGGGTCGTGTAGATTCTTATGCAGTAAGTTTGTTGGATATAAATGATGAAGCACGAGAAGCAACTCTCTTTGAAAGTGCCACTTGTGCGAAGTACCAGTCCAAACCCGCAAAAAGACAACACACAGAATCAAGATTCTAAACTATAAAGCAAATATAAGATTCCAATTTCCCCACAATCCTAAACACCAAACCCCACAAAAAGACAATTAGAATCTAAAAAGCCTATAACATTTTTCACTCCCTAAAATGCTTCTTGACACAACTCCCCATATTGTCTTTTTAGATTTTAATCAATGCTTAATACTTAAATTTTTTAACACTCATAAAACAACTCTCTCTAACACACATAAACACACCAACACACAAAAGCCTTAAATTAAGGGTTTTATAACAAGCTACTTTAATAATATGCTTATATGTTATAATTCCTTTTTCTTACTTCCACATGATTTTTTGTTTATATCTTATGTGTGTTTTTGAATGTATTTTAAAAAAGGATACACAAAAAGTAAAAAGGGCTTTTTGCTTAGTGTTTAGAGTATCGGTGTTTAGGGTGTTTGAAGCTTGAAAAGTGTTGTATTATTCAAGTATTGCATACAACACCGATTTTAACATTAACAAAAGCAATTCCCCCTGTTAAAATAAACTTAAACCATCATTTTTAGCATAATGTGGAAAAAGTGTATAGGTTTTAGGCGTGGCGATTCTGCCTTTTGCAGTGCGTTCGATATAGCCATTTGCAAGCAAGTATGGCTCAATCACATCTTCTATTGTCCCCTCATCTTCACTCATTGCTGCTGCAATTGTATTTAAGCCAATAGGTCTGCCATTTGCCTGTGATAGAATCTTCAAATAGCCCAAATCCATCTCATCAAAGCCTAGCTCATTTACGCCTAGTTCATTTAATGCGTGTTTTGCGATGACTTCATCAATCATATTTTTATCCTGCACTTCAGCAAAGTCCCTTACCCTTTTTAGTAGTCGCAGGGCAATACGCGGTGTGCCACGCGATCGTTTTGCAATCTCTTTTGCACTCATTTCATTAATCTTTGTGTTTAGTTTAAGGCTTGCTTTTGTGATGATTAGGGCTAACTCATCTTCATTGTAAAATTCTAGTTTCGCACTGATTCCAAACCTATCTCGCAAGGGGTTTGATAGCATACCAGCCCTTGTTGTCGCACCGATTAAAGTAAATGGGGCTAAATCAATCTTTATAGTTTGAGCTGCCGCCCCTTGTCCTATGATAATATCGAGGCGAAAATCTTCCATAGCTGGATATAAAATCTCTTCAATAGCAGGGCTTAGCCTGTGAATCTCATCGATAAATAAAATATCGCCATGACTAAGATTTGTCATAATCGCTGCTAAATCCCCCGCTTTTTCTATCATGGGGGCTGCACTGACTTTAATATTTGCCCCCATTTCATGTGCGATAATGTGGCTAATCGTAGTTTTGCCAAGCCCTGGCGGTCCAAAGAATAGAATATGGTCTAAACATTCATTGCGCTTCTTGCTTGCTTCAATAAATACCTGCAAATTTTTCTTAATCTTGTCTTGTCCTATATAGTTTTCCCATGATATAGGTCGCAGGGTATTTTCATTTTGAGAATCTATTGTCTTCTTATCACCAGCGATTATGCGTTCTGTTTGTTCGTTATTTAATAGTGAAATTTTCTCCATTATATAGCCTTGTTTTTAGTGAATTATAGCAGACTTCAAGTGATATTTTTTATTAATCTAAATCAACCAAAAACTTCTGTTTTTTACGAAAAATTGCAAGTTTGTTAAAGCCAATATCTTTTAAAATCTTTAAACATTCTTCATAACCAAAGCCTACTTGACAAGTATCGTGTGCATCGCTTCCCATCGTTATATCAAGTCCTATTTCCTTTACTTTTTTTAGAATCTCTCTTGAGGGATATTGCTCTTTTATATCTTTTCTCAAACCTGCTGCATTTATCTCTAGCACCATATCCATATCTTTCATAATATGTAGTGTTTCTTTCATTTTTGCATAGAGATTCTGCGGCATAACATCACCAAATAGCTTTGGTAAATCAAAATGTCCTGCTATTTGAAAATATCCCGTTTTTGCCATGCCTTGCAGTGATGAGAGATATTTATCCCAAGTGGCAAATACGCCCATTTTTTGCCATTTACCTATAAATTCTGGGTTATCAAAGCCCCAATCATCTAAGAAATGCACCGAACCTATCAAGTAATCCACATCAGAATCTAACACAGACTTATCTAATAAATCTTCCCTACCGAGTATATAATCTACTTCTAACGCACATAAAACCTCCATAGAGTTATAAGACTTTGGAATCTGTGCAAGATAGTTTGGTAAATCCGCAAAACTAATGCGATATTTCTCATCAAATCTCATCGGGGCATGGCATGAAAATCCAAAAATATCTATACCAAGACTACTTGCCTTTTGCATATAAGATTCCATACTCCCATTTGCATGATTGCAGTAAGTGGTGTGATTATGTAAATCAACTCGCATATTTTTTCCTTAAGTGTGATTAAATTTAGTTTTATTTTAGCATTTTGATATGAAATCTCATTCCATATCAAAATACATTAAAATGACCTACACTTGCTCATAAAAGTATAGAATCTATTATGTATTTATTATAATCTTAGCGAAAAGTCCAAAATTTATGCAACAAATAACCAACAATGACATACATTATACTTGCAATTATGAGTGCTATATATTCATTCCAAGATAAGATTCTATAACATATAATAAGTGTCAATAAATTCGTCATATATGCAAGAGTGCTTGCTATCACAAAGCGTGTAAAATCTCTTCTATGCGTATGCTTTGATTGAAAAGTAAATTTCTTGTTGAGTAAATATGAGACTATAAAGGCGATTCCATAGCCTAGTGCATTTGCAACCTCTGGCACAACACCCATAAAGGTTAAGCCAAACATAATACCATAGCCAACAATGGTATTAATAATCCCCACTACACCATAAATAATAGTGCTTTTATCGATATATTTTTTTACATATTGTCTCAAAATGCTTCTCTTATAATAAGACTATTTAATTCCTACTTCATTAAACTCTCTGTATTTATCACAGCCGCTTTGATAGCCATAATCACATGCCTTGCCATAAAACTCTTTTGCAATGCTTAGATGATTTTTCATATCTGTTTTTTGCTGATACATTACGCCCAAATTATAACAGCCAAGCGGCTCCTTACCATTACATGCTTGTTTATAAAAGTTATCTTCCTTATCAAAGCTTTGTCGCACACCCTCTCCATTACCATACATAATGCCTAAACCATAGCAACTTGCGCTATTTTTTTGCTTACATGAACGCTCATAAAAGTCTCTTGCCCGAAAATAATCATGTAAATGGAAATAATAAATATCGCCGACATTACCACAACTTGCTACATTCCCACTCTCACATAGCTTTTCAAAATAGGCTAGTGCTTCATCGTGTCTGCCTGCAAGTGTGTATATCATGCCTACAATCTCACATTGTTTATCAAGGCATTCTTGCGGACCAACCAAACCATTATCGATAAGATAATCACACGCATTCGCATTATTTTGCATACAAAAATTATATGTATAATGCCATTCTTCTTCAGTTAGCCTATCAAACGCATACAAATTATAACACAGCATAAAGCCAACAGAAAGGACTAAACAAAACCTTTTAAAAAAATAAATACAGCGTGTGATAAGAAATGCTCTCAAAACAAACTCCCTGCTATGCTATAGTCATAGCAATTATAAAAGTAGATTCTATAATATCGGTCTTTATGGGATTTTGTGGAATGTTTTTTAGAATCTCATGTATGAATAGTTTTTTTGCTATATGGAATCTATTCATAGTACACTGCAAGCCAAAAGTTATTTATGCAACTTCTTCTCAATAATAGTTTTGCTTGGATATATAAAGAATGTACTATATGTGATATTAATGCCTTCTTTATTATCAGTTGCATAAGATTTAATCGTAAGTGGCATGTTTTTGTCCGTATCTATCGAATCATTATAATCGCCCTTTGCACGCAATATAACAACAAGGAATTTCGCATCATTTGGCTCTATTAAAAATTCCTTTTTATCCTTATAATCTGGCATGATAATCTCAAACTTATCTGCCATATCACCATCTACTTCAAAAGCAAAAGTATGCGGTTCTCTATCAACATTCTGCACGACGAACTTATACACATTATCAATCGCACCACTCTCTCGCACAATATAAAGCTCTGATGCCCTCGTGATATTTAATAGCATACTCTTGTGAGATTTACCCACAAAAATAAGCAATCCAAATATAAGTGTCAATATCACCATATATGCAATAGTTTTAGCCCTTAAAAGTCTTGGCTTTGTCTTTTTCTCCATAGCATTTGGCGAACTCCAAGTAACAAGACTTGGTAGATTAAACTTCGCCATAACAGCAGAACACGCATCTACGCATTCTAAGCAATGGATACATTCAAGCTGTGTGCCTTTTCTAATATCAATATGTGTTGGACACACTTTTACACAATTTTGACAATTCGTGCATTCATTATGTGGGTCTTGCTTCTTAGGGGCGATGCCTATTGCACTGCCATTTGGATTATATAGCAATCCCCCTCTTTTTGTATCATAGATAGACATAAGCGTATCATTATCAAAAAAGACTGACTGCACTCTTGCATAAGGACACATATAAATACAGAATTTTTCAGCGATAAAGCAGACCTCAATCGTCATAAATGAAGCAACAACAAGCCAAAATCCAAGTAAAACTCTATGTTCTTCAAAATCTCTAGCATATACAAAAAAATCTTCTGGCGGAACAAAAAAGAATAAAAAGTCAGCAGTAGCAATAAGGGCAATACATGCAAAAAGCACAATGCCTAGCACATATTTAAACTTTTTCATCGGTGTGTCAAGCTTTAAGACTTCTTGCTTATTTGATATTTTCTTTCTTAATCCAAGTAGTTGAGTTTGAATAATATCACGATACACAGAGCGGAAAATAGTCTGCGGACAGCCCCAACCACACCAGAATCTCCCCGCCATAACGGTCATAAAAAAGATACCAACAAAAAGCATCATAAGCATAAAAGTCATAACATAAAATTCTTGTATGCTATACTCAATGCCTAGCACATGCAATACCTTATGGTCAAAAGAGAGCAAAAAGATATGATTTTGTGCTTCCCCGATACGAATGAAAGGGACGACTAAAAGCACGATTGTGAGTATAATGTAGCCTATATGTCGCTTTCTGCGAAAGTTTTCAACCTTAGCACCATTTTTTTGTGTATTAGAATCTGAAGCGGCTTGCATAATCAATCCTTTAAATAGTCTTTGATAGCTAGAATCAAAGTTTCGGGTTAATTTGATGATTATACATATTTTAATGTTAAAATTACATTAAAGTGTTAAATTTTGTAACTTTATTTAAAATTAATACTAAGGAATGCTATGTTACAAGCAATAAATGTGAGTATGCGTTATGCGACAAAAACATTATTTGAAAATATAAATATAAAGCTTGATAGTGGAAAGAGATATGGGCTTATTGGGGCAAATGGTGCAGGTAAATCGACTTTTCTTAAGATTCTAAGTGGTGAGATAGAGGCAAGTAGTGGCGATATTGTGCTAAATAGCGGTTTGCGTCTTGGTGTGTTAAGTCAAAATCAATACGCATTTGAAGATTTAAGCCTTAAAGATGCTGTGCTAATTGGCAATAAAAGGCTATATGACGCGGTAAAAGAGAAAGAGAATCTGTATGCAACAGCGGATTTAAGCGATGATAAAATCAATTCTCGTTTAGGTGAGCTTGAGATGATTTGCGTGGAAGAAGATCCTATGTATGAGTGTGAAGTTGTGATTGAAAAGATTCTAGAGGACTTAGGATTTCCAGCAAATACGCATAATGAGTTAATGAAAACACTCACAGGCGGGGATAAATTTAAGATTCTATTAGCACAAGTTTTATTTCCAAAGCCAGATGTATTACTGCTTGATGAGCCGACAAATAACCTTGATTTAAGTGCTATTGCATGGCTTGAAGAAAATCTTAAAAGACATGAGGGCACACTCGTAGTTATTAGCCATGATAGGCACTTTTTAAATGCGGTTTGCACGCATATTTTAGACCTTGATTTTAAAACACTGCGAGAATTTAGCGGTAATTATGATGATTGGTATATCGCAAGCACACTCATAGCAAAACAGCAAGAAATGGAAAGAAATAAAAAGCTAAAGGAAAAAGCGGAACTAGAAGACTTTATCCGCCGCTTTGGTGCGAATGCAAGTAAGGCAAAACAGGCAACTTCAAGGCAAAAACAGCTTGATAAACTAAACCTTGAAGCCTTGCAAATATCAAGCAGAAGAGACCCTAGCATTGCTTTTAAGATTAAAAGAAATATAGGCAATGAAGTGTTAAATGTTGAGAATCTTAGCCACTCTTATGGCGACTTAGTAATATTTCAGAATCTAGATCTCAATGTCTTGCCCGGTGATAAAATCGCATTAATCGGTGCAAATGGCGTTGGCAAAACCACACTTTGTAAGATTCTGGCAGAGCAATTACAGCAAGATAGCGGCGTAGTAAAATGGGGAGCGACTATTGAAATGGGCTACTTCCCGCAGGATACAAGCGAGATTATAAAAGGCGAAGAAACGCTATATGAATGGCTAAGGGCATTTGATAAAAGTGTAGATTCTAATGAGATTAGGACATCACTTGGGCGAATGCTATTTAATGGCGAAGAGCAAGAAAAAAGCGTGGGGGCATTAAGTGGTGGTGAAAAACATAGAATCATGCTTTCAAAACTCATGCTTGCTAAAAGCAATTTTTTACTCTTAGATGAGCCGACAAACCACCTTGACCTAGAAGCCATCATTGCATTAGGCGAAGCCCTTTATAACTATGTAGGCGGTGTAATATGTGTAAGTCATGATAGAGAACTCATCGGTGCATATGCGAATAGAATCATAGAACTTGTTATTGATTCTAAAAATGGTGGCACAAAAATGATTGACTTCCGCGGCAGCTATGAAGAGTATTTGGAAACGAAGAGGTAAAATATTTGTTGATAGAAACCAGCATCCCTTAATCATATAGGAAGCGGTCTTATGGTATATAAGCTGCATGCTCCACTTAATTTTCAACTAAGTGAGTTTATGAAATCTATGAGTTAAAATCTCATTGAAGTATCTTATACTTTCCTCATATATGAACTACTGAAATATTATATTCACTCCAAAATTCAGGTGTATCCCAAGAAGTTTGTATAATTGCTATATAATTATCGTTATATTTTCCTTGATAAAAGAAATTATCTCTAAAATATATCCAAGCTTGGTATTTATATCCTTTATAACATGATAGATTGCTAGGGGTAGTCTTCCTACCAAATCATCACTCCAATAATAAAAAGATTAATATAATCTGTGGAAATAATTCTTCCATGGTGTCAATGTGTTTACCGATATGGGTAGGATTTGCGGCATTCAAACTAGATCCCCAGTATCCCCCCAAAAAAAACTTATCATATTTAAATTTGTTTCCATGTCGATAGGAATCGCAATAATAATACAACATGTTTAATTCAAAAAATTCTAAAATATCTGCCTTAGTAATGTTTGGATTTGTAGGTAATATCTCAATTTTGGTTTGATATTTCTTTATTGTGTTGCTCGTTTCATAATTTGGAAGTATTTCTACACTGCTTTTCTATTTTTTCAAAAACATTATATACCGCACTCTAATTATCTATGTGGATTTTAAGTTTCTCCTAGGATTTCTACCATATTTAAAGCATTTAAAGTATATATGTATGCAATACTTGCTTTATATGTTACTTTTTATGTTATGTGTTATGCTCGGCTCTTAGTATGCAATGCAAAAACATTAATACACTTGCAAAACATAATAACCTTACATGCAAACACTACTAAACATACTTTATAAAGTAGATAACAAACACTATTTTATAAGGAATGATAAACATGCAATATACAACACTACATGATATAAAAAGGGTTATAACAAGCTTTGAAAATAGTATTAATAAATCTAGCAATAAAATATATAAGCTTACAATAGGACAATATCCACATATAAGCCTTGATAAAGCAAGGGATATAACAACAGAATATAATTCTATATTGCAAAGCTTAGAATTTAAAGAAAAAGGATTAAGCCTTAAAGACTACTTGCAATACATGCAAGATAAAGATAAAAATGCAAAGCTTACTTTTAATCATGTATTTACTGAATGGATACAAAAACAAAGCATAAGAGAAACTACAAAAAAAGCAATACATGGCTTTTAATCAACACCGAAACACAAAAAATCTAAAACCCAAGCCTCAAACATAGAAGCTATAAGCCCCCTAAAACTTATACTGCAATCTCACATCACCTTTAACACCAAAGTTACCTTGTATATCAAATAGGCTAGAGATTCCATACTGCAGGGATAAATCATAGTCAAACTTATTATACCCAGTGAAATTCAGCTGAAAGCCAAGCGTATTATTACGCAAATCATAGCCCATAAAGTTTTGTGCGTTGCTAAGGCTTACAAAGATTTGATCACCAGAGCTATACACCCCTTGCTTTGCGATGACTTGTGCGCTATATATCGCATTCTCTTTTACAATGCTATATTCCACACCAGCCCCAATCGCAAGATTAAAATCATTATACGCTTTTTGCTTATAAGTCGTGCCACTAAACGCACCGATACCATTAAAGCCGATATTAATAAGCCCCACTGGCTTTAACACCTGCTTAAACTCCCCAAGATTCCCAAAGTCAAACTTATATTTGTAATACGAGCTCCACAACCAGCCAAATGTCCCAGCTCTCATGCTATCACTTGGCATGTTATTTTGAGATTCTATAGTTTTATTGCTATCCATATAGCTAAAGTTCATATTGCTTTGGACTTCATGCACTTCTTGTATATCAGTATTGACATAGAATCCGACATTATAAAACAACGAAGTATCTTTGATGCCACTAAGGCTATAGTTTGACCCACCGATACCAGCCATAGCACCGATTAAGTAGTCATTACTACCAAAGCTAAAGAGTCTATCATAGCCTAAGTTTGTGCCATAAAACACGAGATTCCCACCACTTTGTCCAAAGTAGCCGCCACCGACATTTACCCACGCATTATTCTTTTTTCTCTGTTCTTCGATAGATTCTATAATCATGCGTATTTCATCAAAGGCACTCATCTCTGTATCACTTGCTACCTCTGCGTTTGCCTGTGTGTTTTGTGCGGTATTCATCACTAGCTTATATTTTGAAAAGGTAGGCTGCATGACTTTTACCTGCATAACCCTTGTATTTATCGCTTCATTATTTGCGTATAGGACTTTATTACTCATCGCAGAGCCATTGTTTGTAGCCATGTTATTCATATTTTGATTCACACCTGCGAGATAGCTATTTAACTCTTGGTGCTGATTTGCCATACCTGCCATTTGCACGAAATCATTTTTAGGATTATGCTGTATGACAATCTCTAGCAATTTATCATCATTGATATAGTTTTTTAACTCATTGTAGCTACTAGGATCTTCTTTGGTAAATTTGACTTTTACTTCGCCATTTTCTACAATCGTTACCCAATATAACGGATTATTTTTATCCGCAAATTCAAAATAGATTCTCTTATCTGTGCGATTATCCGTAATGCTTCCAGCAGAAATAAGTGTGTAGTATTTATTGAGCTGAAAGTCTCCATTGCCATTACCGCTACCATTTGGTGCTTTTATGCTTTCATCTAGTTTTACATCAATGCGTGTGCCATTATCTAGCGTGAGATTTTTACCATCGCTTTGCACTTGTCCGTTTGACATACTATTGCCTTGTAGTTTCAATGCGTGGAATCTATCATCATTTGTCCCCGCTTGTGCGGCTAGTTTTGCAGGATCAGAGTAAGATTGCGTTTGGTTTGTAGGGGTTGGTGCTGTTTCGCTTGTAATATCTCTTGAGTTCGCACTATTACTTGCCATATTTGATATAGGCTTATTGTTTTGAGTAGGTTTGCCCACATGCTCTAAAGTCAAGCTTTGCGAGATAGAAAGATTTGCTTGTATAGGCGAAGTGATATGATTTTGTTTTGCCATATCGTGCTTTAAGATTCCAAAGTGGATTCTAGAATTTTCATCAGTTGTTAGGCTTGTCATGCCATTGCCATTTGTGTTATTAAAGCCCTCGCGATTCATATCCCAGCTATTTACATAGACATTGCTACCATTTTTTGCGTCAATATCAAAGTTTTTTTGCTGACTTTGTGTGCTGCTTTGCTTTGTTAAAGGATTTTCATTTACCTTTTCTAAATCAAGGGCAATATATATATTACTGCCCTTATCTGCTTCTAGCTTTTTAATCTCTAGCTTTGAGCCTATCTCTGTTTGAATCTTAGTATCGCCACCTTTATCAATTTTCAAAGCATTGTTATTTTCTGTTTTAAAAGTTGAGTTATCAGCTATATAGAGATTATGCTTGATTCCCTCTGTGCCTTTGAGTGTTACATTTGCAGAATCTTGTAGCCATACATTTTCACCATAGAATCCATTATGACTAACATTTCCACCCTTAAATACAAAGTTTGTAACATTAAATTGTGCGTTGCTTTCGACTTTGAGTTCAAGTTGATTTAAATTCTCTGCAATAATTGTTTTCGCATTTAATGCTGTATTATCACCATTCAATTTAATGCTATGAAAGCCGTTTGTAAGCGTTAAGATTCCACCCTCTGCGATATTGAGACTAGCACCATTTTTTAAATCCACACTGGCAGTAATATTGCTAAGATTAGAATCTATTTTAGAGCCATCACTTGCTGTGATAGCACCTTTATATTGTGAATCTTGTAAAGCTTTGCCAAAAGCTTTTTCATCTTTTACTAAAGATTCTTTAGCGTGGGCTGTTAGCGTGATATGGCTTTTTTGCTTGGCGTCAATATTAAACTCTTGTTCTTTACCGCCTAACTCAAAGTTTAACGCCACGCTTGAATTATTAGATTCTAACTTCTTACCATTCCCCAAAAAGCTAGAATCTTTATCTACATTGACATTCAGCTGTAAATTTGTCGCTTTTAGGTTAGAATCTATTTTTCCCCCAGTTGTTAGCACGATATTGCTAATCTTACCATTCATAGATTCATCAGCAAAGCAATCTACCCCGCTTTTACCATTACATTGCGTATCTAGTCCGCGTTGAGTTGTGCCGGTGAGTTCAATGCCTTGCGTGGTTTTTAAAGTCGCTTCATGTATAACTTCTTGCCTTTCACCTTGCACTACATCGCGTGTTCCACCGCCTGTTGTTTCTTTGAATCCATTGACAATGATTAGCGTGTTATCTTGGTTTTGCGAAGTGATTTTTTCATTTACTTCAAGCTTTGAGTTTTTACCCTCTACTAAGATAGAGTTTTTAAGGCTAGATTCTTGTATATCCTTTGTTGTAGTCGTGCCATTTTTCGTATCTTTTAGTGTGATAGATTTTAGGGTTAGGGTAGATTCATTCATTACGCCGACATTGCCGGTAATATCTGTGCTTGTGCCGGTAATATTTGATTTATCTTTTACAAAAAGATCATAATGCTGTGGCTTTGTGAAGTTGTTTCCACCCATAGAGTTGAGATTGCTTAAATCAAATGTAGAGCTTTCAAAGCCTAGAGATTCTGTAACTTCAAGCTTTGAGCCACTCTCAATCTTAACAATATCATTTGCATTGTTATTGATTCCTTTGAAAATAAGATTCTTAACTTCCGCAGTGCTACTACCGCCTAGTTTTAGAATCTCACCGGTTTTATGTTCGCTCCTATCAAGTGTTAAAAAGTCTGCCTTTAAACTCGCCTTATTTTTCAAATCAAGCTTAGCGTTAAAGTCATAAATGCTTGAGTTGATTTTTGTGCCGTTCGCGTCAATCTCGCCTTTAAAGTGGATTGTTTGATTTGCGATTTTTTGCGTTTCTTCTTTTAGTTTTTGGCTCTCTACTTGCTGTTGATACTCAAAGCCATTGCCTGTGGTGTTTTCGCCGTCTTTTTTATCAATATAATGCTCTATATCCCCGCCAAAGTTAATCGCCGAGCCATTATGTGCGACAATTTTACCCTCCAAAGTCGCCTCACGCCCCACATCAAGCCGAGAATTTTGCAAATCAATCGTGCCGATTTTAAATACTCTATGATCCCAGTCGGGCTGCTCTAGTGTGCTAGGGCGACTTAAGTCCATCCATTCGGGCAAGGTAACACCTTCCGCGTTCTTAACGAGATCTAGAAGACTCTTTTTTTGATTGCCGATGGTTACCGGTTCATCTCTAATATATGCATGGGTTGTGGGGTGTCCTTGCAGCACGACTTTGCCATCTGTTACTTCTAAACCTTTAACATTGACATTGCCATCAAAGATTAGTGCAGCCTTGTCTTTATCATCAATATTCTTGCTATCATCACCTTTGTAAATCAAGCCAATATTGTTATTTTCACTTGAATTATCTTTTTTAGAATCTGTGCTTTGTCCAAAACTCGCGTGGATAATAGTATCAGCCTTATCTTGCGTTTTGTTTTTACTCTCATCATAACCCTTACCCTCAATCACCATATAGCTTGTGTCTGTTTTGTCGGTATTAATGATATTTGCACGAGAATCATTACTTGAGATAGTATTAAGCGTTAAGCTATTGCCCTTTAAGTCCAAATTCCCGCCGCCATTGCCAAAGTAGATTCCCAAACTATCCTTATTCTCTTGTGCTAGTATAAAATGATGTTTAAATCTAGAATCTAGCTGTGAATTATCTTTCACCGCTCCAAAGGCTTGTGCTTTGCCCTTTACTAGCTCTAAAGTCCCACGCCCACTTGTGAGATATACGCCATTGAGAGCTTGAGTAGCAGTATCAAAAATGACTTTCCCCTCACCTACGCGTAAATAGCCGTATTTACCATCAGTCACGGAGTTTGGGCTATATTCAGTCTTTATGACTAGTGTGCCTTTACCGACTTTATGTAAGGCGTCATTTACGCCCGTTTTATCTTTAATAAATCCCAGTCCCCACTCTACCTTTACCTTTTCGTCAATATCAAGCCCCGCACCATCAAAGCCAAAAATACCACCATTAGCATTTGGATTGCTATTGGCTTTGTCACTTGTGATTTTATAAATGGTTTCTTTGTCTCCATTTCCTTCTTTTGCCTTAAATACAAATCCCCCAACCTGTCCGCTATTATTACGATAAATATTTCCAGTAACTCTAATATCCCCACCATTTTTAAAAACAATATCTTTGTCGCCCTGTAAAGTTTCAGATCCTGCTGTATTCAAAGCATTGTTAGACAAAGTCCAGTTGTTATGCCCTTTTAAATCTATTTCCTGTTCAACACTTTTTTTATATTTTTCAAAATCTTCCTTAGTTGCCACAGCCACACCGGCACTACCGCCCCCCACTAAGTCTGCTTTAGAAGCCACGCCAAGCAATACCCATTTTTTCTTTTCTTTGTCATAAATGAAAAATCCACTACCACTATCCCCCGGGCTTATGGCATTTACCCAAGTTCTATCAGTAAATTCTATAAGTTGGATACCTCTAGCACCTATATCTTCATTTGCTTTTGAGTTTTCATAAGTGATTTTACTAAAATCAATGGGACGACTAAAGCTACCACCACGAGTCCCAGTAATCGCAGCAATGCCAGCTCCATTAAAGCCGACACCGGGCGCATTAAGAAGACTTAGCCGACCTGAACCTGCTTGAAAGATAGTTAGATTGCCATTAGAATCTTTATTTTTCTCTAAGTAATCTTTGAGTTTTTGTAGATTTTCTGCTTCTTGTTGCGGATTGTTGGTGCTATTGTTATTATCTGATTTTAGTCCAGCATCAAATATTTCTGCTTCACCCTCTACAATATATTTATTAAACCGAACAAACGACACATCATAGCCGTAGTTATTTGATTTATCATCGCTTTGTAAGTTATAGGTAGTCTGTCCCCAGCGTCTCATCTCTACCGTATTAGAGTTAGCAATAGAGTTATTTCCAGTGCTATGTGTGCCTACCACATGTGTAGCTGTGATAGCAAAATTTCTGCCCAAAGCTGTGGAGTTACCATTATTACTACGAGCAGATTGATCAATGATAGGGACTTCAAAGTCCATAGAAACGCCGGGCTTCTTGCTTGAGTGGATAACGACATTTTCCGCCCCAGCACTAAAAGCCCCCTTATTCTGTCCTAAGTCCAAAAAATCGCGATAGAAAAAAGTATCATTTTGAATAATCTGTGCGTTTAGCGTAGTCGTCGCACTAAGATAACCAGCAAGGGCTACTGCGATCCACTTTTTCTTCTGCAACATATATGTCCTTTTGGTATGATTTTGGTTAAATAAATATGAAAATTATGCGATAATAGCATGTTTTGTGCCATATTCGTTTAACAAAAAAAAAAAAACGATTTTCTGCAGAATCATGCCCTATTTTGCGATGAAACTTTGTGTTAATGTTTGTTATTTTATTTTGAGATTTTAGGACGAAAAGCTTTGAAATTTAGTTAAGCAAAAATTTTTCGCTATGCTTAAAATGATTATATGTTATGTAGAGTATCATGCTGTTTAGGAAAACAACTTGCGATTAACTTTATTTAGATACAATAAAAAAATATGACTAAATTTTCAAGGGCAGATTGTGATAGAGAATAGTTTTGCAATTGTTTATACACCGCTGTGTAGGGATACCAAGAATAGCTTTGATATAAATGAATTCGGTTCTCAAATTGATTTTTTTAAATCAAATTACGGTGTTATTGCAATGGAGCGGGTAGTATCTGCTATCACCCCCCCCCCCCCATTGAGTTTCAATGTGATTCTTTAGAGTCTCGCCAATCTACATATTCCGCATATAAACAACATTTCAACAGATTAAAAAAAGATGAAAAATATATAGAGTATTCTTCTACGCTTGATTCATATCAATTTCCCGCAAATTCATTTCTTTTGGACTTTAATAATTTTCGTATAGTTTATTATGTCTTAGCTATGCTATTTTGCCTACACAGCTTGACTACAACGAGTGTTTATCTCATATTGCAAAATACAATAGCACTGAAGGGGATATTATGAACTTTAAACGAGCTAATACAAAGTTTGATGAGTTGTATGAAATACGATTGGCTACGCCTAATGATATAGATAATATTATGGCATTTCTTAAAGCATATTGGGATAAAAATCATATTTTAGCAGTAAATAGAGATTTTTTTGAATATGAATTTAGAGTGGGCGATAGGGTTAATTACATTTTAGCGGTGAATAGGCAAACGGGCAAAATAGATGCGTGTGAGGGCATTTATATCTATTCAAAGGGCGATGATGACACAGAGCCTTTTGATATGGCTGGTGGTATGTTTCGCACAAGCCCACATGCGCTTTTGCCATTTTTAGGACTAGAGATTTTATATCGCAAACGCTTTATGATGGGTGTAAAAATGCGTTCCTACATTGGCATTGGTGCAAAGAAAGAGACGACCTATATTCTCACAAAAAAATATTTCAAAGATGATATGGTGGGGCGATTAGATCATTTTTATAGGCTAAATGATAAAAAAGAGTATCAAATCGCTCACATTACACACAAGACAATACTTGATATAGATTCTAAGGATCAAGCAGAATTGGTGCTATTTAGAGATTTTAAGCATATGTATGAAGTATTTGATAATGAATCTTTTAAAAAACATAATCCTTACAAATCGCCGTGGTATATCAACAAGCGATATTTTAATAATCCTGTATTTACATATAAGCTTTATGGATTAGAATCTAGCCTTGTGCTTGTATGCAGGGAAGTGGCATATAATGGAGCTAAGATTCTACGAATAGTAGATATTTTGGGGGATAGAGAGCAGTTTCATAGGGCAGGGGAGGCACTTGATAGGCTTATGAAGCAAAATGACTATGAATATATAGATTTATATCAAAAAAATATGGATAGAGATGGGCTTAAAAAAGCTGGATTTATAGAGCGGCTAGAAGATGATGTAAATATAATTCCAAGCTGGTTTTCACCTTATGCAGCAAAAAATATAGAGATTTATTATCATGCTTATGGGGAAAATCTCTATATGTTTAAAGCTGATGGAGATATGGATAGACCTTGTAGCGTAGATGTAGAGAATTTAGGCTATCGTTGTGTAAAACAATTAGATTCCATAAGGGATATTTCGCCTTTTTCAAAAGCTCAATATGACAAGGATATAGAATCCAGTAATTGTCATACTGAGCCTTTAGGCGAAGTATCTAATGTGGAATCTCAACAAGATTTTTCGTCTATGGCTCACACGAAACAAGCTCTTGCCCACACTTACAAAAATGACAAGGATCTAGATTCTATAAAAATGCACCCTAAACCCTGCACCCACCCAAATTTAGCGCAGAATCTAGATTCTAAAAATCACACAGCTTACACAAGCACAACACAAAACCAAAATTCCACAAAAGAAAGCTAATCCACAATGACACCGATATTACAACAACTCACAATAAATCACATTCAAGCCTTAACCGCACTCACTTACCCATACTTGTATGTGGATAGAATCACAGAGCTAAAACCCGGAGAATATGTCAAAGGCTATAAAAATGTAACCTTTAATGAGTGGTTTTTCCCCACGCATTTTAAAGATGATCCAATAATGCCGGGTATGCTTCAAATAGAGGCTTTGACACAGCTTTTCACTTATGTGTTTTTAACGCTCCCGGGTAATGAGAAAAAGCCTATAAATATATTAGAAGTAGATGGTGTGAAACTTCGTCAAAGAGTAGTCCCCGGGCAAAAGCTAGAAATGGAAGTAGAGACATTAAGCTGGAAAAGAGGGATAGGTATAGGCAAGGGCAAAGGTATGGTAGAAAATAAAGTCGTGTGTGAAGGGCAGATAAAAATCTGTATGCCTGATATGTTAAAAAATATAGTGCCAAAGGAGCTAAAATGACTATGGATATACTTGAAATTCAAGAATATTTAGAAAATCGCTATCCGTTTTTGATGATAGATTCTATATTAGAGGGTGAGGCGGGAAAATATATGGTCGCTAGGAAGAATCTTAGCATTAATGAATGGTATTTTGTGGGGCATTTTCCGGATAATCCGCTTATGCCCGGAGCATTGCAGCTAGAGGCTATGTTTAATACCGCGGCATTATGCGTGATGACAATGCCAAATATGAAAGGTAAGAAGTCGGTTATCTCTAGGATTTCTAATGCGGTGTTTCACACAAGTGCCTTGCCCGGCGATGTGCTTTCTGTCCGTGCGGATTTGCTCTCCTACAAAAGAGGTGTGGGAGAGTGCAAGGCAAGTATTAGCTGTGAATCTAAGTGTATTTCTCAAGTGGATTTAACTCTAGTTATCCCGCAGGATTTAATCACATTAAAATAGGAGCAAATAAATGTCAATGTTAAAAAAACCCATAGTTGTATCAAAGGTGCATAAATATATAAAAGCATTAAAAAATAATGGTGGCAAGGTGGGCAAGACCCCTCGCTCAATCACGCTTAACTATCATAATGCTTGTAATTTTAAATGCACTTTTTGCTACTCAGAGGTAGAAAATAAATATAACAAAGAGCGTTTGGAGCTAAGTGAAATAGAGCGAATTGCAGATGAGGCACACGAGCTAGGCATTTGGGAGATTGTGCTTTTAGGTGGGGAGCTAACAATCAATAAGGAAAGTCTGCTAAAACTCATTCAAGCGTTCAAGCCAGAGAGATTCCAAATGATACTTATCACAAATGGATATTTAATTACACCGCAATATGCTAAGGATTTAGCAGAAGCTGGATTAGACGCTATGGCAGTATCAGTAAGCGGTATGAACGCAGATGAATTTAACAGAATACGGGGGGGGGGG
>NZ_FZPK01000068.1 GCF_900198625.1 Helicobacter rappini | reverse complement strand
TTGTTTAGGGGGGAGGGAGAAAAAAACAACAATCTTAAGTCCTTTGTAATGCCACAAAAGTTTGTTACAGAAATCATTGAAACTTGCGATAAAGAGATTAAGAGAGCAAATGGTATCAATTTCTCTAGCTTAAAAAAGATACTTAGTGATGATGAGTATGAATTGTTTATGAATTATGCGAAACAACTAGCACACACAGGTGTTTTTACGACAAAGACATTTACATAGAAAAGAGATTGAAGAATTGGAAACAAATCATAAAGAAATAATGGAAAGATTGGAAACTATTAGCGATGATTTAGAAGAAGAGCAAAAGATAGCATTGGCAGCAAAGATTATGGAGCAATTAAAAGTAAAGCTTAATATCCTTGTTGTAGGTGCTACGGGTGTTGGCAAAAGCTCTACAATTGCCGCTCTCTTTAAAAATGGTAAGAATTTTGTAAAGATTGGCACAGATTCAAAACCACAAACACAAAATATAGAAAAATTTGTTATTAGCAACAATATTACACTTTGGGATTCACCAGGACTTGGTGAGGGCGAAGAAAAAGATAAAAAGCATAAAGATAATATAATCGCAAAACTTCAAGAAAAAGATAAAGATGGTAATGCTTTAATTGATTTAGTGCTAGTTATCCTTGATGCGACAAATAAAGATTTAGAAACCGCATATAAGCTTATCAACAAAGTGATAATCCCTAATATGCCAAATAAAGATAGAATCCTTATTGCATTAAATAAATGTGATTGTGTTATTGATAGAGTAGATTTTGTAGAAAATGGACGAAAATTAACCGATGAGCAAATACAATATTTAGATTCTAAAGTCAATGATATACAAGAGCGGGTGAAAAAGGATACAGGCGTAGATGTAGAGCCTATATACTACTCTGCGGGATTAAAGAAAGAGAATAAACCACAAGAGATGCCATATAATATTACTAAGCTACTCTACTTTATCACAAAGAAAACCCCACCTATAAAGCGTCTTGTGTATATAGGACAAGATAATAAAGAAAAAGGCACAGATGATGGTAAAAAAGATTATGAGAAATCGTGGTGGAAATCCACTTGGGAATTTGTTACAGATCTTGCAAAAGAAAATAAAGATACTGCAAAGCAAATGATGAGTGATTATGCTTTGCCATTTGTTAAAAATCCAGCTATAAGAAAAATACTCGATAGCTTATTAAAGAAACTTTAATTTGTAGGAAAGGATAAAAATATGTTGTGGTCTATTACTGTTATTTTTGCTATATTGGCTGGTTTAATTGTATTTTTGTCGTATTGGCGCTTCTTATTGCTGCGCTTGGTGCTGGCACAGCAGTCGCTATTCTTGTATTACCTTTTATAGCGTTTGTTAAAGGACTTGAGCAAGCGTATTATTGGTATGCAGGTGAGCCATTTCAGATACTTTGGGTTATTTGCGGAGTGATTTCTGTGCCACTTATGATTGCTATAATCGCGGGAATTAAAAATAGCTAATCTTGCTAATAATATGGTTTCACGCATTAGAATCTTCCTTATATAAAAAAGCGAATAAGATTCTAATAACCACAATACTAAATCTTATGTCTTTCGTGCAAGATATTCTGCAAATATAATCACAGAATTATGATGGCATATTTAATAACCCAAGCAACCCAAAACTCTACGCATTTACTCGTGCATTAAACGCCCTTGCTAAAGAGAAATGATCGATATTATCAAGGCTTACATTTGATGGCACACCTTGTGCGATTTTGCTAAATTTTAAGCATAAATCTGCTAACTTTTCTTGTATAAACATGACAACGATATCGCTTTCAAGTGAGGGCATGAACGCAAATATCACTTCCTCTATATTCTCATCTTTAATGCGTTGTATAAGATCTGTAAAATCGCAATGCTTATAGTCTTCAATCACGCAATACACCCCATGAAATTCGCCAATATCTTCAATCAAAAACACATCTTTTGGGTGAGACACAATACAGAGTGTGCCATTCTTACGAGTAGAATCAAGGCAAATATGGCAAATCTCACCATGACTAAGTGCGCCACAAACCTTGCACTTTTCAATCGTAGCAATGCAATCATGGATCGCCTGTGCGATTTGTAATCCTAGCGGAGCGTTTTCGATAGCTAGTGTATAAGCCATTTTACGCGCACTTTTCTTGCCTATGGTTGGCATTTTTTCAAGGGCATTTACAAGTGTATTAAAAGAAAATAAGTTGTTTTGATAGTTTTTCATGCAGGGGATTCTAGCAAAAAAGTGATAAGTTTTAGCAAAGTTATCTTTTTTTTTATATAATGAAAGCTTTATTTTACTTTTGGAGTATGTATTTTGGCGTCATTAGATATGGATTACTATGAAATCTTAGAGATCAGCAGAGATGCAGACCATGATACAATCAAAAAATCATTTAGAAAACTTGCATTAAAATACCACCCTGACAGAAACCCAGATGACAAAGAAGCAGAAGAAAACTTTAAAATGATTAATGAAGCCTATGAAGTATTAAGCGATAGTGAAAAAAGGGCAATTTATGACAGATATGGCAAAGATGGACTTCAATCACAAGGCTTTTCTCGCTCTAGTGGTGGATTTAGTGATATATTTGGCAGTATATTTGAGGATTTCTTTGGAGGGGGTCAGTCAAATACACAAGAGCATTATGCCTTTGATCCAGACTATGTATTGCGACTGAATCTAAGCTTTAAAGAAGCTGTGTTTGGCTGTAAAAAGACGATTAAAACGGAGTATAAAAGCTATTGTAAAACATGTAGTGGAACGGGGGCAAAAGATGGCAAAATGCAGGATTGCAATAGGTGTAATGGACGCGGTAGGGTTGTCGTGCAGCAGTCTATTATACAAATGCAAGTCGCATGTCCTACTTGTGAGGGGACGGGCAAAATCATCGTTGATAAATGCACTAAATGTCATGGAAATGCCTTTGAGCGTGTAAAAGAGACGATTGAGCTAGAAGTAAAAGCGGGTATTGATAATGGCAATCAGCTTGTATATCGTGGCAAAGGAAATGAAATAAAAAGCGGTGTGAGAGGCGATCTCTATATCAAAGTGGTTGTGAAAGAAGATGAGCATTTTGTGCGTCATGGCAATGATTTATATATGGAAGTTCCCGTATTTTTTACTACGATTGTGCTTGGTGGTAAGATAGAGATTCCCACACTTAGCGGACAAGCAGAGTTAAACATTCCGCCAAATACTGCACATGGACATCAGTTTGTTTTTCAAAATGAAGGTGTGCCAGATATTAATAGCGGAAGAAAAGGCAGACTTATCGCACAGATAAAAATCACCTATCCACAAAATCTCAATGAAGAGCAACAAAATCTTGTGTTAAAACTACAAGAAAGCTTTGGAGATACAAGTAAGCCGTATAAAAGCTTCATTGATTCATGTTTTGATAAAGTCAAAAACTGGCTTAAGGATAAAATATCATGAGATAAGAATATCCATTGTGTATATATAACGCTTGTTTGGAGTGGCTTTTAGAAACTATTGCCAAGTATAGGCGTATTTTTATTGTTGAGATATGATTTGTTTTAATGATTTAAACATCGTTCTCTGTCCCTTTTGTAATTTTATATCCACTTCTCAACACACAATAAAACACTCTCTCTAACACTCAAAAACACACTAACACATAAAAGCCTTATCTAAAGGGTTTTTTGCCTAAGTGTTTTATAATATGCTTATATGTTATAATTCCTTTTTTTACTTCCACACGATGTTTTTTTGTTTGTATCTTATTTTTATTT
>NZ_FZPK01000058.1 GCF_900198625.1 Helicobacter rappini | reverse complement strand
CAATATGGCAACTAACAGGGCGGAATCATTTATGTGTGAGCAAGAATATAATGCCTATTCTGATAATTTCTTTATGAGTTATTATACTCTGATAATGCAAAATATAAAGGATAGCGATAAGCCAAAAGTTCAAGCAATAATACAACAAACTATGGATAACAGAAATAAAATAGGGCTAGTGATACAATCCATTGATAAATATATTAGTGAGATTGAGAAACAGGCTGATAATGGCGATGAGGAAGCAAATAATATATTAAATGTTTATGGCAGGGGCTTGGAAGACCCATATTTGGGGATATTGTATGACATAGAACAAGTATATATGCAAGGAACACTAGAATTAACACAATATTTATTAGATAATAATAATGAACCATTTATGCGAATTTTTATAAATAAAAAGAAATATAACGATCTCTTTAATCGTGAGCAAGATGAATTGCTCACAGAAAGAGAAAAAGAAAGAAATGGAACATTAATAGATGGGGAAAAATTTATAATCCTACTTACTGCCCTCTACCAAGACAACCTAATCGATGAAACAGGCAAATTAATTATAAGGGTAGATTCTAGTGATACAAAATAGTGAATCTAAAAGCCACGCAAACACCTCTATCAACGCTCTACCTAAAATCAATGGAGCAATAAATCAAAAGACTAATACCACAGAGATAGAAAAAACACTGGGGATAGAATCTAAAAAGAAATTTGATTCTAAAAAAGCCTACTCCCCCATAGGGCTTATAGAATCTTTTAAAAAATACCAATCCTATCCCACAATCCAATTAGCTTTTAAACATGCTGCAATCTCTCTAGCACAAGGTGCAAACTATGAGATTCCATACAGCACAGAATCTAACAGGGCTTTTATACTCATCGCTCAAGCGATAGCTAATCATATAGTGAATAAGAGGAGTGATAAAAAGGCTAAAGATGTGATTATAGCTAATAAAGTGTATGGTGGCAAATATGGCAATGCTCCCTATGACCCAAATCTCACAGACCAAACACAAGGTGATGGCTATAAATATCGTGGTAAAGGATTGATACATTTGACTTGGAAAGAAAATTATAAGAAATTTGGTGAGTATGCCACAAAGCAAAAATGGAATATAGCAGACAAGGATTATTTCTTTAAAAATCCTCTTATTTTAAAAAATGAAGCATTGCAATCATTGCGTGCAGCGGTGTATTTTTGGAATCATCATAAGCTATATGCCCTAGCAGATACCTATCAAACAAAGGATTACACAAATAACCGCAAGAAAATCAAAAAAAACATAAGAGGCGGAACCCATACTCTTCATATAAGCATCAATAAATCTTTGGATTCTATAACATACAAAGTAAATGCAGGCAAAGAAAATATAGAGGGTAGGCAGGATGCATTTAATAGAATACGCTTTGGCACATACAATATAACTCAAGCACAGCTAAGGAGTGCAACAACAGACTTGACAAAATTGATTGAAAGCAATGAGAATCTTAAGAAAGGAATATTTAGTGATTTTAAATGATAGATTCAGGCATTTTGTATATATGTGTCTCATTACAACTTATGTCTTCTGTCAAGAATCTCCCAATGCCTCTTATGATTTGTCTGTGCCACTTGATGAAAAAAGTGAATTATACAAAATAGGACATAAAATCGTATATGAATGGCGTTGTGATGAAAAAGGACAATGCAATCAGCCAAGTTTTAAGTGTGATAATGAATCTAGGCTTAATGATATAGAATTAGAGATATGCTCTAAAGCCGATGAATGGTTTAGAGGCTTTACCTCTATAATTTTATACGATAATTTCTTTACTAGCTATTATCATCTCATAATGCAACATACACCAAAAGATAAAAAACAAGAGATAAAAAGGATAGCAAAAGAAGCAATGAAACAAAGGGATAGCATAGATATACAACAATGTGTAGATAATGCACTAAATGGTACGGATACTCTTCTTTGTATAGATTCTCAAATTGTTGAAATATATTATCAAGGATTATATGATATAACCCAATATCTTTTAGCAAATGATAAGAACCTTTTTGCAAAAATTTTTAACAATCCCAAGACGTATCAAATACTTTTAACGCAAGATAATATAGAGGTTGGGGATATGTGGGATTATAGGTTTTTTGGCACTTTTTATCAAGACAACCTAATCGACAAAAC
>NZ_FZPK01000033.1 GCF_900198625.1 Helicobacter rappini | reverse complement strand
AGCTGTGGTGTGCTCATCATTACAATATCAGCCCTAAGGCTATTAAGACGAGAGATAGCTTTAGGACTATCGCTGCTACCGATGTATTCAAATTGCGCGTTGGGGTTGTGGTTTTGCGTTGTGTTGCTAGAATCTAGGTTTTTATCATATTGAGTGTGTAAGTGCGAAATATCTTTTTTAGTTTCTATATGAGATACTTCGCCCAAAGGCTCAGTGTGACAAGCGGTTGTAGATTCTAACTTCTGTATAGAATCTTTTTTAGAATCTAAATCTTTTGTATATAGTTCAAAATCCTCTTTTGATGAAGTAAGATAGGTGTAAGGATAAGAGATAGAATCTAGATAGGTTAATATAGGCTTAAAGACATTATGATATTGCTTGCCCTCACTATAAAAGACAAGTTTATGATTTTCTTGCTTACCTTTCTTAAGCTTTACCCCCCCCCCCAGCTGTTAAAGAAATAACTTTATAAAAAATACTTTTAAAGAAAAAGATTGCTGAAGCAAAAAGGGCAATGGCTGATGAAAGCAATAAAGAGCCAGTGCCTGGATCAAGATAGGCAAATGCTATGCTAGGTGATAGGCATAGTAGAATAAATAGTGAGAGAATGGGTTTCATGTAAATCCTTAATGTCGCTTAGTTGAGTGAATGCTACTTTGCAATAGATTTCTACATAAGCCGACGATTATAACATAAAGATATCCTCATATTGTAATCAAAATATTTGAAATGTAAAATATTTTCAATGGCTTCAATATACGCAAACAATAGCCTATTATGAAATATATAGCGCATTGAGTATCGATAAGATCACTGGAGCACACCTTCACAATGCGTAAGGCAATAAAAACTATCTCCCATTTTCTTTGCGACATCTAAATCATGTGTGATGAGTAGAATGCCTAGTTTATAGGTTTTTTGCAAGTGTTTTAGAAGCTTTAAGATTCTATACTGCACGATAATATCAAGGTCTGTTGTGGGTTCATCAGCGATTAAAAATGGGGCTTTTGTAAGCAGGGCAAGGGCTATCATTGCGCGTTGCAACATTCCCCCACTCATCTCAAATGGATAGAGTTTTAAGACTTCTTTTTGTAAGCCGACTTCATGCAGCATAGATTCTATAATCTTTATATCCCAATGCGTTTTTAGGGCGTTTGCACTCTCTTTTATATGCGTATGGAGTGAATAGAGTGGATTAAAGCAAGAGCGGGGATTTTGCATAATGCTTGCAAAGACTTTTGCGCGTGAAGTCTGCGGATTTATAGGTGTATCATTGAGTAATAGCTCACCGCTTACCTGCTTTATATTCTTTGGGAGTAAGCCCTGCATAGCAAGGGTTGTAAGCGTTTTGCCGCTGCCACTTTTACCAAATAGTATAGTCGTTTGTCCTGCTTTTATACTAAGATTCACATCATTTAATAGAATCTTGTTATTACACATTAAAGTGAGATGTTGAAGCGTTAATGTCATAGATTGCCTTTAATGGATAATATTTGAATCACAATCAAAATAATCTCGTAAGCTATCACCTAGCATATTAAACAAAGCAACTGCGATAAATAGAGCTAATCCCGGATAAAGCAATAACTCCGGATTGCTAAATACATAATCTTTAGAATCACTTAACATAACCCCCCATTCTGCCTGTGGTGGCTGCACGCCAAGCCCAAGAAAAGATAGCCCAGCAATATGCAGCATGATATGCCCTATATCCATAGTCGCAAGCACAAAGCATTGTGTAAGGATTGGCGTCAGCATATTGCGTTTAAAAATCTGCCAATTACTCGCACCATAGACTTGTGAGAGTAGCACAAACTCGCGGTGTTTTAATCCTAGCACAATACTGCGAATAATCCTTGCATACCAAGCCCAATGCGTTAGGGCAATAGCAAGCATTACATTTTCTAATCCAGCCCCTAATATGCCAACTAAAAAGAGTGATAATACAATGGTGGGCAAACTTAAGAATAAATCGCATATACGCATGATAAACTTATCGATTTTCCCGCCAAAAAATCCAGCAATCCCACCGATACTTATCCCCAAAAACATAACGCATACTAAGATTATCCCCACAGAAAAAAGTGAGATTCTAGCCCCAAATATTAAACGCGTAAAAATATCCCTGCCAAGATGATCTGTCCCTAGAAAATGCGTTGTGCTAATAGGTGAGAATCTATTATCTAAATCAATCGCATCGGGGGTATAAGGCAAAAAAAATGGCGCAATGAGTGCAATAAGTAGTAAGAAAATAATCATAATAAGAGAAAACTTTCCTAGAAAAGAAAGCTTTTTTCTATATAGCTTAGAATCTATTGTCATCGCACACTTCCAAAACTTTATAATACATGAGAGCCTTCCATATTCTTCCTTATGCGTGGATCAAGGGCTGCATAACATATATCAATAATGAGATTACACAAAGAAAACACAAGGCACATAATAAGCACAAAGCATTGAATAATAGGATAGTCATGATTTGCAATGCCTTGTAAGCTATAATAGCCAATGCCCGGTATCGCAAAAATGCTTTCTATAATGAGAGCTCCACCGATGAGTTCGCCAAAGTGCATGCCAAGTGCGGTAATAATAGGCAGAGTCGCATTGTAGAAAACATGCTTGATTGTTACATGTCCCTTTTTTAATCCACGCAAATACGCATAAAGTATATGTCTCTCTTTTGAGACTTCAAGCATATTTGCACGGATAAGGCGTATATTCACACATATTGACATGAAAGCAATGCTTATAGCAGGTAAAATGAATGAATGAAGTCCATCTACACCAAGGGCTGGTAGCCAACCAAGCGTGAGAGAAAAAAGCATAATCAATAAAAATGCAAACCAAAAGTTAGGCATACAAACGCCAATAAAGCAAATAAAGCGAATGAGAAAATCAGGGATTTTATCCCTATAATATGCAGCGATTATCCCAAATGGAACAGACACTAAAATCGTAAGTAAAAACGCAAAGAGTGCAAGTAAAAGCGTATTGGGCAAATAATATAAAAAATCACTCCATACATCTCTATCACTCATATATGACTTACCAAAATCAAGTGAAACTGCCTTTTGTAACCATAAGAGATACTGCTCTAATATAGGCTTATCTAAGCCAAACTCATGGCGGATCTCTGCTATTACTTCAGGTGTTGAGGGCAGATTTGAGTTTATAAGATATTGTGCTACCGGATCAGTATTATTCAACCTTAAAAGATAGAAAATAATAAATGATGCAAGAAAAAGTATAGGAATAATCATAAAGATTCTATACAAAATGTAGCGAAGCATTATTCATAAAACTCCCAGAATGGAATCTCAAATGCCCTTACATCAGGGGCTATGCCTTTGATACCCACTCTCGCAACAACTTTATTTGTATCATAAGTGAGTGGGATATAAATCTGTGTGCTATAAAGCATATCAAGAAAGCTTTGCGTTTGTTTAGTGAGATTTTCTTGTGCTTTATTTAAATCTATTTTTTTAGAATCTGCGTATATATCATAAGGACTTTCAATAAGGGTTTTAATCGCTTTATCAATAGAATCTTTATTTATAGAATCTGTTTTAGGCAATGCTACTTGTGCCATATAGTCAGCATGTCCCTTATGACGCATGGAGTTAATAAAGGTAAATGGCTCATAAGGCACACCCCATGTTTGACTAAAGCATAGCTCAAACTGCCCTTGTGTTTGCTTTTTCCTATACATTGTTACTTCATTTGGGATTAACTCTAAAAAGATTCCAATATCTTTTAATTGTGCTTGCATAATGGTGGCAATGGCTTTTTGCGTTGGGTTATTAGCAATGAAGTGAAGTTGAACTTGTAGTTTTTTATTGTCTTTATATAGATAGCCATCACTCTTTTTTGTATAGCCCATTTGTGTTAGAATCTTTTCTGCTTTGTCTTTATTATAGGTTAGCGGCGTGTAGCTTTTTGTCTTTGTAAAGGGGAGATTTTGATTAAATAAAAATTGTGCTTCTTTTTGATAGCCATAATACACAGATTCTATAATCTTTGCTTTATCTATGCTTAGGGCTAGGGCTTCTCGCATATTTTTGTCTTGCAGGGTTTTACTTGCTGGATTTACAATAAGAAATGTGGTAAATGCTGGGGGGCTAACAAAGGTTTGAAACTGCTTTGTTTCTGCGATATTATGAAAAATCTCAATAGGGATAGAATCAGAGCCATAAATCATATCTACTTGCTTAGTTTTCAGTGCTACTAGCTTTGCGTTTGGATCAATTATAATTTTTGTAATGATAGTATCATAATAGATTCCATTATATTTTTCTTTGTCCCAATAGTGTGGATTTTTACTAAAAGTATTGCTTATGCCAACTTTTGTGTCAGTTAGCATATATGGACCTGTGCCAATGGGCTTTTTGGGATTATTTTTTGCTAAGTCCAAATCTTGTGGAATCATACTTGGGGCAATGAAGCGAAAAGGACGCACAAGGGCTAGTTCATTTAATGTTGCAATATAGGGGTGCTTTAGTGTTAGCTTAATCGCATAGTCATCAAGGGCTACTACATTATCGATTGTCATAACAAGGGCTGACCATGAATGCCTTGTTTTATTCTTTAAAATCGATTGAAAGTTTTTTACAACTGCTTGTGCGTTAAAAGGCTCTCCATTAGAAAATAACACATTTTTTCTTAAATGAAAAATATAGCTTTTTCCAGAATCTTTAATCTCCCAATAGAGTGCTAGTGAGGGCGTAATATTGCCCTTGCTATCAGTCTTTACTAAACCTTCATAAATCATATTTTGTGCGTAAATCTGATTGAGATTATAGCCTTGTGGATTCATATCGCCGACATTTTGCGATACTGCTACACGCAAGATATTTTCAGCAAAAGCATAGTGAAAACTACATAGCAACAAAAAAGGCAATAAGATTCTATACATTAAGATATTCCTTTTATTTGTGATGATTTACAATCTAGTGTTTTGATTTATATTAAATAGTTGAGTGTATATTTTGCTTTTTTAGATTCTCATATTAATTTAGAATCTAAAAATACTTTCACAATAAATCTGCGTAATGATAGCACGAAATAATAAACTATACTATCTAAATATTACGATTATATTGTAAGTAATATTTAAATCTATCTCGCACTTATCATGCTAAATGAAGCGAAGTATCTAAAATCTCAAAAGTTAGTTGCTAAAATCAGCAAAACCAACATCAAGGATTAGCTAAACATATTTTACGCAAAAAGGTCATTACTTCATTTACACCTACAAAGTTAAACATATCTTCTAATTCCTTATGTGTTAGGGTTTTGCCATTAGAGCATGTGCCATTCATAAGCTTATGGTTTTGTGCCTTAATTGCAACAAGCAGTTCTTTATTTTCTGTATAGAATTTCAGATCCCCATGTAATTTATCATTTTTAAATGATAATTCTGCCTGTAAATTTCCATTCTGATCATACCATTTCGTTTTATTACTTTTATGCAATATTTCTTCTTCAATATTCCCATTTTCATAATACCATGTTTCAACACCTACTTCTTTGCCATTTTTATATGGTATCTCAAATCTAAGATTCCCATTTGAATGATATTCTCTTTCTACACAGCCGCTTATTTTATCCGCTTCGGTTTTGCATTCTTTTAGTGTATCTGCATGTAAAATAGAAAATGAGAGAAAACCTATAAACACACTTTTTAGTAACATATTTGTCCTTTTAAATAAGATAAAGATTCTGTATTTTACAAAAACTATTTTAGATTAAAGTCATAAAGATTCTAAGATGAGAATCTAGGAAGTGTTAAGACTTTAAAATCATAAATTATTTAGAATCACTTTCTTCAAGGCATATTTCTTTTAAATAGATAATTGCTTTTTCAATGTCGTTCATATTAATCTCGTCTATTTCTTTGTCTGTTAAGACTTTATCATTAAAGCATTTGCCGCTTGTAATCCTGCCATTCTCGCCTTTAACTAAGGCTAGTAGTTTTCCATCTTCTGTGTAGAATCTCGTATCCCCATGCAACTTATCATTTAGAACTTTTACTTCTGTTTGCAAACTGCCATTCTCATAATACTCTTTTAATATGCCATCTACTTTATCATTTTTATATGGTGTTTCACTCGCTAGATTCCCATTCTCAAAATACTCTTTTGCTATGCCCTCTCTTTTTCCGTTTTTATATGGTATTTCACTCTCTAGATTCCCACTATAAGAATACCATTTTTCTATGCCCTCTCTTTTTCCGTTTTTATATGGTACTTCTCCTTCTAGATTCCCATTCGCATAATACCACCTTTTTATGCCTTCTTTTTTGCCATTTTTATATGGTGTTTCACTCTCTAGATTCCCATTTGAATCATACTTTTCTATGCCATCTAATTTACCATTTTTATATGGTGTTTCTATCCAAAGATTCCCATTTGAATAATATTCTCTCTCTACACAACCGCTTATTTTATCCGCTTTGGTTTTACATTCTTTTAGTATAGGTGTATCTACACTATGAAATGAAAGAAAACCCATTAACACACTTTTTAGTAACATATTTGTCCTTTAAATTTAAGATAAAGATTCTGTATTTTACAGAATATTCTTTTAGATTAAAGCTTGAAAGATTCTAAGATTAGAATCTAGGAAGTGTTAAGATAGCTTTAAATCATAAATTATTTAGAATCACTCTCTTTAAGGCATATTTCTTGTAAATAAATAATTTTTTCGTCAATGTTGCCGATTCTGCGAAACTCTTTTAATTCTTTGTCTGTTAAGACTTTATTGTTAAAACATTTACCGCTTATAAACTTATCATTCTTAGCTTTAAGCAAAGCAAGTAGTTTTCCATCTTCTGTGTAGAGTTTCATATCCCCATGAAACAAGTCGTTTAAATATGACATTTCTACCATAAGATTCCCATTCTTATAATACCACTTTACTATACCCTCTTTTTTACCATTTTTAAATGGTGCTTCTCTCATAAGATTCCCATTCTCATAATACCATCTTTCTACACCTTCTTTCTTGCCATTTTTATATGGTGTTTCTGTATCAAGATTCCCATTCTCATTATACCATTTTACTATACCATCGTATTTACCATTTTTAAATGGTGCTTCTCTCTCTAGATTCCCATTTTCATAATATTGCTTTGTTATGCCTTCGAATTTATCATTTTTATATGGTATTTCAGCCCCAAGATCCCCACTCTCATAATACAACTTTTCTATACCTTCTCTTTTGCCATTTTTATATGGTGTTTCACTTGCTAGCTTCCCTTTCTCATAATACTCTTTTGCTATGCCATCTACTTTGCCATTTTTATATGGTGTTTCTATCCAAAGATCCACATTTGAATCATATTTTTTTTCTATGCAACCGCTTATTTTATCCGCTTCGGTTTTACATTCTTTTAGTATAGGTGTATCTACACTATGAAATGAGAGAAAACCTATAAACACACTTTTTAGTAACATATTTGTCCTTTTAAATTGAAATAAAGATTCTGTATTTTACAAAATATTTATAAGATATAAAAACAATTTAGCATATCTATCCATAAGTCTATGTGATAGAATCTCTTAAATCTACACACATTCCAAACGCACAGGGATATTATGCTTTGTTAAAAAATGCTTTAGAGATTCTATCTCTACTTCTTTATAGTGAAAGATACTTGCAGCAAGCACAGCATCAACGCCTATTTCAAATGCTTCTAAAATATGCTCCATAGACCCCGCTCCACCACTTGCAATAAGGGGTAAATCACAACACTCCATAGCAATCTTTAGCTTTTCTATATCAAATCCCGCTTTTGTGCCATCGCTATCCATACTTGTTAATAGAATCTCACCAGCCCCCCTTTTCTCCACTTCTTGTAGCCATGTCTGCATATCTAATCCGCTATCATGCCGCCCACCATGTGTGAAAACGCCAATACTTCCATTTTCTCTTCTTTTCACATCAATGGCGATGACAATACATTGAGACCCAAACTTCTTAGCACTCTCATTTATAAAGTCTGGATTCTTAATCGCTGAAGAGTTTAGGCTAACCTTATCACAACCTGCATCTAAGAGATTGCTAATATCTTCTAGTGTGCTAATGCCCCCGCCAATAGTTAGCGGGATAAAGACCTCTTTAGCAATAGATTCTATAACCTTTAGCGTTGCTTTGCGTCCTTCAAAAGAAGCGTTAATATCTAAAAATACAAGCTCATCAGCACCACAATCATTATATCTTTTTGCTACTTCAAGTGGATCTCCCGCATCTTTTAGGGCTACAAAATTCACACCTTTTACAACTCTTCCATCTTTAATATCAAGGCATGGAATAATCCTTTTTGCTAAATTTGTCATAATATCCCCTTTACTTAACATAGAAAAATCGTTATAATTTCACTGAAAAATAATATTAAAGTCATAAGTTTAGCTAATTATTTACAAGATAAAGTCAGTCAAAATATGAAATGAGTTTAAGGCTATGCCCTTAAGATATAGCTACATATAAACAAAACAGAAAACGGGAGACATAATGCAAGATACATTAGAATCTTACATTACAGAATCTAGAATCAGTTTAGATTCTAGGGCTTATAAAACTAAAAGCTTAGATAAAAAAGCGACATTAAAACAGCATGAAAAAAGCAAAACGCACTTTCATCATAAAAAGAGTTTAGGACAACATTTTTTACATGATTCTGTAATACTTGATAGAATCTTCCAATCCATTCCCCACGATATTGCCGCAGAGATTGATAAAAGCGTGCGATTAATCGAAGTGGGGATTGGCTTGGGCGATTTAACCAAAAGACTTTTAAGCAAATATAGCCTTTTAGCGTATGAAATCGATTATGATTTAATCACACAGGCAGAGAAAAACTATCATCATGAGATAGAGACAAATAGATTGCAACTTGTGCAAGCTGATGTGCTAAAAGTGCGACATAATGATTCTTATTTGCTTAGTAGTGATTATTTTTTGGTTTCAAATCTCCCCTATTATATTGCAACTGCAATTATATTGCAAGCCTTAAAGGATACGCATTGCAAGGGATTTCTTGTAATGACACAAAAAGAAGTGGCACAGAAATTTTGTGCGAAACAAAAGGATAGCACATATTGTAGCCTTAGCCTTTTAGCACAATCTTTTGGCGATATATCCTATCTTTTTTCTGTGCCAAAAGAAGCGTTTAATCCACCGCCAAAAGTGGAGTCAGCAGTCTTTTGCTTTAAACGCGGGAAGTGTCATTATACACAAGATTTAGAATCTTTGCTGCATTTTGCATTCCTTGCACCGCGTAAAAAGCTCTTTTCAAATCTTATGCAATATGATAAATTGAGAGATAAAGCAATGCTAAAACATATCTTTCAAACCATGCAATTAGATGAGAATGTAAGAGCGCATGAAGTAGGCTTACAAGAATATTGCGATATGTTGCATATATATAATGCTATGAAAAAGGATAAACAATGAATGAACAAAATAAGAGTGAAGAACAAGTAAATGTGTCAAATGATATGCTAAATAAAGAGCAAAAAAGACGCACAAGACAGGAACACACAGACACACAAAAAGGCGAAAGACATAACACACATGCAAGAAAGCCTCGCCCTAAAAATCCCGCACATGCCCTAGAAGATTCCAATAAAAGAGAAGATTCTAATATGCGTTCTGTAAATGAGCATAAAAAGCGAAACTTTAAACCGCAATTTAAAAACGAGCATACAAAAGATTCTAACACAGAGAATAGAAAATGGGTAGGCGAAAATAAACATGCCATGCGACAAAAAAGAGAGAGATATGAAGAAGAGAAACATGAAGATGGCACAAGAAAGATAAAGACTACAAATGAAAAAGGGAATCTCTCTTTTCACAAAGATTTAAAAAAAGGGGTTGAAGCAAATACAAAGATTCAAAAAGGCTCACTCAATCCGCATCATAAACTAAACCTAAGCACAAACGCAAAAGTGCGTATCACACCACTTGGTGGGCTTGGTGAAATCGGTGGCAATATGACTATTATTGAGACTGAAAAAAGTGCGATTGTCATTGATATTGGTATGAGTTTCCCAGATGAGAGTATGCCCGGTGTTGATATTTTGATACCAGATTTTCACTATATTCAAAGTATTAAAAATAAGATTGCAGCCGTTGTGATTACACACGCACATGAAGACCATATTGGAGCTGTGCCTTACTTTTACAAGCAGTTTCAGTTTCCACTCTATGGCACACCGCTTGCATTAGGGCTTGTTGGCAATAAGTTTGAAGAGCATGGCTTAAAGCAGTATAAATCATTATTTCACATTGTAGAGAAAAGAAGCCCGGTAAGAATTGGGGATTTTGAGATTGAGTGGATTCATATCACACATAGCATTATTGATAGTTCTGCCCTTGCGATCCGCACAGAAGCAGGGGTTATTATGCACACAGGCGATTTTAAGATAGACCATACTCCAATTGATAATCTCCCCACAGATTTACACAGATTAGCACATTATGGCGAAGAGGGGGTAATGCTGCTTTTAAGTGATTCTACAAATTCTCATAAAAGCGGTGTAACTCCAAGTGAAGCAAGTGTGGGACCAACTTTTGACAATCTCTTTAAAAATGCCACAGGCAGAGTAATTATGAGCACTTTTAGCTCAAACATACACAGAGTGTATCAGGCTATCTCGTATGGTTTGAAATATAATCGCAAAGTCGCAGTTATAGGGCGTTCAATGGAGAAAAACCTAGATATCGCAAGAGAGTTAGGCTACATTGATTTACCAAGCAATGTATTTATTGAAGCACATGAAGTATTGCAATATCCAGATGAAGAGGTGCTAATCGTAACGACAGGCAGTCAGGGCGAAACCATGAGTGCATTATATCGCATGGCAACTGATGAGCATAGACACATTAAAATCAAGCCAACAGACATGGTGATTCTATCTGCAAAGGCTATCCCGGGGAATGAGGGCAGTGTATCCGCAGTCATTAATCTCATTATGAAGGCAGGGGCAAAAGTCGCCTATCAGGATTTCAGCGAAATCCATGTAAGCGGACATGCCGCCCAAGAAGAACAAAAGCTCATGCTAAGATTAATTAAACCTAAGTTTTTCCTACCAGTGCATGGTGAATACAATCATATCGCAAAGCATAAACAAACCGCTATTGCTTGTGGTGTGCTAGAAAAAAATATTTATCTTATGGAAGATGGCGATCAAATCGAAGTCAATCCAAACTACATGCGTAAAGTAAAATCTGTGCGGACAGGCAAAAGCTTTGTGGATAATCAAGCAAATAGACAGATTGAAAATGATGTGATAAATGAGCGAAATCTCCTTGCAAATGATGGAATCTTTATTCTAACCTTGCGTATGGATATGCAAAAAAGAAAGATTCTAGAAAACAGAATCAATGTCTTTGGAATCTTAGGGCAGAAAGAAGAGGCAGAACTAGCAAAGTTTGTTATGGATAATATCAATATGCACTTTAGCAATGCAAAACCGACTATCTTTAAAGATGCAAAAAGCCTAGAGAATGATTTATTTAGCGCGTTAAGAAAGCTACTTTTCAAACGCTTTAAAAAATATCCAGCGATATTGGTAAATGTCTTAATCGATGGTGAAGTGCGACAAAAAATGACACAAAATGCCCCACATAAAGGACATGATATGCTAGATACACACTTAGAATCCATTGTGAGTGAGACTATCAATGAAAATGAAGGGAATCTTTAAGTATGTATAATATTTACATAGGATCAGTTTGCATGGACTTAGGTTTGCAAATAAGATAACTCTTCACGCAATCTTTTTGAAACCTATAATCTAAACGATAAATTTAGTCTTATTGCAATGAGATTCTATAACAAACTGACATTAAGTCAATTTGCATATCAATCTGTTGGCATAGATATTTCTTAACAATAGAGATCGTTTATCAATTTAAAAACTAGCATATAAGTCCTTTATTGTTGAATATTGACTATAATCAACACTATATTTAGTTTTACATGCGTTATCTTATTTTAAGGGTTTAGAAATGAATCATTGCAAATATGCCGTAAGGTTGCCATTAGGGTTACTGCCATTATGTTGGCTATTTGGCATTATGCTATCATACACATGCTATGCCAATCAAACTTCACTCAAAAAGAATATACAAGCCAAAGACTACATAACGCAATCTGATTATATAACCGCACAAAGCCTAGATTCTAAAAACGCAAAAAATACAAGCAAAAACATAAGCATTTATGACGCATGGCAAGATGTATTGCGTAACAATCAAGGCATAAAAGCACAATATCTCAACACGCAAAATATGGAAAAACTAAATCTAGCCGCAAAGCTATCATACTTGCCACAAATCGATTTAAATGCCTTGTATCTTCATCTTGGCAATAAAGTCCAAATCGACTTAGTGCATAATAGAGCAGAATACAATAAACTTTTACAAGACGCACAGAATCTAGGGGCAATGGGGACACAACTTGTTTCACTACTTCAGCTGTATGGCACACCTATCACGCTTTTAGAGCAAGATGTTGTCGTTGGTGCATTAAATATTTTATATCCGCTCTATACCGGTGGTGCTAGGTACTATGGTAATAAACTTGCTAAAGTCGCCCTAAAAGATTCCTATCAAGCTTTAAGACTGAAAGAGTTAGCCACTTTTGAAGAATTAGTAACAATCTATTATAGCGTTGTACTTGCAAAAGAAACCCTTAGTGCCTTACAATCCACAGAAGAAAGCACACTCAAACATTATGAAAATTCAAAAAAACTTCACAGACTAGGGCAAATCGCAGACATTGAGCTACTCGGCGCACAAGTAGCCTATGATAAAGCTAAAAATCAAAGAAGAAGTGCAGAAAATGCCCTTGATATAGCAAATTTTACGCTTGATAGCATTTTACAAACAACAGATTCTAATCCAACTTCACTTCTAGCCATAAATCCAAACTTAGAGTTAAAATCATTTGAATACTACAAAGAAGCGACACTTAAAACCTATCCTGCATTACAAATTGCACATAATAAAATCACTATGGCAGATTACACAAAGCGATTAGAACTTGGTAGATTCACTCCAAAAATCGGTGCTTTTGCATCTTTTATGGTAACTGATAATAGGTCAAAAATGGAGCAAATGATGCCAAATTGGTATGCAGGGGTTGCAGCTAGATGGACGCTACTTAGCCCACAAGGCAGACTGCAAAAATATCAAGGTGCAAAGATTATGCAAATGCAAGCAAGCGCACTTGAGATAGAGGCTGTGCAGAAAATGGAGCTACTTGTAAAAACAACTTATAAGCAAATAAAGCTATATAAAGAGAGTTATGAAGTCCTTGATTCTAGCATTGCCCTTGCAAAAGAGAACTTGCGATTAAAAGAGAGGGCATTCTCTCAAGGGCTTGTTACAAATGATTCTGTGGTGGATGCAAGGAATGCACTCGATTCTGTCATAGTCGAGCAAAAAGGTGTAGCTTATAAAATGATTATCGCATTTGCAAAATTGCAAGCATTAAGTGGCGATCTTGACACATTTTTTGCAATACAAAAATAGGGAGAAAATATGCTACAAGAGATTCTAAAAGATAAGAAAAAGTTAGCTTCTATTGTGTTTATTGTCGTTGCGTTTGCACTCATTATAATATGGCTTGTTGGCACATTTTATCGTGCCTATCTTCCTAAAAAGCAGATTTTTCAAGGGCAAATAAGCGCAAAAGAATATAGTGTCAGCTCAAAGCTTGCAGGACGCATTGATGAGATTTTAGTGCATAAGGGCGATGTAGTAAAAAAAGGTGATGTAGTCTTTACGATTAAAAGCCCAGAATTAGAAGCAAAACTTACACAAGCCCAAGCAGGATATGAAGCAGCAAAAGCATTAAATGAGGAGGTGCATAGCGGAACGCGTAATGAAACTATAGAATCTGCAAAAGATGTATGGCAAGCCGCAAGCGCGCAAGCAAAACTAGCAGAAAAAACCTATAAGAGAATCCAACAATTATACAATGAAGGCGTGATGAGTTTGCAAAGGCGAGATGAAGCATTTGCAGCCTATCAAAGTGCAAAATATAACGAAAGCACAACATATCAACAATATAAACTTGCCTTAAGCGGCACAAGAGATGAAGCAAAAAAGGCAGCCCTCGAGAAAGAAAAAGCAGCATTAGGGCAGGTCCAAGAGGTAGAAGCCTATGTAAAAGACATTGAGGCGTTTGCACCAGCAGATGGTGAAGTGAGTAATATTTTAGTGCATAGTGGAGAGTTAGCCCCAAGTGGTTTTCCTGTTGTTATGCTGCTTGATTTAAATGATTCTTGGTTGCGTTTAAGTGTTGATGAGAATCATTTGCAAAGATTCCAGAAAGGGAATACCTTTAAGGGTTTTATACCCGCATTAAATAAAGAAGTGGAATTTCGCGTTACCTATATCGCTGCAATGGGCGATTTTGCCACATGGAAAGCAACAGCTAGCACACAAAACTATGATATGAAAACTTTTGAGATAGAAGCCCGTCCAACACAAAAAGTAGAAGGCTTACGCGTAGGCATGAGTGTGCTTGTGGATAGCGAATAAAGTCAAGATAAGATTTATTGTGCTTTATCATCCCTAGAATTCTATATAACTTATAAAACAAGTTTCATCTAAGTCTTTATGAGTTGCTACATAGCATGGATTTGATGGTGAGATTTTATGAAAGAATTGTGTAAAAAAATCATTGATATTTTCTCAACCTAACACTTCAATTAAAATATTAGATTCCAATACAACAACATTGTGTTAGCGTAATAAAACATCTGGGATGACATCTATTAATCTAGCATGTCGTGATTAAAAGTCAATTCGTAGAAAACATAATAAACACATCTTTGAACGCTAATTTCGTATAACTCAGGGAACACAACCTATAAAGGCCTTATTAATGGTTTTTAACAAATGATTTACATGTACTTAATATGTTATAATTCTTCTTTTACTTCCACATACATTTTTTTGTTTTGGTCCCCATATGTATTCTAAGAAAGGATACACAAAATTTACTACACATGAAAGCATGTTTTGTGTGCTAACAAAGCATATCAACCACATTGTTTGAACCTATCAAATACAATTAAGCAAAGAATGCAAAAACTAAGGTGTTTTTTGCCCACATTGTTTTAATTTGTATCAAAGCTAACATTGGTATGCTAGTGCTCAATACAATATCCTATATTTTATATCGTGTTGTATTCTATATGCTTGCTTTGTGATATTAAAAAACAATTATTATGTATTTGGCTTTGAATTTGCTTTTGCTACGACCCAAATATTAAAAAAGTTACTAGATGATAGGAATGTAAATAATGCAACATATGCAAGGATTGCGTGGTTTTATATGCTGATTTAATAACCAGTAATATTCCGCATATATGACTTTATATATCCTTTTTTAGAATACATTATGCAAATGCATGTGAAACATGAATAAAAAACAAGATTGGGAAATCAAGAAAAAGAATTATAGTATATAAGTATTGTATGCAAGCGGCTTTGTTGGATTGGAATAAAATTTATGTAAAATTATAAAAAGTGTGGATTGTGTTATCTCACGTTTTGTTGAGTAATGTGGGGGCATATATACATTACTCAAGCTACACAAAACTTTCAATGCAAGGCTTTGTGGATGTTGATAATTGTTTGGTTTTTTGTTAGCGTGTGAAGCAAAAAGCTATATAAACTCCTTTCAAGGAAGTTATACTACATGCCAAGCATACTAATGACTTTATCTAAAAATCCATATTTTGCTGCGATGCTAAAGAGTGTAGCAAATAAATACACAAGAATAATGGTGATCTTTGCTCCCCAATTAGTCAGTATAGGCGGACATACCCATGTTGCTTCATGATCGCCATTTTTACGCGCATTCTGTAAAATAAGTATGGGGAAAAAACTAAGGATTAAAGCTCCCACAACACCGGGCCAATAGAGTGCTTGATCTATAGAATCAATGAGTTGCAATAGCACGATAGCTAAAGGTGGAACGGCTACAAATAGCAAGATAACAAAGCGTAAAGTGAGATTATTGTCTGCATCTTTATTAATCTGGTCAGCAATGTTTGTAACAAACATACCGCCAAGCCCCCAATATGAAGTAAGCACAGCAAATAAACCAAAGAGATTAGCAATCAAAAACGCCCAATCACCAATAGCCTTACCCCAAGAGATTGTAACAACATCTGAAATATTTTGTAATCCTTCTAATACAATAGCAGAAAGTGGCACAAGGGCAAGTAGGGCAAAAGTGATAAAGTTGCCAAGCACGATGGCTTTTGGTAGCATTTCTGGTTTATGTGAAAAGCCTCTCGCCATTTCTGGCACTATATATTGTGAAGAATACACAAATACCACCGTGTTAAAGATAGGTAAAATAGCAACTAAATCCCAGTGCATTTCAAGCGCATTACTAAAATTAAGTTCTGCTTTAAAAAAAGTCGCTATAACAAGTGCTACAAGGATACCAAACATTATGCCAATGATTTGCTTCTCCCCTCTTCCTATTGCTTTTAATCCAAGCCATAATACACCTGAAGCTGGGATAAAAAATAAAATACTACCCCATTTCTCCGGGATATCAAAGATTTTATTTATGATTCTACCTGCTGCGGCTTCATAGGCGATTAATGCTCCAATAGCAGTAACTGCTACAGAGATAAACATAAGATATTTTGCTACCGGTCCTATATAGCGGACAGAAAGTCCTGTAAGTTGTAAATGTGCTTTTGTCCGCAATGTAGCTTCAGCAATATAAAGCATAGTAATAGTTGAGAGAATACCGCCAACAATAAGCCAAAATAAAAGTGGAAAAAATCCCGCACCCTTTGCGGTATTGGCTATACTCAAGATTCCAATACCTATATTTGTCCCAACAAGCATTGCCACACCTTCAAGGAAAGTGAGCTTTTTTGTCTTTGGGTGCCCCTTGAGTTCGGCGATAAATTCCTGTTTAGCGTCTTTTAATTTCAATATATGCTCCTCTAATTTTCTTAAATTTTGACTACAAACGAGCGTAGCGGTAAGTTTGTGTTACATTAAGCTCAATGCAGTGATAATAGCTGTCTATAAACTATGCTAGGATATATCAAATATTAATCCTAAACTGAATATGAGAATGCCGCCACATTCAGCTATTATAGACAGATACTTGCGACAAAATATTGTGCCTATATTGCAAGTATATAAGGGGGTAATGTTTTCTAATTACCCAAATTTACACACATGTATTTAATTTCAAGGTAATCGTCTATACCATATTTTGAGCCTTCTCTACCCAAACCGCTTTGTTTTACACCGCCAAATGGTGCTACTTCAGTTGAGATAATACCCGTATTAATACCAACGATACCATATTCTAACGCTTCGCCGACACGCCATTGCCTTGCGGCATTATTTGTGTAAAGATACGCTGCTAAACCAAATTCAGTATTATTCGCCATAGATATGACTTCTTCTTCTGTGTCAAATTTAAAGAGTGGGGCTAATGGACCAAAAGTCTCTTCTCTTGCTACTGCCATCTCTTTTGTAACACCGGTTAGAATCGTAGGCTCAAAAAAGCTTAATCCTTTAGAATGCGGCTTACCACCACTTAGCACTTTCGCACCTTTGCTTGTCGCATCAGCAATATGTTCTTCTACTTTTGCAACGGCTTTTGTGTCAATAAGCGGACCTTGCGTTGTGCCAGATTCTAAACCATTGCCAACTTGTAGTTTTTCCACTTCTTGTTTTAGGGCTTGTGCTACCTTATCATAGATTCCACTTTGCACATAGATTCTATTCGCACAAACGCAAGTTTGCCCGCTATTGCGGAATTTTGATGCAAGCATACCTTTGACTGCTTCATCAACATTTGCATCATCAAAAACGATAAATGGTGCATTGCCACCTAATTCTAGTGAAAGCTTTTTAATGGTATTTGCACTTTGAGCCATAAGTGTTCTGCCCACTTCTGTTGAACCTGTGAAAGTGATTTTTCTCACAATATCAGATTCACAAAGCACTTTGCTAATCATGCTTGCCTTACCTGTTACAACTTGTAATAAATCTTTTGGAATCCCAGCTTTATACGCAAGCACTAAAAGCGCATACGCACTTAAAGGCGTTTGCGTAGCAGGTTTTACAATCATGGAGCAGCCACTAGCTAAAGCTGGTGCTACCTTTCTTGTAATCATAGCGGAAGGGAAATTCCACGGAGTGATAGCCCCACAAACACCAATAGGTTGTTTTAATACAAGCAACTTTTGATTTTGCTGTGCAGATTGTAAAATATCGCCATCAATGCGTCTGCACTCTTCAGCAAACCAGCGGATAAAGTTAGCCGCATACACGATCTCACCACTTGCTTCAGTTAAAGGCTTACCCATCTCTTGTGTGAGAATCTCAGCTAATGCTTGTTTATGCTCTAGCATTAAGTCATACCATTTTAAAAGGATATTTGCTCTCTCCACTGCTAAAAGGGCTGCCCATTTTTTCTGTGCGACTTGAGATTTTGTGATAATATCTTGGAGTTCTTGCTCTTTTATGTCATACACAAACGCTAGGTCTTCGCCTGTTGCGGGGTTATTAACCGCTATGAATCCATCTTTTTTACTTTGTGAAACAAACTCATGTCCCAAAAGCGCCAAATGTTGTGCGTTTAAACTCATTTTACCGCCTCCGCAATAACTTCTTTAAGAATGCTTAATGCCTTGTCAAACTGCTCTTGTGGAATAGTAAGCGGATAAAGGAAGCGAATAACATTTCCATAGCTACCACAAGTAAGTAGTAATAATCCTTTAGGCATAGCAAGTGTTTGCACTTTTTTAGCAATATCACTGCTTGGCTCATTATTTTTGAAAAACTCAACTGCTACCATAGAACCTATTTGACGCACTTCAGCGATTTCTTTATGTCCTAAACCTTGTAAGAAAGTCTTTAGTTGCTCTCCAAGTTTATTTGACCTATCAAGAAGTTTTTCTTCTTTTATGATATTTAATACTTCAAGTCCAGCCTCAGTTGCAAGAGGGCTACCAGCATAAGTTCCGCCCATACCACCAGCACTTACAGAATCCATAACTTCAGCTTTACCTACGATACCAGAGATAGGGAATCCACCGCCAAGACTTTTTGCCATACAAATAATATCGGGTGAAACACTATGATATTCCATCGCAAACATTTTGCCTGTCCTACCAAAGCCTGTTTGCACTTCATCAGCGATTAATACAATGCCATATTTATCCGCAAACGCACGCAAACCTTCAACAAACTCTTTAGGTGCAGGATTAAACCCACCTTCACCTTGCACTGGCTCAAAAATGATAGCTGCAACATCATAAGGCGATATAGAGCTTTTGCAAATATGATCAAGGCTTTTTAGCGCATCTTCTACACTGATATTATGGAGTTTATTTGGATAGAGACCATGATAGATTCCAACCATACCGATACCAAGTTCTGCTTTATAAGGCACAACTTTACCTGTCATACCTACTGCTGCTGCAGTCCTACCATGAAAGCTACCGCCAAAAGCGATAATACCATATCGCTTTGTCTTTGCTTTTGCCACTTTAATGGCATTTTCAGTCGCCTCCCCACCTGTGGTAAAAAAGCAAGTTTTTTTCTTGCCGCTAATTGGTGCCAACTCATTAATTTTTTCTGCTAACGCGATATAACTTTCATAAGGTGTTACCTGATATGCCGTATGTGTAAAACGATCGAGCTGTTTTTTTACAGCTTCAATTATGCGTGGATGTCGATGTCCAACATTAAGCACCGCGATACCAGCAGCAAAGTCGATATACTCTTTACCATTTGTATCCCAAAGTGTCGCATTTTCAGCTTTTTCTACAAACCAGTCGCATAATACGCTAATGCCCTTTGGTGTTGCATCCTCTCTGCGTTTCATTAGATCACTCATAGAATCCATCCTTATATCAAAATCATAAATTCATCTTGACTTGCAAAATGTTTGGCTAGAATGTAACACAACAAAAAGGAAAAAATATAAAAAATATATAATGTTTTGCGCTTTAATTGCCTTATGATTACTTTTTTACACATTTTTGAGTTTCTTAATAGAATCTGGTTTTGCTAAATAAACTTTGGGAAATATAATGAAATTTTTAAAACACAGAAAATAAAAGGCTTATTTGTGATGATAGACATGCGATTGCATAAGTGTTTGATAGGCAGATTTTATAAAAATTATCTTGATTTTATAAAACTTGATGACAACAAATTATATGTTACTTAAATA
>NZ_FZPK01000070.1 GCF_900198625.1 Helicobacter rappini | reverse complement strand
ACTAAGACAAATAGCAAAAAATTCTAATTACACAAGAGTTGTAATTAGTAGCACAGCAAGAACGCCTAGATGGCAAGCTGAAATTATGTATAACAACATCATTGCAAATGGTTTGCAAAAACAAAGAGATACTTATAAACAGCCCGGGCAACGAGTATTAGATGTATATGAAATACAGAAAAAAGCTGGTAAAAGCAAAGAGGAAATTATACAAACAATGACAAATAAAATCAATGATCTTGGAGCTTCTAGTGTATCAACACATTGTGCGGATTTCAATATTGTCAATGTGGTTGATATTCCGCGTTCCTCTTTAGGTGTCAACAAGACTGATTTTAAATCTCAAGCACAAAAACTTCAACGTGAGGGTAAAATCACACAAATTCTTGATGAAAACGGCTGTTATCACATTATAATACCGCAACTACAAAATTAAAGGACTTAAAAATGAAATATATCCTTGTATTGCTAGTAGTACTGCATATTGCCTATACTAAAGAGTTTCCAAGTTATGTAAAAGAGTGGCGAGGCATTTATGAATCTATACAAAAGACAGGCAAACAAGCTTTCAAAATAAGTGATAATTGCTTTGATGATGAGGCTATGGGCGGTTTTGTATGCGAGATTGGATACTCTAAAAACAAGAGTGCCTTTAATGATTTTGCTATCAATTTTTATACAGAAAAACCAAATGATATGAATTATTCAACAGTAAGAATAATAGCTATTCAATCTCCCACTAAAGCCACTATAAAAGTGTTTTCTATGGAGTATAATAATGACTTTTGCAATATAGATGTGATCAGGCAAGGACAAATGATTACTCTTGTTTCTGGTAATTGCAAAATAGAGGATTTTACTTTGCATAAGGATATTTTTAATAACTATCTTAAAAATCATTACACTTCCAACACAAGCCCAAATAGAAATACAAGAGGAAAATAGTATGTATAAATATATAAAAAATATTGCAATAATTATGGCTCTATGCTTGAGTTTGGAAGCTAAAGATATA
>NZ_FZPK01000004.1 GCF_900198625.1 Helicobacter rappini | reverse complement strand
GGGGGGGAAGTTGAAGGGAGCGGACAACAAGCAAAAGGCTATGGACTTGCTAAGATTATTGAGAAGCATTTAAACGCAGGGGATTTTAAAGCCTTTGGGGAGGGCGAAGCTGGACTTCTAAATGCTATGAGTGAGATTATAGGTAAAGGTAAATTAATTAGAGATGGTGACAGAGCAACATTGCAGTATATTAAAGATGATAAAATTTTCAAGATAGGTTTAAAGGGAAATTGGAAAGGTGAGCCGACACACAATAAATGGGTAATTACAACATATAAAGATGAAAGAGAAATGGCTAAGACCATCGACTCTAGCGATTTTACAAAAGGCGAGACTCTGCCTTTAAACTCAAAGGATATTATACCATAAAACATAAAAGATTCTATAACTATGCAAAGTAACGCACATTTAGGAAGTGGAATCTTAAGTGGAGTGATGAGCGGTAAAAGTATAGAAAGACTAGCTAAGAATCCTAAAGCAAAGGCTGTAATGGAGAGAATATGTTTAAAAAAAGATATAATTCCAAAAATACAACAAGGCAAAAAAGTGGATACGCAAGAAGTTATAAAAATACTAGAAAATAGCCCACAAAAAGGGCGTGATATGGTAGTGATAGGTAGGGAAAATTTCACGCCTGAAATTGTGGAATATATTTATAAAAATGATAAAAAAGTAGCTATTGATAAGGTAGATTCTAAACAGGCTAAACGCTTAGGATTTAAGCACCCAAATGATGTTAGAGCAACTATTGATTATCAAGCTATTAACCACACGCTTAAAAGGCATGGAATAGATTCTATTTTAGTGAAACAAAGCGGACAAAAAGCAGTAGATTATAATGATATAGCAAATTATCGAAACATTACAAGAAACGCAAACGAGAGCCTTAATAGTATAAATAATAGCGGTAATCCAGTGCTTGTAAGTTATAAACAAGTTAATGGGCACTTTGTTGTTGTGGAGCAAGTTAAGAAAAAGAATAATGAGTTAGGTTTTAAAACAATGTTTAAAGGTAATGGGGATTATAAGGCTTCTCAAAGCTATAAAGAGACATCGGCCAAGGCTCAAACGCTATCCATTGGTTACGAGCCAAGTGCTAATTCTTTTGCCAAACCCGACAACTAGATTATACCACAAAAAAAGGATTTAACATGTTAGACACAAAAAATCTCACTCTAAAGAAATTCCAAGAGAATTTTGATTTTCAGAATCTTAGTTTTTTATAGAAGCTAAGATGAAAGATAGCTAAATTATAAAGACGCATTAGATAGTTTTGTAAAGTATATGCCAAAATATGTTTTAATAGAGCTACGCTTTTACAGATGACCAAAAAGCCCTAGCTTATAGTGATTTTATGGCTAAAACATTTTTAGGTGTATTTCAAAGTGCAGTCCAAACAGCATTAACCATAGACCAAAATGAAGTAGCTACAAGAGACGCACAAAATCAAAGTGCATTAGGCATATTGGGTAAGAAAAAAAGAAGTAGCAATGCTATCAAATCAAGTGAAAGAAAGCTTTTTTAAGATACAAGCAAGTAAAATGCAAACAGCTCAACTTCAAGCCCAAGCCAAATATTAACATCAAAGAGAGGATAAGATAAAAGCAGAAGTATTACATAAAAGTGCCAATGATAACGCATAGATAAATAAGGCTAATTGCCAAAAAACATCAATCAGTAATAGCTATCAAAATGTCCTATCAAATGCAAATAAACCAGACTTACTCAAAAGCTATGATATGCAGCAAACCACCGTGAATGCACTCAAAGCAATAGGTGAAGCTCCAATCAGTGATTATACAGATAAGTGGAAAAAGGTGCAAATACCTGACTACAATACAGACTTTGATACGACTATACTAGAGATATATGCTACTAAAAGCGTGATAGCCATTGATGAAGTGATAGGATTTCATATTGTTACCTCTATTGAGTTAGTAGAAGTTGAATGGGATTTTGGTGATGGCAAGGTTAGCAATCAAATGTTAAGAGTAGCCAAAGGATAATATACTCAAATCTTATAAATGCGCCCTAAGCCCTGCCTCCGCCCAAAGCGGTATAGAATCTAATTTTATTTATTTTTCACATATATCACGCCAGTAATTACCATCATAGCTACCTTGATGATTTCATTATTTAATCTCGCAAGATGCACACTCGTAAAAGCTTTGTTGCTAGAGCATTTTCCACTAGTAGGCTTTCTATTTTGTGCATTTGCTTGCGAGATAAGCTCTTTTCTTTATAATAAACCTTTACAGCACCATTTGTCTTGTCGTTTGTATATTGGATTTCTGCAGATATATCTCCGCTTAAATAATATTTTTTTGCATACCTTCTTTTTTCGCTTGTAAATGGAGTCTCAAATTGTAGATTTCCGCTTTCACAATAACTTTTTTGCCATACTATGTGCTATCTCATTTTTAACATGAGTGGTTCGAATTCTAAATTCCCATTGTCATAGTTTTTTCACAACACACACAGCTTAAGTGAAAAAAGAAGCGACACTGTGCACAAAATCATTGATAAAGTCACATTTTACCCATAGTTTTTTCTAAATCCCATAATCTATTCTTTAATCTAAAATATAGGATTATACAAAAAAAATAAGAGTTAGAATCTCGCCCAGCTATATTTTTAACTTTCTTTTAATTCTTGTGATACAACCCATTTGGTAAGTATGCGTGAAATCTTGCTTGCATTATGTGGTATAGATTGCTATTTCACAAAATTGCAATTTAGCGTATAATCTATAAAAAGTATAAGATATGCTAACAACATATAGCAGACTATGAAACTTGTTTTGTAAAATTGATATTTTATAATATTTTTCTTATGTAAGAAAATCATGATTATGGGGATAACTAAACATGCTGCTAAAAGAATTACACTTATATCACCAAAGCACCATATTTTTATAGAGAAATGCTTAACGCCAAATATAAATTTTAAAACCACACTGACTATAAATGCAAATGGATATGAGAATATAATAGCAGATATAACCATTAACCAAAAACAAATAAAACAATCTAGGATAAATTTACCCCAGTGAAATTTGTCTTTCATCACAACCTTTCATTTTTGCAAGTATTACCCCTTTATTTTATCCACAATGAAACATATCATTTTCTTAAACAAAATGATATATAGCCAAATAAATGGCAATAAGAATAAGAGAAGCGATAAATCCATTTTAAGCAACAATACGCTAACAAGAAATAACAAAGGAAAAATATAATACAACCAATATTTTTTAAAAAACAATATAAAATCATTCATATTTTGATTGTGATGAATGCACCACACTTCAAAATCAATTGGAATCTTAAAAATACATAGAAAATAACAATAAGGCGTAATAGCTAAGAGAAAAGTCATAAAAAGACTTCCAAAAAAGCTAGGTTGATACGCCATTGATAAGGATAAAATAAACACCAATACACAAAAGCCAAGCCACCCCGCATATAAGATTCTAAAAAATGTTCCCACAGCTAAAACCTCAAACAAATAGCAAGCATTAAAGAATGACATTATATTCTAGATTATTTATTTTATATTCCACAAGTATCAAGGGTAATATACAGAAAACAGATAGAATCTTTTCGCAATAATCATTCCATTCACAATATTGCATATATAATTCAAATTCTTTGTTTTGAAAGAGAGTGGCAGAAAAGCCTGATTCTGTATTGGTTGATGAATGAGTAAATCACATCTTTCAAAGAATCTTTTTTAGCATATTAGATTTTATGTATTTTAGATCCCCCTACTTAATCAACTCTCACAACGCGAATACCATAAATAACTATATCTTAAAATATTGCATGTGTTGTTTTAAGCCATCAGAGATTTGCTCTAGCTTATGAATGGTTTCATTTGTATTTTGCAGAGATTGTCCTGTGCTGACTGATAGATTAGAGATATTTTGCATATCTTTAGCGATACTCTCCATTGTTGCCTCTTGTTGTCCTGATGAGTGTGCTACCTCTTGGGCTTTTGTGAGAGAATCTTGGGCTTGTTCTTGTATCTGACTAAGCAGTGAAACAGAATTTGAGATAAGCTCTTGTCCCTTTTCAATCTGTGGCACAATGACTTCAATAGATTCTACTGAAGTTTCAATGCCTTGCTGGATTGACTGGATAATCTTTGCAATCTCATTTGTGCTACCTGCCGTGCGTTCGGCAAGCCGCCTTACCTCATCTGCTACGACTGCAAAGCCCCTGCCATGCTCTCCTGCTCTTGCTGCTTCAATAGCCGCATTAAGTGCTAGCAAATTAGTCTGGTCTGCTATCTCTGCGATAAGATTAGCGCTATTGCTAATCTCAAGTGATTGCTGTTGTAAGCCTCGCATATTATTTGCTGAATCATTAATCAGCATAGTCATCTTGCCTATCTCTTCTGCGGTTGTATTCACCACTTTTACGCCCTCTAGCGATAACTCCACATTCTTTAACGCGTTTTGTTCGGATAGCTTTGCTGCGTTAGAAATCTCTGAAATCGCTTCATTCATCTCATTAATCTTTGTAGCAATCACTGAAGAGCTTTGCGTTTGAATGGTAGAAGCTTGTTGTGCTTCATTAGAAGTTTTGGCGACTTTATGCGTTGCTTCATTAATTTGATTTGAAGATTCTATAACCGCTTGTATAATCTCTTTTAATCTTGTCTGCATAGCTGAAATAGACGCAAGCATACTGCCCTCACCTTTAAAGGTTACACATTCTTGCAAATTACCATTTGCTATGCGAGATACTGCACGAGATGCAGAGTATGGCTCACCACCAAGTGAGTTTAACAAGCTACGCACAATATATAAAGCGATCAGTACGCCAAAAAGAATACTTGCCCCAACTAGCACAAATAATATTGCCTTAAAGGAATCTACTGCATCTCTTAACTCTTTTGTAAGATTCTGATTCTTTGACTCTTCTAAATTAATAAACTCATTAATCTGTGCTAACCATGTAACAAAATGCGGTGCAATCGCTTGTAACTCTTTTTCTGCCAACTCATTTTGCCCACGCTTTTTCATAGCGATAATATTATCAATCATCGGCATGGTTTTCATACGCGTTTGACGGATAGAAGCATAAATGCGACTCTCTTCACTATCAAACATATTTTTTGCTAAAAAGTCTTGCTCCATGCCATTTGCAGCTTTCATATAAAAATCTTGCAATGCGTTTATTTCTTTCTCAAGGTATGAAAGTGCCGCACTATTGCTACTACTTGTTAATACAACATCTCTAATGGCAATAGACCTATCATGCACACTACCGCGAAAATCTATGGCATGTCTTTGCTTTAGGGCATTAACATCATTGATTTGACGCAAACTTTTAATAATATAATCCACATTAATAAGACTAATCACTGCAATAATACATGTAAAAAGAAGTAGCACACCAAAGCCTATGCCAAGCATGACACTCACACTCATTTTTTTCTTTTCAGTCGTTTCCACGATTACCTTCCTAAACTTTTAAAACATTGTTGCATTCCGCAAACTTTATAATATATCACAAAAACTTAACCGCAATATTCTAGCATTTATAAATAAATTTTATGGCGTATAGACTAGATTCTATAAAGTTTTGGGGCTTTGAATGTAAGAATATATCGTTGTCTTGTGTTTTTCATATCTATTTATTCTAGATTCTATATCATTAAAGCTTTACTTGTTATAATAACGCTTTTAGAAACTTTAATAAATTGTCATATTGAGCGTAAGTAAATACTAGCATAGAATCTAAAAGAGATATTTCGTGCTTACGCACTCGCACGAGCAAAGCTCTTGCCCACACTTGCAAATATGACAAGAGTTTAGAATCTAATTTTGGGTCTTATTTACACATAGAATTTGCGCATAAGGTTTCCTATCTCACATCATTTATTTGTATATGAGATAAGATTCTTGCTTCATTTATTTTTACAGCTATAAGCAGAATACTACTAAAATGTATGATAATCTACTTATTTTAGTTTCAAGGCCACACATAACATAAATTTGTTTCAGTTTTTTTTGATATAGAACTATTCCTAGTTTCTTAAGTTTTTATAGTTTCACTTGCATATCAATCAATTATAAAGTGTGGTTGCAATAATAAATCATAGTATAGCAATATTGCATATTTCATTTTTTTTTGCTTTAATTTTGTATTGCAAAATTCGCAAAAAGGCATAGAGTGGTTATATTAGGTAGCACTGGTAGCATAGGTATAAACGCACAAAAAGTTGCAAAGCAGTTTAACATAGAGATTGAAGCTCTTGCGTGCGGTAGTAATATCGCATTGTTTAACGAGCAGATTAGAGAGTGTAAGCCTAAGTTTGTCGCTATCGCAGATGAAAAAAATCTTAATATGTTACAACCACAAGATAGCATAGTGTTTGTCGGCGAAGAGGGCATTTGCAAAATGCTTGAAGCATGTAAATCACAAAAGATTCTAAATGCGGTGGTAGGCTATGCTGGTCTTAGCTTTAGTCTCAAGGCTATTGCATTACAAAAAGAACTTATCCTTGCCAATAAGGAATCCTTAGTGGTTGCAGGACATTTGATAAAGCAAAATATCATGCAAAACTTAGAATCTACTAAAGATTCTAAGCATACAGAATCTAGCACAAGAAATTACATGCTAGAGCATATTTTCCCCATTGATAGCGAACATTTTAGCTTATGGTCTTTACTAGCAATTTTAGATTCTAAAAATAAATCAAAGATTACGCATTACAAAGCTTTTAAGAATCTCTATATTACCGCTTCTGGTGGGGCTTTAAGAGATTTTTCACTAGAAAAGATTCCATACGCTACACTAAGCGATGTATTGAAACATCCAACATGGAGTATGGGGCAAAAAATCACAATAGATTCAGCCACACTTGTAAATAAGCTTTATGAGATTTTAGAGGCTTATTGGCTTTTTAATACAAAAAGCATTCATGCCTTTATTGAGAGAAGCTCCCTTGTGCATGCTTTTATAGAATCTAGTGATAATTCATTAAATGCTAGTGTAAGTCATGCGGATATGTGTCTGCCCCTTGCTTATGGTATGGATAGATTCAAGGCTCAAAGTAGCTTTTGTATCACTCCGCTTAGCATAAATGACTTTGTAAAAATAAAGTTTCAGCAAATACAGACAGATCGCTATCCATTATGGGCGTATAAAGAGCTTTTACTAGAAAAGCCACATTTAGGCATAGCCCTAAATGCTAGTAATGAATTAGTCCAGCAATATTTCCTGCAAGAAAAACTTCCCTTTTATGCACTAGCAGAAGTAAGTATGCAGGTATTAGAGAAAGTGAAAGATACAAAGATTCCAAACACTTTAGAATCTATCCTTGCTTTTAGACAAGAGGCAAGGGCTTTAGCGGATTTTTTTATAAAAAACTTGAAACAAAGATAAAAGTTATTAAAGATATGCTAAACTCTCAATATTATTTTATTTTGAGAGGTGTTTCATGGAACAGATAAAGATTTTAAAGCAACTTCAGGCAGATTCATTAGTTTTCTTTACAAAAACTCACAATTACCACTGGAATGTAAAAGGCAAAGATTTTCCACAAGTCCATGCGGCAACAGAAGAGATTTATAATCAATTCGCAGAAATCTTTGATGCTCTAGCAGAGAGAATCATACAGCTTGGCGACACTCCGTATGTAACGCTAAAAGAAGTGCTTGACAAAGCAAAGATCAAAGAAGAAAGCAAAACTAGCTTTAAGTCAAAAGATGTATTAGAATCCGTTTTAGAAGATTACAAATATTTCCTAAAAAACTTTAAAAAACTTTCAGAAGTGGCAGCAAAAGAGAATGACACTACAACACAAGGACTTGCAGATTCACAAGTAGCACATTTAGAAAAAGCAATTTGGATGCTTAACGCACAACTTGCATAGGTAGGCTTGTGTGCCTTACTCCATTAACAAGCAAGATTCCACAATGCAGCAAGGTATCATAGAAGACACTTTGGAGATAAGCGATCTTGATATGCGTATATCAAATGATGAAAAGGAAGAGCTTGTAACCTTTGATGAAAAAAGGGAGGGTATAGGGAGATTTAATCTTCTTATAGCGTGTTTCATTCTGTCTGTCATTATGGCTATTTTTATCCCAAAGATTTTTATTTCTAATAATATTTATTACACAAGTCGAGAAATTGCAAGGTTAAATGCTGAAAAAGAGCTATTATATGAAGAAAGAATGCGATTAAAAAGAGAAATAGAGATTATAAACAACAAGCATTTAATGCTAGAGTTAGGGACCAAATAATCAAATGGTGTGGGAGAGATTCATATAATGCAGGATATATTTGTGTTTGGCGGCGGTGCTTGGGGACTTGCCCTAGCTCATGCGTTTAGTCAAAAAAATCGTGTTTTTGTATTATCAAGGCGAAAGCTAAATCTCACACAATATGGCAGTGATATTACACAAGATTCTAATACTACCCCCTATCAACTTAGCTATGATGACTTTATAACACACTATAAAAATTCTAAGAACCCACTTTGTGTGATCGCCATTGCAAGTGCTTTTTTACGAGAGTTTATGCAGAAGGCAAGTTTTTTAGAATCTGTGCGTAATGATATGCAAATCCTTGTAGCAAGTAAGGGGATAGAGCAAGGTAGTGGGGCTTTTGTCAATGAGATTTTAGAGCAGTATTTTAAGGCAGATTCTATGTGCTATCTTGCTGGACCTAGCTTTGCTAAAGAAGTGATGAAAGGGCTTCCTTGTGCGTTAGTGATACACTCAAGCAATGAAGATTTAAGCAAAAGATACGCACAATGCTTCCCTGATTTCATTAAAACCTATGTGCAAAATGATGTTATAGGCGCTGAAATCGCTGGAGCATATAAAAATGTTATTGCCATTGCTGGTGGGATTTGCGATGGACTAGGGCTTGGGAATAATGCTAAGGCATCATTACTTTCTCGTGGGCTTGTTGAGATGGCGCGTTTTGGTGCATTTTTTGGTGCAAAACAAGAAACTTTTTTGGGATTATCTGGTAGCGGGGATTTATTTCTTACCTCAAATTCTACAATGTCAAGAAACTATCGCGTGGGCTTTGGACTTGCTAATAATAAATCGCTAGAAGAGATTCTAAATGAATTAGGCGAAGTAGCAGAAGGCGTATATAGTGCAAAATCAATCGTGCAAATCAGCAAAAAGCATAATCTCTACACGCCCATAGCCTTTGAAGTCCAAGCCATTTTAGAAGGCGGTGCCGTACAAGTTGGATTAAAAAATTTACTTGCGAATAAACCACGATAATACTGCTATATATCGCAGTTAGCATTCGTTAAGATAGTATCAATTACACAAGACTCTTTATCGCATTTTCTACATTTTTTATAACCCAATTTGGTGTGCTAGCCCCAGCACTTATTCCACATATTTTTTTACCTACAAACCATTCTTGTTTAATGTCGTTTTCATCTTCGACTAGATAGCTATCCTTGCAATGATTTTGTGCGATATAGAAAAGCTGCTTTGTATTCGATGAGGTTTTGCCGCCGACAATAATCATAATATCAGCCTTTTGACTAAGCGTCCTTGTTGCCTCTTGATTCTCAAAAGTCGCATTGCATATTGTGTTAAACACTCGCACTTCCATTGCGTTGCTGATAAGATACTGCACAATTTGTAGGAATTGCTCTATTTGCTTTGTGGTTTGTGATACGACTGCTACTTTTTTTGGAATCTTTTTTATTTGCTGCAAGGATTCTAAATCACTCACAACGATGGGTGTTTTCACACTATAACTCATCACGCTACGCACTTCAGGGTGATTAGAATCTCCAAAAATCACAATATTATACCCATCATTACTCATCTTTTCTACAATCTGCTGTGGCTTTGTAACAAAGGGACAAGTCGCATCAGTGATACTAACGCCCTTTGTTTGCAAGATTTCTAGATTCTGTTTTGTGATGCCATGTGTGCGGATAATCACGCTTTTACTATCGCCTAGCTTTGTAATATCTTCTTGCACTTTTACGCCAAAGTTTTTCTCTAAACGGCTGATTTCAAGCGGATTGTGTATAAGCGGTCCTAGTGTGAGTGTGTTTGGGTTGTTTTGTGCGATTTTTTCTGTGATTTTTATCGCCCTTTTCACACCAAAACAAAATCCATATTTATCTGCAAGTATGACTTCCATGATATTCCTTATTGTAATTTTTTAGCCTTATATAATGTGTATTGTGAAAAATTATAACAAAGTTGTTTTAAGATTGCATGGCTTTAAAATAGGACAAATAAGATTCTACAACCTTGCAATATAAAACCTTGCCCTACTCTCTAATGAATAAAAAGTATTTGGTATCTCTTCTTCTATAACCGCATATAACAGCTTTGTTAAAAGTATGCCGATTTGTTTGCCTTGTAGTGAAATCCCCATAGATTTTGCAATATTTTGCAATGCGTTACCATTAATGCTTAGTTGAGAGAGTTTATAGCATTCCTTATTTATGATAATCTCGTTTAAATCTTTTGTTATAGCATATAGTTGTTCTTTGTTATATGGTGGCGTTTCTTGTAATATAGAATCTTTTGGACTAGATTCACCCAATGCTTCATGTGTTTTTTGTAAGACTACATATAATAGTATGAGTTGTGATATTATCTCTATATCATGCTGTGAGAGTAGATATTTGAGTGCTATTTTGCTATTTTGTGCTGTGAAAATCTCTGTATTACAAAGTAATTGCAAAAGTGTTTGACTTCTTTGTATCGTTTTGTTATCAAAATGCAATTGTTTGCAAATAGCTTGATAATCGCACAAATATTTTTGCAATTTTTCCCTATTTTTGTATATATCCTTTGCATAAGGCAGGGGGCAGAATAATAGAGCAAGTCGCAGGACAATATTTTTTGGGGCGATTCTTAGCGTTTCAAAATTATGATTTGACTGCATTGCGTTTAGAATCTTTAAAGGCGGTAAGATAAAGAAAAATACACTTTTGTATATAGATAAGATTCTATGTGCGTATTGTCCGCATAAAAGCTTTGTAAATTCTATCTGTATGCGTTCATTTGCAATAAGCAATAGTTTTTGAGTAAGTAGAAATACCGCTTCTTTTGTCTGGCTACTAAGCTGAAAGGAAAACGGCAGAATAGAAGCAAAGCGAATGGCTCTCATAATACGCAGAGAATCTTCTAAAAATCTTTCTTGTGCGTTGCCTACACATGCGATTTTTCTCTCTTGTAGATGTTTAATTCCATTATGGTAGTCAAAGAGTTGCATATTTATACTTGAATGAGTTGCAGAATTTTTGGAATCTAGATTCTTATCCATTTGGGCGGGTGCAGGGTTTAGGGTGCAATTTTTGGAATCTAGAATCTTGCCATTTGAAAAATCTTTTTTAGAATTTGGGTTATTAGATGTTTCGCTTTGCTTAATATGACAATTACTAGAATCTAGATTCCAAACATTGCGCCCTAAACCCCGCAGCCCACCCTGATTTGGTATAGAATCTAGATTCTTACTATTTTGCACTCTAAGCCCTGCATCCGCCCATAGTATAACATGCTCTTCTGTCTTAATATCTTTATGTAGCATTCTACACGCAAGGGCATTTATGCTAAAATCCCTACGAGATAAATCCTCTTGCAGAGTTTTTGCAAATTGTATGCATTCAGGTCGTCTCCCATCTTTATACTCACCCTCAAAGCGATAAGTCGTAATCTCGACAAGATTCCCTCTCTTTTTATCCCTAATCCCCAAAGTGCCATATTTTAAACCAATAGGGATAACTTCAAAATCTTTATCATATAAATCAAAAATTTGCCGTGTTTGCATAGGCTCTGCATTGCTTGTAATATCCCAATCTTTTGGCGACAAACCAAGCAAACTATCACGCACACAACCACCTACAATATAGGCTTCAAAACCATGAGATTCTAGAATCTTTAAGATATCAATCACATAGTTTGGTATCTGCATAGATAGGATATAGCTTTGCATGTTTTGACTAATATTAGCGAAGTTGCAAGAAATCACGCATGAGTTTAAAGCCCATTTCATGACTTCTTTCTGGGTGTGGCTGTATGCCTAAGATATTCTCTTTGCCGATAATGCTAGGAAATGAGATTCCATAATCACAAGCAGCGATAATAAAACGAGTATCACAGCACACATGATAGCTATGCACAAAATACAAATAAAAGGAATCTTTCATAGAAGCACATAAATTGTGTGGTTTTTTGATAAAGTTTTTATTCCAACCTATATGAGGTATTTTTAAATGCGTATTCTGTGCTTTGTTATTGTTTGTTGCATAAAGGGCTTGAGTGTTTGTGTAAATAGATTCTAGATTCTCTAAATTTGCACCCTTGTCTATGTAATTGTTAGAATTTGTGGTTTTGTTTGCGTGGTTTGTTGGTATAGAATCTAACCCTTTAGATTCTATACCATTAAATCCCATATTCGTTTTTATATGCCACTCTATTGAGTCTTTTGAGCCAAAAGGTGCGACAAAGCCCTCCACTAAGCCAAGCCCTTTATATTCGCCAAACTCATAGCTTTTCTCAAAAAGCAATTGCATGCCAAGACAGATTCCAAGCATATAACGACCGCTTTTTGCGTATTCACACAAAGATTTATCTAAATCCCTTGCACTCAAATGCTCCATCGCACTGCCAAATGCCCCTACACCGGGCAATACAATCTTATCACATGCTTGTATGTCCTTATGTGTGCTAACACGCTTAATAGATTCCGTCCTAGCTACATACTCCAAGCAACGCATGACATTTGCGATATTGCCAACGCCATAATCAACAACTCCAATTTGCAAGACTATAAATCCTCTTCTATAATATAGGGTGTGCCTTCAGCCTTGCCTTTACCCATGAGAGAGCGGACGACTTCTTGCACCTTTGTGCGTGTTGCATCTTTTGCAGTTGGAGCTTTATAATTTGTATCATAAGCTTTTTTTAGCAAAGTGATTTTTTCAGAATCTGTCTTTGCAGTCTTTAATTTTTCGTAGAGTTCAGCTACTTTATTTGCCGACTCTACTCCCATCCAGCCAACAGGTATCATTTTCACATCGCCTTGTTTCAATCTCTCATCTAAATGCTTCAACTCTTCTTGGCAATGCGGACAAAGTGGATCAGAGATAATGTAGAATACCTTTTTGCTAGTCTTACCTTTAAGGCTTACAATGTATTCTTGCGGTAGTTTTGCTATCTCTTTTTTCACTGCTGCTTGCGTTTTGAAAGTCATATTATAGTTTGTTATCGATTGAAACTCTTGGACTACTAGCTCCCTATCCTTATCATTGTTTGTAAAAAATGCTTGTGTAATAGGCAGAAAAATGCTCTCTTGTTTATTTGTAACCGCAAGCACCTTATACCCGCTTGAGCTATCCTTTAGCGTTAAAAGCTTAAGATTACTATCTTGACTTAGGGCTTGCTCTTTCAGTATCGTTGTAGCTTGTCCTGTTTGCTTTTGTATCATATCAGTGATTTTACTTGCATTTGCTAGATTTACACTCAAACTCAAAGCTATAAAAGCTGCAATTTTCTTTTTCATACTTCATACTCCAAAATAAAATAAGCCAGTATTCTAGCATGTAAATCATAATAGAGTAAAAAGCCCACCAAAATAACACTAAAAACCTAGCTCAATATTTATAAAACTAATTTTAGATTCTAGCTTTCATAAAAACATTTGCTTTTATGCTAGAATACCACATAAACAGAATCTAATTCAGTAAGGAAAACAATGCTTTCACGCGATATTGTAACCTATTCAAAAGTGCGTTATGAAGTGCGCGCATACATGGTTTATCTTTTTACACAAAACATTAAAAACTTTATGCCAAATCCAAGCTTTGAAAGCGTATTAGAAGGGCTTACACGCATTAAAGATGAGATAAAAGTCTTTGATTCTATGTATATTTTAGATAAAAACGGCACACAGCTAAGCGATGTTTTGCAGCCAAATGGTGCATTGCCAAATGAAAATAAAAACTTTTCTAATCGTGCGTATTTCTATGAAGCTATAGAGGAGAGACGATGTATCATCACAAACCCTTATCCATCAAGGATTGATGGCGATCTTGTCGTAACCGCTGCTTATCCCGTGTATAATGAAGCCCATGAGTTGCTTTTTGTTGTCTGCATTGACATTCATTTGCGTGATGCCATAAAGATTAGCTCCCCTAGCCTATTTTTTGGAATCTTTTCTAACTTTAGCATTGCCATGTACTTTTTATGTTCCGTTTCACTTGCCTTTGTTTCAATCATTTTGATTGTAAAGGGTATCGTGAAGCTATGGTCAGAAGACTTATTACAATTTAGCGATTTTAAAGTAGAAGATATTTTTGAATCTACCATACTCCTAACCCTAGCCCTTGCTATATTTGACCTAGTAAAAGCCATTTTTGAAGAGGAAGTATTAGGAAAAAATACCGGGCAGAAAACCTACACAGTCCATAGGACAATGATACGATTTCTAGGCTCTATTATCGTAGCTTTAGCGATTGAAGCCTTAATGCTTGTATTTAAATTTAGCATTGATTCACCAGAAAAGCTCATATATGCAGTATGGCTTATCTTAGGTGTAGCAATACTTCTCATCGCATTAGCTATATATGTAAAGCTCTCTTTTGCTGCTCAACAAAATAAAGATTGATAGATTTAATACAAGGATAGATATGTTTCCATTTAGCGATACCGAGCTTTTAGCCCCCGTGCGACAAAGTATAAATAGTGTGCGTCCTATACTGCTAAAAGATGGCGGTGATATTGAGATTGTAGAAATCAAAAATGCGTGTGTCTTTGTGCGTTTTCATGGTGCATGTAGTGGTTGTCCTAGTAAAAATGCGACTTTACATAATGCGATATTAGCTACTCTGCAAAGAGATATCCACCCAGATATTAAAGTGAGTGAAGTTTGAGATGAAGTCATGTATTTTTTCACTTTGGATAGAATGCAGGGTTTGAAAACTTATCATTACACCCCTTGCGGTAAGTCATGGTAATCTATAACCTTGTCATATTACTTTTTTTTTTGTCATGTTGAGCGAAGCAAAACATCTAACATAGAATCTAAACGAATCTCTTACTATGTTACCCTTTAACATTATTATATTAAGCGAAAACAAAACATCTTTAATCATCATATTAAGCAAAGCGAAATATCCCCTTAATCCCCTTATGCAATGGCAGGTAATAGCTTTGTAAGCTCTATAAATGTGCAAAATGGACTTTTCTATGCTACAAATAACATTGATAGCTTTGTAGGTGTGCTAGAAGCAGGACTAGGAGCTAAACTAGGACAAAATACAGCTATTAACCTATCTTATGGTGGTGAGTTTGGTGCGCAAGTAAAAACTCATAACATTAATGTAAGAGTTGGTTGGCAGTTTTAATCTCTTATAGCATTTAATATAAGGGTTTGATTGGCAATGTTAATCTCTTATAGCATTGATATAAGAGATTATTTTATGTCATGTGCTAGACTTGCAAAGAAGCTCGTGGCAATCTCTCTCACTTTATGTGGGCTAGGGGCTTTATAGGGTGTAATTTTAGAATCTATATCTTAACTGATTTTAGATAGGCATAATAGATTCTAAAACCTTAACCTTATGTGTTCTTTGATACTTTTACAGGTTTTAAATCTTTTGTCATTTTGACTTTATTTGTTATTTTGGCTTTCTTTGCCATTTTAACTTTATTTGTTATTTTAACTTGCCTTGTCATTTTGAGCGTAGCGAAAAATCTAGCATAGACTAAGCTAAGTAATCTTTGTTTAAGATTCTAATCTAAGGTTTATAAGATTCTAAGGTTTAGATATTTAGATATTTCATTCTTACGCATTCGCACGAGCGAAGCTCTTGCCCACACTTGCAAATATGACAAGGTTGGGTTTATACACATAGATATGGCAAGGGTTTGGATTGCTTCACTTTGTTTGCAATGACAAAAAGCATATTAATAACATGTTAAACTTTAAATCTTGTCATTGCAAGTTTTACAGAGAATATCATTACAGAAAAGCTCATGGCAATCTATATTTTCATTATGTTAAGCTTTGTTATTATTGCATAACAATAAAGCTTAACATAATTACAAGTCTTTTTAAAAGACTGAAAGAGAGGTTTAAGGATATTTTATATTTGGGTGGGTGCAGGGCTTAAGGGTGCAAATAGAATCTCATGCAGTGGATTCTAAAAGGTGTTTTGACATAGTCTTAACATGACAAAGTTTAAGAGATAATCTCATAGCTTTTGGCACTATGAGTTGTAGTTACTATGCTGTGTTTTGCATAGCCAATAGATACTATTTTTTTAACTTGTTTTTTCATTTTTAACCTTACCATGTTGAGATACATGTAAAAAAACTCACTCATGATTCTAAATCTTTAGAATCAACAACCTAAAACTTGAAAATTAAACTTTGGAATGTAGGCCATTTGGCTTACTATTAAGCTTATTTTAGCTTTTCTATAGCTTGTCATGTTAAGGTAGGCAAAACACTTTTTTTACTTTTTTAGTTTTTACCTTTTTTATGACATTATAAGATTTCTTTGTATTTATATAAATTTCATAATAATAGTTTATCGTTTAGAACATTAATCATTTAATTTTAAATCAATAATCTAATTATAAGCTAAGGATTCTAAAAGTCTCTCTTTTGCTGACGGATATGCTTTAAATAAAGCCTCTAGTTGATCATAATTGCGTTTTTGTGTGCAGTTAATCTCCCAGAGATTTGGCGTCTCGGTAATGGCTACACTAGATTCTTTGGGGTGGTCTAGACTACCTTTGATAAGCACTTTTTCTACACCATTTAGCACACTCATAACAAAAAACCATAAGTCATCGCTATAAGGACAAAGTTGGCGGATATTCTCAATGTTAAAAAACTCGTTAGGGAAGCTTTTTGGTGGATAGAGAATGCCAGAGACGCCAACACCAGCAAGGGCTAAGTGCGGGCAGTCCTCTTTGATGATTGGCTGGTATTTTGAGAATGGCACATTAAGCATATCTGCTATCAAATCATCATATACCATATTTGCGTGAATGCAATTTGGATACTTCTTATAAGAAGTGAGCAAAAGAGAAATGAGACTAGGATCATACATCTGATCATCATCAATGGTGATAATTAAATGTTGCGGATAGAGGTCTATCGTATAGAATAGCTTTTTATATGCACGCAGATTCTCTTGCACAAAATGAATGGTGATTAGGTCTAGCTTGGCAAAGATTCTAAGAATGTAGGGGAGATTGTGAGTTGGAAACTCTTCTTCACTTAAGAATACTGCGACTTTAAAATGTTTATAGTTTTGTTGAAAGATTGAAAATAATGTGTGGTGAAGGTAACTAATCCTTGCAGGGAAAGAAGTGATACTTACGACAAGTGGTGGGTGGTTTGATGGGTTATTTTCTGTGGTGTTTGACTTAGTTTTTATGTGTTTGTCATTTTCTAAGTTTAGCGTGTCTTTGGGGCTAGTTTGTTTGTCGTTTGACTTATTGTCTGGAGTATTATCTGGCGGATTTGTGCTGGAGTGATTTATAGTGGGCGTAGATATTCTCTTCTGTCTGCTATAAAGTATATTGTGTATGATTTTGTGAGATTCTTTATCGTATTGTATTTGGCTATTGTGCTGGGGTTGCTGTGAGCTTTGATTTTTACAAGGCGTTTGCCCCCCCCCCCAATGTATTTGCCGTATGCGATTTTTATAACAAACTTTGTGATTTCAAGGTTTCTAATACCTCTTCTTGTCATAAAAAACAGATGTGTTGCTCTTTTTTCACCAAGTAGAACTTTTAATGCTCTCTTAATAACTACTTTCATGTTTATCCTTTATAAAAATTTTAAATTTTGTCATTTTCGCATACGCTCTATAAGCCCACAACAAACACAAATGATAAGATTCTAGAATCTAAACAAGATATTTCATGTATGACAATTGCTAGATTTCAGATTCTAAAAATAATCTCTCATTGTAGCAAAAATGTGTTAAAAAGGTGTGTGGGTTGCATTGACTGATTAAAGCGATATGATGATATTTAGGATTTTGTAGGTTTATTAATGCTTGCAGTTTTGCACGATTTTTACTTGATTCTATTTGCTGATACACACCCTATAACACAAAAGGCGTATCCTGATACACAGAAAAGTTAAGCCAATTTGAGAAAAGCACACTCGCACTTGACTTCCACGAGAGTATCGGCTCCCCATCTTCTCCAAAATAATCAAGCGGTTTTGCTATCTCTAAGCCTTTATTTATATCTCGCTCATATTCTAGCCGCAGCGTGTCTTTGGCGTATTCTGGGTGGGCTAGGATATAAAAGTCCTTTTCATCTTTTAACGCACTAATACCACAAAGCTCACTCTCTAATAGAATCTTAAGTTTAGAGTTTCTAACCGCATTTTCATCAATCCCAGCGTGTCTTGAATGGGGCATTCTCACAATAGAATCTAGCCCATTTAAAAGCAAATCTTGCGTAATGATTCTGTGTGGAAACACACCAAACACCTTTTCTTTTAGCATAATCTTTGCAATGTTGTGAAAGTGATATAGCCCTGCCATAGCCCCCCAGCATAGATACATCGTGCTTGTGCAATGGCTTTTGAGATAATCCATAATCTCTTGTATCTCACTCCAATACGCCACGCTCTCAAACTCCAAATGCTCAATGGGCGCACCTGTAACAATCGCTCCATCAAACCGCCGCCCTTTAACTTCGCTAAAATTCACATAGAATCTATCTAAATGGCTTTTTGGCGTGTTTGTGCCGATGTAACTTGCTGTGGATAAAAGCGTGATTTTCACCTGCAAAGGCGAGTTTGCAAGCAGACTTAGAATCTGATTTTCTGTTTCAATCTTTGTAGGCATAAGGTTGATTAAAAGCACTTCAAGCGTCCTAATATCTTGCGTTCTAGCCCTTTTTGCCCCCATAATAAAGGCATTTTGACTAAGCAGGGAATAGGCTGGAATATCTTCTGGGATAACAATGGGCATTTTTGCTCCTTTTAGATTTTACTTTTCTATTGCTTGTTTTAAATCGGCGATTAAATCCTTACTAGATTCTAGCCCTATGCTCAGTCTAATCGTGCAAGGTGTGATACCCCCGCTTTGTAGCTCTTTTTCACTTAGTTGAGAATGCGTGGTGGAAGCGGGGTGAATGATTAAAGACTTTGAATCCCCGATATTTACCACCATAGCAAAAATCTCTGTGCTATTGCAAATCTTTTGTGCCGCTTCATAACTTTGTGCCTCAAAGCTAATAAGCCCTGAGCTTTGAGAATCTGCATAGTATTTTTGCAAAAGGGCGTGATATGGGCTAGATTCTAATCCCGGATAGGCTACACTTTTAACCAAACTATGAGATTCTAAGAATCTTGCTACTTCTAGGGCATTTTGACTATGCTTTTTAATGCGAAGCTCTAGCGTCTCTAGCCCTTGCAATAGAATCCACGCTGATTGCGGGGAGAGTGTCGCACCGATATTTCTAAGCCATTCAGTGATAAGGCGAATGCTAAAGCAAGGCAGGGGTAGTGAAGCATAGACTAGCCCGTGATAACTCGCATCTGGGGTATTAAACGCAGGATAACGCGGATTATCTTTAAGTAGCTCATTTAGCCCGGCTCGCTCAATCACCGCCCCGCCTAACGCACTGCCCTGCCCATTGACATACTTGCTAAGGCTATGCACGGAAATATCCACGCCAAAATCAAAGGGCTTGTGTAAAAAGGCAGTCGCCACGGTGTTATCACAAATGCTTATGATTCCGTGTTTCTTAGCAATAGCGGTAATAGCAGTCGTGTCGGCGATTGAAATAATGGGATTTGAAATGCTTTCAAAAAAAATCGCCTTTGTTTTAGAATCTATCACAGATTCTAAAGAAGCGATATTATCAATATCAAATGTCCTAGCCTCAATGCCAAAGCGTTTCAGCGTATGGGTAAAAAGTGTCTGCGTGCCGCCATAGATTTTATTCGCAAACACAATATTATCGCCACTCTCCGCACAATTTGCTATCGCGTAGAAAATCGCCGCACTCCCACTTGAAGTAGGCACGCCAAAGATCCCGCCTTCAACCGCTGCAAGACGAGAGCCTAGCACATCGGTTGTTGGGTTTGTCAAACGCGTGTAGATATTGCCTAGCTCTTTTAATCCAAATCGTGCTGCGGCTTGCTCTAAGCTCTCAAAGCAATAAGCGGTGTTTTGATAGATTGGCACGCTCATTGTGCGTTGCGTGTCGTAAGTGTATCCTGCGTGCAGGGCGAGTGTGTCTTGAGTGTAGTTATTATGCTTTAAATTTGCCATTGTTGTTCTCCTTATTTTGTGTTTGTCTTTTTGGTGCTTTTTGCAGATTTGCAAGTGTGGATTTGTTGCTCCGCAACTGCATCTGCGGTGTCGGCTCGGTCATTTGCCTTTAGCAAACTCCCTTCGCCTCCACCTTGAAAACTACAAAACGAAGTTTCTTTAGAAAAATCACTCAAAAATACTTCTGCAAATGTTTGTTGTTGTAGTTTCTTTAGTCAAAGATACTCCTACAAAACTATTTTTCGCTTCTTTGGTGCTTGCAGAATCTTTGTCGATTTAGAATCTACATTTCTACTAGCTTTTACCTAAAAAACCTTACTTTTGCTTTAAAGATTCTAACCTTGTGAGACTTTATTTATTTCACATTAAAGTAATATAGAATTATTTTTAAAAAATATTCTAAACTTTAAAATATAGAATCTTACTTTAGAAATTAAGTTCTAAATTAATAGGCATATTAACACAAAAAAATGAAAATACAATATGTAATATATAAAAAATTACAAAAAATATAAAGAATGTTACTTTTTTAATCTGCTGAAATACTTATGCTGTGTTTTTGCATATCTTAAAGACACAATATAAAAAGTTATAGATAGGCAAAAATAGGCTAGATATACGCCCAAGTGTAAGAAAATATAATAAGATAGGTTTGCGTGTTAAGGAATTAAAAATTTATTGAAAAGAGCCATAACGCATAAGCTTGTCATAGCGTTTTGCAAGATAGTTTGGAGTGTTTCTTATTTGTTCTAAAGATTCAAGAAAATAAGCCTTGATTTTTTCGGCTGCTGCTACTTTATCTCTGTGTGCACCGCTTAAAGGTTCCTGTATAATATCATCGATCAAGTTAGCTTTTTTTAATTCTTGTGGAGTTATTTTCATAGCTTTTGTTGCGGCTTCAATCTTTGTTGGGTCATTCCACAAAATCGCAGCACAACCCTCTGGGGATATAACGCTAAAGATAGAATACTCCATCATGGCCAACCTATCTGCTACGCCGATAGCTAAAGCACCACCGCTTCCACCTTCACCAATAACAATGGATATAGTTGGCACTTGTAGCATGGCAAAATCCTGCAGATTCTTTGCGATAGCTTCGCTCTGCCCTCTCTCTTCAGCTCCAAGCCCGGGATAAGCCCCTGCAGTATCGACAAGCATAAGCACAGGAATATCGAATTTTTCTGCCATTTTTGCTATTCTCAATGCCTTGCGATAGCCTTCTGGGTGGGGCATACCAAAGTTTCTTGTAATCTTATTTTTTGTGCCACGCCCCTTTTCTTCGCCGATAACAATAACGCGTTCGTTCTCAATCTTTCCCAAAAAGCATACTATTGCCTTATCATCTCGAAAATGGCGATCGCCAAAAATCTCATAAGAATCTTGCATAATCAATTCGATATAATCAAGGGCGTAGGGTCTATCTGGATGTCTTGCTAATTGTAATTTTTGATAGTCATTCAAATTTGCATAGATTTTTTTCATTTCATCTTGCAAGTCTTTTTGTAGAATTGACACTGCGGCATTATCATTTCGCAATGTTGCTGATTCTATATCTTCTTGTAAAAGCTTTAAACGCTGCTCAAAATCTAAATATGTAGCCATTATTGACACTTTTTGAAAATCACAACACCATTTGTGCCACCAAAGCCAAATGAATTACTCATAACGCTTTGAAGTGTAGCGGAACGAGCGACATTTGGGACATAGTCAAGATCGCAGAGATCATCTTTTTCTTCTTGATTAATAGTTGGTGGTATTACGCCTTTTTCCATAGCCATAAGCGATATAACCGCTTCAATAGCACCAGCTGCACCTAAACAATGCCCTATTTGTCCTTTTGTAGAGCTGACAGGTGGGACATCGTTGTCAAATACACGCTTTAATGCTTGAGTTTCATGCACATCATTATAATATGTGCTTGTGCCATGTGCATTCACATAGTCGGGCTTAATATTTGCCATTTGCAAGGCTTGTTTCATAGCACGATACGCACCCTCGCCCTCTGGAGCAGGGGTTGTAATATGATTTGCATCACCACTTTCACCAAAGCCACATAACTCACCATAAATATATGCACCACGAGATTTTGCACTCTCATAATCTTCAAGCACCAATGCACCTGCACCTTCACCCATAACAAAACCATCGCGTTTTTTGTCAAATGGTCTTGATGCTTTGCTAGGTTCATCATTGCATACACTCAAAGCTTTCATAGCCGCAAATCCACCAATGCCTATTTCACAAATAGAAGATTCTGCACCTACAACAAGCATTCTATCAGCACAGCCAAGCATGATAGTCTTAGCCGCTTCAATAATGCCATGTGTGCCTGCTGCACATGCAGTAACGCTTGAAAGATTCGGTCCTTTAATCCTATGTGCGATAGATACAAAGCCACCAAGCATATTCACAAGTGCAGATGGAATGAAAAAGGGGCTAATTCTTCTCACACCCTTTGTATGCCATGCAATAGCATTGTTTTGAATGTTTTCCAAGCCACCTATGCCTGAAGCAGAGCTAATACCAAAGCGATCGGCAACATCTGGCAAAACTTCTAAGTTTGCATTCGCAAACGACTGCTTACCTCGTGTTATGCTATCTTGCAAGGCTTCCCTAGCAGATAACAAACCAAGCTGGATAAATCTATGTGCCTTTTTCACTTCTCTAGCATCAAGGACAGATTCTGGATCAAAGCCAACGACTTCGCCTGCAATTTGCACGGGAAAATCTGTAATATCAAAAGATTCTATTCTTCTAATGCCACAATTTCCCTTTACAATCTTGTCAAATGCAACATCTTTATTTAGCCCTAAAGCATTCACCATGCCAATGCCCGTTACTACAACTCTTCGCAATATGGCTCCTTAAGCACAAATAAGTATAAAGTTTAAGTAACTCGACTTACTTATTCGCAAGAATATAATCTACAACATTTTGCACGGTTTTAATTTTTTCTGCTTCTTCATCTGGAATCTTAATATTAAATTTTTCTTCCAATGCCATGATAAACTCAACAACATCAAGGCTATCTGCATTCAAATCTTTTGTAAAATCAGACTCCGGCTTAATCTCATCTGCTGCAACTTTAAGCTCACTTGCTACTAAATCTTTCACTTGATTATAAACTTCGATAGAATCCATACCTAAACTCCTAATTTTAAATTACTTCTTAAGTCATATTGTAGTCATACTCACTGCTTAAGAAAAGCAAAATTATACATAATAAGTGTTAATAATGTCTATAAACTTAGCTATATAACAAAATATTATAATATTTTCTTGCAATGCTTATTTGTATATCAACTCTTATTGAATGTTTTATTAAGTCTAATTTATTCTAAAATACTCTCAATCATATTATGACACAAATCTTTATTAACCGAAGAAGTCATAAGCTGTTTGTAATGATGAAGTAACATTTGCAATGAATGAGAGTTATCTATCAAATAGTAATTTTGAATATATGCAAACAATGCTTTTTGATTAAAAATCTCTGTGCCACTTATTAGCACATTGGCGAAAGTGGCTGGTTCAAGCGGATTATGCCCCCCAACTTTTGCAAATGCCCCACCAAGTATCACAATATCGCTGATTGCATAAAAATTAATGAGAGAACCCATCGTATCAACGAGTAAAATATCTGCGTGAATCAGATCTAAGTCTAGTGTAGAATCATTTTGCAATTCACTAAGACACATGGTCTTTCCATATTGTTTGCAAAGCTGAAATACAGACTGAAACCGCTCAGGGTGTCGCGGCACAATGACTAATAGATTTTTTTTAGAATCTTTTTTTATTGTCGTATAGTCTTTAGTGGCGTTGTGAAGATGGGTTTTACATTCACATTCTTTATTGTGATTGTTTATAGAATCTAGATTCTCTACCATTTGGGTGGGTGCAGGGTGCAAGGGTGCAAACTTTATAGAATCTAGATTCTTGTCATTTTGAGTGTGTAGGCACGAAAAATCTTGTTGAGATTCCATACTAGATATTTCGCTACGCTCAATATAACAATTGCTAGAATCTAGATTCTTTTCATTTTGAGTCTCCAAAACGAGTGAAAAATCTTTTTTAGATTCTGTATTTTTAGACATTTCGCTTTGCTTAATATGACAAGGTTTAGATTCCATATTTTCTAAAACTTCACTATCACTTTCCCATAATGCCTTTGCGTTACTCCACGCATTTAGCACAAATTCTTCCTCGTTTGCATGTGTGCTTGCTGCAACAATGATTAAAGATTCTGGTTTTTTATACGCTATCTTTGGTTTTATGGGGTTTAATAGCTTGAGATTCCCGATTGTTTTTACATTTTTTGCCCCCAAACTCTTTAGCCTTTCTGTGTCTTCATCACTTTGAGATAATACAGAATCAACAAATGAAAAAAAATGTCTATAAAAGATTCTAAGCTTTTGATAGCGTTTTACGCTACGCGTTGAGATTCTAGCATTAACTAATTTTGTAGTCGCCCCCTTATGCTTTGCATATACAAATAGCATAAGCCAAAGTTCGGCTTCAAACACAAAAAGCTTTTTACATGTCGGTGTAAATAATGGGATAAAGGTCTCAAAAGGCAAATAATCAATGCTAAGATTCTCATATTTTGCATAAAGGTTTTGTGCCTGTTTATATCCAGTCTGTGTGATAACACTAAGAAATATGCTTTGTGTTTTGGGGATAGATTCTATAAGGGTTTGCAGGGACTGCACCTCGCCCACAGAACAAGCATGTAGCCATATATCATAGCTTTCTTTTGAGTGATTTTTGGGGATTAAAAAACGAAGTGGAATGCTTTTTTTATATTTTTTTCTTAATGATAAGGCACAAAGCAAGGGCAATGCAAGGACATGCAAGAAACATAAAAGAGTGTAGTAAATAAAAGTCATTGTGCCTTGTCTTTGGTTGGGTCTTTAACTCTTGCTTTCAACTAGAGCAGAATCATAAAGAATGCGACCACAATGTGGGCAATGCACGATCTCATCGCCCCTTCTAACATCTGCAATATTTTTATCATTTAGCTTGATAAAGCAACCACCACAAGCTTCTTTATACATGGAGATAACGCTTGTATTTCCCGCCCATTTTCGAATCTTTTCATACAATCTTAGCACGGTTGTTTCCATATCTAATGCAGCTTTTGTCCGTTTGGCACTCACCTCATCTTGTTGCTTTTTAATCTCTTGGACTGCTTCATTGCAGCCAGATTCCATGCTACTAATCTCTTCATCAAGCTTTATAACATTGGAATCAAGTGTAGCAATCTTATCTTTTGCCGCTTGTATGCCTTTCTCAAGGGATTCAATCTCATTGTTAAAGCTTATGCTTTTTTCTCGCAATATACCCTCTTCCATATCGAGATTTTTCATCTCTTTTTCGCTTTTGCTTTCTTGGATTTTATTGCGAATGCGTTCAATATCTGCAGTAATCACAGCAAATTCATCATTATTTTTTGCAAGAGATTCTTCATTCCTTGCAATGAGTGCTTCTAGCTCTTGCTTTTCTTTTAAAGCTTTTGTTTTTTCAGATATTTTTTCGTTCATTGGGGCTTTTTTTTGCTCGATAAGAGGATCATATTTTGACACCTCTAAATCAAGGCGATTTACTTCAATGAGTTTTTCAAGATTTTTATTCATGCAATGCTCCTAAATATAGCAAAATGGATTGTGTGAATTTGTAATTATAGCTTGAATATGGTGTTTTTGTAAAGCTTTTGCTAGTAAATCACTGAAAATACACTCACTTTCAAAGTGTGGAACATCAATAAAGCTAATGCCCTCACTCGCAGCAATCATAGCATCATGATATTTAATATCGCCTGTGATAATGCAATCCCCCTTATTTGCGATTTTATAGGCAGTGGCATTACTCCCACATGTAATGTAGAGATTATGTATCATATTATCTTTTTGCGTATAGCGAAGTGTATCTAATCCCAATATATTTTTTATATGTGTAGCAAGAGAATGCGTATTTAATGGCGTGTTTGTGCTATAAATAAGGCTAAAATCTTTCTCACCATTTGGGGTAAAATTGAGAGATTCTAAGCATAATTTTGTAGCAAAGGCTTGATTTAAATGCGTTTTGTCAAAGTTTGTATGCATGGCTATGACGCTAATTTTCTTTTGCAAACATATTTCAATGAGATTTGCGGGATATGTATCAGTTTGTATGGTCTTTAATGCTTTAAAGATTAAGGGGTGATGCACGATAAGCAAACTTTCATTTTCTATCGCATTAACCACTTGCATATCAAGCTCTAATGCAATATAGACTTGTTTGCACTCTATTTGCATATTACCGATATTTAATCCACTATTATCCCATTCTGCTTGCATGATAAAAGGACTTATTGAATCAAGTATGTTATAAATTTCTAAAACTTTCATGTTTAACCGCCTATTGAAATTGTGAAATTAAGATAAGATTCTATAACCCAAATAATGCAAAATCTATATTTTATACTTACAATTCATAAAATAGTTAAAAACTATATCCCACACTTGCACCAAAGAAATTAAAGCCTTTGTTTAAAGGGGTTAAATCACCATTTGAGTAATGTTTCACAAAAATCTCACAGGATATACCCCCCCCCCCCCCTTATTTGCCACGGCATAATTATAACCAATAAAGACTTTTTCCCCAAAAGTAAAAGCAGAGTTCATGCGAGAATCTAAAAGTGTGCGAATGTAGATTCCAATACCAACTCCAGCATAAAGGTTTGTGCGTGGTATTGATAGCACAATATCTTGTGATACACCAAAGATTAATTGATTAAGGGCTTTTTCACTCCCACTACCAAGAAAGCCCTCAAGCTCTAAAACCATTCTGGCAGGTAATCCAAAAAATGTATTAGGCTGTCCATAATGCAAACCCAACGCACTAAGGCGTGAGAATCCATTTTCTGAAAAATCCTGTGCGAAAGCAAGCTTTAGCAAATGCTTTTTATCATTAAAATTTGCATTATAATCTATCCAACGAGACTTTTCCTTGCTTACTTCATTATGAGTTTCATTATTTTCTAAAGCATACGCAAAAGCACAAATAGACATAAACAAAATAAAAACACATCTCATACACAAAACCCCAACAATTATTATGAGTTAATTACTCAAAAAAGGCGGATTATATAGGAAAAACTATAAAATACAGCTTAATCCTTACATGCCATTTTTACCAGCATCTTACTCTAAGCAAACAAGACTCTACATCCCATCTTGTAACAATCTCTTTAAAAATACAGAAAAGATTCTCTCTAATTGTTCTATATCTTGCAAAGATACCCTTTCATCTACTGCGTGGATTCTATCATTGCATAAGCCAAGCTCTACCACTTCTACGCCATATTCACTCAAAAATCTTGCATCACTTGTGCCACCACTCGTGCTAAGTTTTGTTTGTATTTGTGCTACTTCATGGATAGAATCTTGTAAAAGCGTGATTAAAACACTATCTTTTGTATGAAAGCTTTTTGAGCTTTGTTTTAGCTCTAGTGTATAGGGAAGTCCATCTAATACAGAATCTACATGCGATTTCACACTCTCTAATGTCGTCATTGTGGAGTTTCGCACATTAAACATAATGACTAAATCATTAGGCGTTACATTCACCGCTTCAATGCCGCCTCTTATATCCGTTATCACAAGCTTTGATGCACTAAATACGCAATCCCCACTATCAAGATTCACCCCCGCTAAAAGCCCTAGCTTACTGCCGAGTAACTCCACTGGATTAATACACTTTTCAGGATAGGCGACATGCCCCTGTTTCCCTAGAATCTTAATCACACCATTAATAGACCCTCGCCTGCCAACCTTTATCGTATCCCCCGCAAACTTCGTGCTTGTAGGCTCTGCGACAATGGCGTATGTAGGTAGCATGCCCTTTTCTTTTAGGATTTCTAGCATGTATTGTGTGCCATAGATCCCTTCACCCTCTTCATCACTTGTTAAAAGCACAGAAAAAATCATTTGAGTTTCATTCTCACTTATAAAATCTTGCAATGCCTTGATAAAACAGGCAATACCACCTTTCATATCCTGCGTGCCACGACCATAGATATAGCCATCATGTATTGTAGGGGTAAATGGTGGATAACTCCACTCGCCTTTATTTTGTTCGCTATCTTGTGTGTCGTGTATATCCTTTGGCACAGCTGCCCCGCCACCGGGCTTTACCACATCAATATGCCCTGCAAAGCAAAAATGTTTCAGTCTCTTCCATGCACTCTTTTCATCATGTCCTTTTGGAATCTTATAAAACAACACATTTTTTACACCATTTTTTTCAATATGCAAAGCCTTAAATGAAGGTAAAAGTGTCTGTATATACTCATAGATTCCATGCTCTAGTGGCGTGATTGTAGGATATTGTATAAGTTTTTTTAGAATCTCTAATGCCATGTTTTACTCCGTTATAAATTTGACTGATTGCAAACCTTGTGCTAAATCTTACTTAGATTCTAATACATATTCAAAGCTATTCTGGGTTTTAATCAAAACAAAATTTTGCATTAGAATCCAATATCATTTTGCACCCACCTTAAAGGTATAGAATCTAAACTTTTGTATGCTTAGAACTATCTGCTTAAGTCATGCGAGAAATCTAACGCGGTTGAATGGTGCTATTATCCGCCCTATTTGATTCTAAAAATTCAATTAAACGCAAGGCACATTCCATATAGCTTTTGCTTGTCCTGCTATCAGGCTCAAAGAAGCTAATAGGCTTACCGCTATCACTTGCTGCTACAATGCTTGGCTCTAATGGAATCTTAGCTACAACTTCTGTATGAAACTCTTGTGCTAACATATCGCTATTACCCTTTCCAAAAATCTCATAGGTTTTATTACAATCAGGGCATATAAAACCACTCATATTTTCAATGATTCCAAAAATTGGGATATTGCATTTTGCAAACATATCAAGCGCACGGAATCCATCATCAATGGCTACCATTTGCGGTGTGGTTACATTTATACCCGCACCAACAGGCACACTTTGAGCTAGTGTAAGCTGTGCATCACCCGTTCCCGGTGGCATATCAACTACCATAATGTCAAGCTCTCCCCACTCCACATCTTGCAGTAACTGCGTAATGATACGCATAACCACAGGTCCTCTCCATATAAAGCTCTGCCCTTTACCATAGATAGATTCTATACTTATCATTTTGACACCATATTGCTCTAAAGGTAAAAGCTTCTTACCATCTTGGCTAGTCTTTGGCTCAACGCCATCTAGTCCAAACATACGCGGGACATTTGGTCCATAAATATCAGCATCAAGTAAGCCTACTTTTTTACCGCTTTTTGCGAGTGAAATGGCGAGATTTACGCTCGTTGTTGATTTACCAACACCGCCTTTACCGCTACTTACCATTACAAAATGCTTGATTGATGGGGCTAGATTTTTGGGGGCTTGCTCTGTTTGTGCCTTTTGTATATTTGGCGTTACAATCTCTATGTCGATATTTGCTAGTGGAAGGGATTTTGTCTTTTCTAGAATCTCTTCTTTGACTTTTTTAATGACTTCTTCATTGCTTGATGGGATATTTATCTTAAGATAGCATACATTATTGTTTATCTCTATCTTACTTACAAAGCCAAAGGTTACAATGTCTTTCTCAAAGTTTGGGTAAATTACTTGTTTTAATGCGTCTTCGACCATTTTTTTCATATTTTTCCTTTATATTGTGTTATGTGTGAAATTATAGCGTATTTGATACAAGTTCATAGATTCTAAAACATTTAAATGCGTATGATATAATGTCGCCTTTTATTTTTAGAATCTAGCAGGGAGATTATTATGGGTAGAGCGTTTGAATATCGTAGAGCTGCAAAAGAAAAGCGATGGGGCAAAATGAGTAAAATCTTTCCAAAGCTTGCGACAGCAATCACAATCGCCGCAAAAGAGGGCGGACTAGACCCAGAAATGAATGCAAAATTACGCACGGCTATCGCTAATGCAAAGGCACAAAATATGCCAAAAGATAATATCGATGCGGCAATCAAGCGTGCAAGTGGCAAGGACGGACATTTTGAGGAAGTAAGCTATGAGGGCAAAGCCGCAAATGGTGTGCTGATATTCATAGAATGCGCGACCGACAATCCAACAAGAACGGTTGCAAACATAAAAAGCTATTTTAATAAAACGCCAAATGCGAGTTTGCTTACAAATGGGGCGATTGACTTTATGTTTGAGAGAAAGGGCGAATTTCAAATCACTTTAAATGATGATAATGTTGATGAAGTGGAATTAGCGCTTATTGATTGCGGACTTGATTTACTAGAAAAAAATGAAGAAGAAAATAGCTATACTGCATATTCTAAATATGAAGATTTTGGGACATTAGCACTTGGTTTAGAGAATCTAAAGATCGAAGTAAAATCCGCAAAACTTGTAAGAATCCCAACAAGCCCCATAACCCTTACAGAAGAGCAAATGCAAGAACTTGATAAACTGCTTGATAAAATCGAAGATGATGATGATGTGCAAGCGGTTTATACAAACCTTGCGTAAGGTTTTTTAATGCGATTAGCCTAGAAAAAGGCATGTATTTACATAATGTTATAGGCTATTATGGTAATGTTTGCGGGGTTGATGAGATGGAAATAGAGTTACTATCTTATCCCATTTTAGAATGCAATATAATTTAGGGTCTTGTTATATTGAGCTTTTTAAAAAGGCGAAATATCTTAAAGATTAAAGTCTGTAAGAGATTTTTCGATACTTTCAAAATGACAATATTTTAGATTAAAACAAGGTTTTATATTTGAGAAGTTATAGTTTATATTTAGACTCTTAGGCGTTTATTTAAGAGCAAGGCATGATTAAAAGCATTATCTCATCAAATCAGCCTTTGTTTGCAATAAAAGTCTATTTCAGTTTTGGGCGATAATGTTTAAAAGCTTCCATGCCCCAGTATCCACCTCTTTTATAAAGATTTAAATGATATGTGTATCCTAGCATTACCATGTATGTCTTTATCTCTTCTTTGTTTGGTATGCGTGAGCTTATATAATCTTGACTAAGAAGTGGAATCTTTGCACCAAATGTTATAGTGTGATTATCTTTGATATTAAATTGGAATCCAGCGTTAAAAGGCAAGGCAAAAAATGTGTGCATTCTATCACTTTGATTTCTAGCACCAAAAGTATTATTTGATATTGCAAAGTCAGGTTGCAGTGTAGTAGCACCCGCACCTAAGCCAAAATACACACCAAAAGAGCGAGTAAAATTATAGAAAAAATCCACATTTGCAGCGATTAATTGCTGATTTAGCGTTGTATCCATGCTGTAGCTATTACCACCGGTTCCTCCCCTGCCAGAGTTACTAAAAGTTTGCATATAGTTATAGCTTACATAATATTTAAAACCAAATTTATTGCCTAAAAAATGTCTATATCCAGCTTCAGCCCCAATTGTCCAACCAGCACCTGTGCCTATTCGAAAATTATTATTGAGATTCCCACTTGTCAATGTGCTATCAGTAACTGATGCACCCACATTTCCCCCTACAAATAGACTTGAAGCCCTATCATTCGCAAATGCGTTAAAACTTACAAGTGATATGCCAGACAGCATTACAAGATTCTTTAATATGTTATTCATACTATTCCTTTAAATTAAAATAATGAGTGATTGTAAAATACAAAAAAAAAAAAACAAGTCAAGCATATTTTAATAAATGGCTAAATATTAAAGTTTAAAGTAGAGAATAGAAACATATTTTATTATCGTGGGCTTTGTGTTATAAGTATGGGGGTGCAGCATTTATAGAAATATGTGCTGAATGGCTAAATGCGTGAATCTTGTGATACAAAATTTGTTTTTCTCAAAAAGAGACAATATGGACTTGTATCAATAGTTACTGATAAGCCAAAATTGCTTTTAGCTTTTAATATACACACCTTACTCGTTTTTCATATTACTTTGCGATATAATTACTCTGCAAGCGAAAAGATTCTAAAAGATTTAATGCTTTTTTGCTTTGTAAATGCTCTCTTGCTAAATGAAATCCAGCTTCAATGCTATCAGCATAGCCATAGATATAAAGGCTTGCACCTGCATTTAGGGCAACTAAATCTGCTTTTTTACTTGCTTTACCGCTTAGTATATCAAGTGTGATTTCTGCATTCATAGCGACATCGCCACCGCGTAATTCTGCGTGATTGGCGAGTTCTATACCTAGCTTTTGTGGTGAGAAAATATAAGTGTGAATCTCTCCATCTTTTAGCTCACTAACTTGTGTTGCTGCACAAAGACTTATCTCATCAATACCATCTAGCCCATGCACGACCATTGCCCTTTCAACGCCTAGAATCTTTAGGGCATTTGCAAGAAGTTCTGTATAATCCTTGCTAAACACACCTATAAGCTGATGTGTGGGTCGCAATGGATTACTTAAAGGACCAAGTAAGTTAAAAAAGCTTTTAAAGCCTAGCTCTTTACGCACACCTTGCACATGTTTTAGGGCGTTATGAATGTTTGGTGCAAAAAGGAAAGTAATGCCAAGATTCTCATAACATGCCTTGCAAGTATCCATATCCATATTGATATTAATGCCTAGATTTGTGAGTAAATCTGCACTCCCACTTTTACTTGTAATACCGCGATTGCCATGCTTTGCCACTTTTAAGCCCATACTTGCTAATAATAGGGCAGTTGTCGTTGAGACATTAAAGGTTTTTCTCGCACTCCCACCTGTGCCGACAATATCAATGCGTTTAGAATCTTGTATTTCAAAATGTTTTGCCTTTGATATAAGAAGACTTGCAAATGCCGCAAGTTCTTCCCCGCTTGGTCCTTTGTGATAAAAGCTTGTGATAAGGCTGCCAAGTTGTGCTGGTGTGAGATCATTTTCTGCGATACACTCCATTAAATCATAGCTTTCTACAAAGCTTAGATTCTCTAAATGGGCTAATTTTTGCAGGTAAAGCTTTATAGGTATGCTTCGCCTTTTGTGGTGAATGAAGTTTAGAATCATCTTTTCACCATATTGTGTGCCAATAGATTCTGGGTGAAATTGTAAGCCAAAAAGTGGATATTGCTTGTGTGTTACCGCCATAACTTCGCCATCATCACTCACTGCATTAATATGAAAGCAGTCTGGAATCTGCTCTCTTTTAGCGACTAAAGAGTGATAGCGAGTGATTTGGACATGCTGGGGGATATTTGTAAAGATTCCATCTTCTGTGTGTGTGAGTGGAGATACCTTGCCATGCACTATATTTTTTGCATTGACAATAGGCGCATCAAAGGCATACAAAATGGCTTCATGTCCAAGACAGATACCAAGAATAGGATATTCACCTTTTAACTGCGTAATAATATCAAGGCAGATTCTAGAATCTTTAGGGCTATTAGGTCCCGGTCCTAGTATGATATGTGTGGGCTTTAACATACGGATTGTTTCAATATCAATAGCATCATTGCGTTTCACAACGACACTAAAGCCTAGCCTTGCTACAAGCTGGTAAATATTGTATGTGAAAGAATCATAATTATCAATTAAAAGTATCACTCTATGCTCCATTAGAATAAAGATAGAATTGTAACGAAAAATTAAACAATTATATTTTTATGTTTGTTTTAAATCTTGCAATTTTGTCTCAAGCGATTCAAACTCATGCTTTAGAGATTCTATCTCTTGCATTCTCTTTTTACCTTCTAAAAGATAGCGTGGCGGTATAGAACTCGCTAGTAATTCATTAATATATACCATGCCCTCCCCACTTTGCTCATAAATCCTTTTTAAATGTGTAAAGCCCTCATTTGAAAAGAAGTAACAATAAAGTCCAATAGCTTTATTTTTATCTGCTAATCTTAGAATCAAAATCCCCGCATTTGCCACAACAATGTGGTCTTTTATACATTCTCCAAGTATGGTAACTTTTGGGACAATGCTGCGAAGTGAGAGTAAAATATCATAGGGTTTTAATCGATATTTTTGTATCTTTTGCTTATCCCCACTCATCTTTTTATGACTAAACTGTGTGCTAAATCCACATACAGAAAAATCCGCTATACCTACATCATAATATGTAATTTCAGAATCTTTACTACCCCCATGCACTCTTTGCCCACGAAAAATAGTTGCCCCCATATCAGCTAATAATAATTCATTTGTATGTATCATCTTAGAAGCAAGATAATAACTAGCCCTTAAATCATGCGTTTTTACATCTTTTATATTTGTGATTTTTGAAAATTCACTCTCTCTCTTTTGCTTAAATAGATTAGCAATTTCATCAATATGTCTTAGTCGATTATATTTGCCATCTTTGGTGTAAAAATGTGGATTATTTGCGTTAATATGCAGAATCTCTTTATTATTATGAGAGATAACAAGCACAGAAAAATCACAGGCTTGGTGTGGGAAGATATTTTTAGGTAATTCAATAACAGCTTCTATCATACGCTCTTTTACAAGCTTATCGCGAAGCTTTTCTTCTAAAAAGCTTTTTTGCAAGGTTTGATTGCGGACAATGAAAACTCCCCTTTGCTTTAAATGTGCTAGGGCGTGTGTTAGAAACACTAATTCTGGGTAATTTTTAGCAAGTATGCCAATTTTACTGAATCTTTCATCGCCTTTTAGTTGTTCTACTCCCATGTGTGCGTAAAGCGGTGGATTACAAATGACTTTATTAAATTGTCGCAAGATACTTCCCGCTTTAAAGACAGGTTGCTTTAAAATATCATTCACATAGAGTTTATAGTCTTTTATTTGTGTGAATCTTGCGATTAATCTTGCGATATTTGATAGCCTTTCATCTAGCTCTTCTCCATATAAATGGATATTTGGATTAAGATTCCCTAAGGATAAAAAGATACTGCCAATACCATAGCATGGATTATATACCTCATCATTATCTTGTAAATCTAGCAGCAATGCTAATAAATCATTAACTTCTCGTGGTGTGGAATAATAATAAAGCTTATTTGTCGTGCGTTTCTGTGAGATAATATGTAGGAATTGCGTGATATTATGCAATTCTGTGCTGCTTTGTAAAAGCGTTTTTAGAATCTTAGAGATATTTGCATTACTGCTTATAGGCACATATAATTCTTCTCCTATGAGATTGTGTAATATTGCGTGAAAGTCTTCTTTAATCGTCTTTCTTTTGCTAGATTTTGCAATCATGTCTTCTAGCATTTTAGCATTTTCCCTCTTAAAGATAAAAAGCTCAAGCATAATGCTTACAACATCAAGCAAATCAGAATGATAGCGTTTGAGATAGTCAAAACAATCAAGCAATTTTTTCACAATATACCTTTTGGTCTTATGGGTTTGGTTTTAATGATTCTCATTTATATGATTTTAAATGAATGGGTAAAAACAAGAGTTGTATTATAGCTAAATTTTATGGATAAAGATTCTAAGGTAAAACTAAGATAATAGAGAAAAATAAATGCCCTACTTAAAATAAATACCTTACTTGGTGCTATCTTGTAAGGGGAGAAATAAGATAAAACGCCAGTAAAGTCAATTTCATTTTGAAAGGATTAACATGAGAACAATTTTCACTTGGAAAATCAGTATTATTGCATGAGAATAAGCTTCACTTGCAGAGAATGGTTGCGGAGGAGGGATTTGAACCCCCGACCTTTGGGTTATGAGCCCAACGAGCTACCTGGCTGCTCTACCCCGCGTTACTCAAAAATATCAAAGATAACTTCACATTAAGCAAGTCTATTAGAAGTAAATTTATGTAGTAATTTGCTTATTTGGCTGGGGTACAAGGATTCGAACCTCGGAATGCCTGGACCAAAACCAGGTGCCTTACCGCTTGGCGATACCCCAACGCTTTGCTTCTTTTGCTTGAAGTTAGAAGTTAAAGGCGAAATCATATCATAGTTTTGCTAAAAAGTCAAATAAAATTGATATAATTTTTAAAAATGTTATTACGGAGTATTTAATCTAATGTATCAAACGCGTATGAAAGACGCCATAGAGGCGATTAAAAAAGGTGAAATGATTATTATAATGGACGATGAAGATAGAGAAAATGAGGGCGATTTGGTAATGGCTGGAATCTTTTCCACACCAGAGAAAATCAATTTTATGGCTCAAGAAGCAAGGGGGCTAATCTGCGTATCTATCACGCAAGAGCTAGCCCATAAGCTAGACCTGCCCCCAATGGTAAAAAGAAATGATAGCAACCACGAAACCGCCTTTACTATATCCATTGACGCTAAGGAAGCAAAGACAGGCATTTCTGCGTATGAGAGAGATTTAACTATCCGTCTTATGTGTGATAACAACGCAAAGCCAAGCGATTTTGTGCGTCCGGGGCATATTTTCCCACTTATTGCTAAGAGTGGTGGCACACTTATCCGCACAGGACATACAGAAGCGAGTGTGGATATTTGCCGCCTTGCGGGACTTGCACCCATTAGTGTGATTTGTGAGATTATGAAAAAAGATGGCACGATGGCAGGGCGGGGGGATAAATTCCTACTTGATTTTGCTAAAACTCATAATCTAAAGATTCTCTATGTCAGCGACATTATCCAATATCGCTTAAATTTTGAAAATCTCGTGCGTGAAACTTCGCGTGAAAAGGCAGTGTTTATGGCAAAAGAGTGTGAGAAAATCACCTTTATAGATCATTTGCAAAATTGCCATATCGCCTTTAGCTTTAGCCCACAGGCTACAACGCCGCTCATTAGATTCCACAATACAAGTAGCGATATTGCCCTTTTGACAGATTCTAGTGAGTGGCAAGCCCTGCAAAAAAGTATAGAGTTGCTCTCCCAGCAGGGTGGCTATCTTGTGTGTCTTAATAGTGATAAAGATAACGCAAATGGCAGTAATACAAAGCATTGTGGTGATATTAAAGACTTTGGAATCGGCGCACAGATTCTAAAATCACTTGGTGTGAAAGACTTCACACTTCTTAGCTCTCATTGTGTGAATACAAAGACAAGCTACAACGCCCTAAGCGGTTTTGATTTGCATTTGCAACAAAGCATTGAAGTGTGAGGATGGAAGCCATAATTCTAAAACAACCTATCGTGTTAAAATGAAATATCTACAAATTAAATTTTAAAAGAGTTAGCTTCATCGCCTTAAGCTACTCCAAATTTATATTAGCATTAGTAAATGGAGCGACTTTTGCTTTATGATAAATGGTATCCAAAATTTATATGGCTAAAACTATGCTATAATACTAGCAAATTTGAATAGATGAGGTTTATTGTGAGCATTCTTGGTATGCTTTTTCGACCACTTTTTGCGACTGTGCTTATCGGTGTGAATTATAACACGACTGCGTGTAGCATTAAGGTTGTTAAAAAACGCGGTGGTCATATCGTAGAAGAGATTGATAAAGAATTTAAGATTCTAGATGGGAATCTCTCTGCTGAAGTGATTAAGTTTATTAAGAAGCTAAAGTCTCGTTACGCATATAGCTATGTTGCTATACTTTCTAAGAATACAGAACAAGTTTTAGTCCCCGGTGTGAAGAAAAATCAATTCGCCGCATTTAATGTAAATGAGAAAGAATATAAGTTTATAAAGCTGCCTAGTGCCTTTGCCTTTATACTAAAAGATGATATTACACAATATCAAAATATGTTTAAAAAAGCTATGGGATTAGACTTTTTATTCTCACCTTTTGTGTTGCTGTTTTTTAAAGCAAAAACTTTTGTGGGCGATAGACCAAAACTTTTTGTGTTACAGGAAAAAGAGGATTTATCAGTATTAGTTTTAACGAGAAAGGCTATTTTATATGGCTCATTTTTACCTATGAGTGCGGGAGAGAGTGTAACAAATGTAAGAGATTCCCTGCCTTCTTCTCTCTCTGAAGATACGCTAGTATCTACTACAAGCACACAATCTGGTTCTACCGCACAAGGCTTAGATGATTTAAATACAGAGCTTGGTGGATTAGAAGATGAATTAGAAGATTATGAAAACTTTGACTTTGATAGTCTTACAAGTGAGGCAAGTGAAAATGTAAGCGGCTCAAGCGGTGATGGAGATGATGAGGGCTCTAGTATGGATAATTTGCAGGATTTAGGACGATCTACGACTATTATTAATCTTTTACAAGCCGCAATCAAGGATTTTTATAATAATTCATTATATGAAAGCGATTTTATTGAAGAGATTGTATTTTTTGATTGTTATGGAATCTCATCTCAAGCAGTGGATAATATAAAGTCAAATCTTATGATAGATTTTTCACTTGTTGGGCTTGATTTATTGAGAGAATTAACAAATGTTATGCAGATTGAGTTAGATAGTTAGGAAATATTATGACTTATAGTTTTACAAAAGCAACAACAAAGCATGTATTAAAACCAGCTACAAAGATTTGGGGATTCTACTTTATACTTGCTTTTGGCATTTTAATCGTCTTTAAAGTCCAGCTTTTATTACAAGTAGAGAATCTAAAAGAAACACAGAATCTAGCAAAGGCAGAGCAAGAAAGAATCATACAATCAACAAAGAATCTAGAGCAAGAAAGCGAGAGATTATATTATGAGCTTGAAGTCGCACAAAAGATTAATGTAAGAGATGAAAAGCTGCGTATGCAGATACAAAATATTATAGCTATGATTCCACAAGGGGTGCAAATAAGCACGATAAGATTTGAGAATAATCAGCTTTTTATGCGTGGGACTACTATCAGTAGAGAGCTTTTTGAGACTTCATTGCAGTCGCAATTACGCACAATTTATGCAAGAAGTAATGCAAGTTTCTATGAACTCCCAAGCGGTTGGCTAAACTTTGAATCTATCAGTCAAACCTTAAGCGATGATGGCTTGATTGAGAGAATTGATAATATATAAGGCGTAAATATGGCAATATTAAAAGATGTAGAACCAGATATTATTTTCCGTCATATTGTATGGAGTGTGCTATTTATTGCCGCGGTTGCTTACTATATCAATGTAGATATTATGCCAAATGTTGATAGCTATAAAGAACAAGTGCGATTTACTCGTGTAACACAAGATGTGCTTGCTAGCACAAAGGCAGTGAGAGATAATGCACAAGCAAAGATTAATGCCTTTTCAGGCGCTAATCATGAGAAAATAAAAGTCTTTAATGGCGTGATTAACGAATCTGTGATACGCAAAAACTTACCTAAAGGCTTTTTACGCATAAATGTAAAAAAGATGGGCGAAGAGCTTATACCACAAGACCAGCTTAAAAAGCAGTTTTATGCTATCACAGGCGAAGTAGGGATTAATAATCTAGCTTTAATCCTTGATATTGTGCCAAAACTACATGCAAAAAATATCAGTGCGATACTTGAGCTTCCATTTGTAGTGCAAAAGACAAAGAAAGGGAATCTATCCTTTGAATTACGCATTGCTATCACTCAAAGCACATATAAACGCTAAATATTATAAAGGAATTATATGGCAGAACAAAATATTAACGATAAAAGGGTATTTACTAGCGATTGGGAGCAATTAATCTATAATGAATGCGAGAAAAAAGGCTATTTTGAGCCAAATTGCCATGAAATCTATAATCCACATTATAAAGATTCTAAACCATTTTGCATTATGATGCCCCCGCCAAATGTTACAGGGGTGCTGCATATAGGACATGCCCTAACTTTTACATTGCAAGATATTATTACGCGCTATAAGAGAATGGATGGCTTTAGAGTGCTATGGCAGCCCGGGCTTGATCACGCAGGAATCGCAACACAAAATGTCGTAGAAAAAAAGCTATTAGAGCAAGGCATAAAAAAAGAAGATATAGGCAGAGAAGCCTTCATACAAAAAGTATGGGAATGGAAAGAAGAAAGCGGTGGTAAAATCTTAGAGCAAATGCGGACTATGGGCTTTTCTCCTGCGTTTAAACGCACAAGATTCACAATGGATAAAGGGCTTATAAACGCAGTAAAAGAGACTTTTTGTAATTGGTATGAAAAGGGCTTTATCTATCGTGGCGAAAGAATGATTAATTGGTGCACACATGATGGGGCATTAAGCGATATAGAAGTAGAATATGAAGAGAATAAAGGTAAGCTATATTATTTGCGATATTACTTGAGTGAATATGTAGATTCTAAGGGACACATTATAGAAAGTGCTTTAAAAGATTCTAGTATAAAAAATCCTTACATTATCGTTGCGACAACAAGACCAGAAACATTTTTTGGCGATACTGCCCTTATGGTGCATCCACAAGATTCTAGATACACGCATTTAATCGGCAAAACACTCACACTACCTCTTATTGGCAGAAAGATACAAATCATCGCAGATTCTATCGTAGATATGGAATTTGGTAGTGGAGCGGTAAAAGTAACACCAGCCCATGATATGAATGACTATGAAGTCTCACTAAGGCATAATCTAGAGCATATAATAGTCTTTGATAAGAATGGAATCTTAAATGAATATTGTGGCGAGTTTAGCGGTATGGAGAGACTTGAAGCAAGAGATTCTATTATCGCGGCATTAGAAAAGGCAGGATTTGTAGAAAAGATTGAAGACTATACAAATAAAGTAGGCAAATGCTATCGTTGCGGTAATATCATCGAGCCTTATATCTCAAAGCAGTGGTTTGTAAGCAAAGACGCGGCAAAAGGGGCAATAGAGAGAGTAAATCAAAACGAGACAAGATTCTATCCTAGTCAATGGAAGAATAACTATGATGCGTGGATGCGAGATTTACGCGATTGGTGTATCAGTCGTCAGCTATGGTGGGGACATAGAATCCCAGTCTTTTATTGTGAATGTGGGAATGAATTTGCAAGTAAAGATGATAATCCAATATGCCCTAAATGTGGTGGTAAAAACATAACACAAGATAATGATGTGCTTGATACATGGTTTAGCTCTGGGCTTTGGACGCATAGCACACTAGGCTTTGGGAATGGCGACTTTGGCAAGGGAGAGTTATGGCAAGAGAGTGATTTAAAAGATTTTCATCCTAATTCCTTGCTTATCACTGGCTTTGACATTCTCTTTTTCTGGGTAGCTAGAATGCTTTTAAGTGCGGATATTAACTGCAAAGAAATCGCATTTAAAGACATATATCTACACGCCCTTGTGCTTGATGAAAAGGGACAAAAGATGAGTAAATCAAAGGGCAATGTAATAGACCCTTTGAATCTTTGTGCGACTTTTAGCCCTGATGTCGTGCGTTTTAGCCTTGCGTTTTTATGCGTGCAAGGCAGAGATATACGCCTTTCACAAAAGCAGCTTGAAATCACGCGTAATTTTACAAATAAGATTATAAATGCCATGAGTTTCTTAGAGCTTTATGCAGGACAGCTAAGAAGTGAATATAGATTCAATGAAAAAGAGAGTTTAAATGAGTATAAAACCCCACTTGGAATCTATATGAAATCACGGCTAAATCTAGCTATAAAAGAAGTGCGTAACGCCCTAGATTCTTATCGTTTTGATTTATATGCGAGTATTTTATATCGCTTTTTGTGGAATGAATTTTGTGATATTGGTATAGAATGTGCGAAAGCGGATAAAGAAAGCGTATTTGAGTTAGCAAGCATTCTTATAGAATCTATGAAGCTTTTACACCCTTTAATGCCATTTTTAAGTGAATATGTATTTCAGCGACTTCTAAGCCGAGATATAGAATCTGGACTAAAAGACAACCGCTCCATTATGATAGAATCTTTCCCAAAAGATACTACTAGAAATACCGCATTAGAAAAAGGCTTTGAAATCATTCTAGATTCTATTACCACTATTCGCAGAATGCGTGCAAACTTAGGAATAAGCGGCGATGTCTTGCCAAAAGTTTTTATAGAATTGCAAAAAGATGATAAAGAAGTATTGCAATCACTTTGTCTAGATTCTAAAGAATCTTCTATAAATTTTGAAGTGCTTTTTATATCATTTGTAGCAAAACTAGCAAAAGTAAAAGAGGTTATATTTGTAGATTCTAAACCAGCCCAATGTATCGCTGATATTGGCGAGATTACAAAGGTATATATAGAGGCAAGTAACTTTGATATAGCAGGGATTCTAGAGCGATTAGACAAACAAGCCCAAAAGATACAAAAAGAGATAACAAAGCTAGAAAATATGCTAAATAATAAGAACTTCATCGCAAACGCCCCAGAAGCCGTTGTAACACAAAATAAAGAGAATTTAGGCGATCTAAAAGAGAGACTAGCTAAAGTGCTTGATGAGAAGAAAGCTTTACAGATTTAAGTCTATACATTTATGTTTTATCCCTTGCGTTAATCTTATCTCATTATAGATTCTATAATAGAATCTTTTATAGAATCTAGCGAGTGTATTGAGTAATAGTTTTAATATATGAAAATCTAGCTAGATTCTATAAACACAACACCTAAATAACTTTTAATAGATTCTAACCCTAAGCTGTGATTCTAAAAGTTTCATAAAAATATGGAATCTATCTAAAATCCCCTTGATTTGTTTTTTTTTTTTTGTAAAATCGCAACATTTTGTTTTTAGATTTTATAAGGGGTTAATATGATTAATTTTAAGAAAATAGCAATAGGCTTTGGGTTAGTAAGCGTGATTACATTGCAAGGACTACAAGCAAGTAAGCTAAAAGAGTGTGAAAGTGAAGCAGATAAAAAGACAGGCTGTGTTGAGATAGAAGAATGGCAAGAAAGAATGAGTTATGGATCAATTGAAACGCTATATAAAAATGGTAAAAAAGAAAGCATAAAAGACTATAGAAACGGGAAACTTGAATCCGAAACATTATATAAATATACTAAGGAAGGATACACAGAATACTATTATTATGGATATGGAACGCTTCTGGGTGTAACACCATATAAAAATGGTAAGGAAGATGGCATAAAAAAATGGTATTATGAAAATGGGAAGCTTGAAAGTGAAACACCATATAAAAATGGCAAAGTAGAAGGCATAAAAAGGCGGTATTATGAAAATGGGAAGCTTGAAAGTGAAACACCATATAAAAATGGCAAAGTAGAAGGCATAGAACCACGTGATAAAGAATATGGTAAGCGTAGTATATAATGACGAAAGTAATAAGGAAAAGAGAATGGTAATGAGATGGT
>NZ_FZPK01000038.1 GCF_900198625.1 Helicobacter rappini | reverse complement strand
CAAGTAGGCGATACTTCTATCACAACCAAAGGAGACTCTGTTATAATAAAAGCTGGTGGCATAGAAGTAGTTATAGATTCTAATGGTTTAGTAGTGAAAGGTGGGGAGGTTAAGAGTGAGTAGAATCTATGAGTGCTTTAGTAAATAATATCCATAGAACATAAAACTAAAAGGAGATTCCAAATGACAAAAACATTCTTTATTATTTTAACTATGGTGTTTCTAAGCCAAAGTATTAATGCACAATCCCCAAAAGAAGCTAAACCTAGCTTTGATTGTGCTAAAGCAACTACAAGAGTAGAAAAGATGATATGTAGTGATTCTAGCGGAGAGTTACAGAATCTAGATAAGCAACTTTTTGAAAGCTACCAAGCAATAAAAGCAAAACTTGATAAAAATGACAAAAAAGCATTGTTAGATTCTCAAAAATCTTGGCTCAAGACACGAGAGAAGTGCGAATCCAAAGAATGCCTAAAAGAGCTTTTGCAACATAGAATCAAAGAACTACAAAATTACACAGCACACACCAGGCAATGTGTGGCTTGGGACTTATGAATTGCAACAAAATCTTTATTTTGGATGGTTTAAAATACAAAAATGCGATACAAATAATATTTGCGAAATCAAATATGAAGCTATCCTCAATAAAAGTGAATTTAATGATATGCATATCTGCGGAGAAGTTTTAATGAAGCTTGGAATCAAAAATAACAATAAAGCCATTGCATATTATGATGGGGAAGAAAAATGCAGATTGAACTTGGAGCTTAATAAAAACGGGATTTTAATCACAGAGCAAAAACCCAAAGATTGCTATATGGGCTGTGGAGCTGGGACAGAAATTAGTGTAAATAGCTTATATCATAAGGAATAATCAATGCTTTATGATATTAAAGAATTAAATGAAAATGATTATAAAAAAGAGTGCACAAGACTTCTTATTGCCTTTGAAAATCTAAATTATAAACAAGAAAATGCTATACATATTGCGAAAAATGTAACCATTGGTTATGGACTTGATTTAAAGACGGGAAGTAATCCAAAGTTACTTTTAGAAGGATATTTACTGGATGATTCTAAAAAACTTAAAATAGGAGATGAAGAATTAACTTTTTATGAAATTATAGAAAAATATAGAGCCAATAAGACAGGTTTTACAGACCCAAAGATAGTAAAAGGTTATTTACAAAATAGAGTGTTTAATTTTTCACTTACACAGGAACAGGCTCAAAAGGTGTTAGAAAGAACTTTTGATTCGTATAAAAAGTATGTATCACAATACATTAGCGATAGCTTGTTAAGATATAGCCAAGAAAAAGCTTCTTTGGTTTTTTTACATTATCATGGCAGATTTAACAACATCAAAAATAGTGTTCGAAATTCTATTATCAAAAATTCAAGATTCCTATCGTGGTTTATTTTAAGATATAAAACAAATATTAATACTTATGTAGGATATATTGCTAGAAGTGCAGATGAAGCAGATATTTATCTATCTAATCCAAACATTAATAAAATAAGTCTTATATTTGATATATTTTCTCACTTAAATATAAGGAAAGAAAGTATTAGTTATAGGAAGTATAAATATGATGAAAGTATTAAGAGTTACACCTCTCACAATAAAAAAGATATATTGTTAGAATTAGCACTTTGGTATGAAAATGATTTAGATTTTATAAGATTTAATTCGGCGAATAAAGTTAGCAACATAAGCAAAAGTAATATTACTAATATTATCTCACAACTCACCAAAAAACCTATCAATAATATCACCACCATCCTCCACCCCTACCTAACCTACATCAACCAAACATTTGCCAAAGGTGCTGTATCAGAATACACATTAAATAATATTTATGTTCTTAAAGAAATTAAAGATTGTGAGAATCTAAATGTTGCTTTATCTAATAGAAATGATACAAGGGATTTTACTCCACTGCTTATTATCTGTCTTAAACCAAATACACAATCACATCAAAATATTGACACTTATAGCATAGAACAAACAAAAAATACATTTATAAGCATAGTAGTATTTGAGGGAGCAAAGCTTAATATTAATACAATTGATACACAAAAATCTGAAATTTTATATGCTCGATTAAAAGATGAAAATACAATAGAGGTAATACATTTGCAAGGCTCACATCAATCAATGATTTTAGAATCTTTTGTCATTCCTATATTCCTAATTGTTAGCATATTGCGACTAAACATAACCTAATGCTATATTCAAAAAGTCAAATCATAGCATATAAATTACAAGATAATGCTTAAGATATTTTAAGTCAAAAGGGCTAATTATACAAAATCTAGTCTTACTGCTCTCCATCAATAATCTTAAAGCGTTTTGCAATCATTTTAAATGTTGGCGGTAAAATAAGCAGTGTGAGTGCTGTTGAAGTGGCAAGTCCGCCAAGCACAACGACTGCTAAGGGCTTTTGGACTTCACTGCCAACACCACCGCCAATAAGCATAGGCACAAGTCCAAGTGCTGCAATACTTGCCGTCATTAAGACCGGTCTAAGTCTTCTTTTTGCCCCCATTTCTACTGCCTCATCAATGCTGTGTCCCTTTTTAATAAGCTGGACAAAATAGCCCACCATAACAAGCCCATTTAACACGGCAATACCAAATAATGCGATAAAGCCTACACTCGCTGGTACTGACATGTATTCACCTGATAGATATAAGGATATTAAGCCGCCTGTTACTGCAAATGGAATGTTTAATAGAATCATGAGTGAAAGCGTAATAGAGCGGAATGTAAAGAATAGAATAAAAAAGATGACTAAAATGCTTAGTGGGATAACAGTGCTAAAGCGTGCGTTTGCCCTTTGCTGGTTTTCAAACTGCCCACCATAAGTGAGGCTATAACCATCGGGCAGTTTTACTTCCGCACTAATTCTTGCCATAGCTTCTTCTACAAAGCCACCTAAATCCCTATCTTCAACATTACTTCTCACAACGCCCACACGACTGCTTTGCTCTCTCATAATGCTAATTGGACCATCAACTGCCCTAATCTCTGCGACAGAGTTAATAGGCACAACCAAGTCATCTTCAGAGCTTAACTCTAAGCCTTGAAACTTTGATACATCATAGGCAATATCGCTTGATTGACGGATAAGCACAGGTGTCCTTGCAAAGCCTTGCGGTATATAATCGATAAATAAGCCCTCCAATGAGCTTTTCATAAATTTTGAAAACTCTTCGACACTAATATTTGTTCGTGCCATTTTCTCTCGCTGTGGCGTTACATAGAAGTAATTTACACCTTTATTCAATGCGGTATAGACTTCCTTACTACCCCTTATATCCTTTAATATATCAGCGATTTGTGTGCTTAAGCTATTTAACTCATCAATATCAGAGCCAAAAATCTTAATGGCTACATCACCACGCACACCTGTTACCATTTCGCTAATACGCATGTCAATGGGCTGGGTTACAATAAATGTAACACCTTTAAAATCTTTTACAGCATTATGTATTTTATCAATTATTTCTTTTTTGTTTTTTGCTTCCCACTCATCTTTTGGCTTTAAGATGATAAAAGAATCTGATTGATAGAATCCAGCTAAATCAAGTCCTAACTCATCAGCACCAGCACGCGTAATAATGGTTTTAATCTCAGGGACAGAATCTTTAATTTGCTTTGTGATTCTAAGTAAAATATCACGCGATTCATCAATAGAAGTCGATGGTGTCGTCTCAATGGACAATACAATATCGCCCTCATCAAGTGTAGGCATGAAAGCCTTACCAATATAGGGGAAAAGTGAGAAAGCAAACACAAGAAATACAAGTGAGCCAATCATTACAATACGACCATTATTTAAGCAAAACTTAAGCATAGGGTGATATAAATACTCAATCCCACGCAATAAAATCGTTTCTTTATGCGGCTTTGACTTTAATACAAACGAACACATAACAGGGATAACCGTGATAGAGAGTATAAGAGAGCCAATAAGAGCATACACAATAGTCTCTCCCAAAGGCACAAACATTTTCCCCTCTAAGCCTTCTAGTGTGAGAATAGGCACAAAAAATACGATAATGATAATAATCCCACTTACAACAGATGGGGCTATCTCTTTTGAAGCACGATAGATTGTGTGAATCTTTGTGAGATTTTGCTCATGGCTTAATCTCTCAAAGGCGTTTTCTACCACAACAACCGCAGAATCTACTAAGATTCCAACAGCGATTATAAGCCCACCTAGACTCATTAAATTCGCACTTAAGCCATTTTTCTCCATTAACGCAAAGGCAACGGATAAAGCAAGGGGTAAAATAACACTCACAGCAACAGCCGCGCGCAAATCCCCTAAGAATAAAAATAAAACGATAACAATCAATACAATGGCTTCTGCAAGGACTTTAATCACGGCATCTACTGCCTTTTGTGTTAAATCAGATCGATTGTAGAAAGTATTTATTTGCACATCTGGAGGGAGATTAGCCCGAATTTCATCAAGCTTTTTTTCTACCATTTCAATGGTATTTTTCGAGTTTGCCCCCCTTAATCCTAGCACGATTCCTTCAGTCGTTTCTCTCTCGCCATCTATTGTTACAAAGCCTAGTCTTGTGCGATGATTTTCTACCACTTGAGCGAAGTCTTTTATCCGCACATAGCCATTTTGCGTAGGCATTGAGATATTTTCAATGTCTTTAATGTTTTTTGCTGCACTTTCAATTTTTACAAGATACATTTCACCGGGGCGATTGATTATCCCTGCACCATCATTTTTTAGATTCTCACGCAACACAGATTCTAACTCTGATATAGAAATCCCAAGCTTTGCCATATCATGAAAATCTGGAATCACAACATAAGCCTTTGCAAAGCCACCATAGCTACTCACATCGGCTACACCCTTGATACTTCTTAGGGCTGGACGGATAGTAAAGTCAAGCAGCTGCCTTTTTTCAGTTTCTGTGATATTACCCTCGATGGTAAACATATACATATCACTCAAAGGCGTTACAATCGGGGCTAAACCACCACTCACACCTGCGGGTAATTCAGACATAGCAGTGCTTAGTCTCTCACTCACCATTTGCCTTGCGATATTCATATTTACAGAATCTTCAAAGTTAATGGTAATATCAGCAATAGCATATTTACTTGTGCTTCTTAGTGAAGTCTGCCCTTGTAATCCTAGCAATTCAAGCTCTAAAGGTCGCACCACACGATTTTCTACTTCTTCAGGGGAAGCCCCGGGCATTTTCATAATGATTTTTACTTGCGTAGAGCTTACATCAGGGAAAGCATCGATTGGGATTCTCACAAAGCTAAACACACCATAGGCGAGTAAAAGACATGCAAGGATTGTAACGATAATCTTTTGTCGCAAAGAAAATTCAATGATTTTTGTAAGCATACTACCACCTTCTTATGAATACCATTTGCGCTATAGTAAATTTTGGTAGTATCGCAAGCTGCTTTATAAGGCCTTCTTTCAATCGTTCGTAATCGCTAGTTTGCATAGTTTGAGGTCTATTTGGTTTTAGTTTTATTGTGATTGTAACGCTATTTGTCTTTTCATCATACGCTGTGTGAAGTGGCACCATGTCGTCATAAAACACACTTGTTATTGCACCTTCTAGTGGCACAATAATCTGTTCTACTGTCTCAAGCGGAGTGATATTGCTGACTATTTTTATGGTAAAAGTATGCCATTTTATGTCATTACTAAGGCAGGGTATTTGCATAAAAGATTTATATTGCAAATCCACTTGTTCCACGACACATATATGCTCCGTTTGAGATTTATATACTTCCACCTTGTTATGCTCTGCATCTGCCTGTAAGGCAACATTAAGCAAAAAAATCTTAGCAAATCCTGCTATACAATTAATGACCATTGCCATCACTCCCATCTTCACCTAGTCCAGCCATAACACCTTTAAGTAAAACAAGTGAGCCTTTTGCCACTTTTGTGCCAACTTTTAATCCATCTCCCTCTACCACAGCTGCACCATCTCTCTCTTCTAAAATGTTTATAGTAGTGGGCTTAAATCCATTTTCTACTTGAATAAATGCAAGATAGTCATTATCATATTTAATCCAGCAATCATCAGGTATCACAACTGCACTACCACCTACTGACCCTGCCACATAAATCTCTACTATCTCACCGACTTTAAAGCCCTTTGCCTCCACTCTTGCTACCGCACTAATGGTATTTGTCTGCTTATCAATAACACTTGAAATACTCTCAATTATGCCTATTTTATCGCCCTTATCATTAAATACAGAGAATCCTTGCTGCACGCTTTTAAGCCTATTTTGCGGCACTCTTATGCGTAAAAGCACATTGTCATTATCAGGCTTTGCAATCCTTATATAAGGTGTAAAAGCGGGGATCTTTTGTCCAATCTGCGTTGGCACAACGCTTAATGTCCCACTACCACTAGCGCGAACAAGAAAGCCATATTGCCCGCGTGGATTATCTGGATTAATACCAAAGATATTAAAAGATGAGCGGATTTCATTCATTTTCAAACGAAGCTCATTCATAGTAAGATAGCTTGTTTGATACGCTCTTTGTGAGATAACCCCTTGCCGTAATAAGTCTTTATCTTTCCTTTCTACTTCTTGTGCGATTTGGAATCTACTGCGAGTATTTTGCAGTGAGAAGTAAAGCTCACTCAAAGCATTTGAGCTAATCTCTACAATAGGCTCTCCCTTTTTCACACTCTCACCAGCCCTTTTATAGAGATTCACCACGACAACTTCAAGGCTTGAATTTTGCGTATAACCATCTTTATCATCAAAATCTACTACTGCAGAGAAAGGCACACCCCTTTCATTTGAAGTGTTTTTAATAGTAAATATTCCAACGCCCATTGCCTTCATTTCAGAATCTTTTAAGCTTATCGCTTCATATTTTGCTGTATCCGCATAAAGCGGTATAAAAAATATGCTAAATAGCACAAAAAGATTCTGTAAAGATTTATAAAAGTTTGCTTGTATCATGGCTTTTCCTTTCATCTTTTTAATCTATTTTTGTGAAACTCTCGCCTAAAGTCTCTTCTAAAAGTGCAACTATATCAATGTATTTTATCTGTGAATTGACAAGGGCAATTTGTGAATCTACAAATGCGTTTTCTTGTGTGATATACTCAAAAAGAGTAACCTGCTGTGCCTCATAGCCCAAGCGATTAAGCTCTGCTAAATGCTGCTTTGCTTGTGTGTTTTGCTTTGCAATGTCAATGTATTTTCTTTGCAGGGCTAATTCTTGCAGATATGCTTTTGCTTTAATGGCAATTTGCTTTTTTGTAATATTTGTCTTTGCAAGTGTGCCAGATTCTAAAGCCATATATTTTGCTTTTAAATGCGATTGTTTCCTTGTAACAGGCAGGGGAATCGTAGTCTGCAAAGATGGATTATAGCTTGATAGTGAGTGATTTACCCCTATGCCTATTTCTAAATTCCCCCATAGATTCTGTCCCTCATATTGTGCTAGAGATTTATATTCTTTTGTTTGAGAATCTAGTATTTCAGTATAAAGTGAAGATTGAATCTTTTGGTCTAGCAAACTCTGCTGCATGTCGATAAATTGAAACTCTAAACCTTTTATAATAATCTCATTATGCTTTGTATCGCTATCATCATTTTCTATATTTTCTATGCTATGCAATTCCTTTTCAATCGCATATAGCATATTTGTATTATCTTTATTTGTTGAGATATGTGCGTAATGCTGTTTATCTAAACCCATAAACATAAAAAGATTTTTTTGTAACTCTAAAAGCTCATTTCTCACCGCTACACTCGCTAGAGTAGAATCTAGATAAGCCACCTCAAAGCTTACATAATCTTTTCTACTGATACTCCCGCCCTCTAGCCTTTTCTTTGCGATATGAAGTAGTTTTAAAAAGTTTTCTTCCCTTTTAAGATAATAGCGATATTTCTCTTTTGTAGCCACATAGGTAAGATAAATGCGTTTTGCATTGATAAAGTTAAGATTTCTAAGCAGATTATGTGTCTTTTGATATTGCTCCCCTTTTGCTTGCAAGCTTTGTTTTAAAAGGGCATTTACCCACCAGAGTTTTGGTTTAGCAACGATTGACATATCCCATTCTACCCCAGATTTATTGGTGTCTTTCGCTGTGTTTCCACTTGCCTCTATTGTAGGATATTCCCATGCAATACTTGATTTTCTTTCAGCCAGCATACTTTCAAATTGTGCTTTATTATCGATTAATGAAATTGCATGTTTATCAATGGCTTTTACAAAGTCTTGCAACTCAAAAGTTTGTGCAAAAAGTGATATGTGATATACACAAAAAAAGCCAATCACATACATATATTTTCGTAGAAAACCCTGCGTTGTCTGCACTCATTCTCCCTTTGTGTTGTGCCTTAATTTGCTACTCTAAAATATTGAATTTATCCATAGAAAAAGTAATAAATCTCAAAAAATAAAGCTTTTATTTTAGTATAAAAAAGTTATCATTATATCATTTCACTAATATTTTACAAAAATTTTACATTAGAGTGAAACATACATTTTATAAAAAGCTGTAATTTTGTTATAGTTATACATAACTTTATATCTAGGATAGCTATGCCACTTTTTAAATGCAATTATCAAAGCATAAACACGCAAGGTGTGCGATACATCTTTGCTAAAAACACAGAGGAAGCAAAGCAAAAAATGTTGCAAAAAAATTTCCTTGTTACAAATATAAACGAAGTTAGCCTTTTTATGCGATATGGTAATAAAACACAAGAACTTGAAAGGATTTTTTGGCAGCTTGGGTTTAGCTACACTTCGGGTTTGCATTTAATCTCTATTTTACAATCCATAAAAAAAGAACTATATTTTAAGGAAAATGCGGCGTTATTGCAATCTATGATTCATGCACTAGAAAAAGGCGATACGCTTTCTAGTGCCTTGCAAAAGCATATAAATACTTGCGGGAGTCTTGTGGTAGCGTTATTTAGCATTGGTGAAAAGAGTGGATTTTTGCAAGAGACTTGTGAGTTATGTGCGAAAGAAATATCACAGAAAAACTCATATATACAAGCTTTGCGTAATGCTATGATTTACCCATTGTTACTTGCATTAAGTTTTTTATGTGTATTTTTTGTGCTTGCTTTTTTTGTGATTCCAGAGTTTGCTAGTCTTTATAATGAATTGGGTGCGAATTTACCTTTTTTGACAGAACTTACTCTTAAAATATCTAGCTTTTTACAAAGTTATATATTTGAGATACTTGCTTGTATTCTAATTTTTATTATTTTTTGTTTTATATTTTTGAATAAAAACTTAGTTAGAGATAGAATCTTATTGCATACTCCCTTCATTAATCATGTAGTAACTGATTATTGGCTTTATATATATTTTTTGGGGTTACATTATTTTTTAAAAAGTAAAGTGCCATTTATGGATAGTATTGTGCAGTGTGAAAAATTGATACACAATAGCGTATTGCAACAAAAAATTTCCCACTTGAGATTTATGCTAGACAAAGGCATACCGCTAAGTCAAGCCCTAAATAGCATTGATATAAAAATCGCAAATATCGCATTACTACAAAGTGGAGAACAAAGCGGAATGCTAGATAAAGCCCTAGAATTGAATGCAAGATTCTATAAAGATAGATTCACGCAATCCCTGCAAACTTTGCAAATACTCTCGCAACCTTTTGCAACAATTATTATGGGAATCCTAATCGCAGGACTTGCATATAGCATAGTAGCACCCATGTGGCAGCTTTTAGAAGTAGCGATTTAGATTCTATCTCATTTGCGTAGGCGTTGGGTTTGGGGTGCAAAAAAATGAATCTTAGATTTTATGAAATTAGTTTGGTGAGGAGTTTGTTTTATGCTTTAGCCTCCACTCCCATATATGTTGTATGAGTGGCTAAATGGATTGCAAGGTTTATTGACAAAGAGTGTGCCAATTATTTATTTCATCTTTTTCGATGTCGTTTTTAACTTTTGTTAAATGTGAGTTTGTAAGAGCTTTACCACTCATACATTTTCCATTTACAAGTTTTCCTTTTTGAGCGGTGATTTGCCATAAAAGTTTATGTTCTGTTACATATTTCCCTTGCACGAGTTTATTTTGAAGGGTATAGTATTTTATGATTCCATTTGGTTCATCTTCTGTAAATGGAATTTCGATAGCCAATTTACCATTTTCATAATACCATTTTCGCATTCCTTGTTGTTTGCCATTTGAATATGTAGTTGCTAATTGAATGTTGCCGTTTTTATAGTATTGCTTATAACTTCCATGAAATTTATCATTTTTAAATGTCGCTTCCCACTGAAGCATACCATTTTCATAATAAAATCTTGCTATACCCTCCATTTTATCATTTTTAAATAAAACTTCTTTTTCAATATTTCCATTTTCGAAATAATATTTCGCAAGACCTTCTATCTTACCATTTTTAAATGGTCTTTCTTGTTGCAGTTGTCCACTTGGATAATAAGATTTCGAAACACCTTCATGCTTATCATTTTTAAATGTAGTTTCAAATTGCAATTTACCATCTTCGTGATACCATTTTTCCACGCCCTCCTGTTTATCATTTTTATAAGTTCGTTCTCCCATTATATTTCCACTAGCATAATATGTTTTTGCTTCACCTTCTTTTTTACCATTTTTGTAGGGGATTAAATCATAACTACCATCCTCGTAAATTTCTTTATACACACAACCCTGCATTCTCTCTTCTTCTGTTATACAAGTTTGTGTTTCTTTTTCTGTGTTGATTTCGTTATTTGTAGAATTGCTTATGGAATCATTTATAGAATCTTTTGTTTCACCACTTTTATTTGAATCTGTGGTTTCACTATCGCTATGACACATTTCGCTAACACCCGCTTTACATGCGTAGTAGTCGCCATTGCTTGAATCATGTATATTATAATAAAGTTTAGATAAAGTATTACATGCCTCTTTGTTTCCATTATCACAAAGCTTTGTTAAAAGTGTGTCATATCTTTTTAAACAACTCTCACCATAATCACACATTATCGCATCACTTGCTACATCAGCATAGCTAAATATAGCTAGACTTAAAAATATTACTACTCTTTTCATATCAGTCCCTTTAAAATTAGAATCTTTCAAATCTTGTTGTAATAATCTTACTAAATAAGACTAAGGCAACAAGATTCTATACAAACAAATAAAGCATATAGCAATTAATACTATAAGCTTAGAATCTTTTTAAATCTTGCCATTTTGAGCCGTAGGCAAACAATCTTTTTAGATTTCATATTAGATATTTCGCTTCGCTCAATATGACAATTATTTAGAATCTAGCACATTTCAAAACACATTGCGGAAGTATCTTTGAGATAAAATCGTGGTTTTCAAATGCAAGGCAAAATAAAACCACTCAACGCAAACCTAGATTCCGGCAATTCTAGGATTTTTGATGAGAAATGTGGGCTGCAAGAAAAATTTCAAGGGAGTTACCTTAAAGGGTAATGACCGCAGAAATTTTTCGCCGCTCCCGCATTTATCGCAAAAAGCTGAATTGCCAAACCAAAGAGACAACGCAATCAGTTTTCATAGCTACTAGAAATCGCCCTAAGCCTCCCCACCGCCTTCTTAAACACTTCAATCGTGTAATCAATCTCTTCACTTGTAGTAAATCTGCTTAAAGAGATTCTAATAGCTGTATGGGCTAACTCCTTATCCGCTCCAATGGCTACCATTACAGGATTTGCCTCCAAGTCTTCACTCGCACACGCACTGCCCGTTGATGCAGCAATCCCAGCCTTGTTTAAATCCCACAGCATTGCTTCACCCTCAATGCCTCGCACACTGATGAGTGTCGTGTTTGGCACACGATTTTCTCTCGTGCCAACGACAAACACATCAGGTATGCTTAAAAGTGCGTCTTCTAGCCTATCTCTAAGCTTTCGCACTTGTGTAAGCTCAAAGTCTAGGTAGTCTGTGGCAAGCTTCATCGCCTCGCCCATACCGATGATATAAGGCACATTGAGTGTGCCAGAGCGTCTGCCCCGCATATGCTCACCGCCGTGTAAAAGCGGGGTAAGCTCCACACCCTTTCTAATGTAAAGCCCACCAACGCCCTTTGGTCCGTGAAACTTATGCGCTGAAAAGCTTAGAAAATCCACATTTGCCTTTTTCACACTCACAGGAATCTTACCGATAGCCTGCACCGCGTCAGTGTGGAAAAGCACACCTTTTTGTCTGCATAATGCACCGATTTCTTCAATAGGGAAAATAAGCCCGGTCTCATTATTCGCCCACATTATGCTAACAAGTGCGGTATCTTCCCGCAGGGCTTCACGCACTTGCTCGGTAGTGATTGTGCCCTGTGCGTTGATAGGCAGATAAGTAACCTCAACGCCTAAAGATTCTAAAAAGCTACAAGTTGCCCTAACTGCGGGGTGTTCCACCTCCGTGGTAACAATATGCTTCTTACCCTTTCTCACAATCTCATCAAAATACACGCCTTTAATCACCCAGTTATTTGACTCTGTCGCACAAGAAGTGATGATAATATCATCATTATCGTCCGCATCAATGCCCTTATACAGCTTCTCTATGGCTTCAGCAATCGCTGGGTGCGTCTCTGTGCCGTATTTATGCAAACTATTTGGATTCCCAAACTTTTCGCAAAAATAAGGCTCCATCAATGCCTTAATGCTAGGGTCTAGCATTGTCGTGGCATTGTTATCTAAATAAATCCTTTGCACTATTATCTCCTACTTTAAAATTTCACACAAAGAAATATAGCAAAAGTGTGTCATTTTATCTCGCAAAATCGGCAGTTTTTAGGAAATATATTTAAATGTGTAAAATATTTACACATTTAAATTATGTCTCATGTTTGTCGTTAATGTAATAGAGATTCTAAATAAATTTTGTATGGCATTACAAGGGGTAAAATCAAGAATTATAGAATCTGTGTTAAAAAATCCTATAGTTGTATCTATGAATCTTTATTGTGTAAAACCTTAGGTAGTGTAATGCCCTTTTGTCCTTGATATTTGCCTTTTTTATCTTTATAGCTTATCTCACAAGGCGAATCGCCCTCTAAAAATAATACTTGAGCTATGCCTTCATTTGCATAAATCTTTGCTGGAAGTGGCGTTGTATTTGAAATCTCAATGGTGATATGCCCCTCAAACTCTGGCTCAAAAGGCGTAACATTCACAATTATCCCGCACCTTGCATAAGTGCTTTTGCCAAGGCAGATAGCAAGCACATTGCGTGGCATTCTAAAGTATTCTATCGTGCGTGCAAGGGCAAAAGAGTTTGGCGGCACAAGGCAGTAGCCCTTTTCACTCGCATCGACTTCTACAACATTGCGTTCATCAAAGCTTTTAGGATCAACCAAAGTCGCACCGATATTTGTAAAAATCATAAATTCACTACCCACGCGAATGTCATACCCATAGCTTGATAGCCCATAGCTTACGATATTTTGCCCCACTTGCTTTTCACAAAATGGCTCAATCATACCCTTTTTGCTCATCTCTTTAATCCATAAATCAGACTTTAAACCCATGATAACCTACCCATCAAAAATACCAAGAATTATAGCAAAAACAAATCTCATTCACTCTCAAAATGTGAAAAATCAAGCAAGATATAACGCAATGGAATCTGCAAGAAAAAAATCATTCGCATAGATTCTATTGTCATACTCATAGCATAAATTACTCTCAATCACATATTTTAGCTTTGTTTTATTTAGCAGACTTTTTTCTACACCGATTTCACTTCTAAAACCCATGAAAATAGATTCAAAATTGAGATCATTTTGACTTAGCACTTCTTCTTTTCTTTGAAATGGATTAGTGATATATTGCTCTAAGTTTGGTGTGGCAAAATAACGCACAGAATCCACTCTGCCAACAGAACTCGCCCCAACGCCAAGATATGCCTCTCCATTCCAATAGCCTAGATTATGTTTGCATTTATTTTTATACGAAAAATTTGATACTTCATATTGCCTAAAACCTTTTTTTTGTAAAAAATCACGCACAAATACACCAAAACTCTCCCTAGATTGCAAAGAATAAGCCTTTCTATCGCCAAAACGAGAATTAGAATCTATGCTTAAACTATATGCAGAAATATGGCTAATAGGCAGTTTTAGGGCAGATTCTAACTCATATTCTATGCGCTCATTTGTATCAAGTTTGCAATCATAGATTAAATCAAGGCTGATATTTTCAATATGCTTATAAGCAATGTCAAACGCCCTACAAATATCATCATAGCTATGCACTCGCTCAAGCATTTGCAGTTTATCATCATAGAAGCTTTGCACCCCAATGCTTAATCGATTCGCCCCAAGCCCCTTTATCTCGCTAAGCCAAGAGTGTGTAATTAAGTTTGGATTCATCTCAAAAGTAATCTCACAATCACTCGCACACAATGGCATTAAAAGATTAAATATCTCTTTATAATGTTTGGAATCTACAAAGTTTGGTGTGCCACCGCCAACAAAAATGCTTGTAATCTTTTTTACACTAAAATGCTTTAATGTGTGCTTTATATCCTTTAGTAATGCTTGAAAATATGGCGTAATCATATTCTCTTTATTGACTTGTGAGAAAAACGCACAATACCCACATTTAGAATCACAAAATGGAATGTGTATATATAAAAGCAAAGAAATCCTTTTTATATGTGAGTTGTAAAATCTAAAGATATACAAATGCTTCTATCTTAAGATTCTAAAACGCTCAATCATTTAGAATCTAGCTATGATATAAAGTATCAATCAATTCACCTTGTTTTAAAAAAAAGTAGTGATCACCATCTAAAACATGTGTTTTTGCATGTGGCATGAGAGAGCAAATTATGTGAAACGCACTTAATGGTGTAGCACTATCGTCTTTACCCCAAAAGATTGTAGCCTTGTGTTTGAAAGCCTTATAATACGGGGCGTAGTCTTCCTGCACGACTTGCTTAAAGACTTCATACATTATAGGACTTAGCTCTTTTGCATCATCTGCCCTTAGGGCGTTTATATTTAAAGGTAGCTTTTTTAGCACCTTTGCGGTGGCTATTTTAAATCTTACTTTGAGTGGTTTTGGCAGTAAGATTCCAGCACTACTAAGCAAAATAATTTCAGAATCTAGCAATAAGGCTATCTTACCGCCAAAGCTGTGTCCAGCGATTATGCGATTTTCTTTAGTAATATTGCATGCTTGTAGAAAGAGTGAAATAATATTTGCATAATCTTGTGTAGTTAAAAAGACTTCATTAGGACTTGCACCAAATCCGGGCAAATCAATATAAATGTGATTATAGTTACAAAAAACTTTATTAAATGCTAATGCCATAAGTTCCTTATTACTTCCCCAGCCATGTAGAAATATGATATATTTTTCTGCGTTATTATCTATCATATTATAGGCGATATGAAACTTGTTATTGTGATATAGAATCTCTTTTGCCGCCATAAATACTCCATGTAATCTAAAAGGTTAATTTTAATATAAAAACATTTTTTCTATCTATTTTTTTGTATAATTATGCTTTTTATTTTTTGAAAAAGGCAATAAACATGACAGAACCAATGAGTAAATATGGATTCAATAAACTAACACAAGAATTAAAAGACTTAAAAGAAGTGCAAAGACCAAAAGTAGCCCAAGAAATAGATATAGCCCGATCTCATGGAGATTTGAAAGAAAATGCCGAGTATCATGCTGCAAAAGAAAAACAAGCATTTATTGAATTTAAGATTAATGAACTAAGTAAAATGCTATCAAACGCACAAGTCATTGACCCATCAACCCTGCCGCATGATAAAGTGAGCTTTGGTAGCACTATAACTATTCTTAATCTTAATACAGATAAGGAAGTCGTCTATACGATTGTAGGCACAACTGAAAGTAATCCTTCAAAAGGGCTTATATCCTTTAACTCACCATTAGCAAAAGAATTGATAGGTAAAGAAGAGGGTGATGAGGTGATTATAAATCTTCCAGCAGGTGAGACTGAGTTTGAGATTCTAAAGATTGAGTATAAACCTATTAGCTTTGAGTAGTTGAGTTAGGAATAAAGAATTTAATCGCTTATAGTATAATATTTGTTTTATTTTTAGAAAGCATAAAGGAAAGATATGTTTCATGCGACAACGATTTTAGGGTATGTTGGACAAAAAGATGGTAAGCCCTATGGTGTGATTGGCGGAGATGGGCAGGTTAGTTTTGGTAACTGCGTGATGAAAGGCAATGCGACAAAAATCCGCTCTCTTTATAATGGCAAGATTCTAAGTGGTTTTGCTGGAAGCACGGCTGATGCTTTCAGTCTTTTTGATATGTTTGAGAGAATCTTGGAGGGTAAAAAGGGCGATTTATTAAAATCTGTGATGGAGTTTAGCAAAGAATGGCGTAAGGATAAGTATCTAAGAAGACTTGAAGCCATGATGATAGTTTTAAATGCTACACATATTTATGTGCTAAGTGGCACAGGTGATGTCGTAGAGCCAGAAGATGGCAAGATAGCAGCTATTGGCAGTGGTGGAAACTATGCTTTAAGTGCGGCTAGGGCTTTAGATAAATTTAGCGATATAGCACCAAAAGATCTAGTCTTAGAATCCTTAAAAATTGCTGGAGAGATTTGCATTTATACAAATACAAATATTAAATTATTGGAGATTACAGAATGAACGAATTAATTATCACACAAACGCCACGAGAGATTGTATCCTATCTTGATGGCTACATTATCGGGCAAAAGGACGCAAAAAAGGCAGTCGCCATAGCCCTTAGGAATAGATATAGAAGACTACAATTACCAAAAGAAATGCAAGATGAGGTAACGCCGAAAAATATCCTTATGATTGGCTCTACTGGTGTGGGTAAAACAGAGATTGCAAGGCGTATGGCAAAGCTTATGGGGCTGCCGTTTGTGAAAGTTGAGGCAAGTAAATATACTGAAGTGGGCTTTGTTGGTCGTGATGTAGAATCTATGGTAAGAGATTTAGTCAATGCAAGTGTAAATCTATTGCAAAATAAGCAAAAAGAAGATTCTGCTGATAAAATAGATGACTATATCCTTAATAGAATCACACAAAAGCTATTACCGCCCTTGCCAGCAGGTGTTACCGAGCAGAAAAAACAAGAATATGACATAAGCTTTGAGAAAATGAAAGAGCGTGTAAAAAGTGGGGCAATGGATGATACAAAAATAATGATTGAGATTGCCAAGCAAGAAGAAAAGATTGATGAAAACCTGCCAGCAGAAATTATAAAAGTGCAAGAATCTCTCATTAAAGCCTTAAACATGAAAGGCGATAAAATCAAAAAAGAAATCACAATTAAGGAAGCAAAAGAGCTGTTACGCCCAGAGGCACAAAATGCCGTGCTAGATTCTGATATGATTAAAACTGATGCATTGAAACTTGCGGAGCAAAGCGGTATAATTTTTATCGATGAGATTGATAAAATCGCAGTTGCCTCAAAAGATTCTAGCAAACAAGACCCAAGTAAAGAGGGCGTGCAAAGGGATTTGTTGCCCATTGTGGAAGGCAGTGTGGTGCAAACTCGCTATGGACAGATTAAAACCGATCATATTCTATTTATCGCTGCAGGGGCATTTCATTTTAGTAAGCCAAGCGATCTTATCCCAGAATTGCAAGGGAGATTCCCATTGCGTGTGGAATTGCAAGTGCTTGATGAAGAAGCACTCTATCAGATTCTAACACAGACAAAAAACTCGATTATAAGGCAATATGAGGCATTGCTATCAGTCGAGGGCATTACTTTAAAATTTGAAGATTCTGCTTTAAGGGCATTAAGCAGATTATCCTTTCATGCGAATGAAAAGACTGAAGATATTGGGGCAAGAAGACTGCATACTACAATTGAGAGAGTGCTAGAAGATATTAGCTTTTGTGCGGAAGACTATAAGGGGCAGGAAGTGGTTATTACAGAATCTATTGTAGAAGAAAAGCTTAAAGATTTAGTAGAAAATGTGGATTTAGCTAGATATATTTTGTAGAATCTGCTGAGTTAGGATAGCGTATTTTAAATGTGTTATGTAGGATTTAAGATTCTACAACAAGTTGTCATGTTGAGCGTAGCGAAATATCTAATATGGAATCCAAAAAAAAAGATATTTCGTGCTTACGCACTCGCACGAGCAAAGATCTTGCCCACACTTGCAAATATGACAAGAATTTTAGATTCTATGGGATTAATGTATAAAAAGAGTTCGTATTAAAACAAACTATTTCTATCACATAGAATCTTGGATTTCATAGGATATTAAGCAAGAAATTGATACAATTACAGCTTTTAAAGGAGCAAATATATGGATAATTTACTAGACAATACGATAATTAAACCTGTTCGCATTGATGATTCTATAAAAGAGAGTTATCTTGACTATTCTATGAGTGTTATTGTCGGTAGAGCCTTGCCTAATGCAAGAGATGGATTAAAGCCTGTGCATAGACGAATACTTTATGCGATGAAGCATAATCTAGGGCTTACAAGTAATGCAAAGTATAAGAAATGTGCTAAGATTGTGGGGGAAGTAATGGGTAATTATCACCCGCATGGTGATACCGCAATTTATGATGCACTTGTGAGAATGGCACAAGATTTTTCTATGCGTTTAGAGTTAGTCGATGGACAAGGTAACTTTGGGTCTATTGATGGCGATAAAGCCGCTGCTATGCGTTATACTGAAGCAAAGATGACAAAAGTCGGCGAAAGTATGCTATTTGATATAGAAAAAGACACAGTGGATTTTGTCCCAAACTATGATGGCTCTGAAAAAGAACCAGCGATACTGCCGACTAGATTCCCAAATTTGCTTGTAAATGGTTCTAATGGTATCGCCGTAGGTATGGCGACTTCTATCCCACCACATAGACTTGATGAAGTAGTCGATGCCCTAATTTATAGAATCAATAATCCACAAAGTGAAATTGAAGATATATTGCCTTTAATTGAGGGACCAGACTTTCCAACAGGTGGGATTATACATGGCAGACAGGGCATTATTGAAGCCTACAAGACAGGACGCGGTAGGATTAAGATTCGAGCGAAAGTGCATGTAGAAAAGACTAAAACAAAAGATGTTATCGTAGTCGATGAGATTCCATATCAAGTGAATAAAGCAAGGCTTTTTGAGCAAATTGACACATTAGCAAAAGATAAAGTGGTAGAAGGTATAGCTGAAGTAAGAGATGAGTCCGATAAAGATGGTATGAGACTAGTTATCGAGCTAAAACGAGAAGCTATGAGTGAAATCGTGCTAAATCATCTCTATAAATCCAGTGCTATGGAGACTACTTTTGGGATTATACTACTTGCTATTGAGGGCAGAGAGCCAAAGATATTTACACTTTTAGAATTGCTTGATATTTTTATCTCTCATAGAAAAACGATAGTGATTCGCCGCATTATATTTGAGCTAGAGAAAGCAAGGGCTAGAGTGCATATTTTAGAGGGATATAGAATCGCCCTTGAAAATATCGATGAGATTGTAGCCCTTATCCGTGCAAGTGAGAATCCAGAAAAGGCACAAAGTGAGCTTATGAGTCGCTTTAGCCTTACAGAGATTCAGAGTAAAGCTATATTAGAAATGCGATTGCAACGCTTAACAGGACTAGAGCGAGATAAGATAGAGAATGAATACAGGGAGCTTGTAGCCCTTATCGCTGAATTAGAATCTATTCTAAGAAGTGAAGATAAGATTAATGGCGTGATTAAAGAAGAGTTGCTAGAAGTGCAGAAGCAATTCTCAAGCCCTAGAAGAACGCTTATTGAAGAAAATTATGATGCTATTGATATAGAGGACTTAATCCCAAATGAAGCAGTCGTTGTAACCATGAGTCATAGGGGCTATGTGAAGCGAGTGTTGCTAAAAACTTATGAAAAACAGCATCGTGGTGGTAAAGGCAAAATCAGCGGCAATACGCATGATGATGACTTTATACAATCTTTCTTTGTAGCAAATACGCATGATACCATTATGTTTATCACAAATCGCGGACAGCTTTACTGGCTAAAAGTGTATAGAATCCCAGAAGCAGGCAGAACTGCAATCGGTAAAGCAGTCGTAAATCTCATAGGCTTACAAGATGGTGAAAAGATTATGACGACCATTACTACAAGTGATTTTAATGAAGACAAATCGCTTGTATTCTTCACAAAAAATGGTATTGTAAAACGCACAAATCTAAGCGAATATAAAAATATCCGCAATAATGGCGTAAGGGCAATAAATCTTGATGAAGATGATGAACTCATCAGTGCTAGCATTATAGATTCTAGTGTGAAAGAGCTTTTCATTGCTACAAAAGAAGGGCAGTGTATCCGCTTTGCCGCAGATTCTATACGCGATATTGGCAGGGTTGCTAGGGGCGTTATTGGCATTAAATTTAAAGTAGCAAATGATAGCGTTATCGCGGCGACAACGATTAAAGGCGATGAAGATAAGCTATTAAGCATTAGTGAATTAGGCATTGGCAAGCAGACATTAGCGGGGAGTTATAGCACGATTAATCGTGGTGGAAAAGGTGTGATTGCCATGAAGCTTACAAATAAAACGGGCAAACTTGTGAGTGTTTTAAGCGTGAATGATTCTAATATGGATTTAATGGTGCTAACCACTTCAGGTAAAATGATACGCGTGCCTTTAGAATCTATAAGGGAAGCAGGACGCAATACAAGCGGTGTAAAAATCGTTAGCCTTGGAAATAAGGATAAAGTAGCATTTGCAAGTATTTGCAATAAAGAAGAGAGTGAAGAAGACAGCGAATCTAGCACGGGACCAACGCTTAATTTTCCAGAATGACTATAAGATTCTAAACACAGGATTTAAGAATGAACTTTTTTAGTGAAACACAAAATACAATCAATGAAGATATTTTTTTAGAAAACTACAACAAAGCCCTTGCGGCATTAACACAATGTCAAAGCAGTAAGAATATAAACTCATGCTTTACATGCAGCATGCTTTTTGATTGCACGATACGAGAGCAATATGTAAGTGCCACTTATGAAAGCATGAGCAAAGGCGAGGAAGGGGCATTTGACTTTAATTAAATTTATTCTAAGAATGAGTTAGAATCTAGTTTTTAAAGATTTTTATATCTTTATTTTGTGTTATCTTTATTAAAGGCTATAAGCATTATTTTTCATATCTTTAAATTAAGACTATTAGCATGAAGATGTAAAGCCACGAGATTTCATACAAGCAATACAAACTAAATAAGTTTCTATCAAAATAGCAAGTCTATTGCTTTGTTGTATCATATTCACATTTATAGCGGTTTAATAAGATTCTATCTTGTGCGCCAAATACATTTGCTATTGCCTCTAGCATGGAATCTGCCTTCTCATCATCTGCCATTGCTTTGATTTTCATCGTTGGAGCGTGTAAAAACTCATTAAATGTGCTATGCAATAGCTTCTCAACATTCTCTCTCAAAGCTTCTGGGATAAAGCCTTTTTTAATCGCTCGATTAATCTCTTTATGGCTTGCAAGTTTTGCTTGTTCTCTCATCGCCTTAATTACAGGATTTACGCCAAGCCCAGATAGCCAATGTGTAAAATCAAGCACAAACTGCCCGACTATACCCATCGCCATTTTTGCACTCTCTTTTCTTGCGTTAATGTGCGTAGCTGCTTTGCTTTTTAAACTATCCACATCAATCACCTCTATATTATCATAGCCTAAAGCCTGCAATGTAGCAGTGTCAAATGAGAGATTTCTAGGCATTGAGAGATCAAAAAATATGCGTTTTTTCTCCACTTTTTCTAGCATTTCATGCGTTACAATCACACCACCTGCCACCGCAAAAAAGATAACATCATACTCATTTATATGTGTTTGCAATAGAGTAAAATCAAGCAAAGAAACATGCTCTAAATTATGTGTTTGTAGTAATTCTTGTGCCTTTGTTCTTGTGCGATTACAAAGTGTGAGATTTACATTATGTTTTGCTAGATTCTTAAGACATAAAAGCCCCATTTCACCAACACCTACGACTAGAATCTTTGCATTTTTAAGCGTATTGTCTAAATATTCAAGTCCAAGATTCACAGCGATTGAAGCAACTGATACGGGATTTTTAGAAATATCTGTAAGCGTTCTCACTTGTGCAGCACATCGAAACGCAAAGTGCAGTAGCCTTGTCAATGCTTTAGCACATAGATTATTGTCATAGCTTAGTTTATATGCGGCTTTCATCTGTCCGCTAATCTGTGTTTCACCGATGACTACTGACATAAGAGAGCTTGCTACACTGAATACATGATGCACCGCATGGCTTTGCAATGCAATATATGCACTATCTTGCAAAATATCCTTATCAATGTCTTTAAAATTTGCAAGTTTTGCGATGATTTCATGGCAGATTGTTAGAGCATGATGGTTAGAATCCCGATTGCCATTACTTTCTAAAATAGCTTTATCTTGACAAGAAGTTGCATGAAGTGTTTCATCATGTCTTAAGTAGCAATGATTAGTTTCTGTAGTCTTAATCTCATTTTGTGTTACAATGAGATCTTTAGAATCTTTTGTTGCTATACCTTGCAAATACACATAAATTTCACATCTATTGCAAGTCGCAAGCAGCATAGATTCTAGGATACCATCGATATTATTTAGTTGTTTAAGTAGCGTAATAGTATCAGTATCATCAAAATGCAACTTCTCTCGCAAAGCCACACCCACATTTTTATGCGAAAAGCTTATAACCGCATACATTATATCCCTTTCATTAAAAATCTCGCTCAATCATAGCTTGTATAATGGCATAGAGTTTTTGATTATTCAGCATAGAAGCGATATGTAATGCCTTATTGCCATACTCTAATGCCTTCTCTCGTGCTTTCTGCAATGGGGAATCTAGTAGCAAATCTTTTAGTTTTTGTGCGTCTTTTGCATTTAAGTCTTGTTTAAAGAGTGATTTTAGCCACACTTGTTTTTCTTTTGGAAGTGCATGATAAAGGTAGATATAAGGGAGTGTTGTCTTACCTGATTTAAAGTCGCTTAGGGCTGGTTTGCCAAGCTTTGTGCTATCTTGTGTAATGTCTAAAATATCATCTATGATTTGAAATGCCATGCCTAGATTAAAGCCGTAGTCATAGTAGAGTTTGTGTATATCTTTGCTAGAATCTGGACTCTGCGTTGTCTCTTTACTAAAGAAACTGCAGCTTTGCCTTGTTTTGATACTTTTTACAGATTTTGTGGTGTCGGCTCGCTCACTTACCTTTAGGTAACTCCCTTCACCTCCCCCTTGAGAGCCACAAAACGAAGTTTCTTTAGAAAAATCACTCAAAGATACTTCCGCAGGGTCTTTATCCATATTCCCACTAGAACCTAGTTTCTTGTCATTTTGAGCCATAGGCGAAAAATCTTTTTTAGATTCCATACTAGATATTTCGCTACGCTCAATATGACAATTTGTAGCAAATTCCAATCCTCTCGCATTTTCTCCACTAGATTCCATATTTTTAGAATCTAGCAATTCCACTTCACTCTTTAGCAACGCCGCACATTCGGCACTTGCAGCAATCAAACTCGCACTTTTATGTCCTATCATGCTAAGATATTTTTCTTCATATTCATTAAAGCTTTGTTCTAGATTCACATCTTCTAGCTCACCAACGCTTAATTCTACAACGCTTTTTGATAGCGATTGTGCTATGCTTTTTGGAAAATGTGAGAGTTCAAAAAACGCACGAGAATAGAGAATGTCTCCTAGCATAATCGCATTTTTATTGCCAAATTGTGCGTTAAGGCTAGGCTTCCCACGCCTTAAATCACTCGAATCTATCACATCATCATGCAATAATGACGCACTTTGTATAAGCTCAATAACCGCACAAAGCCGATATGCCTCATCGCTATCAACAACGCTTAGCACAAGCTTAGATCGAAGCATTTTCCCGCTTTCTAAATGCTTATACAAAGTAAGCGCTTCATCGCTATTAATATCTGCAATCATCTCTGTGGCAAGCTTTGCAATCCTATCAAGCTCCATTATATTCCTTTATATGTGTGCCATGTTTTTAAAATTCTAAATGCAAACTATTATTTTAACATGAAAAAGGCTATTTTTGATAATTTAGATTCTAAAGCTATGTGTTTTATTTGTTTAAAAAAGATGAACATTTCTAAATGTCGAAATTAAATTTTATTAATTATTATGACTTGCAAATCGAGGTGTCTAGAGAATGTGGAAATTATAACACCAATTACTAGTTTAACTGCTCTTAATATTTGTGAAACATGTTAAAACAAGCATCAAGAATAAACATCACATGGTTTTATTTAAGATCCATGTGGTATAGACAGCGTTTTCTCTTGATGTTTTTATGAAATCTTAACTCTATTTCTTAATATTTGTTTTCAAAGTGCCAATACCTTGTATTTCACATACGACTTCATCGCCTGCTTTTAAAAACTTAGGTGGTGTAAATCCCATGCCAACGCCACTTGGAGTCCCCATAGATATGATACTACCCGCCTTTAGTGTAAAATATGAGGATAATTCAGCAATGACATGTGGCACATCAAAAATTAGCTTAGAAGTATTGCTATTTTGCCGCAACTCACCATTCACATAACTTTTAATATCAAGGTTTGTAATATCCAAATCATCACGCAAAACAATACACGGACCCATAGGAAATGCACCCTCTAAACTTTTACCCGCATACCACTGCTTATGCTTTTGTTGCAAATCCCTTGCGGAAATATCATTGCCTATCGTGTATCCAAATACAAAATCGAGTGCATTTTCTCTTGTTGCATGGCGACAATCCTTGCCGATGATTACCACGAGTTCGACTTCATAATCTAGCTGACTTGTATTATTTGTGATGAAAAAATCACCATTTGGTGCGTTGCATTCATTAATGCGTTTGCTAAAATAGACTGCTTCTTCGCGTTTGCCATCGAATGCTTCATTCTTAAAACGCATAGATTCTACTGCGTGTTCCATGTAATTAATGCCAAGACAGATAACATCTTGCATAGGCGTTTTAATAGGTGCGAGTAGCGTTATATCGCTAAGTGGTATGAGTGGATTTGGCTTATTTAGATATTGCTTGAAGCTGTCATAATGCACGATAAAATCGTTCATATTATTGCTTATATCAAGCGGCATAACCATTGTATCATTCTCACATAAGATTCCCAAAAATTCAATGCCTTTATCTAAGAATCTTACAAGCTTACCATGTAATTCCATTCTTTATCCTTTTATGATCATTGCATACTTTTAATGATAGCATATAAGTGAGTAGTATTATTGTCTAGTCAAGTCTTTTTGGAATTTCTTGTGTGCGAATGCAGACACAATATATTCAAATATTTGTTATTAATTATTTACAAGAAAACTGCTAAATCACGAAAAAAATGGAGAGAGGATAGCCAGAATCATAAAGTATCGCAGTTAAATGGGTTTATTAAGATCTAACAAAAAATGGCCGGGAGAGAGGGATTCGAACCCCCGGAGGTGTGACCCTCAACGGTTTTCAAGACCGCCGCTTTCGACCACTCAGCCATCTCCCGCATATTCTAAAATATAGCAAACACTTTTTATGGAGGCGACACTCGGATTCGAACCGAGGAATCAAAGCTTTGCAGGCTCATGCCTTACCACTTGGCTATGTCGCCGATTATCTCATACATACAAAAGTGGTGCCCAAGACCGGACTTGAACCGGTACGGACTAGGTCCGAGGGATTTTAAGTCCCTTGTGTCTACCATTTCCACCACCTGGGCAAACAAGTCTATGATGATAAAAACCATCATAGACTCTTTAGTCATATTTGCAAATAATAATGGGGTATATTAGTTACCCTTTACGATAGTGGTGTATTGACCATACAGACCAAGATAATTTTTAGCCTCTTGATCTATAAGCTTGATATCAGTGATACCACCAGCTTTAGCGGCAGCCTCTACCGAACAATCACCCAAAGCCACAAGACTTAAAATGCTTGTGCATGTAGCTGTGCCCTCTTTAGAATACTTAGCACTATCACCACCAACACCTTGTTTTACGCCTGTATATAAAGAACCCATAGGATATGGTGCAGCACAACCACTAATCAACAACGAACCAGCTAATAAAGAAGCAACTAACAACCCTTTTTTCATCATCTTATCCTTACAAAAAAATCAACAAAAATGGAGCGGGAAACGGGGATCGAACCCGCGGCCCCAACCTTGGCAAGGTTGTGCTCTACCACTGAGCTATTCCCGCAAAACAAATGAGAGTGAAGAATTATAACATAAAAAACGATATTTTACAAAAAAATGTAAAATGGTGCGGAAGAGAGGAATCGAACCTCCATGCCTTGCGGCGCTAGATCCTAAGTCTAGTGCGTCTGCCAATTTCGCCACTTCCGCATAAAAACAAAGTGAGATTATACCGCAATAAACTTAAAATAAAATAAAATTTCTAGTAATTATTTGATTTTAATGCGGAATAAGATTGACACTTCTTTTTGTGTGAGTATAAATTTTTTAAATATATCATGCGTAGAAAACACGAATTTATGTTTGACTCTGAAAATAATATGAAAGATTAAGCATAAAGTCATATTGGGCTGATAAGCTGTGTCGGTCTTACATAAGGGAGTATTGAGACGACTTTGCGTTACAAATCATCTCTCTTTTCATAGGACTTATGCTATAATCCAAACATTGTTTCAAAAATAGTGGTAAGAAAAACATGGTAAATAGAATATATTGTGCGACACAAGATGGACTAAATTCTAAAATCATTGAAGTTGAGGCGACTTTTACGCGTGGATTACCTACCTTTAATATCACAGGACTTGCTTCAAGCTCTATTAAGGAATCTCAACACCGCGTTACAAGCGCACTTGCTAATCTCTCCATAGATTTTCCACCGCTAAAGCTAACCATCAATCTCTCGCCTTCAGATTTACCAAAAAATGGTAGCCATTTTGACTTACCCATCGCACTTTTGATAGCTGCGAGTAGAGAGAGTATTGTGCTTGATTCATGGTTTGCCTTTGGTGAGTTAGGGCTATCTGGTGTGATAAAAAATGTGCCTTTAATCTATCCTATGCTACTTGATATTTCCCTGCAAAAGCCAAACGCAAAGGTGATTCTACCAAGTGAGGCAAGGGCGCTTTATAGTAAGATTCCAAATCTATCTATGTATTTTGCTAGTGATATATTAGAGGCACTTGAGATTCTAAGAGGGAATATAGCACAAGCAAGTACAAGTAGTGATTTTGAGTTTAAATCCTTTAAGATTAATGATATGCCATTTTATTATGACACCTCTTTTGAGCTAGATTTTGCTGATGTGAAAAATCAGGAAAGAGCGGTCAAAGCGGCATTGATTGCTGCGTGTGGATTCCATAATATCTTGTTTGAAGGGAGTCCGGGCTGTGGTAAAAGTATGATTGCAAAGCGTATGCAATACATTCTCCCACCACTTAATCTAAAAGAGATGATAGAGAGTGTAAAATTGCAAGCATATAATGAGCAAACACTATGCTATAAGCCTATAAGGAATTTTCGATCGCCCCACCAAAGTGCATCAAAAGCTAGTATTCTAGGCAGTGCGACGCACCTTAAGGTAAATCCGGGCGAGATCGCCCTAGCACATAATGGCATTATATTTTTTGATGAATTGCCCTATTTCAAAAGGGATATTTTAGAATCTTTGCGAGAGCCACTTGAGAATAATCAGTTGGCTATCTCAAGGGTGCATTCAAAGGTGATATATGATACTTCATTTCTCTTTATCGGTGCGATGAACCCTTGCCCGTGTGGGAATCTACTCTCACCCACAAAAGAGTGTCGATGCAAGGATTCTGAAATTAGAAGTTATCGAAATAATCTAAGTGAGCCATTTTTAGATAGAATAGATCTTTATATACAAATGCAAGAGCATATAGATACACCAAAACAAACTAGCGTTACAGAATCTAAAGATATGCAAAAAATTGTCTTTAGCGTATTTAAACGCCAAGTTGAGCGAGGGCAAATGGATACAAAAGGAAATATTATCTTTAATGGTAAGCTATCGCCTTTGCAAGTGGAGCAATACTGCCCGCTTAGCCTAGAGTGCAAAAATCTTCTAGACCAAGCAAAAGCAAGGTTTAATCTAAGCTATCGAGGCGAACAAAAGATAAGAAAAGTCGCTAGAACCCTTGCTGATATGCAAGATTCTAATAACATACAAAAAGAGCATATTTTAGAAGCCCTAAGCTATCGTAAGGTGTGAGTGATTCTAGTGATATTAAAAACATACTTAGGTTTTAGTATAATTCTAATGCGTTTAAAGAAGAAAGGCTTTAAGTGGTTATCGGTAATTTTCATTATATTCATATAGGCCATGTATAGTTTTATGCAGTCTTTAACCAATCTTACAATCCCTCTCTATTTCAGTTCCTACAAGGCATCAACATAACCCATATAACACATTTAATAATCTTGCATTGCTTTATAACTCCATATTGTTTACATGTGTTTCAACCTTTTAGTGAGTCTTAAACAATGTTGTGAGTGTCAGATGTATTATTTGTTTTTTTGTTTCTTGGTGTTAGATTTAAGTTAATTAATTGGGGCTTTATACTTTAATGGCTACATACATATCAACATTAAGTGATACAAAGTTAAGCCGATATACAAATATGTAAATATACATAATAACCTTTCAAAATCCATTATTACAGCATTATTCATTGAAAGACTTTATGGTGTTATTAGTAAGTGTTGGCGTGTGATACATTATTGCCATCAGCGACATGATTAAACATTGTGTATAATACCCGCATACATTATATTTGCAAAGTTATCATTCAATATTAAAATCCACATGCAGCAAGCTTATTTGCATTATTAACTTCCGTTAAATCATTCCTATTAGCTAAAATGATTTTATTTAGCAGACAACCAATCTCTAGTGTCTTACGGAGATGTAAGATGGATACTATCGGTAAATTTTCTATACAAACTGCAAAAAATAGTGTAGAATTACGACTTGCATAATTTTTAGATATTATGTGCTACATTTAAATCGCTTAAAGCGTAAGATTTGATATTTGAAAGTAAGGAGAAAGACATGAACAACATGATGAAAAAAGGACTGCTAACATGTGCAATATCGCTTGGTGCAGCACAAGGGCTAATGGCAAGCAAGATAGATTTAACGACGCATGGTAGGCTTAGTGCTGGTTTCTTTGGGTATAGTGCGCCAAAAAATGGCTCAAGTAATTTCAATAACCTTGGTTTAAACGCTTATGTAAAAGCTGATTTTGGTTTAAATGAAAATTGGAATGTAGGTATGGGTGCGGCTGGCATTTGGAATGTGTTAAGCATTTTCCCCATAGATAACAATCTTTTGCCTTATACTTCAAATGGTGATGTCGCAGATATTTACATGGTGTATAAAAACAATGGATTAAAGGTTGTGGCTGGTCGATATAATATAGATACAGGCTCAACAATCGTGCGTAGCAGTGCGTTTGTAAATGGGCATTTGCAGGGTGTAAGTGTGCAGTGGAATCCTAGTGGCAACACTTCCGCATATAAAGTTTGGGCACACTATATTAACTCATTTCTTGACAATGGCTATTTGCCCGGTAGGATAGGCTCTGATCTTGCTATGCTGAATCCATATTTTGATAGTGGTAAGGCAAAGATTGGTGGTGAAGTGTTCTTATTTGGTGCAGATTATAGTAAAAAAGGAATCTTTTTATCACCTTACCTATTAATCAACACAAAAGCACCAAATGGCACGACAAAAATGGGCTTTAATCCTGTTTTTCAGATTGGAGCTTCTGCGAAATATACATACAAATTTAATCCAAATTGGCATTCAATCACAAGTGCGAATCTCATGTTTCAATATGGCGACATGGCAAACAATAACGCTGCAGCCGACAATTTCTTAGGTTTTATATATGCAGATGAAGAGGTAAAATATGTCCGCTATGGCACAAACAAGGCAGGCAAACAATATGAAATCTATTCTATTAGTTTTGGTGGTGGTGCAAGATCGGTTTTAGCAAACGAGCAAGGCAAGGTTTTCTCACTTAATGACAGGACAAGATTCTATGGTAAGTTTCTCAATGGTGCTGGTATAGGTCAAGGTGGCACTTGGACATTGTATCTATTTGGTAAAATGAATCACCGACTTTTTGAAGCACAAGTTTTAGCTGGTGGTGGGACTTACACAGAGATTAGTGCTGTTGGTTTATGGAAAGCATACAGACAAAACAGAAATAGTGATGAGGGTTCATTCTTAGGATTTGATGTTGGCGGTGGCTATGTATTCGCACATGGTGCTGGTGCTGCTAACCATGGACTGATGGCATTTGCTAAGCTTTCATATTAAGATATGGTATAAGCATTTTATGTCATGCCGCCAACCATCTGTTGTTGGGTTGGCTATGGATTTAGTGGGCATATTTTTTTGGAATCTCGATGTTTAACCACACCCCATTGGGAACTTTTTAGGGCACATTGTATAAATTCATGCATCTTGCTTATACAAGCTACAATAAGCCCGTATAACAAAAATTCCAATTTGTCATATTAAGTCCTTGAGAAGACAGAAATATCTCCTTTTTAGAATCTAGTGCTCACTATGTTTTATTTTACTCAGCATAACAAACGCTGGATTTGATTATTCTTTATACCGATTGTGATAGTTTATCTTTAGAATCTAAGTTTAACTTGATTTTGCAAATGCTTAAATCAATGAAATATTATTGTTGTTCTAGAGCATTTTTTAATTCAAACTCTGCTTCTTCCAGCATTTTGTTTGCCATATTGATATGTGTTTGTGCATCTTTGTATAATTTCATGCCATCTTTTAGATTTAGTGTGTTGTCGTTTAATTGCTTGATTATGTCTTTCACTTTTTCCACATGTGTTTCAAAATCAATGTCTGTTGGTTGAGTCATGAAGTATTCCTTGCTTTTTTGATTTTAGAGTAGATGATTATACCAAAAATATGATTAATTTAAATTTACAAGCTGTATTTAAGATTATTTTGGCTATAATCCTAGGTTTTATTTTATATTCGTTTGGAGATAAACTACCATGAAAAAAGATATTCACCCTAAATATGTTCCTTGCAAAGTAACCTGTGTAACAAGCGGTAAAGAAGTTGAGGTACTGAGCACAAAGCCTGAATTACGCATTGATATATCAAGCTTTTGTCATCCATTCTATACCGGCAGTGATAAGATTGCCGATACAACGGGTCGTGTAGAGCGATTTAGAAAGAAATATAATCGTTAAGCCCCACTTCTTTAAAGTCTCTCCCAAAAGGGTGAGAATTGCATGTGTTAAATTAGATTAAAGGATCTGTTTAATACTAGAAAACTTGTTGTTTTACTTCTCTACTTATCGTCAAATTCATAAGTCCTTGTTTTAGACTTTATACTTCGTTATAAGTGTGTTCCTGTAATATTTTTTCTGTTAAGTAGATCATTAAAGTAAGGCGGGGGTGTTTCGCAATCACTTCGTAGGAAGCCGTGTTGTCTAGTGGGATTTGTTTGCTTAATATGTGGGGCATGAGTTGCAGCAAATGCGATGAGTTGCTGATATTATAAGCCCTATTCTGCAATCACATTTAAATTTAACTTAGCTTGTAGTCCATGACCAAGTTTTACAACCGCTTGAAATTTGCCAAGAGTTTTTATCTGTGGAATCTCAAAGGCTTTTTTATCGATTGAGATTCTGTGCTGGGTTTGCAATTCATTTGAGATTTCATCTTTTGTGAGTGATCCAAAGAGATGATTGTTTGAGCCGACTTTTTTTGAGATTGTAAGCTCGATTTTTTCTAGTGCTTGTTGCATTTGCTTTGCTTCTGCAATCTGTAATGCTTCTAGTTCTGCTTGTTTTTTCTGCTCTGCTTTGTATTTATTGATAACTTCATTTGTGGCATGCTTCGCAAGTCCTTTAGCAATGAGAAAGTTATTGGCATATCCATCTTTTACTTCTTTTATTTCCCCAGCTTTGCCTAGATTTGCTACATCTTTGATTAATAAAACGCGCATTTGACACCTTTAAGTTGATTTGCTACTATATCGCCGTTATTTTAGCAGAAAAAAAGGATAATTGTTGCAAGAATTTATGGGGTTTTGGTTTGAGATTAAGACAAGCAAACGCATTAAGAGATGGCGTATTGTGTGTAATGTGGAGGGCTTTTTTATTTTTCATTTTCCATATCGCACAAAAAATACACTACAAATTGCAGAACAATATATAAAAGAAAATCATGCTAAAATGAATACATTTTTATTAAAACAGCAAACAAGATTCAATACAAATAATGACTTAGCGACGCAATATCTAAACGAGTATCCAAACTCACTTGTAGTATTTGGGACACAATGTTTAGCAAAAGATTGCACTATAGAATCTTTATGTCAAAGATTATATGCAAAATCAAAAGAAATATTAGATGAATACGCTTTGAAAATGCAGTTAAACTACACAAAGCTAATAATTAGTTTCGCAAAGTCATATCTTGGGCAATGCAATAGTAAGGCTCAAATAAAGATTGATTATCGCAATGTGTTGTGCGATGAGAGATTACTGCGTTATCTTGTGGTGCATGAGTTGGCACATATTAGACACCCAAACCACTCTAAACTCTTTTGGCAAGAAGTAGAAAGATTCTATCCTAATTACAAAAATACACGCAAAGAATTAAAAATTATGGCAAATAGAAATGCGACTATATTAAAACACTATGGCTTATTGCATAAAAGATTGTGCTGACTTTTAACAACCAAAAATATTCATTAACTATCTTATATCCAAAAAAAGCTCTTTTGGTGTGGTAAAAATCTCAAGATAAAGTCTATCATTGCTATCATCTTTGTTATATAAAAAGATTCCATGTTTAGTAATTTTTTCTAAAATATAGATTTTGTCATTGTAGTTAATTGTGCTATAAAGGCTAATCCATTCTTCATTAATTAAGGCTTTATTATTAAGTATGGCATGGAGTTTTAGCGGTGCTTGTGGCTCTTTATGTTCCTGTGATAATGGCTCAATGGGTAAAGCCTTATATTCTTTCGGTCTTAAAAAATCTATTATAAAAGAAAAATCTTTGTGTGGAATATCTTTTTGTTGTTGTATAAAATAAAGTTTAGATTCTATATCATCTGTTGGTGTAATAAAGAATCTATCTTTAAACACAATAAAAAGAAAAGCTATGCAAACAAAGATTGCAATAAATCTTTTAGAAAAGGTTTTTAAAGTTATCATATTTGATATGTCCCAACAGAAAATACGATTTTTATATCCTGTGTGAATGGCATATCATTTATGGAATCTAGATTCCCAACCACTTGGGCGGGTGCAGGGCTTTGGGGTGCAAAATGTATAGAATCTAGATTCTCTGCATTTGTAGATTCTAGACTCTTGCTGTCTTGTGCCTTAACTCCCATATTCCACCCATAAGGCATAGAATCTAGATTTCGTATTGTCGCATTTGACAATGAAATCTCATGTATAAAAAGTGTAGGCAATGCTTCAAGGGCGTGTATAAATTCATAGCATAGCATTGCCTTGCAAGTAAAAAATAAAGTGTAGTGATTTGTTGTATAGGGCAGTGTAGTTTGCATTCGCCTTTGTTTTAATTCTTTATTGGAACAAATCGCATTCTTACATTTACTCGTAATCTCATAATCTTTAAAAAGCAAGGCTATATTGCTTTGCATAGTTGTAATATCCACTTGTTTGCGTTGTGTAAGCACCCACTCATCATATTCGATATAGCTAAGCAAAGTAACACAAGACACTACAAACAAACATAAAAGGATAATGCGTTCAAATACGCTTTTTCGTAATAGATAAAGTGTGATTGTATGCAAGATTTTTTGCATTTAGCTAGGCATTTTTACATTTAGCACAAATCACAAAAAGTCGCATGTCATGGCTTATAAGCTGTGTGCCAAACTTCTCTGCAATATCAACTTGCAATCTCTCAATATCAGAATCTACAAATTCAATAATCTCTCCACATTGCAAACAAATAATATGGTCATGATGGGCTTTAGCAGCAATCTCATATCTTCTACCTGTTTTATCTGCTTCAAGTGCTGTGATAAAATGCTCTTTTTCTAAGAAACTTAAGATTCTATACACAGATGAAATGCTTGTATTCTTATCTTTAATGCGTAATTGATTAGCGATTTCTTCAGGGCTTAAATGCGTGCCACTTTTGTAGAGAACACCTATAATTTCTTCTCTTTGTTTTGAGTTTTTTAAGCCATTTTTCTTGATTGAAGTGCGTAGTCTAAGCAGTATAGAATCTAGAGTTTCTAATCGTTTAGTAATTGCTTTATCCATGAAAATCCCCTTAATAATGAATGTGAAAAATAATATAAAAGTAAAAACTAATCTTAGAAATAAAATTGCAGAATTATAGCAAATAAAAGCTTAAAGTGCAGTATTTTTTCTCAAAATATCAGTAAAAATAGTAATAGACATACAGACAGAAGACTTGATTAGACTCACATTTATTGTGTTTATTATGTGTGTATAAAGTATGCTACAATACGCACACTATTCTACTACAAAATGAGGGAGTGATGAAGCATTTTTATAGTTCTTTTGTTGTAACTTTGATTGGGCTAGTTTTGGCATTTTATGTTGGGGCGTGGCAGGCGATTTATATATGTATTTTACTCTCTATCTTAGAAGTTAGTCTCTCATTTGATAATGCTGTGGTTAATGCAAAAGTGCTTGATACAATGGATATAAAATGGCAAAAGCGATTTATTTATTGGGGGATTCCCATCGCTGTGTTTGGTATGAGATTTATTTTCCCCATTGTTATTGTGGCAGTAGCTGCAAGGCTTGGTATGCTAGAGACTTTGAATCTTGCCTTATATTCACCGCAAGAGTATCATAAAACACTTGAAGAAACGCGTTTTGAGATTTATGCCTTTGGTGCGGGATTTTTACTTATGGTATGTTTGCAATTCTTTTTTAGTGAAGATAAAGAGGTGCATTGGCTAAGTTTTATTGAAGATAATGTTATTATGCGATTTTTTATGAAGTTTCCTAACTTTGCTTTATTGCTTGCTATCACACTTGGAATCATTCTACTTGCCCTAACGGATAATATACTTGTAGGCATGGCGTATTTTTGTGCGATTGTGCTGTATTTAATCATTCATTCGGCGGATAAATTTCTTGGGGCTGGTGGTGTGCGTAATGGACTTATGGGCTTTTTGTATTTAGAAGTGCTTGATGCAAGTTTTAGTTTTGATGGTGTGATTGGGGCATTTGCCTTGAGTGAGAATATTTTTATTATTATGATTGGGCTTGGCATTGGGGCTATGTTTGTGCGTAGCTTGACGCTTTATCTTGTAGAGCATAAGACACTGCAAAAGCTTATCTATTTAGAGCATGGCGCACATTATGCTATTGGGGCATTAGCTATTATTATGCTATTAAAGATTTTTATGGAAGTAAGTGAGATTATCACAGGGCTTATTGGCGTAGGATTTATTGGTATTGCCTTTATTTGCTCTCGTGTTGCAAATAAAAATAGTATGTAAAATTCACCTTTTTTGTTATAATTCCACATTTAAAGGAAATGAGTATGACTAGTGAAAACACGCAGAAAGACAATAGAGTATCTCGCAAAAAAATCTATAATCCGCACTCAACAGAAAGTGTCAATGAAAGGCGTATATTTGGTGGGAATCCAACCGCAATATTTGAGTTAAATAAGATTAAATATCAGTGGGCTTATAATCTTTTACGCACAATGTTTGCAAATACTTGGTTTCCAGAAGAAGTGAATATGAATCAAGATAAACGCGATTATATGGAGCTAACCCTGCAAGAAAAGCAAGGCTATGATAGAGCATTAGCCCAGCTTATTTTCATGGATTCACTTCAAACAAATAACTTAACAGACAATATCAATCCATATATTACATGCCCAGAAATAAATATGCTTTTAGTGCGTCAAGCATTTGAAGAATCTTTGCACGCACAAAGCTATGCGGTTATGGTAGATTCTATATCTGCAAATACTGATGAGATTTATCAAATGTGGCGTAAAGATGACAAACTTCGCTCAAAAAATGACTATATTGCTGATGTATATACAGACCTTGCAAAAAACCCAACAGAAACAAATCTTATAAAAGCCATGTTTGCCAATCAGATTCTAGAGGGAATCTATTTTTATAGCGGTTTTGCGTTTTTTTACACACTTGCTAGAAGTGGTAAAATGCAAAATAGTGCAGAAATGATACGCTTTATCCAACGCGATGAAATTACACATTTAACGATTTTTCAACAAATGATTATCTCTACGCGTAAAGAAAGACCAGATCTTTTTACACAAGCATTACAAGATGAGGTTATGGAGATGTTTCGTCAAGCAGTAGATTTAGAATCTAGCTGGGGGGAATACATTACGCAAGGGCAAATTCTAGGCTTGACTGCAAAAATTATCCGTCAATATATTGAGTATTTAGCGGATAAAAGATTAAAAGCGGTTGATTATCCTATCCTATATAACACGCAAAATCCCATACAATGGGTAGATGAACAAGTAAATTTTAACAATCAGCGGACAAACTTTTTTGAAGCAAAAGTGCGTAATTACACACGGGGAGAATTAAAATTTGAAGACGATTTTTAAGACCTTTTATACATTGCAGCTAAAGACAAAAGCAAATTGGGAAGATAATCTAGCTAGACTTGAAGCAAAAGTGCTAGAGTGTGAAAAAGATTCCTACATTCTTGCAAGTGAAGTTTTTCTCACAGGATTTGCATATCAAAAAATGGCAGAGGCAAGTGAGTTTAGTGAGATTGCCACGCGAAAATTGCAAGAGTTAAGCAAGGACAAAACCATTGTAATCACGATGATAGAACAAGAGGGCAGAAAATATGTCAATCGCTTGAAAGTATTTCATAAAGGACGCATAGCCTATACACAAAAAAAGGCAAAGCTTTTTCCTTTAGGTAACGAACACTTGCATTTTAAAGCGGGGGATATAAAGGATATTAAAACCTTTATGCTTGATGGAATCTTATGTGCGGCTCTCAATTGTTTTGAAGTCCGCTTTATTGATTTATGGAAAAAGATTCAAGGTGCGCAAGTGATTTTTGTCCCAGCCGCATGGGGTAAGGCAAGGAAAGTGCATTTTCAAACGCTAACGCGTGCTTTAGCCATTGCAAATCAAAGTTTTGTTATTGCTAGTTCATGTGCGGGCAATGAGTATGCAAAAGGTAGTAACATTATCACACCTTATGGAATCGTGTATAAAAATGATTCTAAAGAGATGATACAAGCACAAGTAAATCTCGCTGAAGTTACAAAAATGCGAATACATATAGACACAGGAATCCCACACGCATGAAACTTCATGAAATAAAAAATATGGAAATGCTAAAAGATGTCAAAGATAGCTTTGATTCTAGAATCATTGCTGCATTACGCCAAACTGATAGGGAGTTTTTTGTCCCCTCTGTCGTAAAACATTCCGCATTTCACCTTGATAATGCCCTGCCTATAAGCGATGAGCAATGGATTAGCGCACCACTCACTGTGGCAAAGATGACAACCTATCTCATGGCGTATGATTTAGGCGATAGCGTATTAGAGCCAGATAATGTGCTAGAAATAGGGCTTGGGAGTGGTTATCAAGCGGTTGTATTGTCTCATCTTATACGCAGAGTTTTTAGCATTGAGCGTATAGAATCTCTATGGCTTGAAGCAAGATCGCGTATAGCACAACTACAAATTATGAATATCAATATAAAGCTTGATGATGGTATGAATGGTTGGGCATCTTTCGCCCCCTATGATAGAATCTTACTTTCTGCATGCACAGAGAGTATCCCAAAAACACTAAGCGATCAATTGCAAGTAAATGGTGTGCTTGTAGCCCCAATATATCATAATGGCGGACAAGTTATCGCACGATTTGTAAAACAAAAAGATCATACACTCACAAGCCATATTTTAGAATCTTGCTCTTTTGTGCCGATTAAACAAGGCGTTATGCGTATGGGTTAAATAAATGCGCATTATTTTTTGTCTCAAAGGTAGCAAAAGTTTGAGTTAGATTTTTAGCTATTATAAAGAAATATGAGTAATCACAAATGGACTAAATCCATAAACCACTATCCCCTGTATTTTTATCTTGATATGGTCTTTGCATAGGATTTGGATTCTCAAACTCAAATAAAAATGGATTTATAGAATCAAGCCCTTCAAAAAAATTATCAAAAGAATCTGTATTATTCCCAATGAAATTATACTCTTCAAGTCGCTGTAACAACCCATCGCTATCATAGATTTTTCTACTTACAAGCCTATTATTGCGATATTTTTCCTCTTTGTGAAGTTTATTATTAATATAATACTTTTTTACCTCTTCATTATCTTTATAAAATATCGTTTCAACTAAAGAATTGGCATTATCTTTATCGTAAAAATTTGTTTGTAAAAGCTTATCATCTTGATATAAACACTCTTTTCGTTTTAACCCATTGTTGTAATAGGCTATTGTATGTGTGCGATTGCCATGATCATAAAAATCTTCATATTTCAAAACACTATCACCATACCATTTTTGTATCCCATGCTTCACCCCTGAAATCTCTTTACATGGTGTATCGCCATCTCTAGATTGACAGATTTTAAAAGTATGACTAGAATCAGAAATATAAGTTGTCTCACTTTTAATTACATTGCTATTATTTATATCATAATCAATATACACAAGAGTATTATGCGCTTCATCTTTTTGTTTGGTTACAACCCAAACGATTGCAACAAGACACGCACCAAATGCAATGAAAAAGCCCCATTTCTTCATCATTTTCCTTTATCTTTCGCAAAATAGGCAAACATTGTAGCATTAAAAATCCAACATATTGGCAATATTTTTAATAATAAACATCTAAGGATAATCGCAAATATCTAGAATCTTGTATCAATTATCCAAGTATAAACTCTGCCATATCTAAGATTCTATTTGCATAGCCGCTTTCATTATCATACCATGCCATTATTTTTAGCATATTGCCAACTTGCACACTTAAATCTTTTGCTACAATGCTACTATACGCACTCCCTAAAAAATCACTACTTACACGATATTTAGAATCAATGCTTAATATGCCTTTCATACTATCATTTGCATACGATTCTAATAAAGCATGTATCTCATCTAGTTTTGTGGCTTTATTAAGATAGAAGTTTAAATCTGCCATTGAAACATCAATCAAAGGCACACGCACACTCTGTCCGTGAATTTTACCCTCTAGATTCGGTAAAACTCGCTTTAGACCGATAGCCGCCCCCGTTGTGGTGGGGATAATATTATTTGCGGCTGCCCTTGATCTTCTTTTATCGCTTCTGTGTGCGTTATCAAGTAGATTCTGATCGTTTGTGTAGCTATGGATTGTAGTCATTGTAGCACTTGTGATTCCATAATGTTTATCAAGTATGGCACAAATAGGGGCAATGCAATTTGTCGTGCAAGACGCATTTGAAATAATTAACTCACCATTATATTCCAAGTGATTGACACCAAGCACGAATGTCTTTGTATTATCTTGTGGTGGGGCTGAAATGATGATTTTTTTCGCACCTTTTTGTAAATGGTGCTTGATAGATTCTGTCGTGAGAAATTTACCACTTGATTCAATCACAATATCTACTTCACCAAAATCAATGTCTTTTGGGTTATTATGATTGCTTACATGTATTTTTTGATTATCAATACATAGTGTGTCATTGTGATAGGAAATATTGCGACTAAGTGTGCCATGTGCGCTATCAAACTCAATGAGATAAGTCAAAATCTCCCATTGTGCAATATCATTGAGTGCTTTGATGGTATGTCCCCTTTTAATCGCCTCACGCAAGATCGTGCGACCCATTCTCCCAAGCCCATTTATCCCTAGTGTCATATTCTAACCTTATGTAATCCTAGATATATAAATTATGTGGATTATAGCTTATTTTTGTGTGTATGGGTTGTATTGGCAGAAACTCTTTGTATGTTTTCAAAGTTACATGGCTTCTATATTTAAACAAAGAGAATAGTCAATGCACACTACACTTTATTTTAGTGTTGTATAACCGCAATGAAGCGTAGCTAACTTGTGAAATATAATTGATAGAAAATAAACATTTCCCATCAATTTTTGTGAAATTTTTATTAATTTTCTGGCCACACACGCACAGATTTAATCTCATATTTATTTACAATATCAAAGAATGTTTTCATCAGTCCATGACCTCTACTTTTGTTATAAGCGTTGATCATCTTTTGTGCTTCATCACCGAGATTCATCGCTGTGCTATCTAGCGGCGTGATAAGGATTTTCACGCTTCTTTTCTTTGCATTTGGATCTAAAAGCTGTGCATGATCTGACACTATCTTTTGCAAGCTTTTCTTTAGATGTGGTGCTAAATATGGGCTTTGCTCTACAAAAGTCATACCACCAGCACGACTAGCTTCTAAGCTAGAATAGTATTGGGCTGTAATGCGTTTCTTCTCGTTTGCCCTTTCAATTCTCTCATCTTTTGATAGCGGGATATTCTCATTAAAGGCAAGATATTCTTTTGCAAAGGTTTCAAACGCACTTTTTGCAAGTTTATTAGCACGGACATAAACGCGTGCTTCCTGCATAGTATAGTTGTATTGGCTAAGCCACGCTACGACTGAATCGCTAAAGTTTTGCATTTCTTCTTCATATTGCTTTTGAATCTTGTCGTATTTGTCTTCATAAGACTTTCTTATCTGCTCTTTACTTTCTTGCTTTTGCTCGATTTCTTTCTCTATGGCGTATGTTTGAGATTGCGACCTACAGCTATTGCAGCCACAACCATATTCATGTTGCGTATTTCTTTGCGATACTCTTAGCATATCAATATCTGCATCAATATCATCTAGCATATCAGCAGCTTCTTGTTGCAAGGCTTCTAAATCATTTTCATATTTTGTTTGAATGCGATCATACTCTTTGCTAAACTCATCTACCTTTGCAATATACTGCACTAAAAGCGTAGGCATAGTTTTATATCTAAATGATTTAGATTCTACAAGTGTATTTGACTCTAAATGTAAAGTCGCCACATCGGCTTTAATGACACATGTCCCATTGGCATTACTTTGTAAGTCTTTTAGTGTAGAGACACTATTGCATGTAAAGCTTTTAGGGATAAATTGATTGAGATCTTCCCCAAAATTTGCGGCGATATTGCCTGATACCTCTTGCTTCACTTCGTTATCACTTAGCCATATATCAGCACGCATATCTTTGAGTTGAAATAAGAAACCATCGACATTTTTGAAATAGCATGTCGCATGAACGCTATCTCCAGCACAATGATACGCAACACCAGCTTTTGCTGCATCTTGCAATGCCCACTCCATAATATCTAACGCACCATTTTTTGCGAAACTCACTCCACACACAGCCATGCTTAACGCACCTGCGGTTATTAACTTTTTTAGCATACCCTTATCCTTTCAGCATTTTTAGAATGTAAGCCATTATATTAGTGTTTTTTAGATTAAAAGTTTATTAATTTTATGTTATTTTTGCAAAAGATATTATTGCTGTTGTGATATGTTGGCTGGTTTTGTGGCGAAAACCACCATAAAATTGCAAACATGTTGTATGAGACTATTATGACTTTAAAGACTTGCCGCAGATTTTACTTAATTCTGGGTCAGTTTTAAAAACACGAGATTTAGCAATGTTTGTATTAATGTAGCTTAAAGTCTGATTACTTGTCGCTTCATCTTTAGAATCTTGCGTGTTGGAGTCTTCTGTTGTGTCTGGGTTTTCTGCCAAAATATCACTTTGAGTATCACTTGAAGAATCATGTGATAAAAAATCTGTTTCTATATTGTTTTCACTATCACTTATATTAACTTCATTGTTAGAATCTATACTTGCATTATTTTCATTTGATTGCTTTGTGTCATCTATGTCTTCAATGGTATCTGCAAAAATACCTGCTAACTCATTTTCTATTTCTTGCTCTAAACTCTCTAAGTCATCATGCGTAGAATCCATATCATCTAATAGATCATCAGTTTGCGTTAATGAAGCCATATCATCATCTTGGGTAGAATGAAATGGGTTAGATTCTAGCGTATCTGTAGTTATATTTTCATCTGTCATAGAATCTTGTATCTTTACATGTTCTTGTGTGGATTCTTTATGTTCGTCTAATTCAACTGAATTGTCTTGTGTAGAATCTTGTGCAAAAGTGTCTATCTGCAGATTTGATTCTTCTAAATCAAAATTAGCTTGTATATCATCTGCCCCATTTGTTTCATTAGAATCTAAGTCTAAATCATTGGTTTGCATGAGTGGGCTAACAGAATCTTCGCTAGTCATTAAGTCTATATTTAAATCATCTTGCGATATCATTTCTGCGTTAAGCAAAGAATCTAAAATGCCAGAATCTTGTGTTGTCTCATTTGTAGAATCTAGATTTTCTAAACCCAGCATTTCATCAAAGGCATTTATATTTATGGGCGATTCGTGAGTATCTATTTGTTGCGTATTTTCTGTTGATACATTGTCTAGTGATATGTCTTTGGCTAATTCTAGCTCATCTTCTTGCATATTATCTGTTATATCTGTATTAAGAATGCTTTCTTGTGTATCGCTTGTCTCAGTTGCATTTTTGCATTTCTCTATTGTGCTAGATTCTATATTTTCTATATCATTAAGCCCTAATTCATCATTTGTCGTATCTGTTTCTGCTGGTTCTTGTGTTAATTCATCAGTAGAATCTTCTTGCCTATATTGTGTTGATAAATGTTGTAAATCTTCCAAAGCTTCTGGGGCGCTCTCGTGCATAGCTTGTAGGTCAAGCAAAAGCTGCTGGGCTAACTCTTCGCTTGAATCCATGCTATTTTTAGAATCTATATTTTCTTGTTCTACATCATCTTGGAGATTCTGCGTATCATCATTTGGGGCTATATTAGAATCTTCATTCAACAAAGATTCTAATGATATATCTGTATCTTGTGATATATTTGCATTTGTGGGCATTTCTAAGGAATCTGTGTCATCAGTCTCTATTAAACCTTGCAAATTTGCTTCTGTATCTTGTGATAAAATCTCTGCTTCATTGCTTATTTCACTAGATTCTAAAGATTCTGTGTTGTCGCTTGTTTCTTGTGAAAATTCACTTATGGGATTTATAGAATCTTCTTTAGATATTATTTCTTGTTCTGTGTCTATTTGACTTATTATATCAAGTTGCAAATCGCTCTCATCTTGTAAGTCATCATTATCTTGTGTGTCGCTATCTTGCAAGTCATTCCCTTGTAAAAAACGCAATGCTTGCATATGTGCTTCTTGTGTGTCCTTGCTAGATGGCGTGATTTCTAAAAGATCAGTTTCTATATTAGAATCTGTGGTTAAAAAATGCAGCGGCTCTTTATGTGAAGATTCCATATCGCTTTCATTTAAGTTTAGAGAATCTGTATCTATTAAATCTGCTACATTTTCTATCTCGCTAGATTCTATAGAATCTTGAGAATCTTGCAAATTGTCCTCTATGCTTTCTGTTTGAAGATTATTATTTTCTTGTTCCGTCTCACTTTGTTTTAAAATATCTTGTATTGTTTCTGTGTCGTTTATCTCTGTATTATCTATTGTGTTAGTGAGATTAGATTCTAGATTTTCATCATTTTCTAAAAATTCTTTGCTCTCACTCTCTAAATCTATACTAGATATTTCCTTTTCGCTTTGCTCAAGGTTAATATGACAATTTGTAGATTCTAGATTTTCTATGGCTTCTGTAGTGGCAGATTCTGTTGAATCTGTGGAATCCAATGTCTTATCATTTTGCGTGTTAAGCGAAGTATGACAAGCCGCTTTAGATTCTAGATTCTCACTATCTGCCCTAGATTCCACGCCCTGATTAGAAAGCATAGAATCTAGCTTTTCTAAGCTCTGCTCACTTATAGAATCCAAAGTCATTGATGATAAATCCTGCGTGTCTAGCTTGTGTAAAGATTTATCGTCTTTCATTTGTATTGTAGAATCCACTTGCGCGCTTGTTAAATGCTGTGTGTCTTGTGCTTTTGTGTCATCATTTTCTGTATTGGTAGAATCGAAAAAGCTCATATCCTCGTGGCTTATATCTTGCAAGGCAAGTTTTAGCTCATTTTGCCTTTGCTTTGATTCTTCTTCATCTTTTTCTTCTTGGACCACTACTTCTTTTGGTTTATTTTTCTGTTTTAATAGTTTTTCCACACTTTGCAATTCAGATTCTAAAAAGTCTCTCCACGCATTCGTGCATAAAGCCTTTGCCGTGATAAAAATATCCTTATCGCCCCTACCACTCACATTTACTACTATAATCTTATTTTTCTCTTTCTTTGCGATCTCAAGCACACCAGCTAAAGCATGACTTGATTCTAATGCAGGCAAAATCCCCTCATGTCTCGCAAAAAACTGCAATGCCTCCAAGGCAGAATCATCACTAGCAGCCATAAACTCCACGCGTCCAATATGCTTTAAGTGTGCGAGTTGAGGTCCAACCCCAGCATAATCTAGCCCCGCACTAATAGAATGCGTATTTGAAATCTGCCCATGTTTATCTTGCAAAAAATAGGAGCGATAGCCATGTGCTATACCGATACTTGCCCCACTATTTTCAGCAAGTCGCATGGCATGTTTATTTGCTTTAAAGTCATCGCCCCCAGCTTCTACCCCTACAAGCTTTACTTCCATATCTTCTAAAAATGCACTAAATGCCCCCATAGAGTTACTACCACCACCAACACATGCGACAACATAATCTGGCAGAAATGTGTTTAAATACTTGCTTAAAGCTTTTTTTATTTGCTTTTTTATCTCTTTGCCAATGATAGATTGAGAATCTCTCACAATATCAGGGTAAGGATAAGGACCAAGCGCACTGCCTAAGACATAAAAATATTCATGTGGGACTTTACTCCATTGACGCAAGGCTTCATTTACCGCGTCTTTTAGTGTCTTTGTGCCACTCTCTACTGCCACCACTTCTGCACCAAACTGCTCCATTATAAATACATTTGGTCGCTGTCTTTGTATATCTGTCGCACCCATGAAAATCGTGCAAGGCATCTTTAAAAAGGCACATACACTAGCCACCGCTACACCATGCTGCCCTGCACCCGTTTCTGCGATAATATGTGTTTTTTTCATTCGCTTTGCAAGTAGAACTTGGGCTAGGGCGTTATTTATCTTATGTGCGCCTGTATTTGCCAAACCCTCAAACTTGAGATAGATTTCATTCCCAAGTATTTCGGAAGCGTTTTTTGCATAGATAAGGGGTGTTGGTCTGCCAACAAATGTTTTTAGAAGTCGTTTTAACTCTTTTTGAAAGCCTTTTGTTTGGAATATCTGTTTATATGCTTTTTGTAAATCATTTAGTGCTGGATACAATATCTCGGGGATAAAGCACCCACCAAACCTAAAATCGCCCTCTCCAAAATACCCTTTTTCACTCTTTAAAAATATCCTATTATCCATGCTTCCTCTTTCAATATGGCAAAATACAAAACAAATACCGCCTATTTTATCATTTTTCTGTGATTTTTTGACTTTTGGGATAAATCAATATCGTGTTGGCAGTGCTTACTGGTATGATATATGTGAAAAATAAATGAAACTTAGAATCTTATGGTGTAAAATAGCATTTAAGGATTCTAAATGGATTAATCTCTTAAATTCTAACAACAGATATTATCTAAAAGATTCTTTATTGCTTTAGAAAGCAATACTTACGCGGTTTGCCTGAAATCTAATTTATGGATTTCAACGGAAATTCTTGCTATACAAGCTTGAAGCCAATATCCAATACAGAATCTAAAAAAGGACAACAATGTATTACGCAAATATACTTACAGGCGGTATAGGTTGTGGGAAAAGCACAACCGCAAGGCTTTTAGCATTGCACGGATTTAAGATTATTGATGCGGATATAATCGCACGAAAAGCATTGGAGGCAGCTAAAAGTAGCGTTGTGGCGGCATTTGGTGATGAGATTTTAGAATCTAGTGATTGCTATGCTATGCGTAAGCAAATATCTAGCATAGATTCTAAAGCCACTAGTTTGACCTCATCTCAAAATGAAGCGTATTTGGAAAATGAAAGGGAGTTGGATTTCATAGATTCAATACAATCTGCTACTGCTCAAGTAGCAGAGAGCAAGGAATCTAAAAATTGTCATATCAACCTTAAGCAAAGCGAAGGGGAAATATCTAGCACAGATTTAGAGAGTAAAGGCAAAGCTTGTTTAGAAACTCAAAAGAATCTTGATTCTGAGATAACTTATCGTGCTAAGCCTTTAGGCAAAGTATCTAGTATAGAATCTAAAGCAAATTTTTTGCTTGAACTTCAAGATGACAATGTTCTAAACTCCGCAACAATTTTAGATAAAGATATTCCACCTCTTCTAAACGACCAACATGACAAAAAACACAATTTAGAATCTAATACTAAAGCAATAATAATTAGTCGTGAAAAATTAGGCAATATAGTATTTAACAATGCTGAGAAAAAAGCGAAGTTAGAATCTATACTTCACCCACTCATTCATCAGCTTATTATGCAGGAATGCGAAATATTGGAGGCAAAGAAAAGCCCATACTTCATAGATATTCCCCTTTATTTTGAAAGCAAATATGAGTATAAAAAGCGATTTGTTATCTGTGTATATGCCACAAGGGATATGCAAATACAACGCATACAAGCCAGAAACAATCTAAGCCTTGAAGATGCGATAAAAAGAGTGGATTCACAAATTGATATTGAGATAAAGCGAAGTAAAAGCGATTTTGTCATTGAAAACACAAGCGATTTAAAAACGCTGCAAAAAAATATAGAATCTTTTTTACAAACTTTTTTAAGTCAATATTAAAAAATGGCAGAAGTGATATTGCATAACAATAATTTGTTACAATAACACCTTTTTTAAGCTATGGAGTGAGAAATGATAAGATATTGTTGTGCTTTTATGCTATGTATTGTGTGTTTTCAATATATATATGCTTTCGATCAAGAAGCTGATACAAAAGATTCTATAATAAATGAGCAATTTATGACAGAAGAAGAGTATGGCAAATATCTGTATCAAGAACCACGAGGCATTAGCTGTAAAAAATGTCATGGCGAATATGGCAAGGGCAAACAGCTTGTAAGCTACACGCATAGGGGTAAAGAAATAGAGATTGAAGCACCAGATATTACAGGACTTGACTTGCAAAGATTTACAGAAGCCTTGCGTAAAACACATGCGGTTATGCCAAAATACTACTTAACAGATTCTGAAATCCATGTGCTATATAAATACATTAGAACGCATGAGTAATTGATTTGAATGGGTGTAAATTCTAATATTGTCAGAATCTAAACCCATTGCATTACATGCTATTCAATTTTATACGATAGAATACATTTCTTACACTAAATTATATTAAGGTTATATTTTATGGAACAAAATAAGAAAAAAGTTGCATTATTAATGAGTGGTGGTGTCGATAGTTCATATTCTGCCTATTTATTGCAACAGCAAGGCTATGAAGTTTTGGGAATCTATCTCAAACTTCATGATAAAGAAGAAAAACATGCAGTTTTTATTAGAAACTGCGAGAAAGTATGTGAGTTTTTGGGCTTAGAATTTAAGATTATAGAAGCAAAAGAAGAGTTTAAAAAAGCCGTTTATAATGAGTTTATAGAATCTTATAAACGCGGTGAGACGCCTAATCCTTGTGCGTTATGTAATCCACTAATGAAATTTGGACTAGCCTTAAATGCGGCACTTGGCTATGGCTGTGAGTATATCGCAACGGGGCATTATGCACGCATTATAAGCATAGATGGCATAAAGCGGATACAAGAGGCAAGGGATAAGAGCAAGGATCAAAGCTACTTTTTATACGCCATTAGTCAAGATGCGATTAATCGCCTTATTTTCCCGCTTGGCGATATGCTAAAAGAAGAGGTAAAACCTAAGGCGTTTGCGGCTTTGCCAATACTTGGAGATTTAGAATCTTATAAAGAGTCGCAAGAGATTTGCTTTGTTGAGACAGATTATATTGATATTTTAAAGAAGCATGTCAGCGTGGAAAACAAAGGTGTTGTGCGTGATACGCAGGGAAACATCGTTGGCGAACATAAGGGCTACATGCAATACACTATTGGAAAACGAAAAGGTTTTAGTGTCAAGGGCGCGCATGAGCCGCATTTTGTGCTAAAGATTAATCCAAAAGATAATGAAATCGTTGTTGGCAAAAAAGAAGAGTTAGAGACTTTTTGTGTAACCGCACTCAATAAATCCCTGCCAAATGAGTTTATAAATGGTGAATATAAAGCAAAAGTGCGTTATCGTAGCACACCAAGCAATGCGACTATTACTATACAAGATGATAAAATCATAGCGACATTAAAAGAGCCTGTATATGGCGTAGCAAAAGGACAGGCTTTAGTGATTTATAAAGATGATATTGTGCTTGGTGGCGGTGTGATTATATAGGCTAGATTCTAGCATTGTGTAAAATATCACGGAGAAGAAAATAAAAGCTTGTGTGTTTTGAATTGTTTCCATTGCAATAAGCAGTTATGTTTAGATTCTATGATGAAATTCTTTTCAATCATATATGATGGGTTGTTGTGGTAGGATTTGGGGTTGAAGTCTTGGTAGGGACAGAGAACAGGGCTTTTAGAATGAAGGCTTGATTCATGGTAATATTTTCGCAACTCTGCCTTAAAGTTTAAAAACTTTAAATGTTTTGCTTGAAAAAGATAAGAAATAAAGGTAAGATTCTACCTTTATCACTAAGTATTGTTTTGGTATTATAAATGGGTTTTATCAGCACACAAGATAAGGGCAAGATAAAGGAATTATATGGGCAAACTGTATTTAAGCATATTTTCATTTGATTCACGCATAGATTTTCAAAACGGCTTTGTAAGACAAGAGGTGCATTATAAGGCAAACGATACGCTAAAAGACATTTTTCAAGCGGTAGATTCTAAAAACTTTGGGTATCAAGAGTTTGGTATAGATCTGCAATTTATACATTGCAGGATCAATGGTTATGCAGTGTTTGGGAATCTTGGGGTAAAAGAGATTGTAGAAAAGCTTGGTTGTTGTTTAGAGATTGAGCCTTTAAACAAGCGATATGCAAAGAAGGATTTGTTGCTTGATTTGGACAAGGCGTTTGCAAGGTATAATGACTTTTTTTATGCAATGGATTTTATCGCACCAAGTGATAGAGAAGAGTTAAAAAAATACCTACTTATAAACTTTATCGTGCCAACTTATGATGACTCATATTGTGGCGATGGCTTTTTATTGTATATTAAATGGCTGTGTTTGCGTTATCCATTGTATAAAGAGAAGTTATTGCGTTTTATTTCTTGCAGGGAGAGTGGCATTTTCTGGCATGTTAGCACTGCAAATTTTATGCTACCGCATAATAGGGCGATAGATACGCAGATAGAATCTTTACAAAGTGCTTTGATTTCACCTACATGTAAGGATAAAGAATGGCTAGGGTTTGGATCTTACATTAACTCACAATATCAATTTACATGTAAAAATCGCATAGCCGATTACAACGCCGCAGAGAGTTTTACGCCATTTATTCAAAGCATTTTACATGCTAATACATATTAATAAAGGATCTTTATGTATCTCATATATGATTGCTTAAAAAATAGCCCATTTAGCATTGCGACACAGCAGGTTTTAAAGCACTTAAATATACCTTATACAACGCTGGATGCTAATAAAAGCTTTAAGGCACATGGCGGATATTTTGGCAGAATAGGTGCATTAGAGCAGTTTATATTCGCAAATGTGTATAATATCGCCCTTGCTAGTCTTGAAGAGAAAAAGCTATTAGCCTTAGAAGAAGATTCTTATGCCAATCTCATTTTTACACTTGATTTGTTACGAAATAATCAGTCTTTAAGGGATTTTGTTATAGCTGAATTGCAAAGTCAAAGCATTATCCTTGATATAGATATATTACAGAATCACATTGCCTATTTTCCAGCAATACTTGCTAACTATATGACAGAGATAGAGCAGTCTATAAAATATAGCTTTGGTAAAAATGAGAGAAATTTACCGCATATCTCACCGAATAATACCACAAAAGGCTTTAGCTCTTGTGCCTTTTATGGTAGCAGGCATGCAGATTGTAATATGCAGGGCGAGTATAAACATATAGAAAAGTTATGCAAGATTCTGGGTTTAACCTATCTTAGTAAGCCCTTTAGCCTGCAATCCTTCACACATTTAGCACATATTGATTCTGAAAAGGCGTATCAAAAAAGCGGGGATCTTTTGTATGAAGGGATTGATTTAGGGGTGGATTTCTTATGTGTATTTGCAGATTCTACCTTTGATATGTTTGATAATAAGCAGGATTTATGCACGAAATATTGCAAGAGAGATCCTATCAGCATAGCAAGTCTCAATATGGCACAGATATTGCTAGTTTGCTTTGGTAAGGCAGATGAAGCAGGGTTTGAAACACACAAAATAAATCCAGATTTTATGCAGCACAATAAGGCTTCCAAAAATGCTTCATAGCACTATTTATTGCGGAGATTTTTAAGAGTATGGCAGTCATTTTAAAGATTTTTTTTGCTTGTTTTGTCGGCATGGCATGGTATCATTTAAATGGACCGGAACAAGCACCAATTGCTGGGATTCTAGCAGCTATGATATTACTTGCTTCATTTATCAAGCCAATTAGCTATCAAGACCCAAAAGAAAGAGATGAATATCGCCATAAGATTCAAGAGGCAAGGGAGAAAAAACGCATTCTAGCAGAAAAACAAAATGAAGAGAAAAAGCTACTCAAAAAACAAGCACTTGAAGCTGAAGAAATGCGTAAGCAAGAGTTAAAAAAGAAGTTAAAACTCTAGATATTTTCATATAAGGAAACCAAATGGAATTAGTATTATTTTTAATCGCTGCGGGGATTATATTCTACCTTTATAAGACCTTTCAAGGCTATCTTAGCAATCCAATCGTCCCAACAGATAGAGATACTTTGCAGCCGCAAAGACAGCAAGACTATGTAGAAGAGCGTCCAATACTTAGCCCAAAAGAAAAACTAAAACGCACAGAATATGGCATTATTGTGAGTATTTTAGGGCGATTAAGCTTTGCTGATGACAAGAGCTGTATGTTAGAAGAGAGACTTGTAAAGGGCATTATTGATGATATGGCAAAAGATTCTGACCAGCCAAGTGAGTTGTATTTAGAAATCTATAAGGAATCTAGAAATGATGATATACAAGAGTTAGCAGAACTCTTTGCAAGCGAGACAATTGGGCAGTATAAAAAGAGAGTAAAAATAGTGGAGTTTATGTTTGCATTAGCTTATGCTGATGGGAATTTCTCACAAGAAGAAGAAGATTCTATCATCAATGTTGCTGCGATTTTAGAGATCGACAACGCTGACTTTAATCATCTGTATGATAGCTTTAAAGCCTTGAATGAAGAGTATGTGCCGCTTACAAAAGAAGAGGCAATGAATCTTTTTGGGCTTAATGATGGCTTCACAAAAGAAGAGCTGGATTCTAAATACAACGACTTTTTCAAACAAAAAAGGCAAAATGTAATTGATCCAAAAAATCTAGGCAAACCATATAATGAAAGCGGCGGGCAGGATTTACGAAAGATTTCTGAAGCTTATGCAGTTCTGTTAAAAGAGGTGGATTGATTTTAAATCTAAAATGCACCCTTAACCCTGCACCCACCCATAAAGGTGTAGAATCCAAACTCTTTTAAAATACACAAGAATCCCTGCGCTCACTTATACAAGGTATTGAGAATTTAGATTCTAATGCCTATCAAACATCTCAGAATCAATTACTCAATAAACCTCAAGCATTTCATACGCTGTGTTTCGTTTAGCAGGGATTTCGCCAATATCTTGTATAAGCTTAATCATCTCATTTTTACTCATAGAGTAGCATGCCCCAGCTGATGAGACGACATTTTCTTCCATCATAGTGCTACCTAGATCATTTGCACCAAATAAAAGGGCTAACTGCCCTATATGACTTCCTTGCGTTACCCAGCTGCTTTGGATATTTGCAATATTATCAAGGTATAATCTGCTACATGCTAAAAGTCGCAAATACCTATTTGAACTCGCCTTTTGTAAATGCGGAAACTCAGCACTAAGCGGCGTATTTAAAGGTTGAAAACTCCATAAGATAAACGCTCTAAAGCCACCAAACTCATCTTGTAAATCCCTTACTCTACGCCAATGCTCTATAATATCTTCATCTTTTTCGATACTCCCAAACATCATTGTAGCAGTAGTTTTCATATCAATTTTATGTGCTTCTCTATGCACCATGATCCACTCATCAGCACTAAGTTTTTTAGGAGCGATAATATCACGCACAGAATCACTAAGGATTTCTGCCCCAGCACCCGGGATTGAAGAGAGTCCAGCCTTTTGCAAACGCACTAAAACTTCATGTATTGTTAGCTTTGAGATTTTTGCGATATAGTTAATCTCAATCGCCGAAAATCCATGTATCGTAATGCTTGGATATTTTTCAGCAATGTGTTTTACAAGATTCTCATAATAATCAATCTTTAGCTTAGGATGCACCCCACCTTGAAATAGAATCTGTGTGCCACCAATAGCTAAAAGCTCATCAATCTTAGAATCTATCTCATCAAAGCTTAAGATATATTCCCCCTCTTGCCCCAACTTTCTCTTAAACGCACAAAATTTACAATCCACCCAGCAAATATTTGTATAGTTAATATTCCTATCTACGATAAATGAAGTGATATTATCAGGGTGTAATGCCTTCTTAGTTTCATACGCCATTTTGCCTAACTCTTTGAGAGAAGCATTTTGCATGAGATCTAATATTTCAGAATCTGTATAACGCTTATTTGTCATTGTGTTCTCGCTTGTATAAATTGCGTAATTATAATGTATTTTTATAGGTTTTTGCTTTGTAGTGTAAATTTATATCCATGCTTTGTTTTGTTATAATTTCGCATTGACTACCCATTTTAAAGACTAGAAAAAGGATTCCAATGAATGATAATCAGCTATTGCCATACACAATAAAAGGAAAACAGCTTGATAGTAATATGCTATCACTAGATTCTAAAGGACAAAAGCTTATCTGGCGGACAGATAAATCTCAAAGTGAGATAGAATCTATTTTGCAAGAAATACATATAAAAATACAAGAGATAGCAAAAAGTTTTGATATAAACACAGATGAGATAATGCTTTATAGCCTACCACTTATTTCATCTAAAAAGATCATGAAAACACAGAGAGAAACACAGAATCTGCATTCATGCCATTATGATTTTAAACAATCTTCTTACACGCCTTTTATAGCCAAAGAGATACTAGCCCAAAGGAATTTAAAAGAGAAAAAAGGCGATTTTCTTAATAAGAAACTTATAGCCCATGCAAATAAAAAACTAAAAAGAGCAAAAACAAAGCATTTACTTTTTTGTAAAAATAGCCCAAAATATACCCCCAAGATTCCACAAATTACAATCAATGCAAATATTTTCTTATGTCAAAATAAAGACTGGATTACAGAATACAAGCAAAGTATAAAACCTGTTATATGCGCTAGATTCTATATCCGCCCAAGTTGGCATGAAGAAAATAGGGATTATGAGAATCTAATCATTGACCCATCACTTAGCTTTGGGAGCGGACACCATGCGACAACAGCTATGTGTATTGACTTGCTTAGCGAGATGGAGTTAAGAGATAAAAATATACTTGATGTAGGTTGTGGCAGTGGCATTTTATCCCTTGTTGCCGCAAAACTGCATGCAAATATATATGCGTGTGATACAGACATAGAAGCTTGCAATCAAAGTAAGAAAAACTTTGCGACAAACAACCTTTCATACAAAGAAGTATGGCAGGGTAGCTTACAGAGTTTAAAGCAATTTGAAGTGCCAAAAAGCTATGATGTAATATGTGCAAATATTGTTAGCTCTGTGCTTTTACTGCTTAAAAAAGATTTAATATTTTATCTCAAACAAGATGGAATCTTGATTTTATCTGGCATTTTACAAGAGCATGAAGCAAAAATACTTGAAAGTTTTAAAGAGCTAACCCTACTAGAAAAAAAGCAAATTGATGAATGGTTATGTTTCAAGTTTATAAAAAAATAATATAATTGCGTAATTTTGTATTTTTAAAAGAGGAAAAAATGGCAAATAATGATTCAAACAATGGCAAACCGCCAATATCAAAAAATCCTGTTTTTATTTTTATTATTCTTGGAATTGTATCAATCATTTTATATAAGTCTTTTTCTACTGATGATTCTAGTATTTTTGGTAGATTAGGTGGCAATAGCATTAGCCAAACGATTGAATATTCAGAGTTTAAGCAGCTTATTAAAAGCGGGCAGATTCAGAGTGTATCTATCGGTCAAACGATGGTAAAAGGTGTGAGTAAAACTATCAATCCCACTATCTATTACACAACAAAAAAAGTGCAAGATACAACGCTTGTGCCGCTTTTAGACGAACATAAGGTAAGCTATAGCGGATTTAGTGAGCAAAACTTTTTTACAGATTTAATCGGTTGGCTACTCCCTATGTTTATTTTCATAGGACTTTGGATGCTTTTAACAAGTCGCATACAACGCAATATGGGTGGCGGTATGTTTGGGTTAGGCAATGCAAATAAGCTGATTAATGCAGAACGACCAAATGTGCGATTTGATGATATGGCAGGTAACAAGGAAGCAAAAGAAGAGGTTGTAGAAGTCGTGGATTTCTTAAAATACCCTGATAGATATGCAGCGGTTGGTGCGAAGATTCCAAAGGGTGTATTGCTTGTAGGACCTCCGGGGACTGGTAAAACCTTACTTGCAAAGGCTGTCGCAGGGGAAGCGAATGTCCCCTTTTTCTCAATGAGTGGTAGTAGCTTTATTGAAATGTTTGTGGGGCTTGGTGCAAGTCGTGTGCGTGATTTATTTGAAAAGGCAAAAAAGGAAGCCCCAAGTATTATCTTTATCGATGAGATTGATGCGATAGGAAAAAGCCGTGCTGCTGGTTCTGTTGTCGGTGGAAATGATGAAAGAGAGCAGACACTAAATCAGCTTTTAGCAGAAATGGATGGATTTGGTAGTAATGCACCTGTTATTGTTTTGGCTGCTACAAATAGACCTGAGATTCTTGATCCAGCACTTCTTAGACCGGGCAGATTTGATAGACAAGTATTAGTTGATGCACCGGACTTTAAAGGGCGTATTGAGATTCTAAAAGTGCATATTAAAGGTGTGAAATTAAGTAGAGATGTGGATTTAAATGAAATCGCGAAATTTACAGCTGGTTTAGCAGGTGCTGATTTGGCAAATATTATTAATGAAGCAGCATTACTTGCAGGTAGAGAGAATAAAAAAGAAGTCTCACAAAAGCATTTCAAAGAAGCGATGGAACGAACTATGATAGGCTTAGAGAAGAAATCCCGCAGACTTTCACCAAAAGAGAAAAAGATAGTCGCTTATCATGAAAGCGGACATGCTTTAATGGGTGAGGTTACAAAAGGGGCACATAGGGTAAATAAAGTCTCTATTATCCCGCGTGGCATGGGTGCGTTGGGCTATACGCTACACACACCTGAAGAAAATCGCCATTTAGAACAAAAGCATGAAATGTTAGCAACCATTGATGTATTGCTTGGTGGTAGGGGCGCTGAAGAAGTCTTTTTAGAAGAAATATCAAATGGTGCTTCTGATGATTTACGCCGTGCGACAGGCATTCTTAAAAACATGGCGGTATATTATGGTATGACTGATGTTTCTGGGCTTATGGTGCTTGAAGACTTTACTGCTAGAAATAGATTCCTTGGCGGTGGCGGTGGTAACTCAAGAGAATATAGCAACGAAACCGCACAAAAAATGGATACCTTTATCCAAACAAAGCTAGAAGAGCATTACACACATGTCAAACAAACTTTACGCGATTATCGCGGTGCTATTGAGACTATGGCACAAGAGCTACTTGAAAAAGAAGTGATTGAGGGCGAGAGGGTGCGAGAAATAATTGCTGCTTATGAAACAGAACAAAATATGGAAAGCCGACTTGTGCCAATTGAGGAGCATTAATAAAATATTGTAAAAGTGTTTTTGCGACATGGGTATAAATTGTCACTACGATTTTTGTTGCGTCATATTAGATAAACTTAATATAGGGGTTATGAGACCCTCTCCCCCGTTTTTCAGAATTGCGTGTATTTTTTACAGAATCTATATCTCCATCAAGCCCAAGTAGAATAAAAGGTAAGCAGACAAATACCCCAATATCAGGAGAAGCATATTATTAAACATGCTATATAGTGTTTTTGTGGGTAATAGGTAAAATGGGCTAACTTTATTTTTCTGTTTTTACTTATTTTTGTTTAACATTTAATACATTTACTATACATAATTCTTTGATTAAATTTAGCAGGGGATTTAGATTCCCATTTTTGCAATATTTATTCCATGATGCAAAAAAGAAAGGCTTTTGCGAAACCTAGAAATCGCAGATTCTTATTCCTACTTGTTTTAAAATGCGGAAGATATATTGGTGTAGCCTATAGACACATAGCTATATATTAGTTGCCAACAATTATAAAAATCTTACAAACAAAACAAAATCATAATAGCCAAAACGCAAATCAGTCCATTTTACTCGAAACTCCACTGGAAGTCCCAAGTCATGTAAAAACTTTGGAATTTCTACAATATCATTTTCTAAATGATATGTGATTTGGATTTACAAAACAGAACAAGAGATAAAAGTTGTAAAAGTAGATTAATTATAGTTTAAGCTGCATATAACTCAAACATAAGGCAGAGAATGCCTTGATAAGATTATGTAAAATGTTATATTTGTTTGCAATAAAATAAATACGAATGCAATATTATGAGACACTGCACTATGCACTAAATGGAGTTGCAACCGAATCTTCGCGCCATAAAACAATATTATCAGTTTATGCCACAACTATTGGTGCATGTAAGAAATGAAAGGCAATATAAATACAGAATCTACAAAGAGAGTATTTGAGATGCACAAATCCCAGCCTAGAATCTAGAGAAAAACTAGGGGAAGAAATCTTGCAATGGTAACAAAACCACATCCCAAATATATAAGAAGTTAGCTAAAAATTATCTCAAGGTCCATTACAGACGAGATTCATAGCGTCTTAACATATAAAGTCGCTTTAACATTTTTTTCTTAGCGTTGATTTTGCGTTTTTTGCGTTGCTCTGTTGCAGATTCAAAGAATCTTCTTGAGCGGCATTCTGTTACGATAAGATTTCTATCAGCTTGTTTTTTGAATCTTCTGTATGCTTCATCAAAAGTTTCGACTTCTTTTACTTTAATTCCCGGCATGTTATCACCCACTTTCTTTTAAGATTAAAAACTTTGATTGTATCAAAAAATTATTAATAAATATAAATATTTTTTGATTTTATGCTAAAAACGATTTATTTATGCAACTATTATACAATTATAAACTATTCACACACAATCAAATCATCTCTCTCTGGGCTTGTAGAGATAAAGCCTACTTTGCAATCTACAAAAGATTCTATAAAAGCGATATATTCCTTTGCTTCCTTAGGTAAGCTATCAAAGTCTCTTAATCCAGCTGTTTTATCCCAACCTTTAAAGCTTTTATAAATAGGTTTTACATCTAAGTCATAAGGCACATAATCAATAGTTTCGCTCTTGTATTCATAGCCAATGCACACTTTCACTGATGAAAAGCCATCAAGCACATCGATTTTCATCAACGCAAGTTTCGTGCAACCATTAAGCCTTACAGCGTATTTAATCGCTACTAAGTCAAGCCAGCCGCATCGTCTCTCTCTGCCTGTTGTCGTGCCAAACTCAAAGCCCTTTTCTCTTAATAGCTTGCCTGTTTCATCAAGTAATTCCGTTGGAAAAGCACCATTGCCAACTCTTGTGCAATACGCCTTTGTGATGCCTATTACCTCATCTATATCCCTTGTGTTTAAGCCTGTGCCAGAGAGACAGCCTGCAATGCTTGTGTTTGAGCTTGTTACAAATGGGTATGTACCATGGTCTATATCTAGCATACTGCCTTGTGCGCCTTCTAGCATGATTTTTTTATTCTGTTTGATGGAATCCCAAAGCAATTTTGTAGTATCTGTGATGAATGGAGCAAAGATTTTTGCATAGTCTAATAGCTCTTTTACTAAAGATTCTAAATCTAAGTTAAGGTTTAAATGTGCTAGATTTTCAAAATTTGCTTGCAGTTTTACTCGTAACTTTTCTTCACAAAGCAAATCGCCTATTTGTATGCCATTCCTTGCGATTTTATCGGCATAAGTAGGTCCTATGCCTTTACCCGTTGTGCCAATAGTTTTTGTGCGTTTATTCTCGCCTAAGTTATCAAGCATAACATGATAGGGCAGTATCACATGTGCTTTATGTGAGATAAAAAGCCTATTTTCTAAAAGCCTTATATTATCACTTGCTTGTGGATTTAATGCCTTATTTAACTCTTTTAACTCTTGTAATAACGCATTTAAATCAATCACTACGCCATTAGCGATAATGTTTTTACATTGCGGATATAAGATACCACTTGGGACTAAGTGCAGGGCGTATTTTACACCATTTACTACGATTGTATGCCCCGCATTATGTCCGCCTTGATACCTTACTACATAGTCATAATCTTTTGCGAATCTATCAACAACCTTGCCTTTACCCTCATCGCCCCATTGCACACCGACAACAACATCTGCCATTATATATCCTTTTTATTTTGCTTTAATAGATAATGCACTACATTATCTGTATAGATTCCAAAACCACAGCTTTTTACTTCATCAATGCAGGATATACCTCCAGATAAAAATGTGAAATTTTGAAGCACCATGCGGAAAAATAAATCATCATAATACTCAACCGGCACAGGCAAAAGCGGGGCGCATATAAGATTCTCATAGCTTGATGAACATAGCTCTAAAAGCCTTTCTATCTCAATGCGTAAGAAGCTAGGACATATTGCTAGAAATTCTTTCAAGCTTGCTACATCATTGACTTGCAAAAGCTTTGCAAGGAAGCCAATACTTTGTAATCTCTCAATATTTAATGTCGCAAAGTCCTTATACTCTAACTCTGTATTCTCCGCACAAAGCTTTGCAATACTTGCATTTGTGATTTGTAAAAGCGGCTTAATACCTAGCTCTTTAAAGATACAGATACCAAGCTCTAGAATCTTTAGATATTCACTCTCATCAAGGCATTCTACTCCGATTTGATTATGCTCTATCGTAGGATAGCTAAACACAGGCTGGATATAAAACCACTTTTTCTGCGTAGTGCTACGACCAAGCCGCTTTGTGATAATCCGCACGACATCAATGGTGCTATCATTCCGCATTGCTATTTGATGATTTTTCTCACTGCTTAGCTGGATTACATCTCTGTTTAAAAAGCTTTTTTGGTGTTCTTGATAAACAAAAGTAGGGCTTACAATCTCTTCAAAACCATGCTTATAAAAAAGATTCACACTTAGATTCTCAACCTTTCTTTTAAGTGCTGCTGATAGCCCAAAATGAAGCTTACTGCCTTCTGGAATCTCATGCTCTAAAATCATATTTCGCCTTTTATCTTTAAGCAAACTCGCAATTACAAAGCCTTAATTATAGCTAATACTTGATAAACAACGCCATTTTTTAGATTCTAGCCTTGCTTTGCAAAAAAAGATTCTGTGTTAAGAAAAGATTCTATACTTTTTAAAGCACTAGATTCTATCTTTATATCAAGCATAAGTAAGGCAAAAGGTAGATTAAAATCTAGACATTTTACATAGTCTTTTTGTGTCATTAAAATATGTGTTGCTTCATATTTTTCTAAAAGTGCTTTTAAGGTGTTTAAATCAAATTCGGCGTGATCTGCTAAGTAATATTCATATATAATGTTGTCTGGCAAATAGGGCTTTAGGCGACTAGGATTTGCTATTGCAGTGGCTAGGATATATGTAGTTTCTGTGCTAGAATCTTGTATAGAATCCTTTACATGAGATATACTCACACTTCGTTTGTAATCTTTATCTTCTTTTAAATGCAGGTCGCATTTTGTATAAAAAGATTCTGGAAAGCGATAATATCCACTCGGCAACACAAAGGGAAAATAAGGCTTTAGCTTTGGCTCTAATAAAATATCAAACTTATTAAAATTAAACCTATACGCATCATCTAGTATCACTATGCTTTGTTTAGAATCTTTTGTTTGTATATATTCTAGTGCTTTTATGCGGCTTTCACTCACTATCACGCTAGCCTTTGTCTGCGTAGCAATAAGCATGGCTTCATCGCCACTTTGTGCTACATTGACTAATATCTCTCCATTACTGCTTACTTGTATTAAGCCTTTAGATTTTCGCTTATAGCCCCGCAATACCACATAAATATCTGTGTATCCTTTTGTTTGTAGATAGTTTGTTAATGCAATGCAAAAAGGCGTTTTACCACTCCCACCACTCACAAGATTCCCTATACTTAGAATCTTTACATTAAAGTTTCTTTTCTTTGTAAAGCACTTTTTATACAGCGTAATAAGGGCATATATACATGAAAATGGCAATAAAGCAAAGGCTAGAATCTTATGCCAAAAACTTGGATAGAAGAAATAAGATTCTATAAAACCCATTTTGTTTGTGCTAGATTCCATAGAATCTCTATCTTGCTTATCATTATGTTTAAATGTATTTATTTGCATAAGATTCCCCTGATTTCAACTTATTGTTAGCATTTTCATGAAAAGCAAATTTTATAGAATCTTTGTGTATTTGTTATGTCTCTTTGTCATGACTTTATGATAAAAGTAAATAAGATTCCATAAATTGACATCACGCATATTTCAACAGATTAAATATGTTACAATTTTACACTTATTTACACATTTATGCTTAGAAGCTGATAATTTTTATTTACTTTATCTGTATTTTGTGGTTTTATAAAACAATGCAAAAAACATGTAAAGGGTGGTCTAAATGGTAAATAACAATACACAAATCTACAAAAAGAAACAGCCTTTAAATAAAAAACTTGCAAAAAGTTTAGTATTCTGGGTATTTATAGGCTTGTTTTTAGGTGTGCTTTTTGGGACAATAGGAAGCTTTCATAGTCCAGATAACCCTTCTGTTTTCACTCAATTTTTTTATGATTTTTCAGTGCATTCTAAGGAATACACCATTGACCCCTTTATAAAAGGGCTAAAATTACTCATGGGTCCTATCATATTCCTTACAATCATTACTGGGATTATACGACTAGAAGATCTTAAGACACTTGGCTCACTTGGCTTTAAAACCGTTATTTATTTTGAAGTCGTCAGCACATTTGCCCTTATTATCGGTGTCTTTTTTGGTGAGATTATTAAGCCCGGGCATGGCATGCACCTTGATATTGCAAGTCTTGATGCAGCAAGTGTGCAAGGCTATATAGAAGCGGGTGCTAAAGAGCAGCAAAGTGCAGGTGGAGAACTCTATAATATCCTAATGAGTGCAATACCGCATGACCCCATCACGCCATTTGTGGAAGGTAAAACATTGCAAGTGCTTGTTATGGCGGTTTTAATCGCTATCGCGCTATCTTTTACAAGTAAGAATTTCAAAGAAGCAGCCCTAAAGTATTTTGAAAGTATGCAAGAAACATTTTTTAAAGTGCTTACAATTTTGATTTGGTATAGCCCATTGGCGACATTTGGTGCGATGGCATTTTTGATTGCAAAGTTTGGCTTTAGCTCAATTAGTGGTATGGCATTATTACTTGTAACTATGGCACTCGCTGTAATTGTGTTTATCTTTGGTGTGCTAGGCATTATCGCGGCAATGGCGCGTGTGAATATCTTTAAATTCATGCGATTTATCTACCGCGAAGTGCTTGTTGTCTTTGCGACCTCAAGCAGCGAAACCGCTCTAGCACCCCTTATGCGTAAGCTTGAAAAGGCAGGGATACAAAAGGCTTCAGTAGGCTTAGTGATTCCAACTGGATATAGTTTTAACCTTGATGCGACAAATATCTATCTAAGCCTTGCGGTTATTTTCTTAGGACAAGCCTTTGATATTCCATTGACACTAGAGCAGACCATTACGCTAATCATCATTTTAATGGTATCTTCTAAAGGTGCAGTGGGCGTTACGGGTAGTGGCTTTATCGTGCTTGCAGGGACACTTTCAGCATTAACGACCACAGATGGTTCGCATTTGATCCCCGCAGTAACCGTTGCCGCTATACTTGGCATTGATAAATTTTTGAGTGAAATGCGTAGCGTTGGGAATCTATGCGGCAATGCTGTTGCATGTATGATTGTAAGCATTTGGGATAAAAGAGTAGATATGGAAAAATTCCGCTATGCACTCGATCACCCTGAAGAGTTTAGGGTGTTGTAATAGATTCTTAGATTCTTGTTTAGCTGCGTTGTCTCTTGCATGACTTTGCAGGAATACGACATCGGCTTGGTCTTTACGCTTCCCTTATTAACACAATAACGCTTTTTAACTTCTCAATCCACAAAAAACACTTAATCACACACACATAAACATACGAGCACATAAAAGCCTTATTAAAGGGTTTATAACAAGTTGCCCTATAATGCTTAATATGCTATAATGCTCTTTTGCTGCCACTGAATCTTGTATAATCCTATGTGTATTTTTGAATGTATTCTAAAAAAGGATACGCAAAGCATCACTGTGTATTAAAGTATGCTTGCTTAAAGGCATATAAAACTACATGTTCCTTGTATGTATCATATTGTTATATAATCCCATTACCATGGTAATTTTGCTTAACCCTAGAATTTGCAGCAAAAGCAAATTCAAGGCTAAATAGAGCTAAAAGGGGATAAAATCTTTATACGGAATTTTACTAAGCCCAACATGACAATTTTAGAATTTGGCAGATTGCAACAATATGGACTTTATGTAAGTTTTCTATAGTGCTTGAACGCTAAATAAAGTCGGTATTTAAAAGTTTAAGATATTAAGCAACAATATGTTGCTATGGAAAATTAAATCAGTTATTAAAACTTCTTAAAACCCATACTTATTTCTTGCATTTTCCAAATCTTCTTCTGTGTCAATGCCTATGCTTTCACTCTCTACATGCGCAATTTTAATGGGTTTGTTGTAGTAAATTGCACGGAGTTGTTCTAGCTTTTCAATGTGTTCTAGCTTTGTTTCTGGCAAATTTGCGTATTCTTCAAGTGTTGCTTTAAAGAATCCATACAAGCCTAAATGCCCTAGATAATTTATAGGCATAGATTCATTGCAATCTCTGCAAAATGGTATCGCTGTGCGAGAGAAATATATGGCATGTTGTAAGTGATTGGTTATCACTTTTACTAGATTCGGATTTTGTGCTTGCTCGGCCGTTATGCCCTTCGCACAAGTTGCCATAAAAATGTCAGGCTGCATACAATCTTTTAACGCTTGTATCACATGGTGTTCTAAAAATGGCTCATCTGCTTGTAGATTTATAATCATGCAATCATCATTTAGCCCTAAGATTCTAGCAGCTTCAAGCACACGGAGACTGCCATTTGGAATGTCTGGGTGAGTTAGGACCGCCTTTATCTTATACTGCTTTGCGATATTGTATGTTTCAGTGGAATCTAGGGCTAGGACGACTTCATCGATTGCTTGTGCGTTTTGTGCGCTTTTAATAAACATGGGCACACCGCCTATATCACATAAAATCTTATTTGGAAACCTTGAGCTAGCAAGTCGTGCTGGAATAATAATCATAATATAGCCTTATATGAAAATATTATATTCTAATATAAAATTAACAAAATTTAGAATGTTATGAAATAACATAAAACAATATTTAAATCAAATTTGCGTAAAACTTTGCAATAACTCTACTTTAAAAAAATCGTTTTTTGTAGATTTTTATCGCATTTTCACTGAAAATATACTAAAATAACAAAATCTATAGATTTCAAAAAAGGTATCCGATGAAAATTAGTCCAGAAAAAATCGATGAAATGTTTCCAAATGAAGGAGAAGATTTTGCAACAATGTTAAGCCGTTCAGAACAATCTGAAGATAATGTTTTGAGAGAAGGAAAAATCGTAAAGATTGATGATGAAAGCGTTATGATTGATGTGCAAGACAAAAAAGAAGGTCGCATGAGTATCGATGAGATAAAAGATTCTAATGGGAATCTTTTGTTTAAGCAAGGCGATAGCATTCTTGTGCATGTGTCAAAAAAAGGTGGTCTTAGAGTATCTTACAAAAAAGCCATTAAGTATGAAAAAGTTGTAAATGAGATCAAGGCTCTTGGCACTGATTATAAAGATAAAGTGGTAGAGGGTGTAATACGAGGGAAAAATAAAGGTGGCTATATTGTAGAATCTGCAAATGGTGTTGAGTATTTCATGCCAAGGCATTATTCAGCTCTAAGCCGTGATAAAGATGATTCTAAAGTGGTTGGAAAGCCCATAAAAGCTTGTATAGTTGATATACGACCAAATGGCAACTCCATTGTAATTTCAAGAAAGCGTTATCTTGACACACATACTGCCGCACAAAAAGAGAATGCAAAAAAGATTCTTGATAGCGGTTTGGCTTATGAAGGTGTCGTAAAAAATGTTACAAAATTTGGTTTATTTGTTGAGATAGGTTCTGTTGATGGACTCGTGCATTTTACAGAGATTAGTCATCGGGGACCTGTGAATCCTGAAAAGCACTATAAAGTCGGCGATAAAGTGCAAGTAAAGCCACTTGAATATAATGAAGAGAAAAATAGGCTATCACTTTCTATACGCGCTCTTTTTGATGATCCATGGAAAGAGATTAAAGATGAGATTAAAGTTGGCTATGTTATACGCGTTACGGTAAGTAATATTGAAGATTATGGTGCGTTTGTAGATTTAGGCAATGATGTTGAGGGCTTTTTGCATATCTCTGAAATGTCGTGGGATAAGAACATTAAACAACCTAGCGATTGCTTAAAAGTAGGCGAAGAGATTAATGTTGAGGTTATAGAGATTGACCCTGATAATAGACGCTTACGAGTAAGTTTAAAGAAGCTGCAAGATAAGCCTTTTGTGCGATTTACAAAAGAGCATAAGGTAGGCGATGTGATAAAAGGTAAGGTTGCGACTATTACAAATTTTGGTGCGTTTGTGAATCTTGGTGCTGTTGATGGATTACTGCATAATGAAGACGCATTTTGGGATAAGTCTAAGAAATGTGCCGATGAGTTTAAGGTTGGAGATTCTATTGAAGTAAAAATTGATAAGATTGATACTGCCAATGAGAAAATTTCACTTAATAGACGCTATCTTGTAGAATCGCCTAGTGAGCAGTTTGCAAAAAAATACGCTATTGATGATGAGATTTCTGGGCAGGTTATTGATATTAAAGACTTTGGCGTATTTATCAAGGTAGAGAATGAAAATATTGATGCACTTATTCGCAATGAAGATTTAGGCAATATTGCTAGAGACAGCATTAAGGTGGGCGATACTATCAAGGGAGCATTAGTGCAGGTTGATAGAAAGGCAAATCGTGTGCGATTATCTGTGCGTAGATTACAAAAGAAAAAAGAGCGTCAAGAATTAAATGATTATAATTCTGATGAGAAAGTTACATTAGGCGATACATTAGGCGATAAGTTTAAGAATCTCGGTAAAAAATAATATCTTTGTGTGTAGGGTTTTGAATGATAAGGGGCATAATTGCTGGGCTTATACTTATTGTTGTGCTTGGTGGTGGCTATGTTTTATATGCGTTTTATCAAAAAATGCAAAATGCTGATGTGCAAGTAGAAGAGTCTGTTGCCAAGATCCCACAAAAGCAGGTAATAAAAAATATCCCAAAAATGGAAACCATACAAGATGATGTATGGATTAGCAATGCAAATGAAAAAGCAATTGCCACTACTTATCAGTTTCCTTCAAATGTGCTAGATATTAATATTGAAGTCAAACGCTATGAAGACTTAAAGACAGATTATACAAAGGTGCTAGTCAAGAATCTTGATGACTACAAGTTTTTTTGTTTGAATGAGATTTTGCGACAAAAGCATATCGACTTTTCTTATTTTAAGCATAAAGATACGCTTGACTTGTTGCTATTTATGCCAAATGAAGCGCAACGAGAAATGGTTCTAGATGATTTTAAGTATTATGGTATAGAGTATGAGATTAGTTTGAAAAAATAGATTCTATCTCAATGATTTAAAGGAATGACATGAAAAAACATATTATAGTATGCGATCATATCCATGATGAAGGTTTAAAGATTCTAAGCACACAAGATGATATTTCTATGGAGAATCTAGCCCATTTACCAAAAGATGAGCTACTCACTCATTTACATAAAGCTGATGTGCTTATCACTAGAAGCTCAACTGGAGTTAATGAAAAGCTTTTAGAATCTGCATATAAAGATTCTAAAAAGCTGAAAGCTATCGTGCGTGCTGGCGTGGGTGTGGATAATGTCGATATTGATGCGTGTTCTTATAGAGGTGTTGTGGTTATGAATGTGCCTACTGCAAATACGATTGCTGCAGTAGAGCTGACAATGACTCATCTTTTAAGTGCTATTCGTAGATTCCCAAGCGCACATACACAGCTAAAAGTCGAGCGTAAATGGAAGAGAGAAGATTGGTATGGTATTGAGTTAAAGGATAAAAAGCTTGGTGTGATTGGCTTTGGCAATATCGGTAGCCGTGTTGGAATCCGTGCAAAAGCCTTTGACATGCAAGTAATCGCCTATGATCCATACATTAATCCAAATAAAGCGCTTGATTTAGGCATAGAATATACAACGAATTTTGATGACATTCTAGCCTGTGATATTATCACTATCCATACGCCAAAGAATAAGCAAACTACAAATATGATCACAAGTAAAGAAATCGCAAAAATGAAAGATGGTGTGATACTCATCAATTGTGCGCGTGGTGGCTTGTATAACGAGAATGATCTTTACGAGGGATTAAAATCAAAAAAAATCGCATGGGCTGGACTTGATGTATTTGATTCTGAGCCTGCTACAAATAACAAACTTTTAGATTTAGACAATATTTATGTAACGCCACACATTGGAGCAAATACGCTTGAAAGTCAAGAAAAAATAGCAATAGAAGCTGCACATGCCGCCATTTCAGCAGCAAGAGGATCAGCTTTTCCAAATGCACTCAATCTCCCCACAAAAACGCAAGATATGCCAGATTCTATTATCGCATATCTTGAGCTTACACAAAAGCTTGCCTATTTTGCCGCACAAGCAATTGATGGGGCAATAAGTGCATTGCATGTGTATATTAATGGCGTTGAGCTTGAGAAATACAAAGACGCATTTTTGACATTTGGACTTGTTGGAGCATTGAAACCTTCTCTTGATGATAAAATCAATTATGTAAATGCCCCATTTGTTGCGACTGAAAGGGGCGTGCAAAGCAGTGTAGAAGTCAAACATAATGCAGGACCTTATAAGAATCTTGTAAAAATTACTCTCAATACTGCTAAAGAAAGCATGAGTGTAAGCGGCACAATCTATGATGGACATATTGTGAGATTCAATAATATTAATGGTTTTGGCATGGATTTAGAGCCCAATGGCAATATGATTCTTGTGCGAAATACCGATGTCCCGGGCGTTATAGGCAGCATAGGACATACAATCGCAAAGCATAAAGTAAATATCGCGGACTTTAGACTCGGCAGAAAAACAGATTCTAGTGAAAGAAATGCATTAGCCTTAATACTTGTTGATAGTGCGGTATCTACCCAGCTATTAGATGATTTAAAAGCCATACCAGAATGCTTAAGTGTGCGTAATGTGCTTATGTGATTAAAGAATGAAAAATCATGAATATAGGGAAGTTAGCACAGCCAAAACCTATTTTATACATTCTATTTTGTATTATATATGCCTTTTTTAGTGCCTGTGCTAAGAAGGAAGTCCCACCCAAACAAGATATAAAAACACAAGTTAAAACAAACCAGCCAAGCATACCATTTGCCACAAATAAAGCAGAAAGTAATAAATGGTATAAAGAGCAGTTTCTACCCATTCTCAAACAATCATCAAGCAAAAAAGGTGCAGAAGAATACGAGCAGTTTGCAAAGCTTTATTTTGCAGATTTAAGTCAAATACGAGATTATGATAAGCGCATTCCACAAGATAAACTTTTGCAATCTGTTAGCTTTACACTCTTTGCACAGGATTTATTTAGAGAGTTTTTATTCTTACAGGAAAGAGGCTTAATAGTTGCCCCATGGGAAGCCTTTGCAAGTGATATTGAGTTTGGCAATCATATCTTAAGTGCAAGTTTTGTAGCAAATATAGCCGCAGAGATAGAAGAACTTGAAAATGAAAGCTATGAGAATCTCAATAACATCGTATTAGCACACAACCTTTTATATCTCACACAAAAATATACCTATGCCACACAAACCAGCAAAGCAACACAAAAAATCACTGAAACAACACAATATGTATTGCCAGATTCCCTATACTCTTTTTTATTTTATAGAATCTTATATGCCAAATATATGGAAAAATTTCAAAGCAATTCCATATTGCATGTAATGTCAAGGCAATTCCCAGATGCCACCCTAAAAGCTAGCAATAAGATCTTATACACACAGCAAAAGCATAGCAATGTAAAGACCATGCAAAAACACTTTTCCTTTACACCTTTTGAGCCTACAAATCCCACAGCTATTATGCAGTGCAAAGCAGGAAATACGCACTATCCAGCACAAAAGGAGTGCATACAAACCACCTTTATATCATGGTTAGTTTATTTGCAATCTAGCTTACAACGGCACAATTCCCCTTATGTGCTACCCATTTTTACAGATTCTAAACTCTGTTTGCTACTTACACAAGATGACATTATTATCTATCCACATAATGAAAGTAACTTTTGTAAGAATCTGACTACTACATGGCAGAGTTATAGGGCTAAATCAAAATAGATTCTAGGCTTAAAATGCTTTCACTTGATTTGTTTTTTTTGTAAAATCCTTTTGCGTTTTATTGTTTGTGATAAGACTGAATACATTATGGGAGAAGTTAGTATGAGTTTTAGAAAAAAGATTTCACTTAGTGTTATAAGTGCAGCTTGCGTGTTTGCTTTTATAGCGTGTGGAAATAATACAAGCACACCAAAATGCGGCGATAAAGATGTGCAAGAAAAACTTACCGAAATTTTAAAATCACACATGGAAGATACTCCATTTACTAGGGACATAGGACTGGAAAAAATCGTAAAAGGCACGAAATTTCAAAATTTCATTACAGATGAAGTGAATGACACAAGAAAAAAGGTTACTTGTAAAGCACATGTGAAAATCGATGTCAATGCGGCAAAAGATTTTATGTATCTAATAGGCAGAGTAGAACTTAAAGATACTTTAGAGTTTAAGTCCGGCGAGGAGCTAACAGAGAAAAATATTGAAGAAATTTTTATAAGAACCGCTGAAAAAAACAAGATCAGCGATAATATGTCTAAGGCACAAAAAGAGAAGATAATAAACGAGGCAAAGAAAAAGGCAAAAGAATTTAAAGAAGAGATGTCTAGGGGTGCAGAAGAGAAAGAGATAAAATACACTGCCCAAAGAACAGATGATGGCAACCTTATAGTAAAAGAAATAGAAGACTATTATGAGTAAATGCGGGTTTTATTTTTTTTAGATTCTATGTTTCAGAACACAGCTTTGTTTGCTATTTGCTTTTTGAACTTTGTTTGCAGGGAGTTTTTAAATTCTATCTTTCCTGCTGTTGCGTATTATTGCATGCATACAATGAGTCGTTGGATATTTTATGATGATTAAAGTAGCTTCGATTAAGAAGTGATGAAAAGGGGCTTAGAATCTCAATGGAAAATTCATTACATTTCTGGACTTTTTTATAAACATAAAGTGGAATATAAATACGAAATGTTGTGCAATGCCTTTGGTTTTAACAAAAATGAAGTGATACCTACAATGCTACGCATTCCGCTTATTCTTGTTGTTATTGTCGCAGTAGGCGTATCCCTGCTTATTCATTTGCAATTTAGATTCATCGTATTTTTATGTGTAGTGGTGGCTTTTATACTGACTTATATTTTTTAGAGATAAAGAAACAACACAAAACATTGCTACAATCACAAGACAATATATTTTTCTCTACACAAGAATCTAGCTCATTTGAATCACGAGAAACACCTGCTTTTACTTCTAACCATACAAACATAGAAGCACAAAGCGATATTACCGCAACTGCTGGAAACTAAATCGCTCACAAAGTAGGAGAATCTGTTATCACAACTGAGAGGGATTCTGTTACAATAAAGGCAGGTGGAATAGAAGTCATAATAGATTCTAAAGGGCTTGTAGTAAAAGGTGGGGAGGTAAAGAATGAGTAGAATCTATGAGTATTTAATAAAAATGCTAAAATACGCAATAATGCTAAAGAGATTCTAAAATGGGCAAAAATTTATACTAAGCATGGTGTTTGCAACTCTATTTATACCTCAAGATGTCAATGCAGAAAGTAGCAATGAGGCAAAAACCTAGCTTTGATTATGCTAAGACAACCACAAAAGCAGAAAAGATTATTTGCAGTGATGAGAGTGGGGATCTACAGAATCTAGACAGATATATGAGCAAGATTTATACACAGCTTAGGAGTGAGCTTAAAAAGTAAATGACACCAAAAGGCTAAATAGCATATTGCACTCTCAAATAGCATTTATCAAAGAAGCAAATACAATGCCTTTATCTGATAATTTGCAAGATTTGTATGAGGATAGAATTCTACGCTGTTGCAAACTCTAGGTGAAGTGCTTGATTTAAACAATAATGAACTATGCAAGTATGCAAGAAAAGATAGGTTTGATGAGAACAAATGGCAGGAAGCCCCCAAATCCATCAGGCCTCCATTTAGCATAGGCTTTTGTGCTTTTGGAGCAAATGCTAAATATGGCGGCTTTTATGATTATTGCACACAAGGGGAGAGATGAAACAAGCAGAAATGGCACAAGCCATCAGAGAAAATCCCCCTATATCAGTTTTCCTCGAAGCTATAAAGGACAGATTGATATTGATAATGATGGTGTGCTAGAAGATGCGATTCTCACAGGGGGGGGGGGGGGAGTATTTTAGTGCGCTTTGGATATATAGAAATGGTAAATTAGACACAAAATCAAGTGATAGAATTTATGGCGATGATTTGCATTTGAGTGGAGAAAAAATGAGCTATAAGGTTGCGATGTTTAATGAATTGCCCTACATGGCATTCACTACTTATGCCTTTCCAAGCAATAAAAACTCACAGCGATTAGAATTTGCTGATGCGGAGTATCCTTTACTTAGCTATTTATCCTACGGGGTCATGGAGTTTCAATGGAAAACCTATGTTGTTCTCTATAATAGGAGATTTTTTATGATAACGATTCTATGCATCCAACAACGCGCATTTATCTCCTAGAAGGCAACAAAAGAGATATTAAATGCACTTATTGAAAATAAAATTAAGGCAAGATGATGTTTAACACAGCAAAAAATATTGAATATGAAAAAGAAGTATTAAAGATTATATTAGTGAGTGAAGATTTTAAGAAGTCCCCATATAATGATAGAGCAAAAGGCGACAATAGTGGATATTTAACCATTAGGTTATGGCATTAATTTACAAGTAAGAATTGGCTGATTGCTACATTAAATGAGCTGGGCTTATTTGGTGGCATAGCAAATTTAAAATCTCTTATAGATGTAAAGGCTTTAGATAATAAAGCTATGACTACCCCATAATACAGATTCAGTTAATAGCAATGTCTTTAGTGATAAAGGATTCCCTCTTATTGCTACACCAAAGCCTAATACATTTAAGAT
>NZ_FZPK01000034.1 GCF_900198625.1 Helicobacter rappini | reverse complement strand
ATTTAGATTCTAAAAATTACGCCCTGAACCCCGTAGCCCACCCATTTGGTTGAGAATTTAGATTCTATCAAGCAAAGCATTTGCCTCTTCTAGAATCTTGCTATCTGTTGAGAGATCAAAATATCTAAATTGCGCGCCACTTTGTAAAATCCCATCGAGTAAATCTCCGCTATTGCGATATTCTAAGTCAAGCTCTGCAATGTCAAAGCCATTTAATGTTTTTGAAAATCGGATCAATCGCTCATTTTGTATTTGATGTGTGTAGAGATAGCAATATCCTTTTAAACCATTACGACTCACACGACCACGAAGCTGATGAAGACTTGCAAGTCCTAGTCTCTCTGCCCCAACGATGACTATAATGCTTAGCTTTGGCAGGGAGATTCCCACCTCAATCATCGTTGTAGCAAGGAGGATTGCACTCTCTGTATTTGCGAATTGCTCTAGCACATCTTCTTTTTCCTTGTCTCTGCCATGTGTGCTAAATACATGTTGAAAATGCTTTATCCAGTAACTCTCTGCATCTTTTAGCGACATGTAGGGAATGGGTGCATAACGAGAATCTTTTATGGGCTTTTCTTTACTTTCATCGGCTTCTTCAATGCGTGGATAAATGATTGCGATTTGATGCCCTTTTGTAAGCTCTGTGCGGATATGCTCTATTAATCTTTGAAAGCCGCTTTTATCAATGATTCTTGTATCAATGTCTTTTTTAAAAGGGAGTTCTTTAATGAATGAAAAAGAGACTACATTGTTTTTTAGCATTGCCATTGTGCGTGGGATTGGCGTGGCAGAGAATTGTATATTATGCGGTTTTGTGCGACCATGTTCATCTTTCCCTTCTAACATTTGCTCTAGCTTACTTCTAGCATTTGTGCCAAATCTATGCTGCTCATCTGTCATAACTAAGGCAAAATCAGTTAAATCACCGCTTCTATAAAGCAGGGCATGTGTGCCGATGATAAAATCGCCCTCTAGCGGCTTTTTTCTCTCTTTTGCATTACTTGATGAAACAAAGCTTATGTTTATATGCTTTGGTAGATATTTCTTTGCTTCTTCAAAAAGCTGTTTAGCAAGGATTGTAGTGGGTGCCATAAGTATTGATTTTTGCGGATAGGCTAATATGACACTTGCTAGAATAACCATAGTTTTACCGCAACCTACATCGCCCATGACAATGCGTCTGCATGCAAATTCATTTTTTAAATCTTCTTGTATGTCTTTTATGGCTTCTTTTTGTGCGTTTGTTAAGCTAAAAGGTAGGGTTTTAAGAAAAGATTCTAAGTCTCCATTGCAACGAAACTTTGAGCGGAATTGTGTTTTCTTTTTACGCAATCTTTGTGTATAAACAAAAATTTCAATAAATTTTAATGCTTCTTGAAAACTCTCTGGCAGGGCTTTTTCTTTACTATATTCTTTAAAAAACTCAAGGTCTGGGTGAAAAATGCGATAAAGTTTATCACTATATTGCTGTGGTATATGTGTGTTTTCAAGGGCTTCTTTTGTGATATGTTTTTGCAGGTCTGCTAGTTTTGTTGTGCGTGTTTTAAACTGCATAGTGATAGTATTTGTTGTGCGTGGAATCTTTGGATTTACAAAAGTAGGGGTTAGGGCATTTGTCATTTTATCATGCTGAAACTCTAATGTTCCTAACACAAAAAGCGTTTTTGTCTCTTGAAATATCTGTGCGTGATAGGGACGGGCATTAAAGATAATAATGCGTAAGGGGGAGTTAAAATCCTTACAAAAAGATTCTATAAAAAGTATATTGTTATGGAATCTTTTCTGCGTGATAGTAACTTCAAGCACACCCCGCTCACCTTGACTAAACTCGGTGATAGGATAGGTTGTATCATAGGATTTTGGAATATTATCTAAACAATAAGAAAGCAGAGCATGCAAAGAATCTTGCCTTTATTTTGCTTGTCTTTGATAGAAGATAACATTTGCTTTTGATTCTACTTCTTCTCTTACTTTTTGTTCTGCTTCTTTTGCTTTATTTTTTGAGATATATGGACCGATTAAATACTTTGACTTCGTAACGCCATCTTCTTCTGTTTTTAATACGCGATAGTTATACTTTGCTATTTTATTCAAAAAGCTTTGAGCTGGAGTTTGTGTGAAAACACCAACTTGTAAATAATAACCTTGCTCTGGTGCTTTACCTTGATTTGCACTTACGACATTATTTTGTGGTTTTGGGATAATATTGTCATTTGGCTTTTTAGTCTCTTTTTCAGAATCTTTTGGCTTAGTAGATTCTGTTTTGGCTGGTTCTTGTTTTTTGGGTTCTGGCTTTTTAGCTTCTGCTTTTTTAGGCTCTTCTTTCTTAGAATCTGTTTGTTTTTTAGAATCTGCCTGTGGTTTTTGTGAAGACTTTGTTGGATCTGGGGCTATTGCTATTGTGGTATCTTTAGGCGGTATTGGTGTGATAACCTTTTTAGGCTCTTCTTTCTTAGATTCTTCTTTTTTAGATTCTGTAGTTTTGTCTATATTCTTTTTATCATTATGTTGCTTTTCAAGATCCCTTAATGCTGCTTGGAAACGCGCATCATTTTCAAGATCATCATCTTTTGATGGTTTTGTGCTGATTGTAGGCATAGAATCAGAGTTTGTAGGCACACCTAATGGTGGGACATTTGACATTGGATTATTTGCTTGTGCTTCGCTCTCTTGTGGTTTTAATGAATCTCTGTTTGTATCTAAACCTAATGGATTTTGAGGTGGAGTTTGAGAATCGAGATTATGCGCGTAAGGCAGTGTCCTATCTTTAGACTCATTTAATGCTAGTCCATCTTTATTTTGATTTTGCATTGCTTGATTCTGCATATCTTGCAATGGATTATCTCTAGTCATCACCCATGCGATGATTAAAAATACAGATATTAAAATGATGGCCACAATGGTTAAAAGCAATATGGTTTTTGTTTTATTTTTGCTTCCATTGTCATTTTGAAAAATATCATTAACTGCTTTATTGTCGTCTTTCATTGTATAATCCTTTATAGTCTAAAATTTCTCTATTACATGTGTTTCGCCCATGCACCACGCTCTTTTGCATAGACTTCATAGGGCAATGTCAAAATATTAAATTGCGGTGGGACATCATTGCTTGGAAACATACGCCACTCAACAGGACATTTTGAGGCAAGCTTCATAGAAAGGTTTTTTGCAAGTCTTTTTCCTTCTTCTAAATCTGTATGCCCTTTGTGTATGTATAAATGCAAATGACCGGGCGTTTTTGTTTGATAAGCAGTAAAGTTAATAAAGCCTTCATCACGCAACATTAATTGCGCTCTATGATAGAATCTTTGCGGATCTCTGCCATTATAATCAAACACAATATTTTCTACCTTATTGCCACGCAATATAAGAGAATGTGCGACAATAATTTCTTTGCGAAAATGGGCTTGCATAACTTGAGAAGTAAGCATAGAATCTACTCGCTCAAATTTATCGTAAAATATGCGTCCGTTATGAGTGGTTTTCTGCCCTAAGCCTTTCGCTTTTGTATAGTAATAGCGTGTGTCAATCTTTATTAACTTGAGTTCCATTTCGGTCATTTGCTATTCCTTATTGCATTTATACTACTTCATTTAAATTTGTAATTGTAACATGCTTTAAGTAAGTTTTGCATTACAAGTTACAATTACAAGGAAATTTTTCTTATTGCTAATAATACGACTAGAAAATCGCCTTATCATAAACAAGAAATTCCTTGCCAAGTTCTGCTACTTCAGCCTTTATTTTTTGCTGCAAGGCTGTGTTATTAATATTATTTAGAATCTCTGCTATTTTTTCTGCTATCCATGTAAATTCTTTCTCTTTCATACCCCTTGCGGTAAGGGCTGGTGAGCCTATCCTTATGCCGCTTGTTACAAATGGAGAGCGAGTTTCACCCGGGACCGTGTTTTTATTAATCGTAATTCCTGCATTACCTAAGGCAATATCTGCGTCTTTGCCGCTAAAATCTTTCTTTAAGAAACTCATAAGCACTAAGTGATTATCTGTGCCACCACTTACTAAATCAAAGCCCGATTTTACTAAAACTTCCGCTAAAACTTTAATATTTGCTTTGACTTGCTTTGCATAGGTTTTCCATTCTGGTTTTAAATTCTCCCCAAAGCCAATAGCCTTTCCTGCGATAACATGCATAAGCGGACCGCCCTGCATACCCGGAAATACCATTTTATCAATCTTTTGCGCGATCTCTTCATTATTTGTAAGTATCACGCCACCCCTTGGACCACGCAGCGTTTTGTGTGTAGTGGTGCTAACAATATCACAATATGGAAAAGGATTAGGATATTCCCCTGCCACAACAAGCCCTGCTACATGTGCGATGTCAGCCATAAGGATAGCCCCTACAGAATCTGCAATTTCTCTAAATTTTGCAAAATCAAGTGTGCGAGTATAAGCTGAAAATCCACATACAATAATATTTGGCTTCACAACCTTTGCATATTCCATAACCTTATCATAATTAATATAGCCATCAAGCTCAACACCATAAAAAAAGCTTTGATACATTTTACCACTCATGCTAACTTTTGCACCATGTGTTAAATGCCCACCATGACTTAAATCCATGCCTAGTATCTTATCATAAGGTTTAAGCAGTGCCCCATAGATTGCTGCGTTTGCTTGACTGCCTGAATGTGGTTGCACATTTGCATATTTACAACCAAAAAGCTTTTTGGCTCTCTCAATCGCTAAAGATTCTATAGAATCTACAAATTCACAACCACCATAATACCTTTTGCCCGGATAACCCTCTGCATATTTATTTGTCAAAATGCTACCCATAGCTTCCATAACACTTGGAAAAGTGTAGTTTTCACTCGCAATCATCTCTAAATGCTCGTTTTGTCGTTGCAACTCTTTTTGTATCAAAGAAAAGATTTCAAAATCTGTTGTTTGCATTGTATAACTCATGCTTGCTCCTCTTTTGTAATAGAATTATAGTTTTCACTCACTGGTTTCATCGCAGGGAATAAAAGCACATCTTTGATAGACTTATTATTCGTTAAAAGCATAACAAGCCTATCAATGCCTATGCCCTCCCCAGCAGTAGGTGGCATACCATGCCCTAACGCCCATACATAATCTTCGTCCATATATTGTGCCTCTTCATCACCCTTTTCTTTCTCTGCTACTTGTGCCCTAAATCGCTCAAGTTGGTCTAAGGGATCATTTAATTCTGAAAAGCCATTAGCAAGCTCTCTGCCACCGATAAAAAACTCAAATCTATCCGCAATATTTGAATGTGTGTCGTTTCGCCTTGCAAGTGGGCTAATCTCAATGGGATATTCTGTGATAAAAGTTGGATTAATAAGCTTAGATTCTACAAAATTATCAAAAGCTTCACTTAGCAATTTATCATGACTTAAGCCCTCTTCTATCTTTATATTATTTTGCTTTAAAAACGCATGGAGTTTATCTCTATCTTCAATTATATCTTTGTCTATATTGCCTATTTTTGCTAAAGATTCTCTATAAGTCATAACGCTAAATTGCGTGAAATCAATCAGCATATCGCCAAAAGGCAGCTGCTTTGGTAGGTTGAGAGAATCTAAGAGATAATCAAACAATTCTTTTGTCAGCGTGATTAAGTCGTGGTAAGTATGATATGCCCAATAAAACTCAATCATGCTAAATTCAGGATTATGACTATGGTCTATGCCTTCATTACGAAAATTTCTATTAATCTCAAATACCGCTTCAAAGCCCCCTACAACAAGTCGTTTCAAATATAACTCTGGGGCAATGCGTAAATATCTCTCTACATCAAGGGCATTATGATGAGTGATGAAAGGACGCGCATTAGCACCACCGGGGATTGGGTGCAACATCGGCGTTTCAACTTCTAAGAATCCTTTGTTTTCAAAGAATTTACGCACACAAGAGACTATCGCACTACGCATACGAAAAGTCTCTTTTACCTCACGATTTACAATTAAGTCTAAATATCTTTGTCGATAGCGAAGCTCAATATCACTTAGTCCATGAAACTTTTCTGGTAATGGCACAATGGCTTTTGTGAGAATCTTAAATTCTAGTGCATGCAGACTAAGCTCCCCTGTCTTTGTAACAAAGGGGAAACCATAGACATTTACAATATCGCCAACCTCTAAATTTTTCTTTAGAATCTTAAAAAGATCACCTAGCTCATTTTGTGAGAAATAAATCTGTAAAATCGCATATTCATCTTCAATCTTTATAAAGCTTGCCTTACCCATAAGTCGCAAAAACTTTACCCTACCCTTTACCCATAGCTTAGAATCTTCGTCTTTTTTCTCATCAGATTCTAGATTTTTTAGTGTATCAAATTTCTCTAAAAAGCTTTTATTATCAAGACTTACTTCACAATCATTTCTATATGGATTTAGATTTTCTTCTCTTAGTGTTTGTGCTTTTTCAATTCTTTGCTGGATATAGACATTATCAAACATATATTCTCCTTATAAATTTATTTTATTACGCTTTTTACCACTTCATTAGCGGCTTTTGTGGCTGCCTTTTTTACCTCTTTTTTAGCTGTCTCTTCAACCTCTACATATTGTTTTTGTAAATCTTGCAAAGCTTCTATACTCATAATTTTTTCGGCAACTTCATACATTATAGGATAACTTCTTGTGCCTTCAGTCAATTCTTTAATGGGATCTTTTAAGAATCCAACCTGTGTCAGCCCATATACAACAACGCATAAAATCACAAAATATTTTAACGCCGAAAATACATAACCACCAAAATAATTTATAATCGCAATCTCTGGTAAAATCACAACAAAACGCGCGACAATAACGCCAAGCACAAGAAAGCCAATCCACACAAGTGCAAGGATAAGGATAAAAGCAAGCATTAATAAAATATGCCTATTCTCAAAGCTTAGCCCTGCTAACTCAATATATTTTGCCCCATCAATACAATATTTAGAGGCACAATAGATTCCAATCACAATGCCAAGAACGCCCATAATCTCATGGATAAGCCCATTTTTAAGCCCACGCAATCCAAGCACAGCGACAATAATTATAACGGCAATATCTACATAATGCTTTGTTTCCATATAGAATCCTTAAATCTTTTTAGTTTAAACTTGTGCGAACTTCTTCTAAAATTTCCATAACGCCATTTTTCTTTAGCGTATTAATCATATCTTGCAATGCGTATTCTACCTCACCTTTATTGCACACACGAGTTTCAGTAAGCACTTTTGAAGCGTCCAAATTCCCTACAACACACTGAATCTCTATTTCTTTTGAATCTAAAATCTGTGCGTGTATGCCAATGGGTGATTGACAACCACCACCAAGTAATTGTATAAAAGCTCTCTCAATATTACAGCATAACGCACTTTTAGAATCATGCAAAGATTCTAAAACTTTCATAATCGCTTGATCTCTAAAATCTGGCGAATACTTAGGATCTCTACACTCAATGCCAAGTGAGCCTTGCCCCATAGCGGGGATAAATTGATTTATCTGTAAATGCGAGATAAAGCCAATATCATCTTTCAAATCAAGACGATTTAACCCCGCACTAGCAAGGATAATCGCATCAAACTCACCCTTACGCAATTTCTCTAATCGTGTCTGCACATTGCCCCTTAGGCTTTGTGTGTCTAAATCCTGCCTTATACGCTTTAGCTGCATGCTACGGCGAAGTGAAGTCGTGCCGACTTTTGCACCCTGTGGCAATGAAGCAATATCTGCATATTTTTCACTCACAAAGCAATCTCTAGCATCTTCTCTTTGCGTGATAGAAACAAGCATTAATTCTGGTGGAATAGCAATGGGAACATCTTTTAGTGAATGCACAGCAAAGTCAATCCCACCACTTAACAATTCATTCTCTAACTCTTTTGTAAAAAGTCCCTTGCCGCCTATTTTTGCAAGCGGTGCATCAAGGATTTTATCGCCCTTTGTTTTGATAGTTTTTAGCACAACTTGAAAGCCAAGCGATTCTAATTTTTCTTTGATATGATTTGCCTGCCATAAGGCTAAGAGAGACCCCCTTGTGCCAAGCACAAGCGGTTTTTCTTGCACCACATCGCTATAACGCTTTGCTATCATACTATCCTCCCAAATAAAACGCATATTATAATATATAATTTTCAAAAAATAAAGCTGTGGTTTATAGAGTTTGGTTTAAAAGTGAGTTATTTATGCCAAATTTTACATGTCATGCAGTATGCTAGATTCCATAATATTACGCTTAGAATCTTAAATTTATTGTAGCAATTATTTCAACTCCGCCCAAGTATTGCCTATGGATAGGTTACATACAAGTGGCACTTTTAGTTTATAGATATTCTCCATAATCTCTTTTAACTCTTTGCTTAAAGATTCTATAATGCTATCTTTTATCTCAAAAATCAATTCATCATGCACTTGTAAAAGCATAAAGCAATCATTATCTAAAGATTCTATTTTCTTATAAATCTCATTCATGCTAAGCTTTATTAAATCTGCGGCACTGCCTTGAAATATTGTATTTACCCCTTCCCTTAAAAAGTTTGCCCTCATAAATTCAGTCGCACTAAAAAAGTCAAAATACCTTTTTCTACCAAGTAAAGTGCTGCTATATCCATTTTTGAGAATAGAATCTTTTTGTGATTCTAAAAACTGCTTGACACTAGGAAATGTCGCAAAATAGTCTTCGATATATTGCTTTGCCTCAGTTTGTGTGATATTTAGCGTTTGTGATAGCTTCCTTGCGCCCATGCCATAGATTAAACCAAAGTTAATAGACTTTGCTATGCTTCTTAAAAGTGAAAAGTCTTTATTAGAATCTTTAAAAAGCAATTTTGCCGTTTCTGCGTGAATATCAGCATTATTATGAAAAGATTCTAATAGCACTTTATCCCCGCTAAAATGTGCTAATAATCGCAACTCAATCTGTGAGTAATCAAGGCTTAAAAGCTTATATCCATCTCTACTTACAAAGCCCTTGCGGATACTTCTGCCCATCTCACTACGCACGGGGATATTTTGAAGATTTGGGGATTTTGAGCTTAATCTGCCTGTATTTGTGCCTGTTTGTAGAAAAGTCGTATAGATTCTATTCTCATTTTTACCCAACTTTAATATAGGCTCAATATAGGTGCTAAAAAGCTTGAAAATCTCCCTATACTCAAGTAATAAAGGCACAACCGGGTGAGAATCTTTTAAGGCAAGTAATGTAGCCTCATCAGTGCTATATCCGCTTTTACCCTTTCTTTTTGTATCAAGCTTTAATGTATCAAATAGAATCTCTGCGACTTGCTTTGGTGAGTTAAGATTAAAAGATACCCCAGCTTTTTCATAGATTTCTTGCTGTAATTGCTGCAAGGTGTGGCTAAAAGTAGTCTTTAGATTCTTAAAATATGAATAATTGATAGCAATACCGCAATCCTCCATAGCACAAAGTGTGCGTATAAAAGGAAACTCTAAGTCTTTAGCAAGTGTGAATAAATGCGGATAAAGCGTATTTTTAAAATAAAAATAAAGCTGAAAAGTAGCCGCCGCATCTTCTGCTGCATAGTTACTCGCCGTCTTTATATCAATAGAATCAAAGGTAGCTTTCTTAGGGACAATATCGCTAAAGGCTATCATATTGTGATTAAAATGCTTTTTCATAAGATTATCTAAACTCACGCTTTGACTTGGGTCATCAAGCCATGCAAGCAACATAGAATCTTGTGGTGTATGCTTAGGCTTTATACCAAAATTATGCCATGCTATATGTAAATCAAACTTGATATTATGCCCTATAAGTGGATAGCTAAAGAGTATTTCTAAGGCTTTTTTTGCATCGCTTTGAGAGATTTGTGCGGGGGCGTTTGTTGTATCATTATCTGCAGAATCTTTACTCATTGTCGTATCATCAAATAGTGAGAATGTAGGCTTTGCTTCTTCTGTGCTAAAAAGATTCTGTGATATGCTTTGAGATTTCATAACTTCATATTTGGATTTTTCACGCTTTATCCCACCATGTAAAAATGGCACATAATAAGCATGCAATCCATCAAAGCAAAAGCTAAATCCTACCATATCAGCTTCTCTCACATCTAAGCCATTTGTTTCACAATCAAATGCGACTAAATTTCCTTTTGGGATAGATTCTAATAGGCTAAAAAGTTCTTTAGAATCTGTGATTAAATGGGGGATATATTGAAATGTTGGATTTTGTAGATTCTGTGTCAAATTTGTGTGGGCTGCTAGATTATTGTCATATTGAGTGCGTAAGCACGAAATATCTCTTTTCGATTCCATGCTAGATGTTTCGCTACACTCAACATGACAAATATTAGAATCTAGATTCTCTATCAAATCTGGGCGGGTGCAGGGTTTAGGGTGCATTTTTGTAGAATCTAGATTCCAATCCAAATTTGGGTGGGCTACGGGGTTTAGGGCGTAATTTATAGAATCTAAATGATTGTCATATTGAGACGAAGTCGAAATATCACTTTTAGCTTTCATATTAGATACTTCGCCTAAAGGCTCAGTATGACAACTTATGGAATCTAGATTTTTAACCACTTGGGTGGGTGTAGGGCTTTGGGATGCATTTTCTTTAGAATCTCCGCTATTTTGCGACCTAAATCCTGCCCTCTGCTCAAATGGATTAGCACCTATATCCCCCAAAGGTATGGTTTCTACATGTTGTGTATTATTTTTGCGTCTTGGTAGTATCTTTTGTAAAATCCTGTGTAATTCATAGGATTCTAACTCATCTTTGATAGTCAGCAAAGGCGAAGTCTCAAACTCATTTTTCTTACTTAAAAAATCATAATTTTGTAATAAATCCGTGCGTAAAGTTACAAGATTCCTACTTATAAAGGCTTGTTCTTTATGTTCTTTTATAAGTCCCGCTGTGCGTTTGCCAAGCAGTGATACTATATTTTCATAATCTTTTTCTATACTTTCATATAAAGATTCTAAGCTTTTAAAATGTGCCAAAATGCTTTGTGCGCCCTTTGGACCAATGCCCTTAATCCCGGGCACATTATCACTAGAATCCCCAACAATACTTTGATACATGATAAAATCATTTGGCAAAACACCAAATTTTTCATAACATTCTTTTTGCGTGATGGCTTGTTTTTTCGCATAATCAAAGATATAAATCCCCTCACTTATCAGCTGATACAAGTCTTTATCATGGCTAATGATTTGTGTTTCATAGCCATCTTTTTTAGCAAGGGTAGCAAGGGTAGCTATGCAGTCATCAGCCTCATAGCCTTGCAGTGAGAGCGTAGGAAGTCCCATTTTCTCTAGCCACTCTATTGCCACAGGGAGTTGTGCTAAAAGGTCTTGCGGGGATTCTTTTCTGTTTGCCTTATATTGTGGATAAAACTCTTTTCGCCTATTTGTCCCGCCACCCTCAAGTGTGAAAATAATACATGAATCTTTATGTTCTTTATAGAGATTGAAAATAAGTGTTGCAAAGCCAGTTAGCAGGGAAGTTGGAAAATGCTTTGAGTTATGCAATGGTGGCAGGGCATAATAACTACGAAAAAAGAAGCCAAAAGTATCAACAAGTATAACTTTTGAGAGAGTATTTTGCATGTTGTTCCTTTGTGTGTGAGGTTGGAATATTTTTATTTTGTGTATATAGAGATTCTGTTTTGTAGTGTTAGAATCTAGAACTACAAAGCTACATTATAGCATAAATGCAAATGTGAGTTTTAATACTTATAGCAATGATGATGTAGTTTTTGTTTCTCTAGAGTCTATTTTTGCATATATAGCCTCAAACGAAAATCTAATGTGTTAAGATTTGCTATTATCTTAAGTCTAAGGCATTTTTAGCATATCCCATTGATAATCTAGTATTCCAATATTAGTTGTATATGCCACATAAAATACAAAGCAACCAAATATTTTATATTTTTTCTTCAACAAAAAGCAATTATCTCATCTTTATAGCACAAATCTTTTGCTTGTCTTTATGTATTTTTATTACTAACTACATACATCACAATTTCATACTCAATTCTTCATATCTCTGCCATTTATAATCAAGGGCTTTTTTTGCTTCTTCTAATTCATTACTTAAAGTTTGGATTCCATATTTTTCGTATTCACTTGGTGTGCCTAGCTTATATTCTAAATCTTTAATACATGCTTCAAGTCTCTCTATATCTTCTTCTAAGCTATCATATTCCCTTTGGTCTTTATAGCTTAGCTTTTTTGGTTTTGCTTCATTTTTTGGAATCTCTTGCGTTTTATTAGATTTTGTTTCAGTCTGTATAGAATCTTTTTTTATAGAATCTTGTCCTTTAGAATCTTTGAGTTCATTTTGCAATGTATAAATCTCTTGCAACTCGCTTTGTGTGTCTAAAAACTCACTATATTTCGCATGAGTGATAATATAATTTTGCTGCATAGAATCCATAGAATTTTGTAAGACTAAAAGTCGCTGTGCGATTTTATCTGTAAAATATCTATCATGGCTTACAAAAATGATGGCACATTCACTTTGCATAAGATAATCTTCTAAAATATTCATTGTCGCAATGTCTAAGTCATTTGTAGGTTCATCAAGGATAAGGCAGTCATACTGCTTTGAAAACAATAGGGCAAGTGCCACTCTTGACTGCTCCCCACCGCTAAGCATACCTATCTTTTTATCTAAATCTTCCTTAGGAAATAAAAAGCTTTTGAGATAGCCATATACATGTATATTTTTGCCACGCACACTCACTCTATCCCCGCCATTAGGGCAAAATGTCTCAATGAGTGTTTTTGTGGGATCTAGCATTTTTTTATGCTGGTCAAAATAGCCAATATCTATATCGCCTCTTAATATCTCGCCTTGAAAATGAATGCCTTTTGCTTTTAGAAATAAGGGGTCTTCATGCAAAAGACAATGAAGCAAAGTGCTTTTACCGCTGCCATTTTTTCCTACAATGGCGATTTTTTCTTGCTGCATAATACGCAGATTAAGATTCTTAAGAAGTGGCTTATCATGGATATAAAGTGTAATATCTTTTAATTCAAATAGCATTTTCTTTGTGTTTTTTATAGAATCTTTTGGCAATTCTTTGAGTGTTTTTTCAAGTGTTTGAGTGATACTTCTAGCAAGGCTTGGCATGGATTTTACTTTTTCTCGCAACTGCATTAGCCGCTCTTTTCTGCCCTCATTTCTTTTTCTTCTTGCTTGCACGCCTTTTTGTAGCCATTGCTCTTCTGTTTTTAGAATCTTTTTTAAGGCTTCATTTTCTTTCATGAGATTTGCAAGCATTTGTGCTTTCGCTTGAAGATATGAAAGGTAACCACCGCTAAAATTTGTAAGCTTAGCATTATCAAGCTCTACAATCCTTGTAGCAAGATTATCAATAAAATATCTATCATGACTGATAAAAATAATACTTGCTTGCATGTTTTTCAAATAATTTTCTAAGAAAGCGACCATATCGACATCAAGGTGATTTGTCGGCTCATCAAGGATAATAATATCCGCACTTTTAATGAGAATGCTTGCTAACATAATCCTTTTTTGCTCGCCCCCACTTAGCGTTATAGCAAGTCTATCTGCAAAGCATTCTAGCCCAAAAGATTGCATAATATTTTTTACCTTAAGCTCTAAATCCCAACCATCATGCCTATCAATGTATGAATGCAGCATGTTATATTCTGTTGATAGCACAGCATTGTTTGCAAAGTCTTCTTGCTGCATGATTTCTTGCAATCGTTTGTGTGATTGCTTGAGATTATAAAGGCTATTTTCAAGCACTTCTGTTACGCTATAATTGGGATTAAAGCTAATATGTTGCGGCAGGGATAGAATCTCAATATCATTTTTTACAATTCTTTGTCCAGAATCTTGTGCTATTTTTCCTTCTATGATTTGTAAAAGTGTGCTTTTACCGCAGCCATTTTTGCCTATTATTGCGACTTTTTCATGTGTGTCAATACTAAAATGCGTTTCTTTTAAAAGTAGCTTTGTGTCATATTGCTTACTTATCTCATTGAGTGAGAGTAATGCCATTATGAGTTGCCTTTAAAAAGAGATTCTAATGCTTCTAGTCCTAGCTTTTTGTCTTCATCTTTTTCTGTGGAATCTTTAGTTGTTATTTGCTCGCTAGGCTTATCAGCTACTTCTTGTAACTCAAAGTCATAGCCTGTTAGCATACTTGCAAGGCGGATATTCACACCTGCTTTACCAATGGCTTTTGACTTTTGTGATTTTGCGATTTGCACTATTGCCTTTGGCTTTTCTTCTTCTGTATCTGCTTTCTGCAATTTCACAGAAATAACTTGGGCTGGTGATAGAGACTTTGCTACAAAGATTTCTGGCACACTTGAGTATTCAATGCAGTCTATATTTTCGCCGTGTAATTCTTTGCTTACAGCATTAATTCTCACGCCTCTTGCACCGACAGCAGAGCCGATTGGATCAATCTTTGGATTATTTGTATAAAGGGCTACTTTTGCCTTTTCACCGGGTATGCGTGCGATTTTATAGATTGAGACTTCGCCATCTTTTATTTCTGGCACTTCAAGCATGAGTAGCTCTTCTAGTAGCTTTGGCGTTGTGCGTGAAAGCTCGATTTTAACACCATTTTTTGTGATTCTAACAGATTTTAGGATAGATCGCACTGGCTGCCCGACTTTAAACTTCTCACCTTTAATGCGATTTTTAAGCGATAATATCGCACGAGTTTCACCTATCTCTATGGAAGTATTCCCCTCATCATCGACATGCACTACCTGCCCGATTACAATATGACCTATATCTTTTTCAAACGCTTTTAGTATCTCTTGCTCGTTTAGCTTTTGAATCTGATAGGTAATATCGTGGAATATATTATTTACCGCATTACGATTCATACCCTCTAAATTGATTTGATACTCAAGCTCATCACCTGTATTTACATTTTCTACAAGGCTTCTAGCTTCATTTAGTGGGATATGCGTAGATTCTAAGTCTTTACTAAAAGAAGAATCATCGCACACAATCATTTTTTGCACAAGACGCAATTCTTTTGCACTCCAATCTTCTATAACAACAAAGTTTGCATTCTCGTTAATCTCTTTTTTTGCCATTTTTACCATAGAATCTTTAATCGCTAATACGACTTGGTCTTGTGGCAAACCATTTTCTGACGCTATCATTTCAACTATATCTAAAATCTTTTCCATTATAAAACCTTAATTTATTTTTGCGTATTCTTGATATGTGGGAGTATATAAAGAAGAGTGAAATTCTAGCATAACTTTACTAATATGCAAATTATTACTTATTCTTGTAATATCCTGCTAGATTGAATCTTCTTTTTAATAAATAATAAAGATGCAATAAAGATAAAAATCCCCACAAATACAGCTGGCAGTGCATACGGATATGCCAATAACATTTTGATAATATCAAATAAAAATCCACTTGCATAATATCCAGCAATACCCAAAGAAATACCCCAAATGACTGCCCCAATGCAATTAATAAATACAAATTTTGTCAAATTATACTGACTAATGCCAACTGCAAGTGGCACAAAAGAGCGGATTCCATGTAAATATTTGCTTACAATAAATAAGCCCCAATCATACTTTTTTATCATAAGATACATACAAGCGATTTTTCGCCTATGTTTGCCAAACATTCTTCTTACCTCTGCTTGTTGTGTCCTTGCAAATAATGCAAACAAAGAGCTACCAAGTGCGTTACCACAAATTGCTACAATTATGCTAAAAGTTAGATCAAGTGTGCCTACACTCGATAGAGCTGCTGCTGTAAGTATTGCGATATAGCCACCACCCATAGAGTAGAAAAAGAGTATTAAATAGCCAAAATTTTCCAGATTGTTATAATCTTTTAATATATCTAGTGCTTCATTTTGCATGATATAACCTTATGTAATATTGAATTAACCACATGATTATATCTTAAAAATAAGTATAATGATATTCATTTTCTTTAAAAGAGAGATTTTACTTGGTTTCTCATGTTAAACGATAATCTTTAAATAAAAGTTGTAGATTAAAATAAGAAATAAGAAGTTTTTGGAATCTAATTTTTATATTTACTATAAAAATTAGATTGCATAAAAGCCAAATTAATGCTTTAACTTTTTTGTTTGCGGTATCGTTTGTAAGGTGCAGCATTTCTAAAGAAGATACACCAAAGAAAGCAACAAGATTCCAAACTGCATACTACTTCACCCCGCAAAATTCTCTGATCGCCTCAACTTTATCAGTTTTCTCCCAAGAAAATTCCGGTAATTCTCGTCCAAAGTGTCCATACGCCGCAGTTTTGCGATAGATGGGGCGAAGCAGGTCAAGTGATTCTATAATGCCTTTAGGTGTCAGTCTAAAGACTTTTTTCACGCACTCTGTCAGCACAGAATCTTCCACCTTGCCTGTGCCTTGCGTATCTACAAGGATTGATACAGGCTCTACCACGCCAATCGCATAGGCTACCTGCACCACCGCTTTATCACACACGCCACTTGCGACAAGATTTTTTGCCACATACCGAGCTGCATACGCCGCACTTCTATCTACCTTGCTGGGGTCTTTCCCGCTAAATGCCCCGCCTCCGTGCGGACAGCTCCCACCATAAGTATCTACAATGATTTTTCGTCCGGTTAGCCCCGCATCGCCTTGCGGTCCGCCGATGACAAATTTGCCTGTAGGATTGACAAAATAGCGGATATTATCGTTTAAATACTCTTGTGGGATTACCTTCTGCACGATTTCTTCAATAACTGAATCTTTCAAATGGCTTTGCTGTGTCTCTGGGCTGTGCTGCGTGGAGATAACGATTGTATCAATGCTGACAGGTTTGCCATCTTCATAACGCACGGTAACTTGGGACTTGCCATCTGGGCGTAAAAAGGGCAGTGTGCCATCTTTTCTTCTTGCTGCTAGTCCCTCTGTAATGCGGTGTGAGAGCCAAATAGGCAGGGGCATAAGCGATGGAGTCTCGCGACACGCATAGCCAAACATCAGCCCTTGATCCCCAGCTCCTATCTCGCCATCGGCTCTATCTACGCCTTGATTAATATCTGGGCTTTGCTCACCAATGCCATTTAGCACTGCTGCGCTGCGGTAGTCAAAGCCATAAAGCGCGTCTGTGTAGCCGATTTCTTGCACGACTTTTCTAGCGATTTCTTGCATAGGGGCATATACGCTTGTCTTTAGCTCCCCAGCGATGACGCAAAAGCCATTGCTTACAAGCGTCTCACACGCTACACGCGCATTTTTATCCCGCTCAATGATGTAGTCAAGCACCGCATCACTGATTTGGTCTGCCATTTTATCTGGGTGTCCTTCGGTTACAGATTCTGAAGTGAAAAGAAAGGATTTTTTCATAAACTCACCTTGTAATTTGAAATTTTTGTAAAGCAGAATGCTAACACAAAAAGTTAAACTACATATTGTAATTTTGATTTTTTATTATAAAAGTGTGCTAAATTGCATTGGAATCTAAAAAATGTAAACATGATGTTTTAATTATAAAAAACAGAGAAATAAATATTATCTAAACTACGAGCATAAGAATTTGGTTGAAATGTGCGTTAATTCTTTGAAGTTAAACATAGGCTGTCCAAAAAAGTATCATTATGGGGGGGGGGGGCGTGATACATCACCATCACGAAAGCAGGTCTGCAATCTAAAAAACATAGACAACAAGTCTTCAAAAGCGTCTTTAGATATTTTGTAAATTGCGAAAATTGTTATGTGAGACATGGGCTTTGCAGTGGCGATGCACAAAAACAATCTCTCCAAAAAAGCATCGCTTATACGGAATATCAATCCAAGACATACAAAAGAGAAAGCAAGTCTAGACACAACGATATTTAATCAGCAACTTTAACAATACTATTTTTATTCACACATGAATGTATAGGAAAATAAGATACACAAAGTTTTAAACAATGTTTCTATTGGTAATCTTTAGCAAACTTTTTTAAAAACATCTTATTATCATAATCATCTGTAAATGCTTATAGATTAGAATCTCTCGCATGAAAAAGGAAGTTGTTATATTAGTCTTATTGTCTTGTCATGCTTTGCACGCAGACTACACAGGGCATTTACCCAGCTCTATTGTGTTGCAAAATGGAGAGAATCTAAGCCATAATCTCACTGCAACATGTGGGAATCAATACTGCTATGCTGGTTTGCCAAGCGCGTTTAATCCAAATGCCTATGATTTTTCCTATTCTACCAATAACGGCACCTCAAGCCTTACCATAAATGCTGCTATGCCACAAGGCACAACGCAAACTCTGTCTATTTTCTATGTTGGGAATCTTAGTGTAGGGAGTAACTCAAAACTTAGTTTAAATGACTTTCATACCCTATCAATACAAAAAGGTTTAACCTTAGGGGCTAATGCGACTTTAGAACTTACACTGCAAAAAGGCAAAAAAATTAATGCAAGCGAGTTTGGTCCATCATCAAAAGTTATATTTTCACGCAATGCTGATTTGGTTTTGCATAGTGGTGCTTTATTGAATGCAACCAATATGGACTTTTTCATCGTAGATTCTAATATTACTATCCATGATGGTGCGAAATTGAAAGTGGAATCTAACACAATAAGAATACAAAATGTGCTACAAAATAGTGGCACATTAGAGCTAAATGGAGTTGTATGGAATGTTGGACAAAGCACAAATGGCATAGATCTTGCAACTTCACGCTTTAGCAATACTGAAGGCAATGTAAAAGTTAGTGGAGATTTTAATAATGGTGGTAAGCCAACAGCAGACACGATAGCTGGTAGCTTTTGGCAGAATGACGCGCCAAGCCCTGGTGGTGGGGATCTCATCAATTATGGTGGCACTATACACATTACAGGAAAGCTTATAAATCAGCAAGGGGTAGAGGGAAGTAGGACACAAAATTCTAGTGTGCAAATCTATGGCGGAAAGATTAAAGTCGATGGCGGCATGACAAATGATGCAAATAGCACATTAATCTTTGGTGCATATAAAGGGCAAATGGGGCAACTAGAGGGAAGTCTTACAAATAATGGTAAAGTAGTCGTTGATACTGCCGGTGTGGCTATGGGCAGCCATAGTCTTATTACAGGACAAATAAGTGGCGATACAAATTTTGAAGTGATTTTTAGAAGCGGGGCAAATGAATTTATCGGTGCAAATGTTGTAAATGGTGCTTTAGAAATCAAGGCAGATTCCGCAAAGATACAAGATTTTCAGCACACGCTTACAGATAATGAAAAAAGCATGATAAACGCACTTGATAAGCAGATAAATGGAATCTATACTTATGGTGGCAGCTCTCTTCTAAGAAATGTTGCTAGAGATTCTGTAAATGGCGTGGCAAACTCATTTATTAATGCACCTTTAGCGATTTTAGATTCTATGCAAACTTATAACACAAGCTTTTCTCACACGCAAAACTTTAGCATAGGGGCATTTGGTGGCGGTATTATGAGTGAGAGTATGGGTGGTGTGATAAGTGGTATTAGGGCTAGTTACAACACAAGTTTATACTCCCATTTACTTGCAACACATTTTGCCTATGGATATGGCTCGATGAATCAGCATTTTGAAACTTATAAAGGCACATTTCAAAGCCATGCGTTAAGTTTTTCTCTCATGGATAGAATCTTATTAGAAAAAATCAATATCGATATAGGCTTGCATGGGACATTTGGCTTTTTTGCGACAAGAGATATATTGCAGTTTTCTAGCACAAGCACAGCTTTTAATAGCGATTTTAACGCGTATAATCTCAACGCAAATGTAAATATAAGCTATCCATTTATTTTTCAAAGCTTCTCCATAGCCCCAGTTGCAGGGCTTAGACAAAGCATAATCACACAAAGCCCATATCAAAACAACAAAGCCCTAGAGATACAAAGTAATGGCTATACAAATCATATTACAAGCATGATTCTAGGTGTAAATCTAGCATATAATCTCAATCAAGTAAGCACATTTTTTATAAACTTAGCATACGAACCGATACTCTATCATTCACAAAAAAGCACAAGTGTTATATTAAATCAGCAAAATCTCACCTTTGACACACTATCATCACTTCATACATTTAACATGCAAATGGGTGCAAACTGGCAGATAAATAGCAATATGAAAACAAGTCTTAATGCTTTTTATAAGGCAGGTATGAGTAGTAGTCATATCTTTGGTGTGCAAGCAAACTTTGGATATGAGTTTTAACTTTGCCTTTAGACTTTATTATTATTGTGTGAGATTGCTATCTGCTACTAAGCTAACCATTAAGCTACAGGGTTAAACACTTGCAATAATTGTAGGTATCATTTTAACTCATGCTACAATCATAATAGAATCTAAAAATCCATATTCACACTAAACCAATATCTTCTGCCTTCGGCAATGTAGTTATACAGATTGCCAACCAATGCATTGCCGGTATAACTGCTGCCATTGCTGCCGCTTTGTTCCCAACCATATTGTCTATAATCTGCGAAGTTTTTGTCTAAAAGGTTATAGATAGCAAAATTTACTTTAAATTTCTCATTAATTCTATAAGTAGCCCCTAAATGTAAAAGCATAAAAGGTTTATAATATGCCCCTAGCACTTGCTGTTGTGCTGCATCTGTGCCCGGTCTCAAACCTCTAAAGCGATTACCTTGCACTTCACTCCGTAAATATACATGTAAATCTTCCCATGTATAGCCAAGCTTTGCGTTAAATCTATGGTCTAGCGTGTCTGTGAGTGGTGCACCTTTGAGATTGCCTGTTAGTTGCTCGCTGCTTGTAAAAGTATAGCTTATATCAAAATTTACTCCATAAAGTGGCTTTATCCCCGCATAGAGTTCTACACCTTGTATATAGGATTTATCAACATTTATCGCACGAGAACAACCGCGTTGAAACTCGCCGCCACATATGTCAGGCTTACTCGAAGTAGCTAAAGTCTCCGAGCTAATCTTATCCCAAAAGAGACTATAAAAATAGGTGATTCCAGATTCAAAATAGTCATTATCTGTAAGAGCGGTCATCTCAAAGCTTAGACTTGTTTCAGGTTTTAGGTTTGGATTCCCTAAAAATGCAAGTCTGCCTTGCGATCCAAAGCCATATTGTCCATCTATAAGCTGATTAAGATAGGGGGCTTTATACCCCATACTTACGCCACCTTTGAGCGTTAGCCAATCAGGGATAGCTTCATAAACCAAATATGCCTTTGGCGAAGTGTTAAAGCCAAAGCGTGAATTATAATCTTCCCTTAGCCCTAAAGTAAAGCGAAATCCATCAAAGGCTTCCCATTCATTTTCTGCGAAAAGGGCGAAAGTGTGTTGTGAAAACTGACTAGGCTTTGCTACCATATCCTGCATCCATGAAAACCAGTATTGAGCCCCAACGCTTAGGTAGTTGTCATAAGGCAGGTCAATAAAGCCCTTTGATTCTAGAATCACATCTTTACCAGCTATTTGTCGTGGGTTATTGGGCTTTGTATTTGTCATGCGTCCATCGTTATTGCTTTGATTAAACTGCAATGAGTTTTCTATACTCCATGTGCCATAGTTGCCTTTATGTGCGATGATATTGTTGTTTCTACTTACAATATAGGCATTTGCTGTGCTTGTGTGTTGCCCTAACTGCTCTTTGCTATTATCATACCATTGACTCGCATAGCTTGTATCAAAATAAATATGATTATTAGAATCTAGATTCCATAAAAGTCTGCCACCAATATCATAGATATGTGCCATAGTGGGATTACCGATAAAGCCTGCGCTATCGGTTATCACATCGCCTATATTTGGGAATGTTGGTGAGCCGCTGCTATTATTCGGCTTATTTTGTGTAATTGTATATTGATATTTCACATCGGAGGGTTCTCTAAAGTAGTAACGCGCCCTTAGCTGTAGCCCAAGCTTATCCTTAATAATAGGTGCTACACCAAAGAGATTTAGCATGTAGCCAGAGCCATATTGTCTGTCTTCATTTTGCGTTGTTTCTAGCCCGATATTCACAGCGTATTTATCAAAACTCTTTTTTGTAATGATATTAATCACACCGCCAATCGCATCACTCCCATAAAGTGTGCTCATAGGACCACGGATAACCTCAATCCTCTCAATCGCACTCAAAGGTGGCATAAAGCTCGTATCAGCCTGACTCCAACCCGCATTTGTCGTATTAATATCCCCTGCGACACTTGTGCGTTTGCCATCGATTAGAATCAAAGTATAGTTTGCTGGCATACCGCGGATAGATATTTTTAATCCACCTGTTTTTCCTAACTCTGTATTGACATCAATGCCCGGAATATCAGCAATAGCTTCTGCTAAATCCCTATGAGGCTTATTCTCTAACTCTTCTCTGCTAATCACGGTGATAGAAGCGGGAGCATCTTTTAGTAGTTGTTCTGTGCCACGCGCAGTCGTTACGACTTGTTGTAGTTTATAGTTTTTTGCTTCTGTGTTTGTGGTTGATTGTATTTTGTCGTCTTGTGTATCTGCGAGCATAAAGCCAGATAACACCAAAGAGAGTAGAGAATAGTGTGAAATACGCCTTGAAATAACACGATTTTGCATAGATTTTGTTAGCATTAAATATCCTTGTGTTTAAAAATACCATATTGTATCATAATAATTTATAAATTAATAATCAATTGTATTATTTTATTTTAAATTATATAGGAATTATTATTATAATATTATTTCACATTTCACCCAAACTTCAAAACACTTTAGAATCTCAATAATCTCATGCTATAATTTTATTCCTAAGATTCACTAAGATTCATTAAAATTAAGATTATTTGTATTTCGAGTTTTGTATCAAAAGTAAGGTTATTTATGCTTGATTTTCTCCCCTATATTACAAATGCAAATGTTATGGCATTTTTAATGCTATTGTTGCGTTTTGGCGGTATTCTTGCATTTTTCCCTTTTTTTGATAATCAAATCTTGCCTGTAAGTGTTAGGGCGGCTCTTGCCTTTGTGCTTGCAGTTGTGTTTATGCCGATGGTAACACATATTATTTCTTATCCTAGTCTAACGGCGTTTATGATTGGTGGCTTGTTTGAAATTCTTTTAGGTTTTACTTGTGGACTTGTGTTGCAAATCATCTTTTCATCTATCGTATTTGCCGGGGATTTGGCAAGTTTTTCTATGGGTTTGACTATGGCTAGTGCGTATGATCCTATGAGTGGGACTACAAAGCCTATAGTCTCTCAAGTTGTGGTGTTTTTATCAATTCTTATGGCATTGCATTTTAATTTTCACTATCTTTTGCTTGATATTATCGCGCGAACGCTGAATGATACGCCACTTGGTGGTTTTATGCTAAGTGATAATATTGTCGCATATTTTACAAAGTCATTTGCAAATATGATTCTAATCGGCTTTTCTATGGCGTTTCCTATTATTGCTGTGTTGCTTTTGACTGATATTATTTTTGGCATGATTATGAAAACTCACCCGCAATTTAACCTGCTTGTGATTGGTTTCCCTGTGAAAATTGGCGTGGCTTTAGTGATTTTAGCCATTATTGTGCCTAGTATTATGCAGCATTTTAGATATGATTTAAGTGAGGGCATGAAAGTATTATGGAAGATTCTAAGTCAAGATTAAAGGGGTAATATGCTATATATTATGATACTTTTTATAGCCTTGCTTACGGCATTAACGAGATTCTTGCCATTCTTTATTTTTCGCAATAAAGCCCCAAAAGTTATCACAGATTTAGGCATTCTTTTACCCCCTAGTCTTATTGCTATGATATTTGTGTATTCATGTAAGGATATGTTGGGCTTAGATAATATTGATAATGGGGTCTATGGGCTTATTGGCATTATTTTTGTGCTATTTTTACATGTTATGTTTAAGAATATTTTAGTGAGTATTTTTTGTGGCACACTCTTTTATCTTATTTTGCGTAATTATGATTTAATATCTAGTTTAATGGCTTCTTGATGTTATCCTATCTCATTTTATCCCCAGCATATTATGCTGATGATACATTATATACAAAGCTACAATATGCTTATGCTATGTTAGAATCTAAGGGCATGACGCTAGATTTTATCGCATTTCGCTATGATAATAGTGATATTTTATCTGCGAATGAGTATCATAAACTATTTGAAACATATAGATTCTGTCAAACTCATAACATAGCTTTATTACTAAATCTCTCTATCTATAAACTTGAGACACTCGTCCTTTTATGGCTACATGGCTTTAACTTAGGCATACATTTTAAGGAATCTGATATATCTCTTTTGCGTGATAATATCTGTAAAGATTTAAAGCAAAGCCATGCTTTAATATATTCTCTGCAAGATAACATGAGTTTGCATGAAAAATTAAAGATTCTTTATAGCACGCTTTCTCATACAAGTATCGCAAAAAGTTTAAAGCTATTATGTGATATAGAATCTTTTTCATACTTTCTAACTCCACTCAATCAAGCCTTAAATACTTATGAAAACTTAATGCAAGAAAATAGGCTAGATAAAAGATTCTATCCTATTTTTGTAAGCACACATAATTTAAAAGATTTATCCAAAGTCCTATCACTTGGGGCTAACTACGCTACAATCAGCCCTATATTCTATGATAAGGGCAATAAGGCTTTAGGTTTGCCATATCTACAAAATTTGCCTTTGCATGTAAAAGAGAGGGCATTTGCATTAGGTGGTATAAATAGTGATTTAAGAGTGCATGAGATTAAGTCATGCGGTGTAGCTGGATTTGCTTCAATTAGTTATTTTTTACGATGATTATCCTATTTTTAGTCTATCAGCTTAAAAGAGTGAATTAACCCTTTTTATGCTTAGATATGTTAGAATCTTAGGCTTTAAGTAAATAAAATAAAGGTTAAATATGAAAAAACTTTTTACTTTCATGCTTTTTTGTGTGATTCTTCAAGCAAAGGAATATGTTATCGATGAGACGCATTCAAGTGTGAGTTTTAGTGTAAAGCATTTAAGTGTCGCTGATACCATAGGGCATTTTCAAGAGTTTTCTGGCACACTTGATATTGAAAATAATGCGATTAAGAATCTGCAAGGGCAAGTTGAAATCAAAAGTATTAATACCTATAATGCCGCACGAGATGAAGAGCTGCTTTCAACAGATTTTTTTCACACCAAAAAAGCCTTTTTACAATCTATCTCATATAAAAATAACATTTTACGCACAAAACTCACAATAAACAATATTACAAAAGAAGTAGCCTTTAAGGTAAAAATCACAGGACCAATACGCAATCCAAGCCTATCCTTAAAAGAAAAAAGCACAAATACTAATCCTTTCACATTGCAAACAACCGATATGCCATTGCAAAATCCGCATTTAAAGACAAATGATTCTAGCACAGATTGCGGCTGCTATGTCAGCTATGGTGATAATGTCATCGGCGTAGAATTACATGGCAAGATTAATCGCTTTGACTTTAATATCGCTACAACCACCCCAAAAGAGCTTTTAGGCGAATATGTCAATATAAAAATCATATTAGAAGGGTCTAATTAGATTATAAAGATTCAAATATCACATAGACTGCATACAAAAGATAAAAATAGAATCTGTATAGCTATTTCCCCGAACGCTTTGTAGTATAGTATAAAACCACAACACTCACGCATAAAGCACAGCATTGTGATATAGGATAGGCTATCCATGCGCCCATGATTCCATAATAATGTGTCATAAGTGGTAGTAGCACAACAATGAATGCAAGTGTGTAAGCTATCGTTACGACAAAAGAAGCTAGGGCTTGTTGTAATGCTTGCAAGTAAAATGCAATAATTAAATTCACACTCAAAAAGACATAGCCAATAAAGTAAATATTGAGTGCCACCCCGCTTTGTGCCTTAAGCTCTAAATCCTTTAGATACAAGGACACAACAAAATCACTAAAAGTAAAGAATAAAGCGTATAGAACACAAGATAGCCCCAACGCTACATAGATATAGAATCTTAGAATCTCTCTCAAACGATTAAAAAGTCTCATGCCATAGTTAAAACTTGCAATAGGCTGTATAGATTCTGCTAATGCTATCATAATGGTAAAAAAGTTAAATCCTGCATAAAGAATAGCACTATATATCGCAAGGGCAGACTCACCGCCAATATCTTTTAAGATCTGATTATAAAGCCACATGACAATGCCTACACTTGCTTCACTTGCCGCATAAGGTGAGCCATATTTTATCGCTCTTCCAAGCAGATTCCAATTAAGCACTTTTACAAAATATAACTCCCCGCTTTTCTCACAGATAAAGGGTAATGCTGTTCGTATTTTATTGGCTAGATTTTTATTAAAAAAGCCAAGTAATAATGCCCTATGTCTAGATTCTATATAATGCCACAATAACACAAGAGAGCCGATAATATGCCCTAAAGTCGTAGCATACGCACTGCCGATAATGCCAAACTCCCATACAAATAAAAAGAGATAGTTAAATATCACATTGCAAATAGCCCCAAGAAACATAGCAAACATAGCAAGGCGGGGACGCTTATCATTCACCACGCATATATCAAGCACAGGATGTAATATGATTCCAAAAAGTCCCACACAAGTCCCACGCAGATAATCCACCGCCATATCATGCACATTTTGTGTTAAACCCCGCGCAAAAAAGTCAATTACAGAACTAGCATACGCATAGCACAAAACACCAACTAAAAGCGATAAAGGAAAAAGCAAATACACAATACTACTAAAAATAGCCCTTGCAATATTCGCTCTCCCTTTTGCAAGATAGTAGCTAATAAGAGTTGCTCCACCTAAAGAAAACATAAGCGAACACGCCATCATAGAAGGAAATAGGGGCCATACTACAACGATTGCTTTCATAGCGTCATCGCCAAGCTTTTTATTAACAAAAATGCCATCAATGGTGGAATAACTAGCCATTGCAAGCATGGCTAAAAGCATGGGGATAAAGTAGTTAAAAAAGAGTTTTGGGATACTATCGCTTGCTAGATTGAGATTATTCTTTGCGTGTGCCATTATCCCCCTTTATCTCTTCAATATCTTTCTTTTTCATTGTGATTCTAAAAAGCACGATAAAAATCCATCTTATAACACCATAGATTATATACGCACTCAAAAGCACACAAAGGGCTAAAGATGGCTGGGCGATAACAAACGCAAGGGCTATTAAAAGCACGATGAAATATTTTAGATTCCATTGCACCTTTTTAAAGCTTGGATAGCGGATATTACTCACCATAAGAATAGCAATGAAAAACGCAAATATAAGAAAAACATAGGTATTTGTGCGTAAAAACTCAATCCAGCCAAAAAAACTCACCTTTTGATGTTCCACCACAATAATCCATAAGCACACAATAGCCGCCGCAGAAGGAATAGGAAGCCCAATAAAAGAATTTGTCTCAACATTTGTTGTAATATTAAATCGTGCAAGTCGAATAGCCCCAAGCACCACAAATAAACCGCTAATCGCCACGCCATAGCGACCATAATCATGCCCTACATAAAAATACAATAGCACCGCAGGGGCAACACCAAAAGCAACAATATCAGCAAGAGAATCAAACTCTACCCCAAACTTACTCGCTGTGTTTGTAAGACGGGCTACACGACCATCAAGCCCATCTAGCACCATAGAAAATAAGATATACCAACAAGCCGTTGTAAAAGCCTTAGAATCTGCTTGCACCAAACCCTTATGTGCCATAAAAATAGCCATGACACCTAAGAATATGCTACCTGCTGTAAAGAGATTTGGCAGGATATAGCGGGGACTAATTTTCATAAATATTTCCTTTTATAAGCATATAAATACATTGAATCTAAAGAGTTTCAAAAAGCTTAATTTTAGCATAGTTTTAGATAAGTTGTTACTATTTCTTATAGTCCTAATTTTTATAGCACAAGGATTCTATATTATGTTATAATCAGCGTTTTAATTTACATAGAAAAGGAAAAATATGACAATAGGTATTATTGGGGCTATGCGTGAAGAGATTGTGCCGCTTTTAACACTTTATAAAGAATATGAAAGCATAGAAATTGCAGGGAATGTGTATTATAAAATCACATATAAAAACGCAACGATTATCATCGCGTATAGCAAAATAGGCAAGGTGCATGCAGCAATCAGTGCGACTACCATGATACTACGCTTTGGTTGCGAAAAGATTATTTTTAGTGGTGTTGCAGGGGGATTGGCAAAGGGGCTAAAGGTTGGAGATTTATTACTTGCAACAAAGCTATGTCAGCATGATGTGGATATCACTGCCTTTGGACATGCTATGGGCTTTATCCCTGAAGGTAAGCTTTTTTATGAAAGCGATAAGCAGCTATGCGACATGGCAAAGGAAGTGGCAAAAGATATGGGGCTTAGTATAAAAGAGGGCATTGTGGCAAGTGGAGATCAATTTATCGCAAATCAGCAGATAAAAGATTCTATCGTAAAAGAATTTAATGCAATCGCAGTAGAAATGGAGGGGGCAAGTGTAGCCTGCGTGTGTGATAATTTTAAAATCCCATATTGTATCTTCCGCTCTATTAGTGATAGTGCCGATGGAGAGGCTAGTCAAAGCTTTGATGAGTTTTTAGAATCTAGTGCAAAGATTAGTGCTGATTTTGTTTATAAGATTGTGGATAAAATCCTGCTTTAACAACCGATTGTTATCGTTTAGCCTTGTTAAGATTCTGTAATATCATGAGAGTGAATTTGTATAATTTCAAAGGCTAATCATGTCAGACAAAGTCTAAAATGAGCAGAGTTAAAGCTAAATTATGAAATTTAATATTTAAATTCATAAAATATAGGAATTTACACAATCATAAAGCACAAATAGTTATAAATAAAGACAGATTCTGCATTAGTTATCCTAAAAATACACACCTACACACTCTATCACGGCTATTTTAAGTAAATTTTAATAAAATATTGAGTATGCTATACTTTTTTACTTTAAGATAAAGGGGCTTATAATGAGCAAAAAGCAAATTGTCGTTCGACCTGAAGAGTCAATGGATCCACAAGAGGTATATAGCAAAAAAAAGGTGATTAATAAACGCCATTTGTTTAAAAATGACTTTTATGAGAAAGAGTTGCGTAAGCTAGAAATAGAGCTTGTGAAATTGCAAAATTGGGTTAAAAAGACAAATCAAAAAATTGTCATTATAATGGAAGGTAGAGATGGTGCTGGTAAAGGTGGCACGATAAAAGCGCTTACTTCTCATCTTAATCCTCGTGGTTGTCGCATTGTTGCACTGAATAAGCCCACAGAGCAGGAAAAAACTGAATGGTATTTTAAGCGTTATATCACTAATTTGCCATCTGGTGGTGAAATCGTATTCTTTGATAGAAGCTGGTATAATCGTGCTGGTGTTGAAAAAGTTATGGGATTTTGCACACAAGATGAGTATAAAGAGTTTATCTATCAAGTGAGCAACCTAGAACAAATGCTTGTTGCAAGTGGCACAATGATTTTTAAATACTTCCTTAATGTTTCGCAAGAAGAGCAAAAAAGACGCATTGAAAGAAGAAAAAACGATCCATTGCGTATGTGGAAATTAAGCCCTATTGATGCCAAGTCTTTGAACTTATGGGACGACTATACAGAAGCATTTGAAAAAATGTTTTCACGCACACATACACCATATAGCCCTTGGATGATTGTAGATTCTAATGATAAAAAGCGTGCAAGACTAAATGTCGCAAGGGATTTATTAAGCAAAGTGGATTATGAAGATAAGGACCAAAACTCTGTATGTTTGCTTGCTGACCCAAATATCGTGCATTTATATTCGCAACAATCAAGCTTTATCAAGAAGAATAAAGACTTTAAAATCTTTGATAAAGAAAAAGATAAAAAAGATAAAAAAGACTCTAAAGATTCTAAAAACGATGAGAAAAAGTAAATCTCATTTACCTAAAAAACGCGTTATGAAAGCATTTTCTAACGCAATTAAAGCACTCAATACAGAATCTTCATCAAGTGAAAATAGGCTGGGTGGTAGTATCTCTAGCCATCATAAGAACAAACAGGGAGACACTTCTTTATCACATTACACCATAAAAGATTCCAATATGCAAACCCGCACAATTGATAATAATGAAATATACTTTGAGATTATAGGCTTTGAGCAAAGTAGTGCTATGCAGATAATCTCACATTATGCTATGGATTGTTCTGTATCCTTGAGACTTGCAGATTCTGTGCCACTGCACTCTAGTCTTATGAGTGAAAATTGCGATAAGTTAGCAAATAAAGAAAATCTAGCCAAAAATAGCAACAACGCGCTACCCGCCATATTATCGCAAGAATACGGCATAATAGCACAAGGTTCTACACAGAATCTAGACGCATTTTTTAAGATTCTAGATTCTCTATTTGCAGAGCGACTTGTAAAGGGCGATATCGCAACTTTTGTGGTGAAAAAACTGCAACAACATAATTACAAACTCTGTGTTGCTGAATCTTGCACAGGTGGAGTTTTGAGTGCGATGATTACAGCTATTAATGGTGCGAGTTCTGTTTTTAAAGGTGGGATAACGACTTATAGCATTGAATCTAAACAGCAGATTCTAGGCATAAAAGATTCTGTATTTAGAGAGCATAGCGTGTATTCACAAGCTTGTGTAAATGCGATGGCAAGGGGAGCGATCGACTTATTTCAAGCCGATATTGCCATTGCCACAAGCGGATTAGCCACATATGATGATAGCCCTAATAATTTCTTGCATTTACCCGCTGGCATGGTTTTTACCTGCATTCTCATACGCGATAGATTGCCAATAAATATTGCCTATAACTATCTATTAGATACAAATATAGAGGGCAAAGATTCTAAAAACCCCACCCTTTACACTCCGCACACACATATAGATTCTAGAATCTTATCCAAATGGGCGGGTGCAGGGTGTAAGGGTGCAAACTTTATAGAATCTAGAATCTTCGTGCAGAAAATGGCTAGTTTGCAAGCCTTGCGTTTGCTTTTAAGCGCCATTGCGAGTTAATATTAAGATTTTGACATACCCAAGGAAATTTCATGTTATTTTATTGTGGTTTTTCTGTTAATATTTAGCAAATTTTAAGGTAAAAAAAGATAGAATAACCCCCATGCTTTGCAAGTAGGGGGCATATCCGAAAACAAAAGTGTGAGTTTATTTTATTAATAAGGAATGAGTATGAAAAAGCTTCTTTTATTCTTTTTCGCATGTGTTGGTTTTGCACTAGCTGCTGATGCAAAAGCTGGTGTAGATGGTATTAATGGTGCTGATTTAGTGATGGCACTTTCTGTTCTTGCTGGTGTTGTTGGCTTGGGTATTGCAGCCCTTGGTGGTGGTATCGGTATGGGTCATGCTGCTGCTGCGGCAATCTCTGGCACTGCTAGAAACCCCGCATTAGGTTCTAAATTGCAAACAACAATGTTTATTGCAATCGCTTTGATTGAAGCACAAGTTATCTATACGCTTGTATTTGCTGTTATTGCAATTTATGTGAATCCTTATCTTGCATCTTAATTGTTTGTATAAAGATTCTTAAAACTTTTTAGTCTCCCTTTGTTCTAAAAGGGGGATTTGTGCGCTGGTGGTGGAATGGTAGACACACCATCTTGAGGGGGTGGCGGGGCGACCCGTGTGAGTTCAAGTCTCACTCAGCGCACCATCTTCAAATAGAATGATTAAAGCCACGCATATAGCCGGAGTGGTGAAACTGGTAGACGCGCTAGACTCAAAATCTAGTAAGGGCAACCTTGTGTCGGTTCGAGTCCGACCTTCGGCACCATTCAATTCAAATTTCATCGATTTTGTCCTGATAGCTCAGCTGGATAGAGCGTAAGATTCCTAATCTTAAGGTCATGGGTTCAAATCCCTTTCGGGACACCACTTGATTTATATAGCTTATCGCAACTCTTTCTTGTTTTCAGTCAAAGCAATTTTGTTGATTTTAATGCGATTTTTTATCAATATTTGTGTAAGACTTGATTGCTTTGACCAAAATATCTTAGGGTTAGATAATTTAATATTGTTTTACACAGGCTCTTGAATTTGTTGGATTAATTCAAGGTTCAAAAAACTTTCGCTATCCCTATAAAAAAGTTGGGAATCTTAAAATACATTCCCCATTCTGCCATGAATATCGATTTTAAGTTTGGCTTGTTTGTAGGGGGGAATACCCCATTTCTTACCATAGAAGTACAATGTGTGTTTCAAATGAGTTTCAAACAAAGAATATAAAAGTTCTACATGTTATAGCAGTCCATTTTCTAAAATTAGATTCTTAAAAGAAAAAAAAGGGGGGGGGGGGGGAGTAAAAAACATAGGATTGTAAAAGCAATCATTTGGCTAATATCTCATCAGCACAAACAAACAGAGAACTATGAAATTAAAATTAACATTCAAGGATTAAATGAAAGTTTTATAGCTCTTTTTAATTTAAAAATACCCCCTCCAACCACAAACTCCAC
>NZ_FZPK01000090.1 GCF_900198625.1 Helicobacter rappini | reverse complement strand
CACATTTCAATAATTGTAAAGTCTGGCTTATGCTTAGGTGTTAAATCATATAATATAGTTGAAAATGTGGAGCGGATTCTGTGTGGTGTGTTTAGCTTATGTGTTGTTAAAAAGTTTGTGTATGCTTTGTATTTTGTGTGTTTATGTAAGGCATTGTCAATAAACTTTTTATATTTATCTTTTATGCTATTGTCTTTTTTATATCTATGTATCAAATCCCTAATACTAGAATAACTTACTAGATACTTATTAGCTAGTTTTCTTTGTGTATCTCTAGCTATTAAGCCTTGTTTTTCTAACTCCAAATACTCATTCAAAGCATTATAAAGCGACCTTTGCATTCTTACCTTATCACTTAAAGCACATGAAAAAACAAAGTTATCTAGCTTTTGTTTATACATAAATTCTAGTATTTCAAGTGCTTGACTACTTAAAGGTAATTTAAACTCTTTATTGAGTTTCATTTTATAAGCAGGTATCACTAACATTTTATTTTTAAAATCTATATCCCCCCATTCTAAGTTTAAAATATTATGTATTCTCAAGGGCATATACATATTAAATTTATACATAATTGCAAATAGTCTGTAATCTAGTGTTAAATACCTTGTAGTCCTGCTTATATCGTTATGTTTATGTATATCTAAATCATTAAATAAGGCTTTATTGCTATATATAACAAAGTCTTTTAAATCTTTTTCAAGTATTGCTTTATGGTGTTTTACATCAGGTAATTTAAATATTATCTTATATTTAATCCTATCACATACGCTATATTCTATGTAATCGTAAGCTATGCAATAATCAAATACACGCCTTAGCATTCTATAAAGTTGGTAACATATAGCTAATTTACCCCTTACTTGATATCTTTGCAAAAACTCTAAAATATCATTTTTAGTAATATCTTGTATTAGCTTATTACCAAACACTTTTAAAAGTGGTTTTGATTGGTGCATATATTGCTTTTTTGTAGTTTCTCTTATGCTTTGTTTTTCTATCCATTCATTAAAAACATACTTAAAAGTAAGCTTTGCATTTTTATCTTTATCTTGCATGTATTGCAAGTAGTCTTTAAG
>NZ_FZPK01000035.1 GCF_900198625.1 Helicobacter rappini | reverse complement strand
TCAACTTAGAGTAAATAAAGCGACTTGACAATGAAAAAATGTCGGTTAGAATTTTGGGGGGATTTGGATTTTATCTCGCTAAAAACCTCTCTAGCTACATCAAAAATATCCATTATTTTGTCCCCTTTTACCATAGAATCCTTGTTTTATTATAGCTTCTTCTATCAAAGAAGCGCGTAAATTAAGACTAGAATTTGTGCCTAAAAAACCAGCCTTACCCAATCAATACTTTGCAATGCCTTGCTTACTCTAGCCTTATCTTTTAAAATCACTATGCCATATCCCCTTCTATGCGGCAGAGATTCAAAATCTTTATACAGCTTCATGCTCGGCTTATTTTGAGAGTGAAAACAAGTGCTAGGCAAATACGCATTGCAAATGAGAGCATTTTTTATTCCTTGTGCTACTTGGAGTGCCACCATCGCTAAGGGAATAGACCTTAATATATTCCTTACAAGTTTTTTTTAGATTCCATATTAAATTACATAGATTCTAAAGTGATGACCAAGGGTCAAGAATAAGTTAAAAAGAGATATATCTGTGTCTGCACTTGCTTGTAGGTTGTAACCACATAAATGCAAACTACAATAGTAAGAGAGAGCCTTACTATATGTAAGGTAAGAGCGTATATTAGATAAGATTCTGTTACTTAGCTTTAATTACACCAACGATAGCAACTGATGGCTTCTCAATCACGCTAACACCAGCAATCTCTGGTAAATCACGCACAAGGATCGCATGTCCAACATCAAGACCACTCACATCAAGTGTATAATCATTTGGTAAAACCGCCGCATCGCATTTTACTGCAACTCTTTTGCGTGAGAATACAAGCACACCTTTGTTTTTCAAGCCAATAGGTGAGCCTGTAACTTTCACTGGCACTTTATATTTTGCCACACAACCCTTTGTTGCAAACATCATATCCACATGTAAAATATCACTTGTTACTGGGTCTTTTTGATACTCTTGCACAACAACATCATATACATTGCCATCGATTTTCACAGGAAAAATAAGTGTTTGCTTCGCACGCATGTATTTGATAAAATCATTGCGTTTAAACGCACAATGTATATTTTCCTTGCCTTTACCATAGATATTAGCAACTAGATAACCATCTCGCTTCAATGCTTTCGCATTTGTTTTGCCAATACTATCTCTAAGTTTGCCTTCTAACATAAATGTCCTTTTTGATAAAATAAAAGCTGACATTCTAGCATTTAATGCTAAATTTGTAAAGCATAACACCATAAAATATAGTAAAATCTTAGAATCTGTTGAGCTAATATGCAACATTACACAGCATAGATTCTTTTATGCAATACAAAATAAAAATATTTATCATTTTTATTTATTCTTGTGTTACTATGTAAAAATATTTTAAATTTTAGGAGATTTACATGAGTGTTACAAGTATTATAGAGCATATGAATAACCATCATTCAGCAGAATTGCTAGGCTTAGTAAAGCTTTATGGTGGCTTTGAGGCAAAGGTGGCAACACTAAGCGGGGTGAATGAATATGGCATGAAAATACAAGCAGATGGCAAAGAAGTCTTTGCGCCATTTCCTGCGAAAACTGAAGAGAAAGACTATAAAGATGCCATTATTAAACTTTGCATGGCAATCAGCAAAAAAGACGATCAGGTTGCAAGTGAGATAGAATCTTTTAAAGAAGAGTTTAATACGATTTTGCTTACTTCATTATCAAAGGATAATAAACCGCATATTAGCTACTCGCCGCTACTAAGATATGATGGAGAGTATTATTTATATGTGAGCGAAGTCGCAGCACATTGTCAAAATTTACGCACAAATCCTAATGCAGTCCAAGTTATGTTTATAGAAGATGAAAGCAAAACAAAAAGTATTTTAGCAAGAAAGCGTTTGACTTATGATGTAAGCGTAGAGTTTATGCCTAGAGATAGCCTATTTGATAAAGTGTATGATAGCTTTGAATCTCGTGTAGGAAAAGGTGGTGGTGTAGCCCAAGTCCGCTCGATGCAGGATTTTCATTTGGTAAAGATATGCTTCAAAGAAGGTCGCTTTGTAAAAGGCTTTGGTCAAGCATATAATATTGATTCTCATGGCAAGATAGGACATATCGGTGGTAATGGCGGTATGCCACATGCAATGCCACATAAGCATAAGTAAGGCTAACTTTTTAAACACTTGCTTTAAATGAAGTTATGTAGGATATTAGACACAATATCTTATTAACTCATATTTTCTCTCAAAAGATTCTATATGATTGTTATAGAATCTTTAAATGCTTTATTTATTCTAGAGTTTAGTATAAAGTCATATTTCACTTATTTTATCTTTATTAACACTTGTTTATAACTTTAAGTTTATATGTGATACACAAACGCAAAGAATCTTTTAACATTGTAAAAAAGTTACATTTTTAGCTATATCTCCCATATCTCTTATTTTTGCAAAAAATAGCCGTTTTTAGATAGTTTTTTGTAATATTATGTCTTAAAAAGTAACATAATTTTATGATTTAGGGCATTGCAGAATCCTTTTATTGCAAAATATAATTCCGTGTTTATTATAAAAAAAGTAATGTAGCAATTATTTTTGTATTTTTTTGCTTTTTATGTTACATTATAAATACATTTACTTACATATCTGGTTGTGAAAGTAAATATTCTGTGATATAAGGAGTTAGCATGGGTAAGGCAGTCGCTTCAAAAGAGGAAGTGAGAGCAAGATTCTATAAATTTGTGTCATTTCGCAATAAGTTTTCGCTTTATCTTTCTTTGATTATTCTTGTTTGTTATTACGCATTTATTGCTAGTGTTGGATTTTTCCCAGAAATTCTTGGATACAGGTTAGGTCCTAGTGCGATCAGTTTAGGCATTATCTTAGGTGTGTTTATCATTGTTTTATCGATTGTAAGCACAGGGATTTATACGCTATTTGCAAATAAATATTTTGATAAAGAGCAAGCTGAGGTGCTAGAAGAGATGGATCGTGTAGGTTTGGTTAAAGAAATGCAAAATGAGAAATAGTTGTGTTATGGAGTTTAGATTTTGTGCTTTAGATTCTAGATTCTCGCCTTTATGGGTGCATTTTACAAGATTTTAGATTTTAGTGATTGTTATATTGCAATGAAATCTAAAGGATTAGATTCTAATAGCTTAAGATAGCAAAATACTAAAGTTTTAGAATCTAGCCTCATTTAGATAAGCATAGAATTTAGAGTGTAAGTGAAAAATTTAGATTCTATAACATTGTCATATTGAGCGTAGCGAAATATCTAGCATAGAATCTCAACAAGATATTTCGTGCTTACGCACTCAATATGACAAGAATAGATTCTAAGTTTCAATACAGAATCTAATCGCAATAAAAGCGATGAAAGACATACAGAATCTAGCTCTATAAAGCAAAGCAGCTTTTAATAAGGAGAAAGTTATGAGTAAAAAAGGCATTTTATTTGGAATCATATTTAGCTATGGTTTATTTATGCAGTGTGTAGCAGCAGGTATTGATGTAGGTAATGTAGAAAAAGCCCCAATAAACTACATTGCTATCAGCATGTTTGTAGCATTTGTATTAGCAACGCTTGGCATTACTTATTATTCAAGTAAAAAATCACAATCAGCACAATCTTTCTATACCGCTGGTGGTAACATTACCGGTATGCAAAATGGCATCGCAATCGCTGGTGATTATATGAGTGCAGCAAGCTTTTTAGGTATTGTTGGACTTGTGTTTGTGAATGGCTTTGATGGACTGATTTATTCTATTGGATTCTTAGTTGGTTGGCCTATTGTGCTATTTCTAATCGCTGAAAAGTTTAGAAATCTTGGTAAATACACTTTCGCAGATATTATCGCCTATCGTTTAGAATCTAAAAAGGTGAGAACAATCTCAGCAATCTCTGCTTTAAGCGTTATCGTATTTTACTTAATCGCTCAAATGGTGGGGGCTGGTGGGCTTATACAAGTGCTTTTTGGTCTGCCTTATAGCACAGCTGTAATATTAGTTGGAATCTTAATGATATGCTATGTTACCTTCGGGGGAATGCACGCTACAACATGGGTGCAAATCATTAAAGCATGTTTGTTACTTGGTGGTGCAAGTTTTATGGCTATTATGGTTTTATATCTCACTGGCTTTAACTTGCAACATTATTTTGAAATGGCAATACAAAATCATGCAAAAGGTGAAGCCATAATGTCGCCCGGGACATTTCTACCTGATCCTGTATCTGCTATCTCTCTTGGTTTAGCATTAATGTTTGGGACTGCTGGATTACCACATATTCTTATGCGATTTTTCACGGTTAAAGACGCAAAAGAAGCAAGAAAGTCAGTCTTCTTTGCTACCGGACTTATAGGCTATTTTTATATACTTACCTTTATCATTGGGTTTGGAGCTATTGCTTTATTAATCGGGAATCCAGAATTTATCGTTGATGGTAAATTCAGTGTTGCTGCAAACATGGAAGCCGTCGCATTGTCTAAAGTGCTAGGTGGTAATGTGCTTTATGGTTTCATTTCAGCGGTGGCATTTGCTACAATTTTGGCAGTTGTAGCGGGACTTGCTATTTCAGGGGCAAGTGCGATTAGCCACGATTTATTTGTAAATGTTATAAAAGATGGTAAATGCGATCCAAAGCTTGAAATGCGCGTTACAAAAGCTTCGACTATTGGACTTGGCGTGTTGGCTATACTGCTTGGGATTGTGTTTCAAGGGCAAAATGTAGCCTTTACCGTTGGACTTGCATTTGCTATTGCTGCAAGTGTGAATTTTCCTATTATCTTGCTTTGCATTTATTGGAAAAATCTCACAACAAATGGTGTGCTTTATGGTGGTTTAATCGGGCTTTTATCAGTGTTATTACTCGTGCTATTTAGCCCTAGCGTATGGGTTGATGTCTTGCATTTTGAAGAGGCAATTTTCCCATATAAGCACCCTGCTATCTTTAGTATGCCTATCGCATTTTTATCAATCATTATTATCTCTAAGTTAGATTCTAGCGAGAGGTCAATCATTGATAAGCAAGGCTTTAAAGCACAAGACTTTAGAGCTCAAACAGGCATTGGTATAAGTGAAGCTGTGGCACATTAGAATCTGTTAGTCTAAATTTTACAACATAAGATTCTAAACCAAACTTACCTGTAAAGATTCTTTACTAACTAGCTATATTTCTATCTAAAGAAGAGTTGAAAAATAGCTAGTTTTTTGCTACACTTGTGCGGAATTATCTCATAATCTACTTATCATAAACTCGCCATATAAGGATTATAATGTTGCTTGATATTTCCACCTCAACACCCCTTGCAAACTATAAGATTCTAAGCAATTCTATCACACCACGACCCATTGCATGGATAAGCACAAAGAGTAATGCCGACATAATAAACCTTGCACCATTTAGCTTTTTTGCACCGCTTTGTGCTACACCCATGATATTTGGTATAAGCATTATGAATAAGAGTAATGGCGATATGAAAGATACCTTGCTGAATGCAAAACTCACAAAAAAGGCGACAATATGCACGGTGCAGCCCGACTTCTTAGAATCAATGCAGCAAACAAGCACAGAATTGCCTTATAATATAAGTGAAGCATCAACCTATAAAATTCCAACAATAGAGATTGCAAAGGATTATCCGCCATGTGTTGATGGTGTGAAAGTCGCATTTTTCTGTGATTTTAAGGATATTTTGCAGTTTAGCCAAACTTGTTCTACTTTGATTTTACAAGCACAAAAAGTTTTTATTCATGATGAATTATATAGCGAATCTCTAAACTTTTCCCTGCAAAATGTTGGTCGCTGTGGCAAGGGATTTATATAAAACTATATATTAAAATATTGCTTGTTGCAAATAAATACACCTTAAACCCTTGTGTCAAATATAGAGGTTTTCTCGCATTGTTTCTGTATCCTAGATCTTAATATAAATTTAAAATATTGCATATAAATCATTCTGTGTTAAAGATTTTCTAGGTATTGAAACAATGGAATATTGTGGTAAAAATGTCATCATACAAACTACACAATAACTAAAAATATGACTATAAACACAGCGTATCGCAATTTCAATAGTCAATGTATCGCACATATATTTCATTCTAAATTTTGCAGTTTTTATGTTTTTATTATACATAAATGAGTAAAATACCAAAATATTTTTTAATAGAAGGATAGCAATGACAATTGAAATGGGCGATCTTAAAAAAGGTTTGAAAATCGAAATCGATGGAATCCCTTATAGAATCACAGAGTATCAGCATGTAAAGCCGGGTAAAGGTCCTGCGTTTGTGCGTGTGAAAATCAAAAGTTTTTTAGATGGCAAGGTAATTGAAAAAACTTTTCATGCAGGTGATAAATGTGAAACGCCAAATATTATTGAAAAAGGTATGCAATATCTCTATCATGATGGTGAGCTGTATCAATTTATGGATAATGAAACTTATGAGCAGGTGGGTTTGAGTGAAGAGCAAGTTGGCGATAGTGCAAAATGGCTTTTAGATAGCATGAATGTGAGTGTATTGCTTTATAATGACAAGGCAATATCGGTTAATGTCCCACAAATAGTTGAGCTAAAGATAGTAGAAACTCCGCCAAATTTTAAAGGCGATACTTCAAGTGCGGGTAAAAAACCAGCGACTTTAGAGACAGGTGCGGTGGTGCAGATTCCATTCCATGTATTAGAGGGTGAGACAATAAGAGTGAATACAGAGACAGGTGAGTATATAGAAAAGGTTAAATAGGTTATGAATCTCTCACTAGATACTTTGCTTCCTTTGTTGCAACGAGATTTTTTTATGCGAGTTGTGCTTGCAAGTGTGGAGGTTATACGCCTTTTACATACGCAAGATTCAATATTGCATGAGAGTTTTGGCGTTGGTGCGGGTGGCGATCGTAGTAGTGGGGCGGATTTACTTGCAGAATCTATATTTTCTAAGTTTTTGTTGCCACATTATCATATTGATTCTGAAGAAAGCGGATTATTAAAAGGCGATAGTAATGCAAAAGGCACAATTGTGCTAGACCCGCTTGATGGCAGTAGTAACTTTAAGTCAAATATTCCATATTTTGGTGCGAGTGTAGCCTTGTGTGATGAGAATGGTAGAGTGCGTGAGGCTTGTGTGGTGAATTATATCTCATGTGAGATAGCCTATCTTAATGATGATTTATTAGCTCTTACAAAAATGCCTTGTATTTTTAGTTTGCAGACTTTTATTGCAGATTTGCAACCAGAATATATTGTATATGCAAGCACTGCAAAAAAGCCAACTTCTATGCACTCATGCTATATACCATGTAATTTTACAAGGCTTTTGCAAAATAGCAATACCGCAAAAAAAGATGTCTTTATAGCAAATGCGTGTGATGCGATTAGAGAATCTGCACAATATCTTCCAGCATTTGATACAAACTTTTTACATGCAATGTTTGCTAGTCAAATACTAATCTTTAGACCGCAAAAAGTTATCACAGAAAAGCTTGAATGTGGCATATTTGAAAAGGCTATGCAGCATGCTAAATGGGCGTCTTTTTTAGCAGAAAGCGGTTTGAAATTCCGCAGTCTTGGGGCTATTGCCCTAAGTCTTGCATTTAGCTTTCGCTATTTGTTTGTGCTTTTGCCAACGCAGGTTAGAAAATATGATGGTATGGCAGGATTCTATCTAGCTCAAAATCAAATCATTTGTGGCAATTTAGAATCTTATCATAAGGCTATACCAGCACTAAAGGAATGCAAGGAAGTGATTTCTCATATTTTAATTACAACAGATTTAGATATTGTTGATAAATTTAAAGGAAGGTAAAATGGGTTTTTCAGATTTTTTTAAAAACTTTAAACGAGAAGATTCTAGAGATAGAAAAGATGCAGCCCAACACTGGACAAAATGTCCCAGCTGCGGTGCGGTTATGTATAATAAAGAAGTGATTGAGAGTTCTTATGTATGTTCAAAATGTTCCCATCATTTTAGAATCAACGCACAAGATAGACTGAATCTTATTTGTGATTCTGATACTTTTATTGAATATGACAATGATTTAGCTCCAAACGATCCGCTTGCATTTGTGGATAAAAAAAGCTATACAAAAAGAATTGAAGAGGGCTTTGCAAAGACAAAGAGAAAAAGTGCGGTTATATCAGGGGAAGCCCTTATACATGGCAAAGAAGCACAGATTGTAATCTTTGATTTTTCATTTATGGGTGGTAGCTTAGGCAGTGTTGAGGGTGAAAAGATTGTAAGGGCAATCAATCGTGCTATTAGCAAAAAGCAAGGCTTAATCATTGTATCTACAAGTGGTGGAGCTAGAATGCAAGAATCTACCTATTCACTCATGCAAATGGCAAAAACTTCAGCGGCATTAGGCAAACTTGCTGAAGCAAAACTACCTTATATCTCTGTGCTAACTGACCCTACTTTCGGGGGTGTTTCAGCGTCATTTGCATTTTTAGGGGATATAATCATTGCAGAACCGGGTGCTATGATAGGCTTTGCAGGGGCAAGAGTTATTAAGCAAACAATTGGCACAGATTTACCAGAGGGCTTTCAAACTGCAGAGTTTTTGCTTGAACATGGATTAATAGATATGATTGTATCGCGTAAAGATTTGAAGCATACTTTAAGCGATCTTATTAAAATGCTTGTGCCTTATGAAAATACATATATATACAATTCATAAAAATGAAATGCTAGGGGATATAATGCAGTATTATAGCAAGGCTTGCAAGGGATTTGGTGCGACACTAAGCTTTTTTAATCTCTTTAACAAAAAGATTCAAGAAGCACAAAAGCAAGATTCTAATATCGCAAAGCAAAGCTATACAATGGCATTTTCTAAATACCTTGATAAGCAAAGCGTTTTACTTGATGCAGAGGGAGAAAAACTTACTTCAATAGGATTTAGTCGCATGATAGAATCTTATAGCACACAAAGTGGCATTATAAAATTTTTTATTGCAGGGGCATTTGGCTTTGAAAAAGAAGTATTAGAACAGCATAAAACAATCAGTCTAAGCACACTAACTTTTAGCCATGAAATCGCAAAAATTGTGCTTGTAGAACAGATTTATCGCTCACTGAGTATTATCAATAAACACCCATACCATAAGCTTTAGTAAGGAAAAAGAATGCGTGATGAAGATTTGTTATCATTGAGACAAACATTAGAAAAACGATTAGAATATTTAGATGGATTAAGCTTAAACTTACATAAAAGCTTACAAGAGATGAGTGCGTTAAAACTCAATGAAAATGCAGATATTATCTCTACACAATCACAACTGCGATTTGATGATTCCATGTTAGAACGCAATCAAAAAGAGATGAAAGAAATCAGTGCGTCTCTTGCGAAGTTTGATGATGGAATCTATGGCATTTGTGAAATGTGTGAAGATGAAATTGGCATTGAGAGATTGCAGGCAAAACCGCATGCAAGATTCTGTATTAATTGTCGCGAGATTTATGAAAAAAGCGAAAAGCAAAAGGAGAGAACATGAAGATTCGATATTTTTTTAGTTTTGCATTATTGTTTTTAGTGCTTGTTGGTGCTTATACATTCTATATTAGCACAGATTATTATACACTTCAAAATACGCTTTTAGTGGAGTTTAGTATAACTTTGCCTGTTGCATTATGGATATGTTTGCCTGCAGTATTTTTATTTGTGCTTGCCTTGCTTTTTATGGGCTTTGCATCACTTGTGCAAAAATTTAAAAGCATGACTTTGCATAGAGATATTGAGAAGCTTTTCACACAGATTCAAGAACAAATGTTAGGGAATCCTGTAAGAGAGAGAGTATTTTCAAACACAGAGTTAAAGACACTTTCAAAGACTTTGCAGAGATTTATTTTATTGCCCGATACAAAATCACATAGCACAAACTATGAAAAGATAGATTCTATATTTAATAGCTTTAAAGAAATAGAAGATGGCAAAAATGATCCTAAAATACGCTTAAATCCAAGCCACCCACTCTATAATCTCAATGCAAAAAATGCGATTAAAGATGATTCTCAAAAAGCATTTGATACACTGAAACAAGACTTTAATAAAGATTTTATGGGGCAGAATCTTTATACACAAAACAGCACACAAGCAATTTATGATAAGGCATGGGAAGTTTTACTGAATGGGCAACAAAAAGTCTTGCAGAAGGCATTGAATCTAGATAAAAATCATCTCACATACACTACACTTCTAGGGCTTGTGAAAACATGTGCGAAAGGTAATATTAGCATACAAAAAGATGTGATAATACAAACATGCAAAAAGGTAAGCATGAATGAGAGAGAATATCTAGGATTAGCCATTGCTATATGTGAATTATTACGACAAGATAATATTAATTTCTGGCTTAGTGTCTTTGAAACTTTAAGCAAAGAAGTAGAACAAAGCGTATTAGCCTACTTTTATATCTTGCTTGAGGTCGGCAAAACAAGCGAGGCAATGGATTTAAAACAGCAATATCCAAAAGATGACTTCCTGCCTGTGAGTGCATTTAGCACATTAAAAGAAAAAGGCTATCCATTACTTGTATTCTTTGACCCGCTTTTATATCGAGCAAGAAAGCAAGAAAAAGTGCCAACAGAAAATGTAGCTATGAAGCAAATAGATTATGTGAATCATTAGAATCTAGTCGTATGTTTTTTGTAGAGTTCAAGTGCATTTTTATTAAACAAAATTTGCTAGAATACAAGCGATAATAATTATTTGTTATCGTTTAATATTTTTTTAAGGAGACATTATGTTAGTAACAAGAAAAGCCCCAGATTTTACTGCTCCAGCTGTATTAGCAAATGGTAGCATTGTAAATGATTTTGAATTAAGTAAAAATTTAGGCAAAAATGGTGCAGTCCTATTTTTCTGGCCCAAAGACTTTACTTTTGTATGCCCTAGTGAAATCATCGCTATGGATAAGAGAGTGAAAGCTTTTAATGAACGCGGTGTGAATGTAATCGGTGTATCTATTGACTCTGATGTTGTGCATTTTGCATGGAGAAACACACCGGTAAATGAGGGTGGTATAGGACAAGTTAGCTTCCCTATGGTATCTGATATTACAAAGCAGATTTCAAGAGATTATGATGTGCTATTTGGCGGTGCGGTTGCATTACGCGGTAGCTTTATCATTGATGAGAATCAAATCGTGCGACATGCAACAATCAATGACTTGCCACTTGGTAGAAATATGGACGAATATTTGCGTTTAGTTGATGCGATTTTATTCCATAAAGAACACGGCGAAGTATGTCCTGCTGGCTGGCAAAAAGGTGATAAAGGTATGAAAGCTACAACTGAAGGTGTTAAAGAATATCTTTCACAAAATAGCGCTAAACTTTAATCTAAGCATTTTTCAAACCATTCCCATCTAAGCAGAATGGCTCAAGTCTATCACAAGATTTGAGTCTTTTGTCTTTCTCACAATACATATATTTATCCCTATCGTAAGTTTTTCTCGTCTATTTTTGATATACTTTCTCTTTAGAATCTTATATTAGGATTAGTCTATATTTAAACCATCTTAAAGGAAATACAAATGAATATTGTTATCCCTATGGCTGGGCTTGGTTCTCGCTTTGCAAAGGCTGGATTTATAAATCCAAAACCGCTCATTGATGTAATGGGTAAGCCAATGATTGTGCGTGTTTTAGAGAATCTTTATTATCCAAATGCAAACTATATTCTCATCGCACGAAATGAATATCTAGCAAAGACACAACAGGTTATACAAGAGTTACTGCCCAATATGAATGTAAAACTTATTGGTATAGATAAGCTTACAGAAGGCAGTGTTTGCACGATTTTATATGCACATAGATATGTGAATAACGATACACCACTACTCATTGCAAACACCGATCAAATCATAGAGCACAATATCGCTGATTTTATTAATGATTGTAAGCAAAGAGAGCTTTGTGGCTCTATACTCACTTTTGAGGACAAAGAGAAAAATCCAAAATGGTCATTTGCAAAAATACAAAATAATTTAGTTGTAGAAGTGAAAGAAAAAGTAACTATCTCCACACATGCTACCGTTGGGATTTATCTTTTTATGCGCGGAAAGTTGTTTGTTGATGGTGCGATTGATATGATTATAGCAAATGAACGCGTTAATAATGAGTTTTATACTTGTCCTGTTTATAATTACGCAATAAAATCTGGTGCAAAAATCGGAATCTATAATATAGAATCTAACGCCATGCATGGTATTGGCACACCCGAAGATCTAGCCTTGTATGAAGAGTATTGTAAAAATAAGATGCCTTGAGATACAATGCATATTTATATTCAATACCTTAAACTTTGCTGACAGATTCATTAGCCTAGGTATAGCGAAGTTGCCTTTCATACTGCTTGGTTTTATCATTTTTTTAAATAGATTCTATATTATGTTTATGCTATAACTTCTTTTGTTATACAATACATAATCTTAAATTATGGAGATTCTATGCAAAACACACAACAACTAAAACTTCTAGCTGTCATTGGTAATCCCATCAAGCATTCATTATCGCCACTTATGCATAATTATGCCTTGCAAAAGTTAGGGCTAAACTCATTTTATACGCGCTTTTGTCTTCCACAAGATATAGATTCTAGCCATTTGGCTGATTTTATTCTATCGAGTGATTTAGCAGGTGTGAATGTTACTCTGCCTTTTAAAGAGACATGTTTTAGGGCATTAGATAGCATTCAAGGTATTGCAAATGAGATTTGTGCAGTCAATACAATTGTGCGTAAAGATTATAAGTTAATAGGATACAACACTGATGCAGAGGGATTTTACCATGCGATAAAAAGTCATAATCCAAAGCATGTTTTATTGCTTGGTGCAGGTGGCAGTGCAAGAAGTATTGCGACCATTTTATTTAGAAATAATATCAATCTTACAATTGCTAATCGCAGCACAGAGAAACTCGCATATTTTAGCCAATTTGGCGAAACTCTAAGTTTTGCTGATTTAGGGGGCAAGACAGAGTGCTATGATATTATAGTGAATGCAACAAGTGCTAGTGTTAAGGGTGTGTTGCCCATGCAAGAAGAGATTTTAATTCCCTTATTGCAGCAAAGCAGGCTTGCCTATGATTTAATGTATCAAGCTGGCGATACGCCATTTTGTGCTTTAGCAAAGCGTTATACACAAGCCCTAGATGGTAAAGCAATGCTTGTGTATCAAGGTGCTCTAGCTCTAATGTATTTTCATGATATGGAGATACAAGACATGCAATTTATGCATATAGCAAAGATTATGGCGGAAGCCTTGAAAGTGAGTTTATAATAGAGCTTAAATGAGAATCTTTACCTTTTATATTGATAGGACTAAGAGAGATAAAATAAATATCCATGAAATATACAATATTTATATTAAAACGCTACAATGTAACACCGCTTTATTTTGAGTAAATATGCGGTTGTAATTTATGTTAATTTAAGGAGCATATTATGGGACAATATATTGAGTTAAATCAAAGTAATTTTGCAGAAGTAACACAAAATGGCATTTCTCTTGTGGATTTTTGGGCGCCTTGGTGTGGTCCATGCCGCATGTTAGCACCAGTCATTGATGAATTAGCAGCAGATTTTGCTGGTCGTGCAAATATTTGTAAAGTCAATACAGATGAAGAGGAAGCGTTGAGCGCACAATTTGGAATCCGCAGTATTCCAACCATTATATTTATGAAAAATGGTGAGATAGTAGATCAAGTCATTGGTGCTACTACAAAGGCAGTCCTTGCGGATAAACTTAACGCTTTGTTGTAATATCGTAACATACAGGAAGATTCCATGATAGATTTAGCAATCATTGGTGGCGGTCCTGCGGGACTATCTGCAGGTCTGTATGCTACACGAGGTGGTATAAAAGATGTGGTGCTATATGAAAAGGGAATGCCGGGCGGACAGATTACGGGTAGCAGTGAGATTGAAAACTATCCGGGTGTGAGAGAGATAAAGTCGGGGCTTGACTTTATGGAGCCATGGCAGGAGCAATGCTTTCGTTTCGGTTTGAAACATGCGATGTCAGAAGTCATACGCGTTGAGAAGCATGGCGATATTTTTCATATTATCCATAATCAAGGTAAAGGTGAAGAGACACAGGAAGCAAGAAGTGTGATTATCACAACAGGTGGTCGCCCCAAAAAGTCAAATATTAAAGGCGAGCAAGAGTTTTGGGGTAAGGGTGTTAGCACATGTGCTACTTGCGATGCGTTTTTTTATAAGAAACGAGAGGTTGCTGTGCTTGGTGGTGGAGATACCGCATTAGAAGAAGCGATATATCTTACAAAGTTTGCTTCAAAAGTGCATCTTATCCATAGAAGAGATGGCTTTAGAGCCGCACCGGTAACGGTTCAACACGCAAAAAGCAATGAGTTAATAAATTTCCTAACCCCCTATGTCGTTACAGAAATTTGTGGCGATGAAAATGGTGTAAGCGGTCTAACGATTAAGAATCTTAATACAAATAAGGAAGAGAAGCTAGAAGTGCCGGTCATATTTGAGTTTGTTGGCTATGAAGTCAATAATCAAATATTAAAACAGGAAGATGGCTCATTTCTTTGCGAAGTAGATTCCTATGGTTCTGTGGTAGTGGATCTAAAAATGCACACAAATGTGGCAGGTCTATTTGCCGCAGGTGATATACGCATAGATGCACCAAAGCAGGTTGTATGTGCTGCTGGAGATGGCGCACAAGCTGCACTTGAAGCTATTGCATATTTAGAGCAAAAACATTAAAAGCACAAAATATTAAAAGGCAAAAATATTAAAAAGGTAGGCTATGCTAGAAATTGGTATCTTTGGGGCAACAGGTAGAGTAGGTAAATTATTAATTGATGAGATTCTAGAATCTAAAAAAGCTAGTCTGGCAAGTGTGTATGTGCGGAATGAATTGCAATATAACATTCCATCAAATACGCTTGTTACAAGCAGTATGGCTGATTTTTTAGAATCAAGTCAAGTCATCATTGATTTCTCAAGTGCAGAGGCAACTGGGAATCTGCTAGAGTATGCAAAGACACACCCCACACCACTTGTAATCGGCACAACAGGTTTGCAACCATCACACATTGAGCTTTTAAATGAATGTAGCAAAGCTATGCCTATTCTATACGCGACAAATATGAGTGAAGGTGTGGCTATGCTAAATAAGCTTGTTGCCCTGCTGAGTGTGCAACTTCGCAACTATGATATTGAAATCACAGAGATTCATCATCGCTATAAAAAGGACGCGCCATCAGGCACAGCCCTAACTCTCGCACAAACTGCAGCAAGTGCTAGAAACCTAGATGAAAATGCCCTTAAGTTTGGCAGGGAGGGCATAGCATTGCGTAATAAAGATGAAATCGGCGTGCTAAGTCTTCGTGGTGGCGATGTTGTCGGTCGGCATGTCGTTGGATTCTATGCTGATGGTGAGTATATCGAGCTAACGCATAATGCAACTTCAAGGGCTACCTTTGCAAAAGGTGCTTTGCATGCAGCCCTTTGGCTTGTTAGACAGCAAAATGGGCTTTATAGTATGCAAGATATTTTTGAGTTTTAATACGGAGTGATTATGCAGATAAAAGATTCTCATACTATAAATGGTATCACATACTTTACCCCCCCCCCCCCATTGTATCAAACACACTAGACACAGACACTAGCGACACTTCTAAATCTAGCTTAAATGCAGAATCTAATGCAAACTTTCACTTCCCAAGTGAAGGTATGGATATGCTATATCTAGCTGAAAATAAGCATTTTTGGCATATTGCAAGACGAGAGTTTATCTATCAAGAGATAAGTCGCATTTTGGCTTCTTTGTATCCGCAAGATAATGGCAAAAGCACAAAGATTCTAGATGTAGGGGCTGGCACAGGAAGTGTTACAAGGCATTTTTTATCGCAAGGTTTTAATAATATTGCATTAGGTGAAATCCACCCGCAAGGCTTAGAATACGCTAAAACCTATGGCATAAAGGATTTATATTGTATGGACTTGCTTGATGTGCCTTTTGCAGATGAGTTTGACTGCATTTTTGCCTTTGATGTGTTAGAACACATTGATGATGATTTAGTAGCGTTAAAAAATATGAAAAGTATGCTAAAAAATAATACAAAAAGCCTTTTAGCTCTAAGTGTCCCAGCACATAAATGGCTGTGGAATGCCCACGATGTGAGCGTGCATCATAAGCGGCGATATACTAAAAATGAGCTTGTCGCTCTTATGCAGCAAAGTGGCTTTGAGATTGTATGTGCGAAGTATTTTTTCATTTCTATTACGCCATTGCTTTGGGTTAGGGCATTGCTGCATTCTGCACCATATCCAACGCAAGATTCTCATATTGCAAAATCTCAAGCAAGTCAGCAAAATAACACATTAGATTCTCATACAGAATCTAGCGAAAAATCTAGCACAAACACAGAATCTGTGGCAGAATCTCACAAAGAAGAATTACGCGATACGCCACCGCCCGCACTTATCAATAAAGCATTACTAGGAATCTGTCGGCTAGAAAATAAGATTCAGAAACTTCTCCCACAAAATCTTAGCGCCCCATTTGGTGGCTCACTGCTTGTAGTGGGGAGAAGTATAATTTAATGCGGGTTAAAATAATAATTTAATATTTTTTAACCCTAAAAGCAGGAACATTATTTATCATAAAAAGTTAAAGACACAAAAAGCAAATTTGTATGATTTTATTAATGATTTCAAAATATTTATAGAGTTAAAATTTATTTTGTAAATACATGTTGAGTATTGCTTTTGTGCTATGTGTTGTATGCAATTTTAACATAGATAAATTCTCATTTTTTCAGTATAATTCAAACTTTTTATATCACTTATTTGGTTATTATATGTTTAAGATTCAAAGTGCTATTTATGAGACTTTTATAAAAGAAGCCCCCGAGTATATACAATGCAGTTTGCAAGATTTAATCGCTTGTGATATTTTGCAAACACAAATCAAATCAGCTATAAGCACAAATCACACAAACAAAGATAATAGCTATATCCAATTGCTACTTAATCTTTCAAAAGATTCTAATATTTGTCATACTGAGTCTTTAGGCGAAGTATCCAAAAATCTAGAATCTACAAAAGATTCTAAAAAAGATTTTTCGACTTTGTCTCAATATGACAAGATTCTAGATTCTAAAATAACGCACCCTAAACCCTGCACCCACCCAGATTTGGTAGAGAATCTAGAATCTAGTAAGTCTCCAAAACATTTAACAGAAATCCTAACTCATGTAAAGATTTCATCTCTCAATCAAACTCTCACAAATCACACGAAAAATAAAAATACACCACAAATTTTAATCTGCTCTAGCGAAGAGATTCTATTAGCAAAAGAAGCCCTATGTGCTACCTTAAATCTAATTTCCATGCAGAAAACAAAAAAGGAAGTAAAAGAAAGCACACTTCCAATTGTCCTGCCAGATATTAGACTTAGCCCATTTGATAGCACGCAAAGTTTTTATGAAGAGTTTCATGAGCTTTTTGCAAAGCTTGCCCTATGGTATGAGAATGATTGCAAACAGATTCTAATAAGCCCACCACATACACTCATGGCATTCATGCCAAGCAAAGAGTTATTACACAGCTTTTGTGTGCGAAAGAGTGAAAATATCGTTGTGAAAGATTTTATAGCAAAACTCATTCATTATGGCTACGAGCATGTAGAGATTGTTGAGATGCAGGGCGAGTTTTCACATCGCGGAGACATAATTGATATTTTTATCCCTAGCTTTGAGTTTCCTGTGAGAATAAGCCTATTTGACACAGAGATTGAAGAGATTAATTTTTTCAATCATGAGACACAATTAAGTCAAAATGAAATGATAGAGAATTTAAAGATATACCCCGCTATCTTTAGTCTCGATGAATCCCAGCACACACTCTTAGAATCTCGTATAAAAGAGTTAGATAATACGCTAGAGTGTAGTATAAACTCACTTGGTTTTTGGTTTTTAAAGGACATTGGCGGACTTGATTTTCTAAAAACTTATAGCCATGTTTTCACACCAAAGGCATTAAGCGAGTATCTTTTAAACCTTGAGTTTGTCATGCCAGAAGTATTGCCAGAAACTAATACAGAGTTTTATATCTTACAAGATTCTATAAATTTTAGAGACCTTGAGCCGCTAAAGCTATCACAAATACATAATACACTAAAGCTAAATAGCAATAAAGATATAACAATATTTAGCCCTACAAATGCCATGCTAAAAAGCTATAATCTAGAATCTTTATCGATAAAAACAAAGCAAATAATCACCCCCTTTTATCTTAATATTACTTCTAATGAAAAGCTATTTTTAAGCCTGCAAAAACCACAAATAATGCGTAAAAGAAAGGTAAAGCTAGAGCTAGACGCGCTAAAAGTTGGCGCTTATGTCGTGCATAGTGAATATGGCATTGGAATCTTTGAAGCTATAAAGCAAGTAAGCATTATGGGCGGTTTGAAAGACTTTATAAGCATTATTTATGCAAATGATGATAGACTGCTTTTGCCTGTTGAAAATCTCAATATGATAGAGCAATATAGTGCGTATGATTCAGTTGTAAGGATAGATAAACTTGGGAAATCAAGCTTTTTGAAACTAAAAGATTCTATAAAAGAAAAGCTATTTGCCATCGCTAATGAAATTATTAGATTACAAGCTCAAAGAACTCTAGCTAAAGGCGTAAAAATAGAGCTTGAGACACCAGACCAAATCACCGCATTTAATACCTTTGAATCTAGCAGGGGCTTTACACTCACACAAGACCAAACCCATGCGATACAAGAAAGCCTTAAAGACTTAAAAAGTGGCATGATTATGGATAGATTGTTAAATGGCGATGTAGGCTTTGGTAAAACAGAGGTTGCTATGAGTCTTTGCTTTGCTAGTGCATTGAATGATTTTAATAGCATTGTGCTAGTGCCTACAACCCTGCTTTGCAATCAGCATTTTGAAAGCTTTAAAGAAAGACTGCATAATACAAAATTGCCTAATGGTAAGATTCTCTATATTGCAAAAATAGATAGATTCACAACCGCAACACAAAAAAGGGCTATACAAGAAAACTTTAAAGATAATATACAGATTATAGTCGGCACGCATTCACTCTTTAACCTTGAGATAGAGAATCTTGGGCTAATGGTGATTGATGAAGAACATAAATTTGGCGTGAAACAAAAAGAGCTTTTAAAGCAAAAAAGCCTTACAACACATATTCTATCCATGTCTGCAACGCCAATCCCTCGCACACTTAACATGGCTTATTCTAAACTAAAATCAATCAGTGAGCTAAAAACACCACCATTTTTTAAACAAGAGAGTAAAACTTTTGTAAAAGTAAAGCAAGATTCTCTCATAAAAGAAGTGATTTTGCGAGAGTTAAGAAGAGGTGGGCAAGTCTTTTATATCTTTAACAACATAGCAAAGATTACCACAATACAAAGCTATTTGCATGATTTATTACCACAGCTTAGAATCTTAATATTACATTCTCAAATAAATCCAAAAGACACAGAAAAAGGCATGCTTGCATTCTTAAAAAAAGAGTATGATTTACTGCTTTGCACCTCCATTGTAGAATCTGGCATTCATCTCCCAAATGCAAATACGATTATAATCGATGATGCACATAATTTTGGCATAGCAGACTTGCACCAGCTAAGAGGCAGAGTGGGCAGGGGCAAACATGTCGGCTTTTGCTATCTTTTAACAAATGAAAATATCACGCAAGATGCAGCAAAAAGACTACTTTCTTTAGAGAAAAACTCATATCTTGGAAGTGGTGCAGCCCTTGCATATCATGACTTAGAGATTAGAGGCGGTGGAAATCTGCTTGGCGAGGCACAAAGCGGACATATCAAGCAAGTAGGCTTTGGCATGTATGTGCGTATGTTAGAAGATACCTTGCAAAGCCTTTTGCAAAACGAGCAGCAAGAACAAAAGGTAGATATTAAGCTATCAGTTTCAGCATTTTTAAATGAGAGTTTAGTCTCAAGTGAGCGTATGCGACTTGATTTATATCGCCGTTTATCACAGGTTAAGAGTGAGTTTGAAGTGCGTGAGATTGAGGGCGAGATAGAGCAGAGATTTGGCAGGCTTGATATATATAGTTTGCAGTTTTTAGAGATTATTATTATTAAAACACTAGCTTTGCAGCTTGGCATTAAAGCGATCAGCAACGCAGGATATAATATAAGCCTTATAGGACATGATGACACTAGAATCACACTTCAATCCCCAACAAAAGATGATGATGATATTTTAAATACGATTAAAACAAAACTAAAAGAACTTTTAGGAATGTTGAAGAAATAGAGTGATTGTAATATATAATGAATTGCAAAATTATCCCCAATGCTTTAGAGATTCTAAATAGCTTTCAGTTAGAGTTGGTAAGTAAAATATAGAATCTGATCTAGCAAACATTGTAAAGCAAATAGTTGCAAAATTCATTTACCACAAGACTAAAACACACATTTTAAAATAAATACTCTAAGATTCAAACCCTTATGTATCAAGCAAGACTATACGCTATTTACTTCTTCGCTAGACATTCTTGCTGTAAGATTCCATACTTTTTTACAATAAACTTTTAATTTTGACCTTACATTAACTCTTACTAGAGCGAGTCATAACGCTATCAATTAAGCCATATTTTTGTGCTTCATCTGCACTCATGTAGAAATCTCTTTCACAATCTTGTGTGATTTTTTTCACACTTTGACCTGTGTTTGCAGCTAGAATATCATTAATGATAGTTTTTAGTCTTAGAATCTCTTTTGCCTGTATCTCAATATCTGTTGCCTGTCCCCTAGCCCCACCTAAAGGCTGGTGTATCATAATCCTTGCGTGTGGCAGGGCGTAGCGTTTGCCTTTTGTGCCACAGCTTAATAGAAATGCACCCATAGATGCTGCCTGTCCAACGCATATAGTGCAAATATCTGGCTTAATATAATTCATCGTATCATAAATGCTAAACCCACTTGTAACGCTACCACCGGGTGAGTTAATATACAAAAACACATCTTTTTGCGGATCTTCTGCTTCTAAAAAAAGTAGCTGGGCTACAATCGAGCTTGATACAGAATCATCAATCTCACCGCTTAACATGATGATTCTATCCTTTAGCAGCCTAGAATAAATATCATAGCTTCTCTCCCCCCTACCTGTCTTTTCAATAACATAAGGAATGTAATTCATATCTTTACCTCTCTTTAGATTCTAAATAAAGTCGTTATTATAGCTAAAAACACACTAAATCAAACAATTAAGCTTTTAGCTCTTTAAAACTCTCATTGGCTTTTTCAATAACTTCATCAATGATTACTTCATTAAAAGGCTTACACATAAAGCTTGTCTCAAATTGAGATGGTGCGAAATTCACACCTTTTTCAAGCATTTTTGCATGGAATCTTGCGTAAAATTCTGTATTAGACTTTGCCGCACTATCCCAATCTCTCACTTCATTTTCTGCGAAAAAGAAGCCCATCATACTGCCTCTAACACAAGTTTGCAAGGCAATATCATATTTTTTTGCAGCAGATTCTAAGCCTTTTGCTAATCTATTTGCTAGAGATTCTAATCTCTCATAAAGCCCTTTATCCTGCTTAATGATAGCTAGTGTAGCAAGTCCAGCACTAACAGCGATTGGATTCCCACTTAGTGTGCCTGCTTGATACACACCACCAATGGGTGAGAGCATATCCATAATATCAGCCCTACCGCCAAATGCAGCAAGCGGCATACCACCACCTATAACCTTACCATAAGTGCTTAAATCCCCCTTTACGCCATAAAACGCATAAGACCCTTGCAAACTCGCCCTAAATCCACTCATCACTTCATCAATGATTAGCACAATATTCTCTTTATCACAAAGCTTTCGCAAACCTTGTAAAAATTCCTTCGTCGAGGGCACAAGTCCCATATTACCAGCAATAGGCTCTATGATAATACAGCCTACATTGCCACTTAACTTTATACACTCTTTTACAGAATCTAAATCATTATATTTTGCTACAAGCGTATGTTTTGCAATATCTTGTATAACGCCTTTTGAGCTAGTCTCGCCAAAGGTTGCAAGCCCACTCCCACTTTTTACCAACAGACTATCACTATGCCCATGATAGCAGCCCTCAAACTTGATAATATCATCTCTCCCGCTAAATGCCCTAGCAAGTCGCAAGGCACTCATAGTCGCTTCTGTCCCACTATTTACAAAGCGAATCTTTTCTACACCCTCACATACACCAATGATCTCTTTAGCAAGATTTGTCTCTAACTCCGTTGGTGCGCCATAGCTTAAGCCCTTTGCTACCGCTTCTTGCACAGCTTTTACCACGAAACTATCACTATGTCCTAAGATAAGTGGTCCATAGCTTTGCACAAAGTCAATGTAGCTGTTATTATCCTCATCAATGATATATGCCCCTTTTCCTTCTTTAATAAATCGCGGTGTGCCACCCACACTGCCAAACGCACGCACAGGGGAATTCACCCCACCGGGTATTACTTGCTTTGCCTCATTAAACGCATTGATACTATGTAAAATCGTTTGCATATCTTTATCCTTATATTATCTTACCACTTGTGTGAATCTTGTTTATTAGAACGCCCATCTTAAATCAGCCTTTAATCCAAACACATCACACATATAAAAGTGTGATTATAACAAAAATCTAATATTTTATAGAATCTTTCAAGCTATTTAGAGATCCTAACTTTTAACGCATTAAAGCTTAGATTCTAAATTTTGTGCCTGATTGGATTGTTTGAATGCAGTCAATAATTTTTGAAAGCTTTCATTGATTTTCGTATGCGATAAGAGCATTTCTTTTAAAACCTCGTTGTTTTGTGTTTCTTCAAAGATGCTGAGCGAAAACTCTTTATAAATATTGTTGAGTTTTGCATTTTCTTTGGCGATAGCTTTTTTGATAGAAGCGGCGTATTTTTCTTTTAAACTTTTAATGTATGGTGTTTCCATTTTCAATCTTTCATTTGATGTTTTATCAAAAATATATCAAATAATATCATATAAATAACAATATATAACATAAAATACTTGACTGATTTGGTATTTTTTGTGATAATTCGGTTTTTAAGAGAATGCAGGATAGGAAAAAAGGTGCAAAATGTATTACATTTCACAACCTTTTTTCCGCAAATTTAACAATTTGTCCTGCGTCTAGCGAGGCTCTTCAGTTTCAATTTCGCTTTGCGAGAATTGAAAAAGTCCTAGCAAATTTATGCAAGGATTCTATTAGAAAGTCGCCCAATCTCTTTTGGAGTAATCCAAGATGGGCGAGGAGTTTTGTTGCTGAACGCTTTTGGTGTTTATCAACAAAAAAATTAGACACACCAAAGGAAAAAAATCAAAGGAAGTAAGCAATGGCAGATAAAAATACAATGATGTCCTTTAGGCTTTCAGCACAGAATGCAGATACGCTTACCAACCTTGCCAAAGAATTGCATATCTCCAAATCAAGTATAGTCAATGATTTACTTGATAATCATTTACAAAATACAAAACACCAAAAGAAGCTCAAGTTTCTCTTAGATGATAATGTTCATTCATATAAAACAATTAAAGTTACACTTACCAAGAATCAATATGACACACTCAAATTCACAGCGCGAAATTCTATTACTAACTCTGTGCCAAAGCTTATTAAGCTCCACGCACTTAATATGATTTATGATTCTAAAATTCTAAATAGCAAAGAATTAGAAGCTCTAGCACTCACTCGCACAGAACTTAATAAGATTGGTGTCAATATCAATCAAATTGCGAGAACTCTTAATACTCAACAAGAAGCAAAAATAGATACAAGATTGCTTAAGATTTTGGAAAATCTCCAAGAGGCACTTACGCTCCTTAGAAACGATATTAAAATTATTTGCCATACCTCACAAGGATTATTGAAATGAGTAGCACTTCACATTTTTATAAACATTTTGATGATGATGGGTTGGAGTGGAAAGCTAAAAAAATCAAAAATGTGCGTATTGAACACGCAAGAATTAACCAAATCAACAAGGCAAGAGCCAAATCAACACCGCTCATCTCTCATAAGCAAATTGCTGGTAACAATCCAGCAAAAGCAAAACTTCTAAGAAAAGAAAAATTGGCAAATAATGGCTATGAAGTGATATTTAAAATCACTTCAAGTGCAAAAAAACACTAAGCAGTTATCTGCACATCTTAATTATATTTCAAGGCAGGGGATTTTAGAGTTATTAGATTCTGATTTAAATTTATATACCGATCATTCTCAATTAGCAGACTGCCTTGAAAATTATCAAAATGGATATGTGATTCCAAATGAAAATGAAAACAAAAAAGAGCGAAGAGAAACTTATAATATGGTCTTTTCAATGCGTGATTATGATGATTGCGATGCAGTTTCTCTTAAAAATGCCGCTTTTGAAACAATTAAAATCTCTACCCCAATGCTCACTTTGTTCTTGCTTTTCATAATGATACGGACAATCCACATTGCCATATTTGTCTTAAGGCTACAAATAATGATGGAGGTCGCATTGATATTAAAAAAGCTGACTGCACCACAATCCGCAAAACCTTTGCAGAGAATCTTAATAAACGAGGAGTCTATGCACTTGCCACCAGAAAACAAGATAGCATTCGTGGGAGACAACTTGCCAACAATATCACAGAATCTTTAGAGCCAAAAACATTGCACGAATATAATGCTAAACCACATTATTACAAGATATTAGATTTTGGTGAAGCTCCATACAATGATGATAATCTCAATGATATGAACTATTTTGTGCGTTATTATACACGCAAGGGCAATGTAACAATTTGGGGACAGAATCTACGCCAAATAGTAGAAGAATCCAAATTGCAAAAGGGTGAGTATGCAAGAATTTCTAAAGTTGGTTATGAGTTGCGTCCTTATCAATTTGACAAAACAATTAAGGGAAAAATTTATACCATTAGCACAGCTCGTAAAGTTGCCAAATGGGATATTTCTATAATGAATCGTGCAGAAAAAGCCTTTACTAAGCTCCCAAAAGTAAAGATAACAACAACTATGAAGCCAAAAGAAGTAGATTCTATAAGTAGCACAAAACGCTACACCAAACAAGAATGGGCTGCTTACTATGCAAACAAGAAAGCAAAATCAACACAAAGGAACATCAATGAACCAAGAATATATACAAGAGAGCAGTGGGCAAGATACAACGCAGGGCGTGGAGACCCTAAAGCAAAACTCCACCCAACAAGAAATGCCACTATACACATCTCCAACGCTCCTGCTCTTAGAAATCCACCCAAATCCTATGCCGATATGTGCGGAATGTCCCAAGGCAATGTGGCACTTAGCCAAGAATATGGAAGAAAGGACAATAAGGTGCTTTTGCCAAGTAATGCACAGCATAGTTTATCAAGCTCCACAAATACAAGGACAGAATCCAAAGAGCGAAACGATAATAGAGAATTGCGATGGACAATTGGCAGCGATACAGGAATTAGTAGAGAGTGATCAAACTTAATCATTATATATTCGTTGAATAGTTTCTGCTGTGGCTGCGCCTTGGGCTTTTATTGTGTTTGGGCAACTTAATTTTATGCTTGATAATTTCCACGATAGCTTCAAAAAGCCTGCGTAATCCCTTGGCAGTAGGGAATGTCAAGAGTGCTACAAATATAATTCCTAGAGCATAAAAAAGTTTTTTATAAATCAAATGAACAAGTGAAATAACTTGACTATATTCATCATCAGTCGCCACGAATAGAAACAATAGCAACAAAACCCAAAGATAAAACCACAAACCACCAAAAAACAAACCCATTAGTTGCGAATAAATTTTGTTTAATCTCTTTGTATTTTTCAAAGAGTGTTCCGCATCATCACATTCCTCTTTAAGCTTGGCAGTAGAAAGATTCTCTTCTGCTGATGAAAATTCTTTTTCTTTTCCCTCACTTGCATCATAAGTAGGCATACTATCTTGAGCTGCATTCTTGCGAAGACTTTTCTCAAGACTTTCCGCTTTGTCCTCTTGTTCCATCAATCATATCCCAAGAAATCAAATCTATGCGCCATAGCCGCATAAGATACTTGAAAGAAATCTGCTATTTCATACAGAGAAAATCCTTGTTCATAAAGCTCCTTTACTCTATCTTGTGGCATTAAGAGATTGGCGGCAAAAAAATTAGCCTCTATCTCTTTAATACTAAAACCCAGAGATGATAAATTATTTCTATATGAGATATGTTTCTTTTCCTCTTTTTCTGCAAATATATTCCCCTTGTAGTGCAACACATAATGTCCAATCTCGTGTGCAATAGAGAATCTTTGCCTCCTTATCCCATCGCTTTCAGCTATATAAATCTTTGCTTCTTGAGCCTTAAGCATACCTGATACATCATCTCTGCTGAAAGTCGTTTTAAATACTTGCAAACCGAGATTGTGAGCAATACTGAGCACTTTTACAGGATACTGCTTGTTACTATAAAATTCTAACACATCCGCCGCAAGATTAGATATTTGCTCCTTAGTGTATCGTGCCTCTGACATCACTCCCTGTCCTTAATTGAAGTTGCTTATAGCTTAGCTATTATGGACTATAACGACAATCCTACCATAAAAACTGCAAAAATTGCCCTATATATATACTTTAAAAGTATTTAAAATTAAAATATTGTAAATTTCTTGATTATTTGAAAGACAAGACAGAATCTTAACGCTCCAAATATTTGTCTTTTTTCTTGGCCCTCTCGTTTAGTTTGAGATTCAATAGTCCTGTTTGCTTTTTTGGCGGTTATTTCTAGTGCTTTAATACTTTCTAAATACTCTTTTTCCACAGGACTTGGTGTTTTAGCTTGAAAATTTCTATATTCAATCTCCGCCTTTTCTCTAGCACGCTGTGTAGAGATGACCCCAGCATTCTCTAGCACCTCTCTCCCAGCACCACGAAGTATGCTGTCTAAATGCTCTATGTGGTCTTTCATAGTCTTTTTTCATTAGATTCTGCCTTTAATTCTGCTAAATCAAAATATACACTGGCAAGATTATTTAGTGTCTTTAATTCTTTACTATCTAGATAGTTTTTAGCAATTGTAGTGTCTGTCAAAGTAGGAAAATCACCCTTAAAGGTTTGCAACCCCATAAAATCTTTTTCGCTATCTGCCCTGTCGTATATGATTTCTGCGGCAGTATGTCCTTGAGCAGCAAAGTGAAGTTTGTTTTGCACGACTTTAAAAAACTGCATAGAAGTCTCGCTCTTAGGGTCATAATCTATGCTTGTAGCATATAAATCAAGCACTTGCCTATATAGAACTTTTTCACTTGAGCGAATATCTTTAATGCGTTCTAGTAGCTCTTTGAAGTAGCTTTTGTGAGGGTTACCGCTATTTTAAGTCGTTCATCATCAAGCACAAAGCCTTTAACAATGTATTCCCTAAGGTTTTTTGTAGCCCATTGACGAAATGCTGTGGCAAGTTTAGAATTGACACGACGGCCAACAGCTATGATGGCGTCTAGGTTATATGTCTGTGTTAGATAATTTTTGCCATCATTGGCAGTTACCGAGAATTTCTCGGTAACTGAATCCTTATCTAACTCTCCACTCTCAAAAATATTCTTTAAATGCAAAGATATGTTATCGGTAGAGCAGTCAAAAGTTCTGCCATTTGCCTTTGTGTAAGCCAAATGGTCTCATCTTGCAGAGTTACTTTTACACTCGGTTTATCTCCATTGTTATAGACAATGATCTGCCCTTATTTTCGTTTTCATTCATTTTTCAAACCCTTTTGCATCTAGCCACGCATTGAGTGCTTGAGTGAAAATATAATTCTGTGTCTCAATTCTTTTGGCATTTTCACTATTTTGATAGCGTTTCAATCGCTCTATCAACTCTATTGGCAATAAAACACTAAAGACTTTATTATCTTTATTTTTGGATTCTGCTTTGCGTTTTAATTTTGGAGTAGAATCTATCTTTGTAGCTCTGCCACCATTCTCAAATTCACTCTCACTTATTGTGTTTTACCCAGCAGCGGCTGTGTTGCTTGTTTTTTAAATCCACCCATTGTTAATCCTTATTTAAAAATCAAAATATTGTAAGTATTTTACAATAAAATTATTTACAATATTTTAAAAGTATTTATAATGTTTTCCCAAACGCGACAATTTCCGCACACAAGGCATTAAATTCATCTCTTGCTTTTGTGTCATCAAATTCATCTAGACTTTTGCCATCAATTACCGCTCTCTTGTATGCTCTACGCTCATAAATGAGAGTTTCTAGCACAGCCACATCTTCTAGCTCTTTTTCCTTGATAGCAGATTCTACAAATTCTTTTAGCTCTGCTATTTCTTTGCTTAAAAAAGGATTGGGGCTAATTTTATTAAGTAGAATCAAGCAATGCAACTTCGGGTTATTTTCCTTTGCTAGATTAAAAACCTCCAACATTCTATCTAGCACGACTACATCATATTGGCTAGGAATCGTGGGGATAATAAGCAGATCTGCCTTATTCATTGCAATACACATTTCCTTGCTATTAGCCCCAGCAGTATCAATAAACACACAATCATTCTTGTTTTCTTGCAAAGTGATTTCATCTTTAAGTGAGCTACCAATCTTACTTACATTTGAAAAGAGTGGCTTTAATTCGCTATCGCTCCTATGTTGCTGAAAATCTCACTGCTTCGCTGTGGATCTGCATCAATCAGTGTTACTCTATCGCCCTCTTTGGCAAGATAGCAAGCAAGATTTACTGCTATTGTCATTTTTCCACTACCTGTTTCACCGCAGATGATGACATTCTTACCATAGCTTACAGCTCTGCTAATAAAGCTTTCATACTCGTGATTTTCATAAATTCAGTAGCTCATTGTCTTTTTGACCAAGTGTGTATGTGATTGGCTCTATCTCACTAAAAAGCCCCTGTTTAGAAAAATCACTCATCACAAATATTGTGCGGCTAGGCTTTCTAATAGTGATTGAAATATGATCGTTTTCTTTGTTTTTTCGCATTCTAAGTTTTTCTTGCTTACTGATACTAATGCCAAACTCTGCCTCTAGTTGTTTTGGACTTAGCACATTTGGGTTGCTTGGCTCTATTTTACGCATTGCGTGTTACCCTTTGTCTTTCTACCCATTCTACAATTTCGCTTCGCTTGTATCTAATACCTGCACCAGCGATTTTATAATAAGGCAAAGGATTTGATTCTTGGACTTTTTTGTAACCTACATGTCTTCTTATACGCTCTTGCTGAACTACGCTAAGACCAATCCACTCTTCTAGCTGTTTTGGTGAGATAAACTCAGACATTTGTGTATTCATTTTGTATCCTTTTGTGTTTTATTGTTATTAACAATAATTAACATATTATAGTAAGAGAGTAAATGAGAGTTTTAAATTTGTTCTATTTTGTTACAATTTGCCTATCAATACGCACTAAAAAGGTTTTTTATGAAATCAGAGCATAAAAAAAATGAAAAATTACGGAATCTGCGACTCTCTTTAGGTCTCTCTCAAAAGAAATTTGCCGAAAAATTAGGGCTTACAAGATCTCTGATTGCTGCTTATGAGACTGAGAAAAATCCCATTTCAAATAATGTGTTATTGCGAGTGAGTGAAATTTTTGGTATTAAAAATGAATATTTTGAATCTGAAATGACACCACAAGAAGCATTTGAAAAATATAGTATTAACCCTGCTGACATACTCAAGATAAATCCATTTGATGATATGGTTTGTTGCGTATATGAGAGTTTAGAAGATTATGCAGGCAGGAATCCTTTAGTTAAGGCAAATTTAAAAATTCAATTTCTTTCCTTATTGTTTGCGGCAAATACAGATGGAAATTATCACTTTATAAAGCTTAATAACTCCACAAATGAGCCTTTTGCAAAAAACGGAGATATTCTTATTGTAGAAAGGCAGGGTAGAGCGGTTAATGGAGATTTTATTGTTGCAAAATTCCAAGAAAGTTATATCATTTTTCAATATTTTGTTGTTGGGATTGATGAAGCACTTTTTAAGGGGAGCAATAATATAGAAATCAAATTGAAAGGCAATGAAAGAGAACAGATAGAGATATTGGGCATTATTAAGCAAAAAATTTCTACTTCAATATAAAAAGTGCAAGAATCCATACATACAGCAATCTTGTATTTTTTTTATTGCTTTTAGATATAAAAAAATAATCCATAAGGCTTAAGCATTAAAAAGTGCTAAAATATCACAAAATAGGTGCTTGGAAAAGAAAAAAGCGAGATTTACACTTTATATTGTGCTTAAAAAATCCATTAAATTTCAGCATTTTAACACACTTGAAATGCGTTGCACAGGTGCTTTAAGATATAAATTTGCTCTCTACACATACATTTTGAGTAAAAAGTGTGCTGATTGATGTTTGGCAAATATCATTATATGTGCAAGTTTTACAACTTTTGATTTTGATAAAATATTGCTTCAAATGGCGTATTTTAGGCATAAAGAATTTAAAAAAAGAAACTAGATTTTAAAATCACACAAATTATTCAAATAATCCCCATACCACTGCATTAAAACTTCTTGCTGTTTGAGTGTGCTTTTCTCTCGCTCATAGGCATATTGTATAGCGTTGTTTGTTTTATGGGCAAGGGCAGATTCAATGGCATTATTTCCAACACCAAGCTTCAACAACTCCACTTCATTGATAGAACATATTGTCCTGAATGTCGCCCTAAATCCGTGTGTAGTTACTTTGCCATTCCATTTGCCTTTATTTAACCGCCTTAGAGCTTTGCTTAATGTATCCCTATGAATATGTCCATCTTTACTGATAGTGGGGAATACAAAAGGGCTTTCTAATATACCAAAGTCTGCTTTTTGCAATTCTAAGATTCTTAAAGCATAAGAGCTAAGAGCAATATTAAATGGCTCTCGCATTTTCATTTCTTTTGCAGGAATACACCAAAGCCTAGATTCTAATTTTATATGCTCCCATTTGGCACTTGCAGTATTTGCGGGGCGATTTACGCAGAGAATTTGCAAATATAAAGCTCTTTTGACTTGTATGTCCATATCTGCCACGCTTAAATCTTGTAAAAATTCCCTTATGTCGCTTTCTTTAGTGAGTGCTGCAAGGCGTGTGTCTATGTCGTGTTCTATATTAAAGCGTTTGAGATTAGGAAATTCTTTTTCTAGCCCTATGGTTGGGTCATATTCTATATACCTATCTTTTAAGGCAGGAGCTAGGATAGCACGGAGAGCATTTTTTGCTCGTCTTATGGTTTCTAGTCTTGGGGTTTGTGGATTAGATTCATCAAAGGTGGTATTAAATGCGGATAGAATCACTGAATATTTAATCTCTTTAGCGTCTAAGTTTGCAAAATGTGGCAATAGATGATTTTTACAAATAGATTCTGTGGCTTTAATCGTGCTTTCTGCCTGCCCCTTTTTACGCTTTTGAGCAATAAAAGCTTCATAAAGATTCTTAAAGAGATACTTTTGTGTATTAAGCTCCCCACCACTTTCAACAATCTTTAACTTCTCACACGCTTCTTTTCTAGCTTCAGCCACGCTATAAATACCTTGTCTAAAGCGATTTAATGGTATATGCTTTTCTCTACCATTGTTGCAAATCCTAAGTGCAAAGCCTTTAACACTGCTTGGATTCACAAACAAGATAAGCTCACTAGGATTGCCTACCACAACACGATACCTTTTGTTTTTCGGCTCCAACCCTCTTATGTCTTTGTCAAATAGAATCTTTCTAGCTATGCGACTCATTATTTAGCCTTTATTGTAAGATTTTATGAAAGTATAACAAGTCCCCCTTAAAAGTTCCCAAACTAAACAAAAACAAATGATAGTCAACTGAAAAGATAAGAGCCTTAAATAGCGGTATTTGGCAGTTATTTGAAAACAAATGAAAATGAAAGAAAAGTAATCGTGGCAGAGGGGAAGGGATTCGAACCCTCGAAAGCTTGCACTTTACACGCGTTCCAGGCGTGCTCCTTCAACCACTCGGACACCCCTCTATAAATAAAAAGATTGTGTGCAAGACATGCAATTATAGCAAAAAATTACTCTTTTGCACACTACGCTAACACTTTAATGTGAGATATTAATACCTGATAATAAATCTAGTGCCCTAGGGCTTACTTCCGTATTATAGATATTTGTAACACCCTCTATCCTTGAAAGCAAGGTATTTTTCATTGCTACATTTGAGCTAAATGCCCCACCTATATGAAGCGTTGTAATACGCACTCCACCTAGTCTAATATCCTCTTGTTTATTATTAATAACAGGTCTAACGCCCCATGCACTATGGGCTACAATAGCCCTTTGTGAGCCTTTGATATTGACATGTCCTAGATAAAGCATAATATGCCCCTTTAGCCAAATGATACTTGCAAAGGGCTTTGCATTTGCGATAATATACTCTTCTTTTTCACTCTCTGTCATTTTAGATAGATTCACAAATTGCCCTTTAAATTGTGCTTGTGCGGCGGAATTGCGTGGTAAAAAGATTCCAAATGACGCAAAGCTATCACGCGTAAAAGCACTGCAATCCCTATTGCCAAGCAAGCCGCCCCAACCATACTTCTGCCCTAGCATAGTATGAATGAGTGATGACATTTTTTCTTCACTAAAAGGCATGGGAAAATCTGAAAATAGATTAGGATCAAACTCCACTTCACGAATTTGTGCGTAATTATCTATATCCTTGTAAAAGGTTATGAGTGTGTCATGTCGTTTATTGTAGGGGAAAATCTGTCCTACACGCGCATCAAGCACCCATTGATTCTGATAAGATAAGGGGATAAAATCCTTATTTGGAATCTTATAGGATTCAAAGCTAAGGATTCTTTTACGCATACTATCACTCACTAGTCCAACACTACGCGTATCAATCCAGCCATATACAAAAGGTCCTTGTATATGCGCATATCGCCCATCACTACTAAAGTGAGAAATCATTACAGGTGTGCCTTCAAATATAAAGCTATTTTGCCATCTATCAAATGGAAAATCATCTTTGTTTTTATAACGCGGCTTATGCGTTGGCACGGCTCTCACAGAAGTAGCCTGCACGATTATTCCAGCTTGTGGTTTGCGTAAAAATTCGCCTAGATTCATATTGCTTAGAATCTCTTCAAACTCATCAAGTGTATTAGGCAGAAGATTCTCACCAACGCCAAGCAATGTTTTTATCCTTTGCTCGAGTGAAGCCATCTTTGCTTTATATTCTTTCTCTAGCTTCGCGTAATTTTTCGCATTTTTCTTTGGCGGCTTTTTCTTTAGCTCTTCTAGCTCTTTATGATAATTTAGAGCATTTTGCAGTGATGGCACGATATAAAATACAGAATCTTTATTGCTACTGATTTTATTTATATCCCACACAGCATAAAACTTTGCTAGATATTCTTCTTTGTTTGCTACATTAAGATTTTGTATTTGAAATGGCATAGATTCTGTTGGATTAAATTTTTGCGAATTATCTGTGCCAGAAAGTATATTAACATTAATGCCTTCTTGTGCTTTAAGATTTAGCAAACATACATATATTACAATAAGAATCTTGACAAAAGTTTTCATAGCAACTCTTCTAAATGTTGTAATCCAATAGTAACTTTTTGTATCACACCATTTTCATAACTCACAATAAGCGGTCGCTTTATCACGCTTAGATTCTGCAACACAACTTCAGGCGTTATATCCTTTATGCCTTGTTCTTTTAGCTTTTTGTAGGTCGTGCCTTTAGTGTTTATGAGATTCTCTAAGCTTATACATTCAAGTATAGCCTTTAAAGATTCTAAGTCCAACCTCTCTTTTTTAAAATCATGAAATCTGTATGCTATATCATTTTCATCTAAAAAGGCAAATGCTTTTTTCATGCTATTGCAATTTTTAATGCCATATACTATTAACTCCATTGTATCCCTTGTATGCGAAATTAATCATATAAAGCAAAAAGCTTACCACTTATTCATATTAATTCTATGCAAAAGTATAAAAAGCATTTTTATTTTCCATCATCGCTGTGTTTATTTCTGTTTGTATCAATAAACTACAATATAAAACACAAATGATACTTTTTTATACATGCTTATAATTTTGAGTAAAAAAGTATTTCATTTTTACAGAAAAAATGCTTTTTTATATATTATATAGCTAACTCGTGTCTTTAGCAACTTAATTTAGAAAATGTCGAAATAGATGAAATTCATAGTTCTAAATAGTTTAGCTAAGACAGGATATTTTACATTAAAGGTATTTTAATGAATGGTATGAGTAAGATTCTATGGATAGCCATAGCAGTCATTGGGGCATGCTGTTTTGGTGTGCTAGCATTGCATAATGGCGAAAAGATTTCTGCACTTTATCTTGTTGTCGCTGCAATTTGTATCTATTCTATTGCTTATCGCTTTTATAGTGCTTTTATAGCAAATAAAGTATTAGGACTTGATAGCACAAGGGCTACACCCGCAGTCTTAAACAATGATGGGCAAAACTTTGTTCCCACACATAAAGTCGTTTTATTTGGACATCATTTTGCCGCCATTGCTGGGGCTGGACCACTTGTAGGACCTATCCTTGCTGCACAAATGGGCTATTTGCCATCTATGATATGGATTTTAGTAGGCGGTTGTTTGGCTGGGGCAGTGCATGATTTTGTCGTGCTGTTTATCTCATCTCGTCGCAATGGTAGATCACTAGGTGAAATGATAAAAGAAGAAATGGGTAATACTATTGGTAGCTTTGCTATGCTTGCTATTTTTGGAATCATGCTTATTATCATCGCTATTCTTGCAATGGTTGTGGTAAAAGCCTTAGCAGATTCTCCATGGGGGACTTTTACCATTGCTATGACTATACCTATTGCTATGTTTATGGGTATATATATGAGATTCTTGCGTCCGGGTTGTGTAGGTGAGGCTAGTATCATAGGCTTTGTATTGCTTATGTTTGCGCTTTATTATGGACAAATTGTCGCACAAGATCCTGTTTTATCAAGCTATTTTCATTTTAAAGAAACAACTCTTGCTTTAATCATTATGGGATATGGCTTTGTCGCTGCGGTTTTACCTGTATGGCTACTTCTTGCACCACGGGATTATTTAAGCACATTTTTAAAGATTGGGGTTATCGTAATTATGGCGGTAGCTATCCTTATTGTTGCCCCTGATTTGCAAATGCCAAAATTCACACAATACACTGATGGCACTGGTCCTGTGTTTGCTGGTAAGCTTTTCCCATTCCTATTCATTACTATTGCATGTGGTGCTATAAGTGGATTCCATGCTTTAATCAGCTCTGGGACTACGCCAAAAATGCTTGAGAATGAAACACATGCTAGAATGGTAGGCTATGGCTCTATGCTTATGGAATCTGCTGTTGCGATTATGGCTTTAATTGCTGCGTGTATCTTACAGCCGGGCTTATATTTTGCTATCAATTCCCCTGCTATTGCCATTGGGACAGATGTTGTGAGTGTAGCGCAGACTATATCTAGCTGGGGCTTTGTAGTAAATCCACAAGACATTACAGATCTTGCAAAAAATATCGGTGAAAATACTATATTAAGCCGCACAGGTGGTGCGCCAACCTTTGCAATAGGACTTGCTACTATCATTTCTCAAGTGCCACTTTTTTCAGCGGCTTCCATGTCGTTTTGGTATCACTTTGCCATTTTGTTTGAAGCACTCTTTATTCTTACCGCTGTTGATGCGGGGACACGCACATGTCGCTTTATGGTGCAAGATATTTTAGGTAATATATATAAGCCTTTAGGGAATCTAGATTCTATTCCTGCTGGTTTAATTGCTACTGGACTTTGTGTAGCCGGTTGGGGATACTTTCTCTATCAAGGGGCTATTGATCCAAAAGGTGGCATTTATACGCTATGGCCACTCTTTGGTGTAAGTAATCAAATGTTAGCTGCTATGGCATTACTACTTGTAATGGCAATCCTTTTCAAAATGGGAAGAGGCAGATATGCTTGGGTTGTAGCTATGCCTGTAACATTTGTGCTTATTGCCACGCTTTATGCTGGGGTGCAAAAGGTGCTTCCTGCAAATGGTGAAAAGATACATGATGCAGTAAGCCATGTAGCCTTCGTACAGAATACAAACGCAAAAATAGCCGCCCTAGAGCAAACAAATAAAGACTTAAAAGATGGAAAGGCTAACCCTACGCTTAACATGGAAGGCAAAAGTTTGCAAGAATTGCGTGAAATGGAAATAGCAAAGAATGAGCAAGATATAGCAGGTATGAAACAAGGGGTAATCAATAACTCTATTAATGCGGTATTGTGTATATTCTTTATGTGTGTAACCCTGCTTGTGCTTATCCAAGCCTTAAGGATTGCAAGGCAGTCTAGTAGCGGACAGCTTAGCTATCCATTACGAGAAGAACCTTATGTAGCGATGAAGTAGATATTCTTATAACTTAATTGTTGCGGTATTAGAATCTAAGTAGATTCTAATACGCAAGATATGGTTTGTGCTATTTCTTGCGTATTTTCATGTGGAAAGGTATATGGTATTTTTGCCATAAAGTTTCCAAAAAAAAAATGGTAGATCCCATAATGCAGCCATTAATGCAACAAACATAAAAACTCTTGAATTCCACAACCAATATTCATAATTAAATATTTTTGCAAATCCCAATATTATCCACAACTAAATTAAAGTTTTAAAACACCAAGTCTATACAAATACGACTATATGTGGGCAGCACATAAATAATTTGTAAGTCTAATATTTTTTGCATGATATAAATTAAAACTATTTGTCCGAAAGATAAAGTGATTGACAAGATTATAGATCTTAAAGGCAGTCTATTAAACAAGTTTTAGAAGTTGGGTGATTTTATTCTGCAATGTTTTTCTTTTTTAGCTATGTTATAAAGATTACAGCAAACCACTATAGAATCTAAACAGGATTCTATAGGAATTCAAGCCAATAATAAGGTATTGTTACCCATAAAAAACGCCTTAGAATTTTTTCGTATTTACATCTTTTAATATATCGTTTGCGATTTCATTGACATTTACACTGATTGTTTCGGCTTGTTGGGCTATGCTTACATTATTGTGCGTTGTTGCTTCAAGTTGTGAAAGTGTTGTGTTGATTTGTGCGATACCTGAAGTTTGCTCCCTTATAGATTCCACCATGTCATTGATTGACTGCACTAAGATATTTGTATTTGCTTCAATTTCACCTAAAGACTTTTGGGTTCTCTCTGCTAACTTTCTTACCTCATCGGCAACGACTGCAAAGCCCCTGCCATGCTCCCCAGCTCTTGCGGCTTCAATAGCGGCATTCAACGCTAAAAGATTGATTTGGTCTGCGATGTCGCGGATAATTTCTGCCACATTTTTAATATCTTCACTTTGAGATATGACTTCACCTGTTTTGCCACTTACATTTTGCATAGATGATGTGATCTCTTCTACTGCAGTGGCAGTTTGCTCAAGGCTTGTTGCTTGTAAATTAGAAGATTCTGTAAGTTTTAATACAGAATCTTCAAGGGTTTTACACTCATTTGTAAGATTTCTTGCAAATCCAGCAGAAGTTGCAAGCATTTCCTTAATCTCTGCTCCAAGCGTATTTGCCGCTTTTTCCACCGTGCCACTTGCATTTGCTATTTCAGTAGTAAAGTCTAAATTAGTATAAGAATCAAAGACTCTCTGAATCTCATTCATATCCTTTCCTATCTTTTCTTCTAGGACAGAAAGCATTTGATTTAGCACATTTTTAAGCTCTTGTAATTGTGGATTATGAGAATCTTCAGTGATTCTAGCGGTAAAATGCCCCTGCTCTATTTCTTTAGCAGTTTGCACTGCTTCTCTTACAAGCAGTGAATCTTTATCCAACCCCAATTGCGTTCGCTTCACATTTTCTGTAAAGACTTTTGCCATGCTACCAATCTCATCATGTGCCTTTACAACAAGCGCTCGTGGCTGTTTGCCCTCGTGATTAATATATTTAAAAAAGTCTTCAAGGTATTCATTTAGACTACGCAATCTATCAACAATTTGAAATTTTGCAAAAAGACTTAGCACAACTAAGAGAATGACTTGCACAACGACTGAAAAGATAATAGTTTGTGTCCGCAATGCGTAATAATCTGCTAAGACATCACTGCGAGGTGTGAGTGTAACGATATGCCAATGCACATCTTTGAATAATGACACATCGACATCAGCATGTGCTGCAAAAGTCTCTTGTCCGCTTGTATCAATCATTGCTGCTGTAATCTCTTCGTTTTGCATTACACGCGTTACAAGTGGTGCTAAATGCGGTTGCATTTTAGCTAAATCCTGCAATTTTGCCCCAACAATCTTTGTGTTATTTGCGGCAATGATTGTGCCATCGTGTATAGCAAGCACTTTTGCTTCGTTTGGATATACGCTATTTTTTGTTGCCAATAAATCCGCTGAAATTAGGTTAATATCAATCATGCCTCCAAGCACACCTACAAGATCCCCCTCATAATTTAACACGGGAAATACAAAGATTGTAGTCCTTACTTCCTTATTATCAACAGAGATTGTCCTTAGTGTGCTAAATCGGCTTGTCTTTGTATTCAATGCCTCTTGTATCGCCGGTAAATCAAGGATAGCCTTATTTGCCTGCAATGCCTTGCCATTGCTATCTGCTATTACCATCATATCTTTACCAACACGAAATTGTGCGGGCAGTGCCGAATAATCTTTATCTTTTAGGTATAAAAAACCATACATTGTATTTTTATTTTCTTGTGTTAAATCGACAATTTGTTTTACTATCGTTTGATATGAAGAGAGTCGGTTATTTGCAAGATTGTGCGTTAATGTGCTGCCATATATGCTGAATGAATGTAAGTTTGAATTAAGCTCACTTAGAATCTTGCCCGAGTTGTATTTTGCGGAAAGCAACATGCCATTTTGAGCATTCTCAATTTCTCTATGTTTCATTTGAATCAAAACTGCATAGCATAAAGCAGTTATCGTAATGATTGTGGTTGTTGCGATAACATATCGCAATTTTGAGCTAAGAGACATACCTTTACGCATATTTTTAGAACTCCTTTACCATTTATTAAAAAAGGCTAATATTATACAAAAATTCTGTGTTGTTTTTAACTTTATTGTTATTTTTATATGTGTATGACTTAAATGTGTAATGTTTTGAAAAGGGAGTTATATAGAAATGAAAGAAAAAATTATGACAAGTGGCTTTATTAGCGTTATTGGTCGCACAAATGCTGGTAAATCAACGCTGCTCAATAATCTTGTAAAAAGCCCCATTGCCCTAGTATCAAAAAAGATAAATGCTACTCGCAAACGAATGGATATTATTGTGCCTTTTGAAGATAGCGATTATAACTCACAATTAATCTTTATTGATACCCCCGGCTTACATGAGAGTAAAAAGCTACTGAATGAATACATGCTGCAAGAAGCAAAAAAGGCAGTTGGAGATTCTGATTTAAGTGTGTTTGTCGCTGTTGCTAGTCCTAAAAAAAGCGAGATTTTACATTACAAAAACTTTTTAGACCAACATGATAAAAAGCATATTGTTTTACTCAATAAAATAGATACTTTAAATAAAAATGAACTCTTAGAATGTCTAGAATCTTACAAGCAATATCAAAACAAAAATCTAGGCATTATCCCCATAAAGGCAAAGGAGCTTAACTCTCAAACAATACATTCAATCTTATCGCTACTAGCAAAAAATTTGCCCATTCACCCACATTTTTATGATAATGACATGATAAGCACAACTATCATGCGTGATATTTACAAGGAAGCGATAAGAGAAGCTGTATTTGAGAGATTTAGCGATGAGATTCCCTATGAAAGTGATGTAAAGATTCTAAAAATTACCCAAAAGCCTACAATCTTATACATAAAAGCACAAATTATTGTCGCAAAAGATTCTCAAAAAGCAATGATTATAGGTAAAAATGGCGAAACCATTAAGTCATTAGGTAGTATCGCAAGAAAAAAATGCGAATACCTTGCCGAACAAAAAATATTTTTAGAACTCATTGTAAAAACTATAAAAGGCTGGAATACAAGCAAAGACACACTTAAACAAATAGGTTATGATTTTATGGAATAGAATCTAGATTTATAGAGTCCTGTTTGCATAAATTTATGCTACACTTAAGGCAAAGTTTCTAAAGATAAAGGGGTTAGAATGCGTATAATAGTGTTTTCATGTATAATGTTTTCATGTTTTATTATGGGTTGTGCTAAGAAAGAAGTAATAAAAGCACCACCACCTGAAGCAAAGGATACAAAGAGAATAGAATCCTACAATAAGCTTGATAATCTAAAAGAGGGTGTATGGCGTGTAGATGAGTGGAAAGAAACAGCAAAAAAGATATGCCAAGATTCAAAAGAGAGAGACTGCTCTGTCTTAGCTGAAATTTATCATGATAGATTCTATGGTTATGGTTCTAGGGGAGATAGACAAAAAGCTATACAAATGCTTGTAAAAAGTTGTTCTCTTAATGATAGCAAAAGTTGCTTAAAGCTGTCATCTCTTGCAGATCAGTCAGATTATCCAGTAGGAGAGAGTGAGACATTTTTCAAAAAGGCACACGATCTTGGGCTGAAAGGCTGTAATGCAAATTATGCGCTAGATTGCCATGTTTTAGCCTTGCTTTATTTTGAGGGGCATGGCGAATTTGAGAGAGATAGGGCAAAGTCAAAGGAATACGCACATAAAGCATGTGATATGAAACATGCTGGCTCTTGCATTTTCATCGGTATTAATGGCGATACACACGAGGAAGTGCTCGAAGCACACAAGAGGGCTTGTGCCTTAGGTATTAAAGCAATGTGTAAGTAGATTTTTGGAATCTTTTTGCAATTTCGCCTTGTTGTTGCTTTAGATTTTGTTATATGTTTTGTTTTTTTATTGTGTGTATAGTGAAAGTTCTAAACTTAATATAAATTTAAATGGTTATTTTCGCTGCATACAATGAACTAAAAGTTGCATGAAGATCTAAGCTTTATTCCATATCTCAAACTTTCCTGCTATCAAAAATATAGAATCTATGTTTTAAAATATGCAAATTTACAAAACAAGCTATAATGTATCTCATGATTAATAGCAAAAAAAGGGGAGTAAATGCGATTTAAAGTTATGCTTTTTAGATATATATTTTGCGTGATACTCTCTTTTAATATAGCTTTTGCGTATAAATGCTATGAGAGTTATTGTGCTCATTTTGGTATAGGCTCTGGGGTGGCTTATGCAAATTTCAAAGCCGGTGGTATGCCTGATTTTAATAATATTGGTGGCTATCTATCTGCTTTTACAAACTACTATTCAAAGCGTTTAGCATTTAATTATGACTTGCAAGTTGGCTTATTTAATGTAGCACAAAGCGGCTATATACAAGGCTTAAATAATATAAATTCGCAAGATCGCATGGGTGGCTTTGTGCTTATGGACCTTAATGCGGGGCTTAATCTCGGCTCTTTAGAAAAGCCCATTTTACTCACACTATCCCTGCCTGTAAATATGTATAATCTCGGCTGGAATGTAGCCCAAAGGCTATCAAGTGAAGCTATTTTTCTAGGCTTTAATCTCTATTCTAACACAAAGCTTACAGAACGCTTTATGCTTTCCTATCAGCTAGGATATAGCTATTGTGTAAGTGGTCGCTATCGCATAGATTCTTATGCAAATATTGCTACACTAAAGGGCGGACATCGCTTACTTTTTAACCTTAATCTACTCTATAAAAGAGAGAATGCAGAATCTAGCTTTACCAACAAAGACAAAGCAGACTTTTATGCGTCTTTGAAAGGCATTTATTACATGCTAGAGCCATCAAATACAATACATATAAATAATACTCCATTGCATTATAATGCGAGTAATAATTTCATGCTTACTTTAGAGTTTGGTGTGAGTTTTGGCATACCACCTATGGAGTAGCAAGGACTTTACGCGTAAATCGCCCTATTAATAAACTTTGCTATAATTTCGCCTTAGATACTTAAAGATTCACACAAAGCATAACACATAGGATAAAAAATGGCAGAAGAAGAGAAAACCCACGCCCCCTCCCAACGCAAAATACAAAAGGCAAGAGAAGAGGGCAGTGTCGCAAAAAGCCCTGATTTAGTCGGGCTTGTAGGTTTAGTCGTAGGATTAATGCTGCTTTTTATCATATTTCCATTTTGGGTGAAAATCTTTAAAGGCTTGTATGTCGAATGCACGAAGCTTTTTTTAGTGGATTTTAATATGCACACAATTTTTGCCATCACGCTTACTATACTAAAAGTCGCCGCATTATGTGCTATGCCCTTTTTCTTTGCTCTCATGGTCGCTGGTATCATCGGCAATGTCGCACAATTTGGCTTTTTACTAAGCTTTAAAATCATAAAACCAAAGGTTGATAAAATAAACCCCATAAAAGGTGCAAAGAATCTATTCTCACTCAAAAAATTGCTTGATGGATTCATTATTACATTAAAAGTATTTATCGCATTTGCAGTGGGATTTTTCATATTTGTAGGCTTCTTAGATGAAGTGGCAAATATCTCTATGAGTCCGCTAAAAGAGCAGCTAACATGGTTTTATCAAAAGGCTCTCATTCTCATTGGTGCATTGCTATTTTTATTCTTAGTTATGGGGATACTAGACTTTTTAATCAAGCGGTATCAATACATCAAAAGTTTGCGTATGAGTAAGCAGGAGCTAAAAGATGAGTTTAAACAACAAGAAGGGAATCAAGAAGTAAAAGCAAAAATCCGTCAAATCATGATGAAAAATGCTATGAATAAAATGATGAGTGCAATCCCTAGTGCCAATGTGGTGGTAACAAACCCCACGCATTACGCAGTGGCTTTGCGTTTCAATAGTGAGACAGAATCTGCCCCTGTTGTCGTGGCAAAAGGCATAGATCATCTTGCAGTAAGGATTAAGGGCATTGCAAGGGAACATGAGATTCTAATCATTGAAAATCCACCTTTAGCAAGGGAGCTTTACAGACTTGTCGATGTGGATAGAATGATCCCCGGAGAAATGTTTGAAGCGGTTGTGGAGCTATTCCAGCAAGTAGCTAAACTTGAGGCAGAAAGAGGCAGAGTCCCAGACTTTATGAAACGCGCAGAAGATAAAAAGCAAAAAGTGATACAGCATAAAGAGTAAGAGTATAGAAGCAATAAAATGTGGCGTTTATAAGAGAGTTTTAGAATCTAGGCTTTTACTTTTGTATAGATTCTATATTTCTCATAAGTGTTTTTATAAATGCCATTCATAGTAGAACGGAAAGTTTTATAGATAACTTTTTAATTGAATTTGCTAGAGTTGTTGTAAAAAGACTAAGGGCTTTATAAATTTAGAGAACTTGCAATGTAAGAATGGATTAAAAAACATAATAAGAGTTTGTAGGCATATACATTCCATAAAGGCTTTTATATTAAGTATAAAGTGTTTGTTTGTCAATATGAATCCTTTTTGTATTTTAAGTCTATGCAATATCTACAATATAGAATCTTAATGGCATTTAAACTAAAGAGACATAAAAGCAAATATAAGCAAAAAAACAGAATAAAAGAAGATTAAAGCAAGAATAAATTTATAAGCTAACAAGGCTTGATATTTTACACAAGCAAGGAAAGATGACCTTGCTTTGCTTACCCCTTATCTCTAATGCTTTGTTTTTAAAGCAGCAGAGATTCAAAGGGGATTATCATAAAAGATAGATTAGAAAATATAGCTATAACCTACTGAAGTTGTAAATAATTTTACATTGAGTGCGTCAAAAGCATTGTCAGGAACTTTTACGCCATTAACTTCTGTAATATCCATACTTAAAGTTGGGATTTTAAAGCCAAGCTCAAATCTATGGTGATTGTTTGCTGTAAGGCTTAAGCCAACATTAATAGGCAAAAGGAAACCACCTGCTTTGAGATTTGTCGTTGTTGTTCCGGGATTAGTTGTTGTTACATTACTGGCCATACCATAGCCAAGACCAATACCCACAAATGCACCAAAGCTGATAGAATCTGTTTGTATAAGATTCACAAGCAAGTCGGCATTCAGTGTGATTACATGTGCAGAACTAAAAATATTCCTTGTATCATTCACATTGTCTGTAACACTACTTGCACTCATAGGGTTAAAAACAAAAGTATATCCAGTATCAAGACCCACAAATAATCCACTACCATTCCCACTATCACCACCAATTCCATCATCAGCAAAAGCTACCATAGGCATAAGAGATAATGCCGCTACACATGCTATTTTTTTAAAATGTTTGTTCATAAAGAACTCCTTACAATTATTAAAAATTCCCTAAAAATTCAAGTTAGGTTCTTGCAAGTCTAGTGACTTTTCAAAAAAAAGGATTTTTACAAAAAAATATGCAAAAATTTGATATTTTTGTATTTTATTGTTACTTTTTGTTAATTTTTAGTGATTTTTTAATATAAACTTAAGCATATTAACGATAAATTTTTGATTTCTACTTCAAATGTGAAGCTATAAAATTATGAAAAATACTTAAAGATATTGCAACTAATCTTGAAAATATATGAAAATTTAGCTGCTAACTATTTGACTTTTATTTTAAGATATAAAAGTATAAAATCCCATTTTTTTTGACTAAGGATATGTGCTTAATGTATGAGCATAAAACGCCTAGCAAAGATTCCAAAACTTCTCTCTTTTATGATTCTTGCTTATTTTGTAGAAAATTTTTATTATTTTTGTATTTTTTATTGCTACAATCAAAGGGCTTTTTAGCCTTTGCAGCATTTTTACAAGGAGTTTTTATGAATCACAAGAAATACAAACGCGGCTACTTTATGCCCCCAGATTCTAACAAAGATTCTAAATCGTATTTAGAATGGAGCAAAAAAGAGTATATAGAGTCCGCACCTTTATGGTGTAGCGTGGATTTACGCGATGGGAATCAAGCCCTAATCACCCCTATGAGCTTGGAAGAAAAAATCACATTTTTTAAACTCCTGCTGCAAATTGGCTTTAAAGATATTGAGGTTGGATTCCCCGCAGCGAGTGAGACTGAATATCGCTTTTTACGCACTTTAATAGAGCAGAATCTAATCCCAAAAGATGTGCGTTTGCAGGTGCTTACCCAAGCAAGAGAGCATATCATCAGGCGGACTTTTGAAGCATTACAAGGCTGTCCTAATGCGATAGTGCATTTTTATAACTCAACTTCTTACGCACAAAGGGAGCAGGTCTTTAGAAAGTCAAAAGAAGATGTGAAAAAAATCGCTATTGATGGGGCGTTGTGCGTGAAGCAAATCGCACAAGAGACAGAGGGCAACTTCTCTTTTGAATACTCGCCAGAAAGTTTTAGTGGCACAGAGATTGACTACGCCCTTGAAGTCAGCAATGCGGTGATTGATATTTTTAAGCCCACAAAAGAGCAAAAGTTTATTTTGAATCTCCCTGCCACCGTTGAGACGAGCCTGCCTCATATCTACGCACAACAAGTGGAATTTATGAGTAAGAATCTTTTGCATAGGGAGAATGTGCTTATATCCTTGCACCCGCATAATGATAGGGGCTGTGCGGTAGCGAGTGCGGAGCTTGGAATCTTAGCAGGGGCGGATAGGATTGAAGGCACACTTTTTGGCAATGGCGAACGCACAGGCAATGTAGATATTATCACCCTAGCGTTAAATCTCACTACACACGGCGTAGATTCTAAACTTGATTTTAGCAATCTCCCCAAAATTTGTGATGTGTATGAATCTGTAACCAAAATGCAAGTGTATGAGCGGCAACCCTATGCCGGAAAGCTTGTCTTTGCTGCCTTTTCTGGCTCTCATCAAGACGCTATTGCTAAGGGTATGGCGTATCACAAAGAGAAAAATCTTAGCACTTGGAGTGTGCCTTATCTCCCGCTTGATCCGCAAGATGTGGGGCGAGTGTATGAAAGCGATGTGATACGCATAAACTCACAGAGTGGCAAGGGCGGTATTGCCTACATTTTGCACGAGCATTATGGGGCGAACTTACCGCCACTTTTTAGAGAGGAGTTTTCCTACTATATTAAGGATATTTCGGACAAAGCACATAAGGAGCTTAGCCCAAGTGAGATATGTGCGATTTTTGAAAAGGATTTTGTAAATGTTGCGGAGTTTTTAGAGATAGGCGAGTTTGCTTTTGAGACAAAAGAAAATGAATGTGAAGTGCGTATAGAGCTAGTAAAACCGCAAAAAATGAGCATAGATTCTAAAGGGAATGGGCGACTTGATAGCATAGCAAATGCGTTGAGAGAGCATTTAAATCTAAGCTTTGATATACTAGATTACAGCGAACACGCTTTGAAAAATGGCTCAAATGCTAAGGCTATCGCTTATGTGCAGATTGAATCTAATGGCAAGAAGTATTTTGGCGCTGGGATTGATAATGATATTATCAAGGCTTCAGTGTATGCGTTAGTGAGTGCGTTAAATCGTGCGTATGCGAAAGGTATAACTAGATTCTAAAAAAGTTTTCTAATATTTTTCATGAAGCACTAGAAAATTATTAAATATTCATATTGCAGGGTGCGCCATGACTATAAAGATAAAAAAGAGTCAGCATTTATCCTAATGATTATTATTGCATTAAATTTATGCTTGAAAAAGAAAAGATAAGTAGGTATAGATTGTTTTTTACAAAATAGATAAACCTTGTGTATAAGTGTTGATAAAATTACGCACACCAGTAATGAAATCTTTTATTTTTGTAAAAAGAATATGATGAAGATTTGGCATTCTATATAGTGTAAAAAAGAAAATTGAAAACACACAAACAAGCCGAAATCTTAAAAAAACAAAGTAATCTTATCCTATTTTGTAATTACGGCAAAGCTTAAGTTTGCAATCTCTGCATGTGTGCGGATAAATTCATTCAGAGTCTCTAAATCAAGCGAGGCGACTTTCTGTAAAAATTCTTCTCTATAATCTAGGGGCAAACCATTATAATAATTCATAAATTTTGCGTTTAGTCTCTGCCCTAGCGTTTCTTCCTGCAATGGTTTATTGCCGAGTATAAACTGCTTTGCAGAATCTAGCTCTTTTTGGGTAACCCCTTTTGCGACAAAATCTTTTAGGATTTGCTGTGTTAGAGCAATCGCTTCATCTTGTTTATCAAGTGCTGTTTGCATATAACCTGCAAAATAAGTGCTAGTTCGCGTAATGTTTGGACGCATGTAAGCAGAGTATGCAAGTCCTCTTTTTACCCTGATTTCTTCCATTAAACGACTGCCAAAGCCAGAGCTACCGAGTATAAAACCAGCGACTTGTGCCTTATAACCATCATCTTTTATACTTTGGATATTTAGAGGGCTTGCAAAGTAGATATAGGCTTGTTGTGTGTCTTTTTTGGCGGTTTTCATAGCGATAGTTTTAATTTTATATTGCGGTATGCTAACCTTTTTTCCTTGCGGTAAATGTGAGAACACTTTTTGAAGTTTTGCAAGGCTATTTTTTATGTCTAAATCGCCACCGATAACAATCACCATATTTTCAAGTGTGAGCGTTTTATCAAGGTAGTTTCTAATATCGCTTAGACTTACAGAATCTATTTCTTGTGTTGTGTTGCCAAGGGCTGGATAGGCTAAAGGCGTCTTTGCAAAAATACCTTTTTGAAGCAACAAAGTAGCCTGATAGTCAAAATCACTACTTTTACTCATAAGGGCTGCATGAAGCTTTTTTTGCACATCTTGCAATGTGCTTTTTGTTAAGTTTGGATCTTTTATAAGATTTTCTAATTGTGTATAGGCAAAGTCTTCATATTCCTTTAAAAAATCAAGCGTAAAAGTCAAAGTTGCTTGACCTACACCAATGTCTAAATCAAGAGCCTTGCTTTCAAGCAGTTCTGCAAATTTCACATTGCCAAGCGTTTTTGTGCCACGATTTAACACAGCACTTGCTACTCTTGCTAAAGGCTTTTTAGGTGGATTAAACATATTTCCACCACCGATGAAAATCACTTCTACATGCCCAGTCGGTATAACGCTTGATTGTTCGCTAATCACTGGAATCTTGATATTATTGATTGTGAGATGAGAAAGTATATTTGCCTGCATTATTTGTGCTCCTAGACTAAGAAAAAATAACATTACAATGTTTTTTATCATGCTAAAACCTTGCATACTGAATCTTGTTTTAAAAATGCTAGAGATTATACACAAACTTTGTCAAATCGCAATATCATAAAAACATATATTAAAATGCATGCTAGAGATTCTAAATTCCGAAAGACATCGCAGAGTTTCATCAACACTTCACAAATGCAAAGTAGAATATTCACTCTTAAATCTAACAAAACAGGGAGCAATAATGAGGTATGTTGCAGCAGTGATTTTGGGTGTATTTTTGGCACAAAGACGTAAAGCACACATTGAAACATTGCAGTATAGAAAATATTTAGGCATTTTTGTTGGCGGTGGCACACTAAGCTTTGTAGATTCTATTGCGTTAAGAAGCAATATGAAAAGTTATCTTAAAAGTCTTATTTTTGCTATAATTATCGACATTTTTGTTTATTTTATGGAAATAGGGAAAAGTAAAAGGTATGATTAAGCCATTTTTTGTAGAACAAAGAGACAACGCAAAAGCAAGGAGTAAAAAATGAGAAAACAAATCGCAGTAATACAGGGCGATGGTATCGGCAGAGAAGTCATCACACAAGCCCTAAAGGTGTTAGATTCTATATCAAAAGTGTATAAGCACGAGTTTGTGTATAAGGAAGTCTTAGCGGGTGGTTGTGCGATTGATGCTTGTGGGGAGTGTTTGCCACAGGAGAGTTTAGAAGTTTGTAAAAATAGTGATAGCGTTTTACTAGGGGCGGTTGGCGGTCCAAAATGGGATAAAGAGCCAAGCCATAACCGCCCAGAATCCGCCCTTTTACGACTTAGAAAAGAGCTAGGTGTATTTGCTAATATCCGCCCAGCCACACTTTTAGCTGAGCTAAAAAATGCTAGTCCGCTAAAGAGTGAGATTTTACAAAAGGGCATTGATTTTGTTATCGTGCGTGAGCTTGTGGGTGGAGCGTATTTTGGTAGGCATTTGTGTGAGGAGAGAAATGGCGAAAAAGTTGCTACCGATGAGATGAGCTATACACAATCTCAAATTGAATCTATCGCAAGAGTAGGCTTTGCAATCGCACAAAAACGCAAGAAAAACCTTGTGTCCGTGGATAAGGCAAATGTGTTAAGCTCATCGCGTTTATGGCGTGAAGTGGTGGAAAATGTGGCAAAAGACTATCCCGATGTAAGTCTAGAGCATATGTATGTGGATAATGCAGCAATGCAGATTTGTAGAATGCCGAGTGCGTTTGATGTGATTTTAACGGAGAATATGTTTGGGGATATTTTGAGCGATGAAGCAAGTGTCATCACAGGCACCATTGGCGTAATCCCTTCAGCTTCACTCTCTCAAGGCACTTTAGGGCTATATGAGCCAATCCACGGCAGCGCACCGGATATTGCCGGACAGGATAAGGCGAATCCTATTGGCACGATTTTATCCGTGGCGATGATGTTAGAGCTTTCATTTGGGCTAAAGCAAGAGGCACAAGCGGTGCGAAATGCGGTGAATCTTGCCTTGAAAGAAGGCTATCGCACAGGCGATATGATGGATAAAGATTCAAAGATTATAGGCTGTGAGAAAATGGGGGATATTATCAGTGGGTTTGTAAGCTAAATGAAACTTGATAGAGAATCTTAAATGCAAGAATCTTCCTTTTTGGGATTTAAGATTCTGCAAGTTTAATACACCTGCTATGGTAGAGATTGTCGAGGTATTGCAAGAGTTAATAGGCCTAAGGGCTTCAAGGTAAAGGGACTTTATCTCTTTAGGCTTAATCTTTACGGTATCAAGTATGTTATCATTCTAATTTTAAAATGAAAGGAACACTATGAGTAAGAAAATCTACAAACCACAAACCAAAGAAGAGCTAAAAAAGCTTGCCAATGATGAGAGTATCCACTTGGGTGATATTGATGTAAGTGCTATTACAGATATGAGTGAATTGTTTGAACGCTCTAAACGCACAGATTTTAGCGGGATAGAATCGTGGGATGTAAGCCAAGTAACTGATATGTCATCGATGTTTTCTTGGGTGGAATTTTTTAACACAGACATTAGCAAATGGAATGTCAGCAATGTGAAAAATATGAGTCGTATGTTTTATGGGGCAAGGAGCTTTAATCAACCGCTAGAGTCGTGGAATGTGGGCAGTGTGGAAGATATGAGTCGTATGTTTGCAGGTGCAACGAGATTCAATCAGCCGCTAAACTCTTGGGATGTGAGTCAAGTAATTGATATGAATGGTATGTTTGAGTTTGTATCTTATTTTAATCAGCCACTAGAGTCGTGGGATGTAAGCCGAGTAGATGATATGAGTTGTATGTTTGAACATGCAGAGATTTTCAACCAGCCTTTAGGCTCTTGGGATGTGAGTTTTGTAAATAATATGAGCAGTATGTTTGCAAGTGCAACGAGCTTCAACCAGCCGCTAGAGTCGTGGAATGTGGGTGGTGTAGATGATATGGAGTGTATGTTTTGTTGCGCGGAGAGTTTTAATCAACCACTAGATTCTTGGGATGTAAGCCGAGTAACTAATATGGGCTTTATGTTTTATGGGGCAAAGAGTTTTGATCAGCCTTTAGACTCTTGGGATGTCAGCAATGTAGTTGATATGGGCTTTATGTTTTATGAAGCAAAAAGCTTCAACCAGCCGCTAGAATCGTGGGATATTAGCAAGGTGGAGGATATGGATTCTATGTTTTATGGAGCAAAGAGTTTTAGCCAGTCGCTAGATTCTTGGAATGTCGGTAATGTAAAAAATATGTCTTATATGTTTCTTGGGGCAAGTAGCTTTAATCAACCACTAGAATCTTGGAATGTAAGAAATGTAGTGAGTATGAGTGGTATGTTTGAAGGTGCTAGGAAGTTTAATCAACCGCTAGACTTTTGGAATGTCAGGAATGTAAAAGATATGTCTTATATGTTTTGTGGGGCAAGTAGCTTTAATCAACCACTAGATTCGTGGAATGTCAGAAATGCAACTAAGATGCAGTATATGTTTAAAGG
>NZ_FZPK01000041.1 GCF_900198625.1 Helicobacter rappini | reverse complement strand
GTTGAAAAGTTAAACTTTAAAGTGTAAGTTTGGAAAATATTGTTGTTGGCTTAAGGATAGCGTATTTATATCACACTAACCATAGTATGCTTTTAAAATAGATTGTTGCAAATATATGCAACTACAAATGATATTTACCTTTGTATTTCACACTACATAAAGTAGAAGTTTATGTAAGATACTGCATTGACAGACTAAGAATCTAGGGATACAAACTCTGTTCATGTTGTAAGATTCTAATAACTCTAGAATCTTGCATATATGTATCCCATAAGGCTTTACGCTCAATTGAGAGATTTTCGCAATGTTTTTTATCTGGGGCTAGGGCATTTTTTGCTACTCTCTTTTCTGCTTGGGTGAGTTCTGGGATATACCTATAAAATCTCGCACAAGCACAACTTTTTGCTACAAAATCAACAAGCTGTGTGGGATATGAAAATACGCTTAATCGCTCTTCTTGTGGTCTCACTCTCACACCATTGGAATCTTGTATAAAAATCGTCCTATATGTGTAAATATAGGGTTTGCATATTTCTTCTTTTGGGGTTAATGCAATCTCTAAAGATTGTGTATCCCATGTAAATTTCAATGTTTGAAATGGGGTTATTTTATCATATTGGGCTTGTAAGTCGATACTTGTCGTCTGCATGTCTTTTAATACATAGCTATAATCTTTGATAATGTCAAAATGTGTGAAAATCTCTGTCTTTTTATCCGCTATTATCGCAAAAAAGGCTTCTTGTATATTCATATCTGGGTAGAAATAAGTATCTTTTATCTTTGTCGCACTGCAATCTGGCAATATGCACGAAAAAGATTCTAGAATCTGCATGATATCTTTATCATTTTTATATGTATGTCTTAGTCTTACAAAGGTTTTATCTATAATCTTTGCTTCTTTTATGCTGCTTTTTTTACCCTTATTTTGCCTTGTCAAATAGGCATTATAAAGGGCTGTATAATCATTTACTTCTTTTGGAATCTCTTTTAAAGTTAGCGAATTAGAATCTAGCTTTTCGGTAGTATATGCTAAATTACTGCTAGTCTGCATAAATATATTTGAATCTTTTTTATCATCACAACCCAAAATGAGAAAAGATAGGATAAAAAGACATATGAGATGAATATATAACATTATAAAGATTCTATTCTTATCATATAAGGCTTTTTGCTGACTTCTTTTAGGTTTTCTAATGATTCTAAAGCTTTTTTTATCTGCACTTCAGCGCATGTATGTGTGGCAAGTAAAAGCAGGGCTGAATGTGTGTCAAGGTCTTTTGGCTTTCTTTGGATAAGCGATTGTATAGAAATATTATGTGTGGCTAAGACTTCTGCAATATGTGCCAATACGCCGGGCTTATCATCGACTTGCAATCGCACATAATAGCGGCTTATAATCTTATCTTTTGGTAGTAGCACCATGTTTTGCTCTAAGCTATGCTGAAAGTCTGCGACATAGCCTAGCATAGGTGCGGTTTTACTACGCACAATCTCTATAATATCACTCACAACAGAGCTTGCCGTCTCACTCCCACCAGCACCCGCACCATAATACACGCTTTCACCGACTTTATCGCCTATTACACTGATTGCATTCATTGCACCATCAGTTTTTGCAAGCATAGAATCTTTTGGTATCATACATAAATGCACGCGTAATTCAAGCGCATTTTCCTGCTTTTTAGCAATGCCTAGCAGCTTTACGCTATAATCATGCTCGCATGCAAAGCGGATATCCTCAAGACTAATATCTTCAATCCCCTCAACGATAATATCCTCCATCTTCGCATGGATACCATAGGCAAGTGAAGCAAGTATTAATAGCTTGTGTGCGCTATCACTGCCATTAATATCAAGCGTGGGATCGGCTTCTGCATAGCCTAGATTCTGTGCTTGTTTCAAAGCAGTAGCAAAATCTGTGTTGTTATTACTCATTTGCGTTAGGATATAGTTGCTTGTGCCATTCATAATGCCGCGGATACTTAAGATATGATTCGCGCATAAGCCATCACGCAAAGCCTTGATAATGGGTATGCCACCGCACACACTCGCTTCAAAACCAATGGAAGATTCACTCCCTTTTAGCTCTAGCTCATGCCTATGATATGCAAGCATGGCTTTATTTGCAGTAACAAAGCCTTTTTTATTTGCTAAGGCTTTAAGGGCGATTTTATAAGGCAGCTCCACACCGCCCATAAGCTCGACGATAATATCAATCTCTGGATCATTTAGCGCGTCATCGATATTTGTGCTTAGGGGGATATTGACATTTTTATTGTGAATATTTCTTGCGATACCAATCTTTGGGATAATAAAAGCCCCTGTTCTTGCCTGTATGATATCTCTATTTTGCTGCAAAATCTCAATAACGCTACTCCCCACAACCCCAACGCCAATAATTGCTACATTTATAGTTTTCATAATATACCTTGAATGCTTTTCTTTTCAGTGCGATATTATAACAGCAAAATGATGATTTGGGAAAATTAGGTAAAATGAGATAGGATGAGTTTCCAAAATAGATTCTATGCTAATAGTTTTACTATGGGTCCGTAAAATCACATTCCACAAGCATTACTCATCTGGTGCAAAGAAGTCTTTGATTGTCTCATCTGTCATCTCAACCCCACGCATATATGTGTCATAATCCTTAATAGTGTGCCCTATGTCCAATACCCTAAAGCCTTTTAAAAACATTTCATAAGCAAGTACTTTTCCTGCCGGACCAAGTGCAAACAATAATACCTCATCCCCACTCACTTTATCATTAAGTTCTTTCCTTAGCCTATCAATATCTCCATATGCGTGTTTTGTGGGACCATAAATGTATTCAACTTGAGACCCTTCTAAAATATTGAATTTTATATCTACAAGGATTTTATCACCACAAACGAGCATTATTTTCTTATTACTAAAGATTTGTTTAAACATGTCGTAATGTTTCTGTGTCTCTTCCTTGCGGTTTGAGTCCCAAGCATATACTTGTGAAATACCACCACATGCATACTCTTTTCCGGGTATCGTGCGTTTCATAATAAGATTGTAATTTTCAACTACCCAAGAGTAATCGTATTCTAGCGCAATGTTGTTCGCATCTGGTGAGGGCGAATGAAAATGTCCGCCACTAAGCCCTATTAGCAAATTCTCATAATCAGATAAAATAATCTCCGATAACTTATCAGCTAATTCTTTATTGTATTCTTGGAAAGGAATGCCCCCCCCCCCCATGATAATATACTCACCATCCCCAAAACGAATAATACTTTTATTCGTATTTACCAATTCTTTCATGGTGTCAGCAGCGCTTTTTACTCGCGGTGGTTTCAATATATCAAAGTCATTTTTTATCTCATTTCGAAGTTTGGCTGCAAAGTTAATCCTATGTTTCATATATACCAAAGAATTATTATTGATATCCTTTAAATTATACCTTGCAAGATAAATGATATTTTGTAAAAATCGTTTTAATGAGTATTTCATTATTATCCTTTATTTTGAAGAAATTTTTATCCAATCATCACAGATAATATTGTCATTGTCTAAAAGCCATGGAGTTGGGGCTATGACGATATTATTTGCATCATTATTTAAGTATGCACTCCAAAAACTATACGAGCTATTCGCCAGTATAGCATGTTTGCAATAACACATGAGAAACATGTCTTCATGCTGATTGTCTTGAGTAATTGTTTTTTCACTAAGATTTGCCGAATTGTTTTCATTTAATCCAAGATTTTTTTGAAATTGCTCAGTAAATGACATGTCGGTTGCACCAAATATAAAAAATTTTGGTTCTTCCACACGATCCATAATATATTGTATTGCTCTTTTGTAATAGTCCATACCGAGTTCCCAACCTATTTTGCAATAATCGCCTCTGCGAATATGGATAAAAATGCTATTTTTTGCCTGCAATATTAACTCCAATCGTTGCTTACCAAAATTACTAAAGTTATTAGAATCATAATAAAAAATACTTTTTAATTCTTGCTCAAGTCCCTTTAAATATTTTGCGTTTTGAAAAAATCCACTGAAATATGTAAAATCATTTGGCAAAAGATACTCATCATGAAAATCAAAAGATTGACTATATGCAATATTATGTTTTTTCAAACCAAACATCTTTCTTAAAAGACCGGGTAGCTTCGAAACTCTAGCTTTTGCCTTTTCTATCTGTGTGTTTGTGGCATATTCTAAATCAACATTAAAAATATCTAAGCTAAATTGTGTGGAATTATCTTGTGTATCATACCAAGTTTTATCAAGCAAAACTGGCACTTGTAGGTGTTTTTGCAATGCTTTTGCAAAGGCGTATTGAAACATTTGATTGCCTAATCCACAGGTAAGCTCTACAATCTTATAATCACCCATTAATACCTCTAATTTTGTATATTGACAACTTTTAAACCAAATAATATTGCAATGCCATGTATTTGAAATTGTGGTATTATCATAGCATAAAAATTTATGCAAAAGTATAAGAAAGGTGCGAAATAGTAAGTCATTCTTAGATTGTCATCACTCTAGCAAAGGCAATGGCGTTTTTGTGTCGCTTATATTGTGTTTTTGTAGTAATAAGTCAAGCTCGTTTATATAAAGCATTTCATAATCATTTAATAATATTTCTTTATATTCTTTTAAGACTTGATAGGTTGCTTGCTTTGGGTGTCCTATCGCGATGACATAGCCTTGTTTATCTGCTATTCTTAATGCTGTATTCAGTTGTTTAGTAATGGAGGCAATATTTGTTTCATTATCTAAAAACACATTGCGTGCGATATGGATTTTATGTTGTTCTTTTAAAAGTTTTCCAGCAACACTTTTTGAAGTCGTTAGGGAATCTACAAAGCTAATTTTATGTCTAGCAAGGACTTGCAATAATTTCTGCATATCTTCCCTGCTTTCTGTGTAGCGGCTGCCTGTATGATTATTAATATAGGCTAATTTTGGAAAATCTTTTTTAATTTGTGCGATGTGAGATTCTATTGTTTGGAGGCTATCGCCTATGCGTAAATTTATAACGCCTTGTTGCTCAAAATTATGTGCTTCAAGTGGCAAATGTATCATGTAAAATTCAAGTGTTTTTGCAATATCTGGGTTATTTTTGCTGAAGAATTGCTTTGGAAAAAGCGATAGCGTTAGCTTTAAATGTAATGATTGAAAGTTTTTTATATCTTTTTTGTTTGCTAGGTCATCAATGATTATTACAACCTTTGGCTTTTTGTAGAATCTTTGTGGGTTTTTGGTATATGTTGTGGTTGTTTTGTCGCTATTTTTTATGGAGTTTGGAAACTTATCATTTCTGCAAGGGTGGGTAATATATTCTTTATTGCTAGTAACAGGTGAAATATCGTTTTTAGAATTTGTGTTAGATTGTTTGCTATACTCAAAATGGCAATTATTAGAATCTATTTGTGCTGATATGTGGTTACTCTCATTATTAAAGCTTGCTGAATCTAGCTGTTTTGAATCTTTAGGGTTTTTGCTTGCTGTTGTAGATTCTATATGTGTTTGGATATGTATGGGTGGGGCTTCGTTTATTTGTAAGTGTTGCATAGTTTGCGAGTCTAGAGACAAAGGATTAATATCTTTGTTTTTAGAATCTTTTTCAATGTAATACCATGAAAAGACACTGAGTATAAAGGCTGTGATAATAAACACGAGATATATGATAATAGATTTTTTCTTATGTGATTGCATATCGTTCATAAATTAAGACTTGTTGGGCTGTAACACATGGTTATAGCTATTGTGGTTTTTTATCATCTTTTTGTTTGGTTAGTCTTAACTCTGTTACACCCCTTTTATACATAAGAATAATGCGTGCAAAAAAGGCAATGAGTAAAGTGGCAAGCAATAATTTTAGTATAAGCTCACTTTGATTTAAAAAAGATTCTGAATCTGGACTTGCCATAACTTTTGGCTCTTCATTGAAAATCTTTGCAATGTTTGGTGCATAAAATAAACCAAATAAAAACATAAGGATAGCATTTAGCACATTGCACGCCCATACAAAAAAGGTGCTTTTTTGGAATCTATAGCTCATCGTTTCGTAAAATAGCATAAAAATAGCCGCAAACACAAGCATATATCCAACCTGCAAAAGTATGGGCGCAAGAATAATGCCTTGATCATATTTTGTGATAAGCGTGGTGCTAAAATCATTATTTCTAAACACTATATCTATACTCATGATAATAGATTCTGAAATATTTGTAACAATAATGCCACCTATGCAAACCCCAACAAGAAGCAGATAAAACCCAGCTAAAATCTTTGCAATCATATAAATCCTAAACTAAATCACCATAATAATGCCATGCTGTTTTGTCAAACCATCAAAATACGCAAGCCTCTCAGAATCATCTTTTACTTCAATCGAGCAATTAAGTGCGACATATTTACCATGACTTGAGATATGCTCCACAGGGGCAATATCTGCCTTACCCATAAAGACTTTTTCAATCGCTTCTAGCACAATTTCTTTACTAAAACCTATCACACGATAACGCCATATACATGGATAATCAATCTGTGGTTTTATGTCAATATTTATTGGGCTATGTTGATGATTCATATTATTCCTTTTGTAATCTTCAAGTTATAAAGTTATTCTTTAATATCGACTTAAAATGCATACTAAACCAAGCTTTAGTTCCTAAAGATTCTATACTAACTTATTCTGGCTCTATAGAATCTAAAACCCTATCATATTGAGTGCGTAAGCATGAAATATCTTTTTTAGATTCTGTGTTAGTGCCTACTTACGCTCAACATGACGATTATTAGAATCTAGGATTTTATCATTTATCAAGCTCATAAGCTGCATGGAGTGTTCTCACACTTAATTCCGCATATTTTAAGTCAATTAGCATTGAGATTTTAATCTCACTTGTGCTAATCATGCGGATATTGATATTATCATTTGCCATTGCTTCAAATGCCTTTGCTGCGACACCGCTATGGCTTTTCATACCAACACCTACAATTGATACAATGGCTACTTCATGGTCATAGTCGATTAAATCCGCATTGACTTTAAAGGCTTCTAGTGTCAATTTTGCTTTATCAAGCTCATTTTTTGGCACTGTGAAATCAAGATTAGTTTTACTATCTCTACCTATGGTTTGGACTATCATATCTACATTTACATTTGCTGAAGCAAGTTTGCTAAAAAGCTCTGCGGCAATGCCGGGCTTATCTTTAATGCCAATTAAACTCACTCGTGCTTGATTCTTATCTAGTGCTATACCGCTAACAATAGGTTTTTCCATAATGTTTTCCTCCGTTGTAATAAGTGTGCCTTTATCATCGCTAAAACTACTTTTTGCATAAAGTGGGACACTCCACTTTTTTGCAAGCTCTACTGAACGATTAAGCAAGACTTTCGCTCCCATACTAGCAAGCTCTAGCATTTCATCATAGCTTATTCGCTCAATCTTTTTTGCTTTTTCTTCTATGCGTGGATCTGTCGTATAGATTCCATCTACATCGCTATAAATCTCGCATAAATCCGCATGTAACGCACCAGCAAGGGCTACGGCGGATAAATCGCTACCACCACGACCAAGTGTAGTAATCTCGCCTTTATCACTTAATCCTTGAAAGCCCGTTACAACAACGATATATCCATCTTGTAAATGCTGTTTAATATTTGCAGTATTAATATCTTTAATGCGTGCTTTTGTGTGATTAGAATCTGTGATGATTCCAGCCTGTCTGCCATTAAATGCGATTGATTTATAACCCATAGCATTTAAGGCAATGCTAAGCAGAGCAGCACTGATTTGCTCACCACTGCTTAAAGCCATATCCAAATCTCTCTCATTTGGTATCGGGCTAAAAGATTTACCATAGCCTAGTATCTCATCTGTTACACCACTCATAGCAGACACGACTACAACAAGATTATTGCCTTCTGCGCTTTTGCTTACGCGGTTTGCTACATTTTGTATCCGCTCTGTGCTGCCCATGCTTGTGCCGCCATATTTTTGAACTATTAGCATTAAATATAACCTTCCTTTTTAAAATAGTCTAGCACTTGCGTATAAATATGCTTTTTAAACTTTGTAACCTTTTGTAGCAATGAAGCTAAATCCATAAACGCATATTGTGAAAACTCTGGCTCTTGTGTCTGCAAATTAATCTCTGCAAAGGGCTTTAATTTCACAAGAAAATATTTTTGCTTCTGTCCTGCATAGGGTTTCATTTTTTCTATAACCATAGGTGGAAAGTCATAGGTTAGCCATGTGGGATACTCTGCTAATACTTCTATATCATCTGTGCCTATCTCTTCTTTTAATTCCCTAAATAACGCATCTTTTGGACTTTCGCCCAAATCTATGCCACCTTGTGGAAACTGCCATACATTCTTTAAATCACTTCTTTCAGCGACAAAAAACTCACAAATGCGTGGATATTGCGATGACACAATGATAGCGGCGACATTTAGTCTGTATTGTTTATTTGTATCTGCCCTATCCATTCTAGCTTTTCCCTTTTCTATATAAATCATGCAATATTTAATATTAAAAATGTGAATCTAAGTGTCCATTCTGCTTAAAATCAAATAATTATGTATCAAAAATCCCTATAATGATAGCATTTTCAAAACAAATATTGGTAATTATTAGCATACATGTTGTAGAATTTCGCTTTATTTTTTGAAAATGAAATCTCTAAGGAATTATTTTTGCATTGACTTTACACTCTCAAAGTATTAATTTACACTCTAAACTAAACATTTAAAGGAATATATGTGATGAAAAAGTTTATTCTTGCTTGTAGTATTTCCATTTCTACAATGCAGGTTTTTACAGCACAAATGTTTGCAGATACTCTTAGTAGCATTGACTTTTTAGAATATAGTATGCACACACCAAATACAAATAAGTATTTTAATCGCTTTGATACGACTACAATCAATGCTTTTAATATATCTATCGAATACATTGCGACTTTAGAATCTGAAGGGCAACTCATCGATGTAGATACAACAAAGTGGAAATATCTTACGCGTCAGTTTGACAATGGCTACGAGTTTATCCCTATCTTGCGTAAAATGTTAGCTGATGCAGATGTGCCACAGGAATTTTTATTTCTTGCTATGGCAGAATCTGAGTTTAAATCACAAGCCCTAAGCTCCAAAAAAGCCGCTGGTATATGGCAGCTTATGCCAGCCACAGCAAAAGAGCTAGGACTAATCATAGATGAATATATAGATGAAAGGCAAGATCCTATAAAAAGCACACAAGCAGCTATTAAATACTTACAATATCTTCATAAAGCAACGGGCAAATGGTATCTTGCTGCAATGGCATATAATTGCGGTTTAGGGCGATTAAATCGTGCGATAAGAGAAGCAGAAAGCGATAGTATAGAAGTGTTACTTGATGAAGAAAAGCAATATCTACCACTTGAAACACGCAATTATTTGCGTAAAATTATGTCTATGTCTCTTACATTCTCAAACGCACATGAGTTAAAACAAGCTGATAAAGAATATATGCTTAATCGCGGAGCGGGTGATTCTCTTGTGATTGTGAATGTAAAAGCTGGAAATTCACTTGCAAATATCGCAAAGGGTGCAAATATGAAAGTTGATGATTTATGGTATTATAATCGCCATTTTAAATATGATTTTGTGCCATTTTCACAAAAGGAATATCAAGTATATTTGCCTTATGAAAAATTAAGCTATTTTAAACAGCATTTTAAAAATGCACTTGATACGCGACCGCGTTTTATAACGTATAAGGTGAAAAAAGGCGATAATCTCTCAAGTATTGCAAGGAAACATAATACAAGCGTTGATAGAATAAGACAATTAAATGGATTAAAATCAAATGCACTCATGGTGAATCAAATGCTAAAACTTCCCGCACTAAACACACAACAAAGCATTCAAAAGGGAAGCACGACAGCAGTAAATACCAAGCAGATGAAAACCAAAAAAATCACTAGGAGCTAAATTGCATTTTTTACACAAACATATTTGTATAGCAACGACATTGGGCAGTATTGTTTTATTCAACGCATGTGCCCCAGAGAGTAAGTATAATGGTGGCAATGGTGCATTGCGTAGTTATGAATCAATGGATGCTTATGGCAATAACACCATTAAATATAGGCAAGACTACACACAGCCTACACAATCAAGCTTTAGTAGCACCCTTGTAGCAAACGATAGAGACAATATTAGACAAACACCGCAAAATAATAGAGCCACACAGCAGCACACCACAAGCAAAAAAGGCACAAAATCCACACAAACAAATCAAGCAAATACACATTATGAACCGCCCGTAAAAGGCGATGGGAGCTTTACGCCTACACAATCGCTTTTAGGTGGAATGCGAGATAGTGAAGCAATACAAAGGGCTACTATGCGACCCTACACCGTGCGGGGTAAGACTTACCGCCCACACCCTGTAAAAGTCGGTGATACATTTGATGGTATAGCAAGTTGGTATGGACCAGATTTTCACGCTAAGGCTACTTCAAATGGCGAAACCTACAACATGCACGCACACACCGCAGCCCATAAAACTTTCCCTATGAATACAATCGTTAAAGTCTATAATAAAGACAATGGCAAAACCACTGTGGTGAGAATAAATGATAGGGGACCATTTGTTGAAGGACGCATTATTGACTTATCAAATGTCGCAGCACATGATATTGCTATGGTTGGCAAAGGTATTGCGAATGTGCGAGTTGAGGTAGTAGGCTTTGGTGGAGATTTAGTCCATAATACACCACCAAAAGATTCCAAACCGCAAACAGCACCTAAACAGACCACGCGACAACAAGTAAAACATACAGAATCTAGCCCACAGCCACCAAAAGAACAATACACTGCACCACAACAGCAAAATACAATCTTAAAGCCAAGACAAAATACGCAAGTAACACATACAGAATCTATACCGCAAGAACCAACCACGCACGCAAAATCTACAAGCACAAACCAAACAAACAATACCACACAAACCCATAATAACACCCAAAGCACAGATACTTACACTATGCCTACACAAGATTCTAAAACACAAAGCATAAACTCACAAAATACACCCGCAAATACGCCACAAATAGAATCAAGCTATACAAATCAAACAAGCAGTGTAGCAAATAGTCCAAAAGTAGAAAACAAAGAAATAGATTCCACGCCCTTTGAAATCAGTGAAGAAGAATTACCAGAATTTGAAGATACAACACAAAGTAAAACTAAAGAAGCAAAACATGAAACAAAGCCAAAGCCACAACCAACAAAAGATGAAACTCTAGATTCTGCTTTTGTCGGCATTACCCCAAAACATATTGATAATACAGAATCTATAAAAGACATAGATGAAGCTATGCAAAGGCTAAAAGATTCCACAGAGAATCTTGCTAAAAAAGCACAAAATGAGATAAAAAACCAAGCAAAAGAAAACACGCAAAACACACAACAAACATCACAAAATAAAACAGATTCTAAAGTGGAAAATACAGAATCTAAACAGCCTAGCCACACAGATTCTAAACAATTAGATTCCAATAATACTGCAACAAATGATATTAATAAAGGCAATTTTATGATTTCACTCAATGTTTTTAGTGATGAAAATAGAGCTAAATCATTCAAAGATGATAATCAAAGCATAGTAAAAGACACGAATTATTCAATCGATATTGTGCCAACTGATAAGGGCTATCGTGTCGCTTTGCGTGGATTTAAAACCTATGATGAAGCAAAAGCCTTTATCGCAAAGTATGATATCAAAGGTTATGTTGCACAAGAGAGTAAATAAGATTCTAAAACAAATAAAAAAGGATTCTAGTGAATAATGCTTATTACAATATGCTAATCATATCTGGACCATCTGGGGCTGGAAAAAGCACATTAACAAAGGTTTTGCAGGCAGAAATACCAAACTTCTATTTCTCTATATCCACTACCACAAGGAAGCCAAGGGAAAATGAGATACACGGCAGAGAGTATTACTTCAGCACAAAGGAAGCCTTTAAAGAAGGTATTAGTAAGGGTGAGTTTTTAGAATATGAAGAGGTGCATGATAACTTCTATGGCACAAGCATAAAACCGATAGAAAAAGCCATAAAAGAAGACAAATTTATTCTCTTTGATGTCGATGTAAGGGGGCATAATAGCATTAAAAAATACTATCCACTTGCAAAATCTGTATTTATCACGCCCAAAAATCTACATGTTTTACAAGATAGGCTTTGCAAAAGGGGGACTGATAGCGATGAAGTGATACAAAAACGACTTTTTAATGCGAAAGAAGAGTTAAAATACGCAAATACTTTTGACTATTTGCTAATTAATGATAATATGACAAATTCTAAAAAGGCTATTTTACATATCGCAAAGAGTCTTATGTTTGCAAACCATGAGACAAAGATACAAGCCTTATTAGCACAATATGCTTTATAGCTAAAGCAATAGTAAAAGGTTGAAGACATAAAGGAGAAATAATGGGAAGCATGAGTATATGGCATTGGCTTGTAGTGTTGCTTGTAATTGTTTTATTATTTGGTGCGAAGAAGATTCCAGAACTAGCAAAAGGGCTTGGCAGCGGTATCAAAACCTTTAAAAAAGAAATGGAAGACGATGATGACAAAAAGGTAGAACAAACTAGTAGCGAAGCTAAACCGCAACAAAAGAGTGAAAAAAAGCCAGAGGTTATAGAAGCCCAAGTTATAGAATCTAGTCCAACTATCCAGCAAAAGCAAACCGAGAAAATATAAACGGAAAGCTATAATGTATTACAAGGTAAAAGAATTTCTAACAGAAGCTACGAAAGCCTATCTCTCATCAATAGATCGCACAGATATCGTAGTCCAGCAAGGCACAAACAACGCCTTAAATCAAAGAAAAACTTCATCAAAGCATAATGCAAATATCAGTCAAGATTCCATGATAGAATCTAAAACAGAATCTAAGAAAGATTCTAACAGCTCACAAGAAAAAATAAATCTAATCATCGCATTAGAACACCCAAAAGATAAACGACACGGACACTTTGCAACACCGCTTTGCTTTACACTCACAAAGATTTTACGCACAAATCCAAAAGTATTAGCACAGAGTTTGCAAGACTTTTTTATGCAATATGATTTAGATTCTAATAGCACTAAACCTTTTAAGAAAATGTTTTCATCTATAGAGGCTCTAAATGGCTATTTGAATCTCACTCTCACGCATAGTTTCCTTACATATATGTTAGAAGTAGCATTACAATCACCAAAAGACTTTGCAAAAGGTGAGTGCAAAAATACAAAGATTCTACTTGAATATGTAAGTGCAAATCCAACAGGACCACTTCACATAGGACATGCACGCGGGGCGATCTTTGGGAGTGTCCTGCAACGCATAGGAAAGCGACTAGGCTATGATATAAAGGGTGAATATTATGTCAATGATGCAGGTAGTCAAATCGATATGTTAGCCCTATCTGTCTATAATAGTGCGGCAAAGATTCTAAACTTAGAATCTCTTAGCGGTGAAGTGTATAAGGGAGAATATATTGATTCTGTCGCACAGGACGCGATTAAGCATTTTGGAGAGAGTTTTTTTCGCACAGCAGATTCACAAAAAACAGATATTTTACAAAAGATAGGACTATACGCAAAAGACATGATGCTAGAAGTAATTAAAGAGAATCTAGCTTCTTTATCCATTGACTTTGATTATTTTGTGAGTGAAAAAGAGCTATACACAAGATTTGATGACACGATGAAAACCCTAGAAACACATAATGCCCTTTTACACCAAGATGGTGCAATATGGCTACAATCAACACTCAAGGGCGATGAAAAAGACAGGGTTTTAGTCCGCGATAATGGTATGCCAACCTACATGGCAGGGGATATAATCTATCATAAAGACAAGTTTGATAGAGATTATAATCACTACATTAACATTTGGGGTGCTGACCATCATGGCTATATAGCACGCATTAAAGCAAGTATTGATTTTTTAGGATTTGATTCTAAGAATCTAGAAGTATTACTCGCACAAATGGTAAGCCTTTTAAAAGATGGGCAACCTTATAAAATGAGTAAAAGAGCGGGAAATTTCATTCTCATTCAAGATGTGGTAAATGATATTGGGGCTGATAGCTTAAAGTTTGTATTTTTGAGTAAGAGCCTTGATACGCATTTGGAGTTTGATGTGCAGGATTTAAGTAAAGAAGATTCTTCAAATCCCGTGTTTTATATCAATTATGCAAATGCTAGAATCCATACTTTACTAGAAAAATCTAGCCTATCGCTTGAAGACATAAACAAAACAGACTTAAGCACTTTATTAGATAGTAATGATTCCTTAGGGCAAGATAGCATGCAGCTAATACTGCAAAGTTTAGGGCTTTTTTATGTGCTAAATCAAAGTTATGAAGAGAGAGCATTACAGAAATTATGTGAATATCTAAAGAATCTCGCAAAATCTTTTCACACATTCTACAACGCACATAGAATCTTACAAACCGAGCATGAAGCAGGGATTCTAAAAATATTCTTACTTGTATCTTTAAGCCTTACAACAGGCTTTAATATGCTAGGCATTAATATTAAGACTAAGATGTAAGAAGCAATCATGTCTTGCCATACTTTATGGCATATATCTTATCCGCAATGTTGCGATATACTTTTTTTGTTAGAGCATGTATCATAACTACACGCTTTGTGTGCTGTGTGCTTGTGGCAATAGATTATAAAAACCAAAATATTACCCCCTTTATATCTTAAAAATCACGATTTTTAGTTATACTTTAGATTCCAAATGATAATAGGTGAGGAATATATGAAAAAGGTTAGTGTTAATATCTTTGCTTTCTTAATGGCATTGCTTTTAATCGCTTGTGCCGGGCAGTCTAGCGTAGATAAAGACGATGATAAAGAAGGTGTAGTAGAAGAAATTGCCGCTTTACATGCAGAGATGAATAAACTACATGGTAAAACTTCAGGCTATTATGCGAATGTTGCCATAGCAGACGAAGAGTATGATAAGGCTTATGGACTTCATTATAAGGAATGCAAACTTGGCTCAGTCATTGAATGCTTAAATGCCTATTATATTGGGGAAGAAAGGGCATTAAGTAACTATGATAGTGCGGAGTTTGCAGAAGATCTTACAAAAAGCATTGTAAAGAATGGAAAAGCGTGTAAAAAAGGTGAGAGTTTAGGCTGTGTGAATCTCTTTTTTGCATTTGAAGCCTTAGATGATAACAACGAGTTTTTAAAGCAAATTATCGCACCATCTCTAAAACATTATAATGATGAAATGATCGCAGATAAAGCATTAAATCTTACAAAAAAAGAGTGTGAGAGAGATGATGCGACCTCATGCTTTTTTCATGCGCGCATGTTGCGTATAATAGACCATTATGCTGATGTTGATTATTTTGTAACAAAGGGGCTTGACTTAGGCTATGCCATTGCGCCTTTTGTGAGACTACCTATGCAATCACCCCAAACTATCGATTATTTTAAACGCTCTTGTGCGTTAAATGAAGCTATGTCATGTCGCTATGTTGCATACTGGTTTGATAAATATGAAAATAATAAAAACTTAGCAAAAAGCTTCTATCAAAAATCATGCAAGCTAGGCTTACAAGTCGCTTGTGATGAAATGGGTAAAACTTCTAAGGCAGCACAGCAAGTAGATGAAGTCGGTGCTCCTGTTATCAAACGCAGATAATTACTAGGGAATAAATTCTTAGCCAAATGGTTGAGTGCAGGCTTACGGGGTGCAGAAAATGGAATTAAAATCTTGTCATTTTGATTTATAGGCAAAATATCTTTTTAGATTTCATACTAGGTGTTTCGCCCAAGGTCTAAACATGACAGCGGTTGTTTTAGATTTTAAATCTATAAAGTCAAGGAATAGTTATGCGTTTTATCTTTGTTGCCACTTTATTTTTTTGTCATATTGTAATGCTAGGTTGTGTGAAAAATACCACACTAGATTCTCAAGAAACTACAAGTAAAACAGAAAAAGATTCTAAAGCTGACCCAAACACAGAAGATTCCAAAAGCAATGTAAATAAAGATAAAAAACAAGATACAAAAACACAAGATACAAGCCTAGAATCTAATCTAAAAGACACAGAAAAAAAGCTAGATTCTAAACTCGATTCTAAACAAAAAGCCACAAAGCCAAAAACTACAAAAAAACTTCACGCACCGCAGACAAAAAACGAGCTAAAAGCCCTTGTGGATAACAACGCCATAAAGCTAGGCGACATTGATACAAGTGCGATTAAGGATATGAGTGCGTTGTTTAAAAACTCAATGCGGAAGGATTTTAGCGGTATAGAATCTTGGAATGTCAAAAATGTTACCAATATGTATGCAATGTTTGATCATGCAAAGTATTTCAACCATGATATTTCTAAATGGAATGTAGCAAATGTTACAAATATGGACTTTATGTTTGCTGATGCCATGCAGTTTAATCAGGATATTTCACGATGGAATGTAGCTAAAGTTGAAAGTATGAATAATATGTTTGCAAGAGCTAAGGCTTTTAATCAACCCCTAAATTCTTGGAATGTGGCAAATGTGCGTTATATGAATGCCATGTTTTTTGAAGCAGAAAGTTTTAATCAGAGTCTAAATAAATGGGATACAAGAAATGTTGAAAGTATGCGTGAAATGTTTTATGGTGCAAAGTCTTTTAATGGTGCTTTAGAATCTCTTAATGTGGCAAATGTCATCAATATGAATGCCATGTTTGCTTTTGCTACTTCTTTTAATCAAAATATTAACGCTTGGAATGTAAGCAAAGTAAAATATATGGAAAATATGTTTGAAAATGCGATAAGCTTTAATCAACCCCTAAATTCTTGGAATGTAGGTAGAGTGGAAAGTATGTTTGCTATGTTTAAAAATGCAAAAGAGTTTAATCAGCCCCTAGAATCATGGAGTGTATCAAAAGTGCGTGAAATGCGATCTATGTTTGAAGGGGCGTTGAAATTTAATCAAAGCTTAAATACATGGAATGTAAGCCATGTAACAAGCATGAGTGCTATGTTTAAAAATGCAAAAGAGTTTAATCAGCCCTTAAATAAATGGAATCTTGCTGATGTGTGGAATACGAGTGAAATGTTTAGAAATGCAACTTCTTTTAATCAGGAGTTAAGATTCTGGCGTATGCACAATGTGAGATATATGGATAGAATGTTTGAAGGTGCTATAAGCTTTAATCAAGACCTAGATTACTGGGAGATAAATGCTAAAAGCAAAATAGATATGTTTAAAGATTCTGGTATGGAAAAGCTCCCTAAGTGGTATAAGTGAACATTTGTGTTGAATTACAAATGTTATTGAAGTGTATTAGAATGTGATGCGTTTTTTCTAATTTTCTAAAATAATCTTAGTTGTTTTTAATTGTTATTGATTGTGCTTCATAATTAAAGCTATTTTCTCTGCTTAAAATCTATATCAAAGCTTAAAGGCATGGATTATACCAACATGCTTCTTGTAAGCCACATACTCACAATCCATTTGCCTCTTCTAGCATAAGTCGCTCTTCATCTTCTTCCTGCATGGCTGCTATCATTTCTGCATAGAGTTTTAGACTCTCAATCGCATCTTCTTCATCAATTTTACCCATAACATAGCCAACATGCAGTAAGACAAAATCGCCGATAGCCACATTATCCTGCATTAAATCAAGGCTTGCTTCACGCTGCACCCCAAGTGTATCAAGTGTTGCCATATTTGTTTCTTTATTTATGCTTATGACTTTAGAGGGGATTGCTAAGCACATATTACTTCCTTGAGACAGAATCTTTCAAAACCATAATGCTAACATAATAAGAATAATATGCCACTTAAAACCATACTAATAGAAACTTTGCCATTAAATAATTCTTGCATTGACAAACTAAAATCCATGTCGCAATGAAATATAGAACTAAAATATTCCCCATAATGAAAGCAAAATATTATGTCATTTGATTTCAAATTATTTATACACAGAATCTCATAAAAATCATATAAATTCACAACTTTGAATCCAATATAATATATGAAAAGTCAAATACTGCTGGTTTAAAGGTCTCTATATTAAGCTCTATTTTCATGTTCTTTTTTTCAAAAACAGATGGGTATCTAAACGCAATGAGATAGCCATTTGATAAATTATTATGCAAGACTAGCAAGTCATCAAACTCTCTAGCTTCTACCGGGCGTATCCACAAGGGCTTTCTGCCAAACATGCTAAGCTGCATAGAATCTGGGACTATAACATATTCATCATCGTTAAATATCTCTAAAAAAAAGTATTCCCTACCATTATAAATGCTGCTATCAAGGCTGTTTAAATGCGTTAATCTCGCGGCAATCTTTAGCTTTTCATCAACACCTGAAAGTAAAACCATGCGACTATTTTGTGCTAGTAGCTCAGTCGGCGTATCTAAAAATTCAGACTTTGAGAAATATGATGAGCAACCAAAACACAACACACAAAACAATAATAAAAGATTCCTAAAAACTATCTGCATACATGGCTTTCATATAAAGATTTACTGCGTATTCTAGCAAATTTGTTATAATACTTAGCTAAATTACACTTTAAGGTAAAACATGAGTATAAGGCATCTCATACAAACCACTGATTTACATGTAGAAGAGATTAAGCATATATTTGAACGCACTGCAGCCATGACTGATAATAGAGAAACGCTAAAAAATAAACGATTTATTACCATATTTTTTGAAAACTCTACCCGCACATTAAGTAGCTTTGCCATAGCGATTAAGAATCTTGGCGGGGAAGTCATAAGCCTTGATGTAGCAAAAAGCTCTACTGCTAAGGGTGAGAGCATGGCAGATACCGCTGCAACGCTAAATGCTATGCAGCCACATGGAATCATAGTGCGACATAAAAGTGCTGGCGCACCAAATTTTCTAGCACATTTTACTTCATGTCCTATCATTAATGGGGGTGATGGCGCACACGCACACCCGACACAAGCCCTGCTTGACCTTTACACAATGGCAAATCATTTTGGCGATAATGATTGTTTGCGTGGGTTATCTGTGCTAAAAGGTAAAAAAGTAGCAATCGTTGGTGATATTAAAAACTCAAGGGTAGCAAATAGCAATATTGAGTTACTCACTCGTTTTGGCATAAATGTCGTGCTAGTAGCCCCACCACATTTTCTATACAAAACACGATTGCAAATCGCACATGACCTAAAAGATGTGATTGATGAAGTAGATATTATCATGGCATTACGCACACAAACAGAGCGGCATAACACGCAAATCTATGGTAGCCTAAAAGATTATGCGAATAGATTCTGTATTACTAAAGACTTGATTGAAGGAAGAGATATTATCGTATTGCACCCCGGACCTGTGCATAGAAACATTGATATTGATGATGATGTATTAGCAAGTCCTTGTTGCAAGGTGCTGACACAAGTGCAAAATGGTGTGAAAATCCGCATGGCTGTCATGGAGTTTTTATGCCATGATACATAGAGATTCTCCAAAATATATCACAAAATAAGACATATTTATAATATGGTTTTTTTGTATGTTATAATCTCAACTATTTTTACTAGATTCTATTAAAGGTTTTTTATGCGTTTTCTTCTAACTTGTTTTATGCTGTGTTTTAGCTATGTGTTGTTTGCGAATGATATTGCTGGTGTGTATGCGATACCTTCAAAAGATGATGAATCTTATGTTGAGATTTTTCAAAAAAATGGCAAATTTTATGGTGTGGGCTTTGCAAATAAAAGTGGCAAAGATTCTGGCAACGATGTGAAAAATCCCGATCCAAAGCTTCGCGATAGAAAAGTCGGTGGAAGTGTCTTTTTATGGAATCTTACATATAATAAAGAGAATAATGAATATCATAATGGCAAACTCTATAACTTTCAAAATGGCACAACCTATCATGTAAGTGCAGAGTGGGATAATGGTAAGCTAAAAGTGCGTGTAAGTAAGGATAAAAAAGGCGTATTTGGCAAAACACTTGTATGGCGAAAAATGAGTGAAAAAGAGATTGCGCCCTATCAAGCAAAAAGACCAAATATAGAGTCTTTACAATTACCAAAATGACAAATATATGAGATTGCAATTTCAAGGATAGAATCTACTTTATGTATGTTTTTTGCAGTATTATAAAAGTTTGGTTTTTTATAGAATACTCATTTGTTTGATATGTAAAATTATGATTCTAAAGTGTGTAAAATCTTATAAGGAATTAAAGGTAAAGAATGCTAACTAAAATATGCAATTATAAAACACACAACCAAAAGGGACTAGAATAATGCAAGATAATGCACAACATGCTTTCCTAAAAACCTTTCAAAATCCAATCAAGCCAATAGCCATACCAGATACAAGCATACTGCAAGATTCAAATACGGATTTAACCCAAAATCCCATACAAAAAGAATCTATTGAAACAATAGATTCCACTAAAACGCAACACCCTACAAAAACTCATATAGAATCTAATACCACAAGCACAGCACAAAGCAATCATGTGATAAAAAAATCATTAAAAGATTCACAGCTTTTTTCCAAAACACAAACAATATTACAACATTTAGCAAATTTAAGTGTTTTTGATAGTGAAACCTTGCAAAAAGGAATGAAAATTGATTTATCTAACAGCAATTCTAAATTTTTTGAGTTATACATTGGGGCAGAGCTTCACTTGGCAACTGCTTATATTTATGTTCTTGATGAACGCACATTTGCAAAGCAAGATTCACCATATTTGCATTTCATTCGATGTGAAGCAATAAAAAGGGTATCACAAGAGTTAATAAAAGTATGTGTGCCGACAAAAAATGCCTTTGATTATCGAGTGCGTTCTAGTGGCGTAGATACAAGGCTTTTTTATGAGCATCCCTTGCGTATTTGCCCTGTATGTATAGCAGAGTTGTGTGAGATTTTAAGCACAAAACATAAACGCACAATCCATACAAATCAAATCAAAGAAGAAGAGATTCTTGGATTGCTTTTTAAAAACAAACTAAAAAATCTTGTAATGTAAAAGGAAAATCATGGTTCCATCACTTATTATGTTGCATCTATACGACAAGATTCCAAATGAAGGCATTACGCTTGTGAAAGGCAAGCTAAAAAAACTTGATAAAGTAGGGCTTGCAAAAATAGTTATAGGTTTGCCCTTACTTAAGCTTTATAATGTGCAAATGGTGTTTTGGGTTGGCAGTGTAATACTTGGCATTTTTGGTGTAGGTCGCTTTATGATTGGAGATCGGGTTATTGGTGCATTGAAAGTTAGCCTTTTGTTTATATCTTATGCATTATTGATGATTAGTGCGGTTTTTACGCATTTATCAGATTTGGCTATTGTTTCGCTGAGTTTACTTATCGCAGGTTATGTGGGCTTAGTGGGTGTAGCGATATGGTGGGGGCTTGATATGTTTCTTATCATACCAAAAGCAAAGAGAGCAAATCTCAACAAAATACTACATTTATTCAATGCTTAGATTATAGATTTGATCTCTTATGAATGGTTGCGGAGTTTATGGTGCAAAATAACAAAAATCTAGTTTCTATGAACGAGATAGCACAACTAAACCCAAAACACATTGAAAAAATAATTCAATTTCATGCCAAACAGCTTAGCGATTTTTTACAAAATATTGCACCAAATGGGGAGACTAAACCCCGCACAAAAGCAATATGTGAAAAATTAGAATCTAGCAGTGCCAAAGAGATATTGCAGCATAAACTCATAGTAGAAAAAAAGCATAACTATATCAAGCAAGACTTAAAGCTAAATGAATCTATGCAGCAAGAAATCGCATATAAATGTGAGCAGATACAACAGCTTGGAATCTTATATACAATGTGTGTTGAGAGTGCGTTATTATCGCATTTATACATGTTTTTGGAGATTTACATACAGGCTATAAGAGAGATAGAATCAAAGCATAATATACTAAGCTTTCAATCCATCGCACATAAAGTTTTTGCTATTGCGACTGATACTTTAATGATAGATGGGGATTTTCAAAGTGATTATTTCTTTTTTAGATTAGATTCTTGCATTAGCCATATACTCTTTGATGAATATCAGGATACAAGCATTATGCAGTATAGAATCTTTGAGCCACTTTTTAATGAAATCCTTGCAGGAAGTGGGACAAAAGATTCTAAAAGTTTGTTTTTTGTGGGAGATTCTAAGCAGAGTTTATATGCCTTTCGTGGTGCAAATATCTCTGTATTTGAGAAGACAAAAAGGCTAGATTCCATGCAGCAAGAAAGTCTAAGTCATAATTATCGCAGTAAAAAAGCAATCATTGATTTTGTAAATGATAAGTTTGCAAATCTCTATAAAGAAGAGTATATAAAACAGCTTTATAGTGAGCATTCACAAGATATAAGCGGTGTGGTGAATGTGAAATTATATGAAGACACTGGTGATAAAGAGATAAATAAAAACGCAGTCTTCACAGATACTCTTACGCAGCTAAATAGGCTTATAGAATCTAATGTGCCAAAAAAAGAGATTGTCATTCTAGCAAGAAAAAGGGATACCCTACATGAATTTAATCTATTCTTAAAAGAGAATGATTCTACTATAAAACTAAACCTTGATAAAAGCGGAAAGCTAATAAATCAGCCAAGCATACAGGCAATATTTTATGTCTTTAAAACACAAGAATATAGAGATGAAATAAAGCTTATAGAATCTAGGTTAGGTATGTTGCAAGATTCTACACAGCAAGTAACTATACAACAAGATTTTAGCCCACAAGATTCTAAGCCAAAAGATTCCACAGAATCACTACAAGAAAAGCTAAGAAAAGCAAAAAATAATTATAAATTCGCACAAAAAAAGCTCAATAAACTCTTAGGAAAAAGCTATTTTGATAATCAATATATCGCTATCCCACAACAAACTTCTACATATTATTCACTTGCAAAATCTATAAAAAGCGTTATGGAATCTTTACGATTCTATAATGATGATTGTATGGAGTTACTAGAAATAGCAAGTGAAAATATTGATATAAAAAATATTGATTCTTTGTTTGAGTTTATAGAAAATAGAGAATCTGTAATCATGCAAGAAGAAGCCATTCATGCGATGAGTGTGCATGGGTCTAAAGGGCTTGGATTTGAGTATGTGATATATTTAGACTACGAGGCACAAAAACAAAATAATAATGAAAAAATACTTTATAGTTATAATGATATTTTCTTAGATTCTATACGCATAGATACTACAACAAAGGCTATGAATATTTATAGAGATAAGACATTGCAAGATTTAGCGGATAAAAAAGAGAGGGAAAACCTGCAACAAGAATATAATAATCTCTATGTAGCATGCACGAGAGCTAAAATTGGGCTTTATATATTTGCAAACAAAGAAAGCTCTATCGCAACACATCTTGCTTTAAAAGATAATGAAAACTATGGCGAAGAAATACAGACAAAAAGAGATTCTAAACAAACACAAAATAATCTCACAATTATTAGCAAGTTACAAGCTAAAAATACAACACAAGAAGAGTTTTTACAGGAAAAGCAAGATTCTTTCTATCAGCATAATATTTCTATGCAGCATAAGCAAATACTAGGCTTAAGCCTTCATTACTCACTTGAACTCATGCTAGGTTTCGGCATTAAAAATCCTTATGCAATGCTAAATTTTTTATATGGATTCTATCTAGATGAAAGCATGATTGTAGAGATTTTACAAAAGGCAAATAACATATTTAAATCTAGCCTTGAAAAATTGCTATATATGGATAAAAATACGATAAAATGTGAGCTGTCTTTTCTGCAAGAAAATAGCATAAAAAGATTAGATGCCCTTATACAAAATGGAGAGGAATTTTTTGTTATAGAATTTAAAAGTAGTCAAAATATCAGTGAAGCATTGTTGCAAGAGCATACCGCACAATTACAATCTTATATGGAATCTATTGCTACTATCTCTCAAAAGAAGTCCCAAATAAAAGGCTATTTAGTCTATTTGCAAGACAATGTTGCGGTAAAAGAAATCACTCTATAAAATATAGAATCTTTTAATAAAAAATCAATTATAAATTTTACATATCTTTAAGGTAAAACTATGGGGCTAGAGCATAAAAACATACACGCACAAGAGATGCAACAAGACAAAATCGATCATGCAAACAATACGCTAAAAAACTTCATCACACATGAATCATTTGGCGGTGTTTTACTCTTTTTCTGCGTTACTATGGCAATGATTATTGCAAATACAAACTTTGGAATCTTTTATAATGAATTTTTTGGTATGTATTTGGATTTTCATATCGGCGGGACTAGAGTTATACATATCAGTATTTTACATTTTATTAATGATGTGTTAATGTCTTTTTTCTTTCTCATGGTGGGCTTAGAGATGAAGCGAGAAGTGCTTTATGGGGAGTTAGCCGGGTTTCGTGCGGTAAGCTTTTCTGTGTTTGGGGCTATTGGAGGGTTAGTGCTACCTAGTGCGATATATATTTTTTTCAATCTAGGCACACCGAGTGTAAATGGCTTTGGCGTTGCAATGAGTACTGATACCGCCTTTGCCTTGGGTGTTATATTGCTACTTGGCAAAAGGATTCCAAATGTGATTAAAATCTTTCTTGTAACCTTAGCGGTTGCTGATGATTTAGGTGCGATTAGTGTTATTGCTATCTTTTACACTGACCAGATTAACTGGATTTATATCTATATTGCCATTGTGCTACTTGCTGTGTTAATCACCTTTAATTATTTGGATATTAAGTATTTATCGCTTTATTTTGCAGTGGGCTTTTTACTTTGGATCTGCTTTTTTTTAAGTGGGGTGCATGCTACCGTTGGGGCAGTGCTACTTGCTTTTACAATACCGGGGAAGTCTCAAATATCACAGCATAGCTATCTTGGATTAAAAGAGGCTTATAATAAGCTTTATTTTAAAACTAGGGCAGATTTTACCACTTTTACGCCAAGCCACACAGAAGAGAGAAATAGATTTGGGGCGATTTTGTATGGTTTTAAGGACTTTTTTGTAAGTTCATATCAAAATATTAAGAAATTTATGAGTTCAAAAAGTGATATGGAAAGAGAAGTTGATATGCACAAAGAGCATGAAAGAGTGGAGATTCTAGACACAATAGCTAGATATTCAAAATACGCACAAAATCCACTCGTGCGGATTGAATATATCTTGCAACCTTTAAATGCGTATTTCATCGTGCCTTTATTTGCCTTTGCAAATGCGGGAGTTTCTATTGATTCTAGTCTTAATTTTAGCGTTGATGGAATCTTTTGGGGTATTATTCTAGGTTTAGTGCTTGGTAAGCCCTTAGGCATTTTAGGCTTTACATGGCTTAGTGAGAAACTTCGCCTTGCAAAGCGACCAGAGGGCTTAACAAATACGCAAATCTTTTCTGTTGGTGCATTAGCAGGCATAGGCTTTACCATGTCTATGTTTGTAGCAAATCTTGCGTATAGCTCAAATATGAGTGTAGATTTAGCAAAAATCTCTGTGCTAATTGCCTCTGGCATTGCCGCTATTATCGGCGTAGTAAGCCTTTATTTCAATACAAAAGATTCTAGTGAAGAAGATATTCGTATTGAAGATTAGTGAGTGTGAAAAAATGTAGTGCTGCATGTTCTAGCCTGAAGTGAGCATAGTCATTGCGATATAAATGTTTTATGCTATAATGTAGCTTTCATAACTTCAAAATATCTGTTAATTACAATAAAATCAAAGGAATTTTTATGTTAATACGGCTTGTTGGCGGACTTGGTAATCAAATGTTTATTTATGCTTTTGCAAAGGCTATGAGTTTAAAGGGCTATCCTATTTTGCTTGATGCAACATATTTTAATGAGAATTTACATAAAGATGCTTTTAGTCAAGATTCTACAAATAGTGCAATGACTAATGGGGGGGGGGGGCAAGACCTACGACTTTTTGAGTTAATGTTATATAATATCTCTTTGCCACTATGCTTTGATTACAAAACCTTAGTTAAATATTTTTATTCTAATGACAAATCTTTGAAATACAACTTCCCATTGCAATACATTCGATACGCTACAAGAAGTAAATATCATAAATTATACTGGCTAGCATTAAAACATTATAAATATTTTTACGATGAAGATCCACAAGGCGACAACATTGTAAAAATGTATTTAAATGATAGTTTAGAGAAACACGCTTATCCCTTTGGATACTTTCAAAATCTTATATATTTTGATGACATATATTCTATAATAAGAGAAGAGTTTTGTCTAAAAATACCCTTAAAACCACATAATCAAACGCTAAAAGAAAAGATAGAGAAAACAGAAAATAGTGTATTCTTGCATGTAAGATTGGGGGACTATTTAAAAATGGAAGCAACAAATGGTGATTATGTGCTTTTAGGAAAAACCTACTATCAAAGTGCAATAGAGATTCTAAAAACTAGGCTAGGGCAACCACATATTTTTATTTTTAGTAATGATATAGAATGGTGTGAGAAAAATTTATGCAATTTGCTTGACTTTAAGGGTTGCCATATTGAATTTGTTAAAGCTAATGGCGAAGGCAATGCAGCGGAGGAAATGGAGCTTATGAGAGCTTGCAAACATGCAGTTATTGCTAATTCAACATTTAGCTGGTGGGCTTCTTATCTCATCGATAATCCAGACAAACAAATCATTATGCCAACACAAGTTTTTAATGACACAAGAAGGATTCCAAAATCAAACATGCTTGCTAAAAAAGGCTATATACTCATTGATCCATTTTGGGGGACGCATAGCATTGTGTGAGACAACTTGACAACACCCTCTTTTTATAAGCAATGAACTCCAATGTTTGCCAAAAAAAGCAATTTTAAGCATTAAATATATCTTATAGCCATTAAATGTGTATTCACCATATTTTATTTGTGTTTGTAAATGCGGGTATCTCTATTAATTCGAGTCCCATTTGGCTTTTAAATAAAAATCTTTTTATACATGTTGTTTTTGCCTTTTATAATATTAGGGATTTGTAACCACATGGGCTACAAATCCCATCCAAACACCTAATTAACTCTCAATTTGGCACGGATCTTTTTGCCCTACTTGCGTTTTTTTTTTTTTTGTTGTAGAATACGCCCTGATTTTATAGAAAAGGAATGAAATATGAGAAAAATAGCAAGTATAAGTGCAGTATTGTGTAGCATAGCATTTGCGAATAACTCTATGTCAATGCAACAAGATTACATAGACAACCCCTATGACAATATGTCGCAAACTAGCACACACAATCAAGATATGAGAAATGATAATGGCTGGGGGGCGGACTTAGCCCAGAAAAAGAAAGTTACAATGCAAAGAAGAGGGGTTGGTTTATAGGCTTTAATATCCCATTTGCAAGCATTCACTCTCGACTATATGTTGGCAATCTTTTCTCTGTTGCAACACTAGATATAAAAGGCAATATAGTAGGATTTGGACTAAAGGGAGGGTATCAAACCTTTCAAGATAAGATTCCATCACTCTATTTATGGGGCAATAGATTCTATATGAGCTATGACTATATGGGTGCGACACTTAATGGAGATAGCAATCCAAATGCCACAAAGAGTGATAAATCAATTTATGTGCAAAATATTTTATTTCATGTAGATGCTATTATAGATATTCCATTTAATTTTAAAAAGCCAAATTCTGGGTTAAGTGTATCTTTTGGTGTGTTGCTTGGCGGACATTCTCATTATACCGGGATTTCAAAGATGAGTTTCTCTCCCGCATTGGGTTTTGAAGCTGGAGTTGGGGTAAATATTGCTGCAAAGCATAGAATCGAATATACATGGCAGTTTCTATTGCCATATGGCAAGGAAGAAATTGGAAATTATGCAAAACCACTTGTTTCTAACAGCATATATTCCACTGCTGATAGCCTGAAAAACTCAATGTTTTCAAGTGTAAGTTATAGCTATGTGTTTTAATGGTGCAATTTGATTCTATCCATAGTTTAGATAAACACTCATTACAAAATTATTGGCATAGAATCTTGTTTAAGATTCTATATCAACCCCACGCAGAATCTACCTATTATACCCACTCTCATATAGCATAAACATAAATCGCTTGGCAATCATCTCAGCCCTTTCCATAATCATTACAATATGCTCTTCTTTTACATACACAGATTCTAAGCTCTGCTTAAAAAGCTCAAGCCACACAGCAAAAAGCTCTCTAGGAAAAGGGGGCAAGTCAAGATGGGCTTTCAAAGGGTGTCCGCTATAATCACCACTATTTAAAAGCATACCTTGCCAAAATGCCGCAATCTTTGCCTTATGCTTCTCCCACGCCATATCATCACTGCCAATCTTCGCATTAAACACATCACCCAACCCACGCTTATCAAAACGCACCTTGTTATAAAAAATATCCATAAGCCTAATAATAGAATCTTCATTTATCACATCAAATTTTTCCTGCATATTTGCTCCTTTTTTAAAAATTAACTTCACATATAAAATGCCATTTTTGCTAACACCACGATGAAAAATCCAAGCACCAAAGCCACCTTATGAATGCTCTTTGCCAATGGATTTTTTAGCCCCAAAAACTTACACGACAAAGACACAACCACCATACACACAATACACAACGCCAACACAACTTTTAGCATCAATAGCACCTGCAAAGGCGAGTCAAAAAATCCTTGCGTTGTGCCGACATAACGGCTTATCATCGCCCCGCCACTCAGCAGCAGCAAAAGCAGACAAAGGGGCATTACCTTCACACCCCGCTTTGAGATAATGCTAAAGATTTTATCTGCCAACTCATCACCAAGTGCCTTTTTTAGCGGACTAAGCAGCACCACATCAGTGAAAATAAATCCTAAAAATATAATCGCACAAAGCAAATGCAGCGTAAGCATATACGGATAGATTGCTTCCATTTTATTCCTTTCATCAATGATACATAGAATCTCAACGCAATGCTAGACAAAATTACACAAGAAAACATTGATATATGTTAAGATTCTCTATTTTTAAAGGATTATGTATGCAAAAACTTTTTAATATTGTAGAGCAAATGGGCAATAAACGCACATATCAAAACGGCGAGATTTTATTCCTGCAAGGTGCTATGCCTACGCATTTATACCTACTTCTTAGCGGTAAAGTGCGACTTTATAAGACAAAAGAGCATATCTCAAGCACACAGCTAACGCTACATACGCTTTCATCTCCGCAATTCATCGCTGAAATGCCCTTTTTTATGCAAAGCCCCTACCCAGCAAATGCGGAATGTGCCTCAATATGCGAGATTATCACCATAAGCCAAGAGAGTTTCCACACGCATTGTTTGGGGAATAGCGAGATTTGTTTGCTTTTTATCACTTCATTATGTAAAAAGATACAGATTCTAGAATCTCACATTGCCCTGCAAAATCAAAGCTTGCAAGAAAAAGTCCTAAGCTATCTCTCACACAACAAAGACAGCCTCCACACACTCACCCAACGACACATTGCAAACGCCCTAAATATCGCACCAGAATCCCTATCCCGCACCCTAAAAGCCCTAAAAACACAGGGCATACTCACCACGCATAAGGGTAAGGTGAAGTTGCTCTAAATCGCTTTTAGATTCTTTGTCTTATGTATTGTATTTACCCTCTCCGCATTTTTCTATCTTTAGGCTTTATTGCTTATTGTTATAACCCTCTTTTTTCCTTGTCGTGAAAAAAGCTGAAATATCCCCCTAAGTCATAACAGCACCTAAGCAAATATTGCTTTTAATAGCATATCTCGCATTGCTTGGAGATTCTGAATCTGCTTACGATTGTTTTTGTATTTTTTAATGATATTTATGAATGCTTGATTGTTTTGACTTTGAAACTCTAGAGGCGGAATAGTGATTGTAAAATTTTTAATTGCTTCTGTTGATAGATTAACTTGCACTCCACCATTTGCTAAACTTTGAAGTTTTTGAATATTTTCCTGTAAGGATAAATACAAAAATAAAAAATAATTATGCAAAAAATCATCTTTTGATTTTAAGTAGATTCTAGCTACCCTTTGATTTAATACATAATAATTGCTTTTATCAACCATAGCAGGATAACCCAAAATCCCTAAACTATCTTTCATATCTGTCATTGCCAGAACAATATCATCTTCATTCAATACCCATTTTGTCATCTTATCATTGATTTTCACATAGTGTGCCTTTGGAAAATATCGCAATCCCCCACCAGATTCAATATGTCCCATTTTTAAAACTTCATAGGTTTCCATACCCCGTTCCGCATAATCACTATTTTTAAAGGCATAACCATTTTGTATTTCTGCAATTTCGCTTAAAGGTTTTTCTTCCCATTCATCACGCTTTGGATTGTCTATAAAATAATGGCGAAAAAGGGTAAGGGCTAGAGATTCTAAAGTTTTGTTTTGTCTATGGAGTAAATCTATCTTATCATCAAAGCTACTTAGAATCTCTGCTATTTTTTGTTGTATTGTAAGTGGTGGGAGTAAAAAGGTAAAATCACTAAGAATTTTTGTAGTAATAGTGTCAAAAACAGCTCCATACGATTGATGAATAAAATATTTTGTAAAAACTTTAAGACAATAATAAATAAAGTGAGAGTGTGCATTACTGCATATCCTTAAACCATAGCAGGATTGATTAAAAGCCATAGGATAGGGTATCATTGCAATTACACCTACCGTGCCTCTAGCGGAAATAATAATATCATCTCGTTGCAGTAACTTTGTGCTACTTTCTTGCAATCCTAATTGTGTAATAAATTTTTCACTTGCAACAACATATTTTTTACCATTATTAAAATCCGCAACTGATAGCCAAGGGATTTCTCCATTCCAATATTCTGGTATTGATGTTTTTGGTGTTCCGCCACTAACTATCTCCGCAACTTCCCCAAGCCTTACTTCCTGCCATTGCTCTTTATGGAGAGATTGTAGAAAGGATTGTAAAGAGAGAGATTCTAAAGGTAAATCCAAGCTAGATTTTGTATTACAAGATTCCATTATTACACTCCGTTATAAAGTTTTAGATACTTCGCCTAAAGGCTCAGTATGACAAGTGGAAGATTCTAAAGATTTCATTACTCACTCCGCTGTGCTTGTGGATAAAAGATTTCATTATTATACTTTATTATATTTGTTATTTGATACTATTTTCCTTGTCATTTTGAGCGATAGCGAAAAATCTAGATTCCATTGTAGATACTTCGCTACGCTCAGTATGACAATGGGAATCAGTATGACAAGGGGGAGAGTCGGTATGACAAGAATAATCAGTATGGCAGGGGGGGGACAAGGCTTTTGTATGACAAGGTGGAGATTTAAAGGGTTGCATTACATTCCGCCACTTTTATTTCCTACTCAAGCAAGGTAGCCTACTACCCCCTGCTTTTCCCAGCAATGATAAAACGCAAAGCGTTGAGTTTAATAAACCCTGCGGCGTCCTTTTGATTATATACAGAATCTTCCTCAAAAGTGCTGTATGCGGCGTTAAAGAGTGAGTTTTTAGACTCTCTTCCTACGACAATCACATTGCCTTTATACAGCTTTAAAGACACCACACCGCTCACACGCTCTTGTGTCTTATCTATCAAGGCTTGAAGTGCCTCTCGCTCTGGGCTAAACCAATAGCCATTATAGATTAACTCCGCATAGCGAGGCATAATAGAATCTTTTAAGTGCGCTTCCTCTCTATCAAGGCATAAAGATTCTATCGCACGATGAGCCTTTAGATATATCGTGCCACCGGGCGTTTCATAGCAGCCGCGAGACTTCATACCCACATAGCGATTTTCTACCAAATCAAGCCGCCCTATGCCGTGTTTGCCCCCTAGCTCATTGAGCTTCGCCCAGAATCTTGCCGGGCTTAGTCTCTCTCCATTAATCGCTACGCCGTCACCCTTTTCAAACTCCAGCTTGATAGATTGAGCCTCATTTGGTGCGTTCATCGGTGAGACACTCCAACGCCACATATCCTCTTCAGGCTCGGCATTTGGGTCTTCTAGAATCTGCCCTTCATAGCTGATATGAAGCAGGTTTGCGTCCATTGAATAGGGCGATTTATTAGGCTTTTTCTCAATGCTAATACCAGCAAATTCTGCATAGGCTAAAAGCTTTTCACGGCTGTTTAAGTCCCACTCACGCCAAGGGGCGATGACTTTTATATCGGGATTTAACGCATACGCTCCAAGCTCAAATCGCACTTGGTCATTGCCCTTGCCCGTTGCGCCGTGTGCTACTGCGTCCGCTCCAACGGCTTTTGCTATCTCTACAAGCCTTTTTGCTATCAAAGGTCGCGCGATACTTGTGCCTAGCAGATACTCGCCCTCATAAATGGTGTTTGCACGAAACATAGGGAATACAAAATCCTTGATAAACTCTTCTCTCAAGTCCTCAATGAAAATATTCTCACTTTTAATGCCAAGCTTTAATGCCTTAGCCCTTGCGGGTTCTACTTCCTCGCCCTGCCCAATGTCTGCGGTGAAGGTTACCACCTCGCAGTTGTAGTTATCCCCAAGCCACTTTAAAATCACGCTTGTATCAAGCCCACCGCTGTATGCCAAAACGACTTTTTTAATTGCCATGTTACTTTCCTTTAAAAATTGTAAAATTGAGATTCCAAAACGAACTGATATTTTAGCTTTAAATTATGGAATACTAGTTTATTAAATCTCTATATGTTGTCAAAAAACATTCTTGACTATAATAATAGCCTAGTTTTGATTTGCAATAGAGCTAAATCAAGGTTTTTTACATTTTATGTCTAGACATGGCAATCTGTTTATATGATTTAGAGAATATTTGCTACACTCCCATGTGAGAATACTTCAAAGTTAAAGGGATGGTATGCAAATTTATATAAGTGGGATACATACTGATGTTGGTAAAACACATGTGAGTGCTGCTTTTTGTGCGAGTTTTAACTACGCATATTTTAAGCTTATACAAGCAGGCACACCAAGAGATTGTGAAGTTGTGCAGCGTTTTAGCCCGAATACAGAAGTTTTGGGTGAGGGTGTTTGTCTTAAAACACCGGCTTCACCACATATTGCTAAATTGTATGAGAATGCGCAATATAAGGGCTTAGATATTGCATTACCAACAAGGGATAATGTGGTAATTGAGCTTGCAGGTGGATTATTTTCCCCGCTTGATGAGTATAGTTGTATGTTAGATTATATGCAAAATCACAAGCGACCAACGATTTTAGTTGGTAAATATTATCTTGGGGCAATAAATCATATTATATTAAGCATTAATGCCTTGAAACAGCGTGATATAGAGATTCTCTGCCTTGTTATGAATGGTGTTATTGACTTGAATGTTGATAAGTTTATTTATGAATATACAGGCATTAATATCATACATTTAGACACATTTGATACTACGGACTTCACACAAAGGATTCTAAACTTTAAACATGCTATGCAGCCTTATCTTGTAGGGAATGGTTTGTAGAATTAAGATGGACACATAATTTTGCAAGTCTATATCTTAATATAACAACTCATAACATGCGATTTTGTGTTAGATTGCTTTGATTTATAACACCACATAGAATCCATATCCAAAACCTACGCTTTCATGCTAAAATTACAAAAAATATAGAGGTGTCAATATGTCATTTTTTAAACAAACTTGCAATGAGTTTGAGTCTTATCTGCATGATAATCAACCAGAAATATCAGGCTTTCATCCGCATTTTGAAAAGGCATTTTGGGAGATGGTCCTAAATGGAGGCAAAAGATTCCGCCCTAATTTACTGCTTAGTGTTGTGTGTGCGGAGGCAAAAGAACAAGCAAAAAATGCGTTTGATGTGTGCCTTAGCATTGAGTGTTTGCATACCTACTCACTCATACATGATGACCTGCCTGCTATGGATAATGCGGCGTTGCGGCGAAATCATCCCACGCTTCATTGCAAATACGATGAGGTGAGTGCTATCCTTATAGGTGATGGGCTTAATACTTATAGCTTTTATTTGCTTGCAAACGCACATTTTGCCCCAAGCGTTGTTGCAGAGCTTATCTCATGCTTGGCTGAAAATGGCGGTATTGGCGGTATGGTGCTGGGTCAAGCCCTTGATTGTTATTTCGAGCATACGACCCTGCCGCTTGATAAATTGCAATTCATACATACACATAAAACTGCTAAACTCATCGCTGCAAGTCTAAAGATGGGGGCAATTATTGCGAATTTATCGCTTGATATGCAAAAATTTCTCTATGATTTTGGGCTAGTTTTGGGACTTTATTTTCAAATACGAGATGACATTATAGATTCTATACAAGATGAAAGCATATCAGGCAAAACCGCAAATAATGATACCAATAAGAATAGCTATGTGAATCTTATGGGGCTAAATGGGGCAAAAAACGCCTTGAAAGAACATGGCGATTTATTGCAAAAAGATTTAGAAAAGTTGCAAACATTAGGCTATGATAGATTGTATGCAAATTTAAATGAGCTTTTAGAATCTTATCTAAAGCCGCTTGATTAAAACTTAGCCATAAAAAAGGGCGTGAAATGCATGAGCAATTTAAACAAAATATCGCAAAAATCGATGCACTTGCTATAAACTTTTATGAAAAAGATGTAATCCGTAGCGCATACTATAATCATTTCAATAACATTCCCATAGCAAATCATGCTTTATCGCTATTAAAGCAGCATGGCATTACTTTTTTTAATGGTGAAATGCGTATTAATAATGATAGAGAAGAGCGTAAAAAGCTGTATAAAAGGCGGGAAAATAGGACAATAAATATTGACACTAGCAATACTTATCAAAATAGCTTTTTAGATAAAAATAAGTCAAATGCTAATGTTTTAGAAAAAATGTTAGCAGAAGCAGAAGTAACGCATAATGAAACTAAAAAGTTAATTGAAGATTGCATAAGGCTTACAAATGAGTGTTTTACTAAAGGCGAGAGATCATATAGCATGACACTAAATATGATTGAAACGCTAGATTCACACACGCAGACAAGTATGCAGGCATTATCTAACTTCGTGCAACCTTTTTTGAATCTTTTCACAGGATTACAACCGCAAGCCCAGAAAGAAATCCTAGAAAAAAGTAATGTTCTTATAGCAAAAATAACACAAGCAAAGGATACAAGTGCTGCTTTATGTATCAAGCTATCCACAATAAAAGCCCATAAAGACATGCCAAAAGAAAAAGATTTTATACAATACTTAGAAAACACGATAGATAAATTTGATAAATATGTGGAATGAAATGCTGTGTAGCATTGGGTTTAGAATCTAGAATTTGCTTTTGATTAAATGTCGATAAGCAATGGATAAAACATAGATTCTAAATCTCACAAATACAAACCAACTAGTCCTAAAAGACATATTTATATCATTTTGCTACAATGCCGCTTTTATTTTAGATTCACATAAGGTTTTAATATGTCAAAGCAAATACGACACTTTAGCATACTTTTTCTTTTCCTTGTAGCCCTAGACCAAGCTATAAAATACACAATGATTTATATCGCACAGCCACAAAGTTTGCATGATTTTGTAATGATTGCTGATATGCCTGTAATTTCTATCGCCCTTGTCTTTAACACAGGCGTTGCTTTCTCATTTTTTACATGGCTTGGGGAATGGCTAAAATACATACAAGTAGGTCTTATAGCCCTTATTGTTGGAATCTTATTCGCACAAAAAGATCTTTTTAAACAGCATTATATCGCTTTTTCGCTTATGCTTGCAGGTGGGACTTCAAATATACTTGATAGATTTTTACATGGCGGTGTTGTGGATTATATCTATTGGCATTATAAGTTTGACTTTCCTATATTTAATTTTGCTGATATTATCATTGATTGCGGTATTGCCCTTTTTATCTTGCAAACCCTGCTTTTACATAAAAAGAAAAAATAGCTACACTCTTCTAAACTTCCTAAACACCCTCGCAAAGCCCATAGCACTCATAAAATACAACGCCGCAACAGCACATATTCCACTTGCCACAAAGCCAATAGATTCTATCCCAAAATGCGTATATGCCAAGCCGCCAATCAACGCCCCACTGCCTATGCCAACATTAAAAATACCTGAAAAAATACTCATTGCTACCGCCGTAGCATTTGGCACAGCGGCAATCACTTGTGATTGAAAAATCACACCAAAAAGCATAAAGCATAGCCCCCATATCGCACAAAGTAGCGTGGTAGCAGCACTTGATTCACTCACAAAATACAATAAAAGCATACTAAAACCCAAACCAAAAAGGCTAAGACGCACAAAGGCTAAATGAAATCTCTCATAGAATCTCGCAAATAGCACACTCCCTACCACACCCATAAGCCCAAACAAACACAAGATAAAAGTAACAGAACTCGCCCTAAACCCCGCCACATTCTCCAAAAATGGCTCAATATAAGTATATGCGCTAAAATGTCCGCTCACAAACACAAGTGTAAGAAAGCAAATCTTCATAAATGCCTTATTTTGCAGAAGTGTAGGAAGCGTTTTTAGCGAAATATTTTGCGTGTTTGGCATAGTAGGAAACACCCGCCAGAAAGCAATGCCAACACACAACGCCACAAGTCCAATACACAAAAAGCTCACCCGCCAATCCACATACAGCCCTATCATACGCCCAAGCGGCAACCCAACAATCATAGCAAGTGAGCTACCTGTAATCACAAAGCCCAATGCACTGCTTTGCTTACCCTTTGGTGCAGCACGCACCGCCATAACAGAAGCGATAGACCAAAAGAGCGCGTGAGATAGGGCTACACCGATGCGAGAGGCTACAAGCATAATGAAATTTTGTGATAAAGCAGAGATGAAATGACTAAGCACAAATACAAAAATAACGCCTAACATAAGGGATTTAAGATTGCTTTGTGCAAAATAGAGCATAAGCGGCAAGGACGCAAGGGCTACCACCCACGCATAGATAGTAAGCATTACTCCAACTTCAGAATCACTCATAGAAAAGTCATTGCCAATCGCACCTAAAAGCCCAATAGGTATAAACTCTGAAGTATTAAAGATAAACGCACCAAAAGTAACACACAAAACAGGTAACCAAGCAAAAATGCTAGATTTATTATGAGACATAATGAACCTTAAGTATAAAATGAAAATGTTTTATAGCATAAAAGTGTGTGCTTTATTGTCATTTTATTGTAAGTTTATAATATAGCAAAACCAAATGTTACGATATAGACATACGAGCGATACAAAGAGATTCTAAAAATACAGGCATAAATCACAAGAACTTAAAAATTTTTACTTACAATACTAAATAGAATCTGTTATGTGGAGATTACATGCAAACACCATTTATCATCGCAGAGCTTAGTGCAAATCATAACCAAAGCCTAGAGGTCGCCCTAAAAAGTGTAGAAGCCATCGCAAAAACAGGTGCAAATGCAATAAAGGTGCAGACCTATAAGCCAAGCTGCCTTACCCTGCCTTATAAAAATGAGTATTTTAGGATTAATGATGGATTATGGAAAGATTCATATTTATGGGAGCTTTATGAAGACGCACAAATGCCATGGGAGTGGCATAAAGAGATATTTGACTTAGCACATACTTTAGGTTTAGAATCTTTTAGCACACCTTTTAGTGTGGAAGGGGTAGAGTTTTTAGAAAATCTAAATTGCCCTATCTATAAAATCGCAAGCTTTGAAGTCATGCACACCCCACTTTTAAAAGCAATAGCAACGACAAAAAAGCCCGTGATTCTTTCACTTGGAATAGCAAATGATGATGAGATAAAACATGCTTTAGAGATTCTAAAAGATAATGAATCTATTACACTTCTTTATTGCATATCCGCATATCCTGCCGCATTGAGTGATGCAAAACTCACAAACATTCAAGCGATAAAAGAGCAATGGAAACACTATAATGTAAAGGTTGGCTTATCTGATCATACACTAGGCATTAGTGTGCCACTGATGGCGACACTCTGTGGTGTGAGTGTGATTGAAAAGCATTTTATTTTAGATAAGAATCTAGGTGGTGTAGATAGTGCATTTAGCCTTGATGTGAATGAATTTAGCCTTATGGTAAATAGCGTGCGTGAAATTTGTGAGTTAGCAAAAGATTTTTATGATAACGATTCTAAAATGTGTGATAAAGAGAGAGGATTACTACCCATTATAGAATCGCATATAGATTCTAAAGAGAAAAAGGGGCGAAACTTTGGGCGTAGCCTTTTTGTCTCAAAAGATGTTAAGGCTGGAGAGATAATAAGCCTTGAGAATATTGCATGTGTGAGACCTTGTTTTGGCATGTCGCCATTAAAGCTAGATTCCATACTTGGCAAAACTTTTAGTAAGGATATACAAGGTGGTATGCCGCTTTTAGAATCTTATATTGAGTAAAAACAAATATGGGTTGTAGGAATGATTCTAAATATCTTGTTATTGAGCGTGATAACATTGAGTACAAAATCCAAAAGAGAGTTTTTGCCCTCACCCTAAAATGATGAGAACTATACTCTAACTTTTTAGCAAAACAAGGAATTACAATGATAGATACTAAACAGACAGATTCTAAACGAGTGATGATATTTAGCGGGGCAGGGCTTAGTGCGGAGAGTGGATTGCGAACATTCCGTGATAATGATGGCTTATGGGAAGAGTTTGACATTATGGAAGTCTGCAGTGCGAGTGGCTTTGCTAAGGATAGGCAGAAAGTGCTAGATTTCTATGATAAAAGACGCATTCAATTAGGAGAAGTTAATCCAAATGCCGCACATAAGATGATAGCAAGGCTCAAAGCAAACTATCCGCAAGAAGTGGTTGTTATCACGCAAAATGTAGATGACTTGTTGGAACGAGCTGGGTGTAAAGATGTCATTCACTTGCACGGATTCTTACCTGAAGTGCGTTGTGAATTGTGTGAGACTATCACAAATATTGGTTATCAAGCTATGCCAAAACTTATATGTGAATCTTGTGGGGAAGAATCTTTGCGGCATAATATTGTAATGTTTAGCGAATATGCCCCAAACTATGTCTTGTTAGCTAGAGAGCTAGAGAGACTAAGTGAGAGTGAGAATAGCTTATTTGTCTGCATTGGCACAAGTGGGGAGGTGCTAAATGTCGCACAATTTAGCCAATACGCAAAAAAGAGTGTGTTAAATAATTTAGAATCTAGCTGGTTTGATGGGTATTTTAGTATATGCTTTATAGAATCTGCTGTAAGTGCTGCTCCAAAGATTGAAAGGCTTGTGGGAGAATTTATAGAATGTTAGAGATTAGATTCTAAATCTAACAATCTCATCATATTAATGCAGTGAGACACCTACTATAAAATCCAAATTTTACACCTTAAATACCGACTCCACAACAAAACAGAGTGTTAGAATTTTTTGCATGAATATAGATCATGTTGTATATTTCTTACATTATCTATAAAATATATAAAATATCATTTAAAAGTCTAAGGTTTTAGACTCTTGTTTTTATACTTTTTATAGTCTTGTAAAAACACAGGCATAGCTATCAAAACACCAGATATGATAATGAGTGTAATGCCGCTTAATGTCATCATATTAGGCAGAGAATCTCCAAGCATTACTCCAAAAATCACACCCCATACAATACGCATATAATCAAGCGGTGATATAAGTCCAGCAGGGGCTAGTATGAAAGCCCTTGTTAGAAACATTTGTCCTAAAGTCCCAAGTATCCCTAAGATAAGGATACCTATCCATTCACGCACATTTGGTATGCTAAAGCCAGATAAATGTGGAATCTCAATAAACATAAACACTCCGCCAACAACAGCCATAGTGATAGCAAAGCCCATAATCATACTTGATTCATTAAAATATTCTTTCAAATCCTTTAAACTCATATAAGCTAATGCCATCATGATTCCATTAATAATACCCGCAATAATATTATCAATCCCTAGACTTTCAGTGCGTATATCACAGATACAAATCACCCCAACAAAGCCTATCATCGTTGCTAATATGATGGGTAATCTCACATGCTCTTTTGTAAAAAGCAGTGTAAATAACACAATATAAATAGGCATAGTCTGTGCAAAGGCTGAAGCCGTGCCAAGCGAGATAGTAGCGATATTATAAAACATAGCAAGCATAGCTAAACCACCTGTAAGAGAACGCATAAGTAATCTAAAATAGCCACCTTTTTTGCGTGGTTTAGAATCTGGCTTAAAAGGTGGGTAAAAACACCACCAAATACCTATACAAATCGCTGTAAAAACATGACGAAAAAATATAAGCTCCATAGAAGACATGGAATCTAAAAGCTTAACACACGCATTCATTAAAGAAAAAGTAAGTGAAGCAGCAAACATGAATAAAATGCCACTCATAGCACTTTGACGCATAATAATCCTTATCTAAACAAAGCCCTAATTATAGCAAATATAGCTAAAGCTTAGATTCTGTCTTTCAATACTTTTAGCTTGTTTCCTACAAGATAACCTCATGGAATTTACATGTATTGCATAAAGCTTGTTAAAATTAGTATGCAAAAAATCTATATGCTGTTAAGAAAGAATACTTATTGCTATAATACAAAAGATTCTAATGTTTAAAATAATAAGGACAGATATGAAACTCATAGGCACAAGCATAATGCTCCCTTGCGATGAGACATGGGAGGTTGTAGAACATGGTGGTATTATCATTGATTCTGGTATGATTAAAGAAGTTGGCGATTTTAATTCATTGAGACAAAAGTATAGTAATTGCGATTTTGTATTTTATAAAAATCATGTTATGCTACCAGCCTTTATTAACTCTCATATACATTTTGAGTTTAGCAAAAATGATACAAGTTTTTGCTATGGGGATTTTGATATATGGCTTGATAGTGTCATGGCAAATCGTGGTGAAGTCCTAAAGCACAATACACAGGCAATGCAGCAGGCTATAAAGACGCAAAAGCGTAGTGGCGTGGGCAGTGTCTGTGCGATCAGTAGCTATGATTTGGATTTAGAGTTATTATTAGATTCTAAACTCAAAGTGATTTATTGCCATGAAGTGTTAGGGGCAATGGAGAGTGATTTCACACAACAAGCCCTAAATATCTCAAATCGCCTTGAAAAGACTTTGTCTTTAAAAAATGCTACATTTACCCCCGCATTAGCCCTGCACGCACCATATTCCATAAATCCAAAAATAGCACATTATGTGGTTGAGCTTGCTATGCGTTATAACCTTTTGCTTTCAACACATTTTTTAGAATCTAGGCAAGAGCTAGAATGGCTAAGTGAGAATACAGGGTATTTTAAGGAATTTTATGCAAAGAATTTTCAGGTAAAAGATGCAAAAGCACATTTTAGCATAGATAGTTTTTTAGATTTACTAAGTGATATAAACACGCTTTTTGTGCATTGCCTTCATACAGATTCTAATCTTAAAGAGAGACTATTAAAGCAAGGCTCTATTATCTCTTGCCCTAGGTCTAATCTCTTATTGCAGGGCAAAATGGGATTAAATCATATCATTGCTACTGATGGTAAAAGCTCGAATGCTGATGTTGATATTTTAGAAGAGATTCGTTACGCACTTTTTGCGACACTTAGTCAAGATAAAGCACAAGATATAGAATCTTTAAGCAAGGATTTAATCTATTCTATCACGCGTAATAGCGCAAAAGCACTAGGCTTAAATAATGGTAGTCTTAAAGCTGGAAAATGTGCTGATATTGTGCTATTTAAATTACCATTTAACCGCCTTGATAATATCGCCCAAAGCTTTATCTTGCATGCAAAACAAGCCGCAAGATTGCTTGTAAATGGGAATGATGTTTTATGATAATGCTTTAATAATGTTGCGTGGTTTATATGTTTATCGTATTGTGTCTTTGAAAAGAGTAGAGAATCTTTTTTAGATTCTATACTTTAAAGATTTTTCGCTACGCTCAAAATGACAAAAAAAGTAGAAACTATTTTAAGCTATGTATATCGATATAGAATCTTATCTTAATAAGTAAGTTTTGCCAATTTATACTGCTTACTACATTCAACGATTTTTCCATGAAACCTTGCCATAATTTGTGCTAATGGCATATCACCATACAAATCACTTGCCCTATAAAGATTCTGTGTTAAAAAGTCTTGCATTGAGTGATAATCATCAAAAAGCAAACCGCAATGCCCAAGTAAGCGTTGTGTATAGCTATCAACCACCATTTCTTCTCTTTTTAACGCATAGTTTAAAATACTTGATGCACTCTCAAGCCCAATGCCTTTTTGAGATAAAAGCCACTCTTTTGTAACATGCAGTGAGAAATTATGAAAAGTTTCAAAATCCTTTATGATATTTTGTGCGAGAGCGATTAAACGCGTTGCTTTTTGCTGATAGAATCCAGAGATTCTAATAAGAGGCATAATATCTTGTGGTAAAAGATTTGCGAGTTGCTTGAGTATTAAATCTTGATAATGCGGCTGGGCGATTTGTGTGAGTTGTGGATTAGGATAATTGCTATATAGCTGTATATCATCATTTGGGTTTTTTGTAAGATTATTATAAAAAAACATGTAGAGGTTGCTAAGGCTAGTAGCAGCATATTCATACTTTGTATTCTGTCCTAAAATAGCAGCAAAGCAAAGGCTTAAATCCATCTCAATCTGTGCTGCTCCATTTATCTCAATGCCATTTTCTACACGCAAAGAAAAAAAGCTAGGCCACCACCAACTTTGCTTATCCCCGACATTATAATGTTGGCGTAAAATCACAAGCAAGTCAAATCCATCATTAATCTCTATATTTTGTAGAAAATGTGGCAGCATAGTATTTCCTTTTCTATTTTTGTGTTTATTATATGAGTATTATACTAAGCTTTGTGTGAGAATGTATATACCAGTTTCTGTGCAATGCAATCTCAATGTGAGTTAAAATGGATGGTTGAATAAAATGTTGTAATACAAGGATATAGAGATTATTTTTATGCTATAATACCCCACATTTCACAAAAAACCACAAATT
>NZ_FZPK01000085.1 GCF_900198625.1 Helicobacter rappini | reverse complement strand
CAATATGTAAAAGACATTATTATTCTCTCATACGATACACATACGAATTTTAAAATACCAACACATTGCTTACAGCCTATGGGATTTAACAGAAATGAAAGTGTATCAGATAATGATGATTTAGGCTTTAGTGCATTTATATTGTTGCAAGAATTATTTTTTATGTCAGAAAAATTTCATTTTATCCATCTTGAGGGTTTAGAAGCTTTAAAAGATGTAAAAAGTAAAAAAATGGGTATCAAATTTATTTTTAATAAGGAGCTTCCTAAAAATTGTCTACCAAGAGCAAATCAGTTTTCTCTCTTTGCAACACCAGCAATTAATTTGTTTTCTACACAGGCAGAACCAATACTTCTTGATCACTCAAGAAATACTCATCGAATATTTGTAGATAGAATGCACGAACAGGCTTATTGTGTTATACAGATTCTAAAAGTAAAAGCACATAGTAGCGATACTGGCAGACGAGTTTTTAAAAATTATTATAGTTTTGAGAGATTTGAGTTTTTAAATAAAAGCAATGATTTTTATGCATTAGCTAACAAAGTCGATGCTCATGGCCAACACTATAAAGAAATTTCTTTTTATACTAAGCATCACAGAAAAGAAACTATATCTATGGATGTATTGTGCAGCAATAATAATATACCAGCACAACTTAAACTTCATGACATTAACGAAATATTAGACTATAAGAGCGTTACAACAGAAAATATTACGCTACCCACACCAATTAAACACATAGACATGGATAGTGATATGATGTGGAATCTTGTTGTTATTTTGTCTTTTAATTATCAAAATATAACAAAAAAAGAAAGTTTATTGTCTCTTTTACATATTTTTGGGTTTACATTTGATTCTCAAGATAAACATTTTTTGACAAATCTAAGTGATGCGATTATTAATATACAATCACAACCGACCTATAAAGTTCATGGCTGTATCACAAGAAGAGGCATTCTTGTTACGATATCTATGGATGAGACTAAATTTTATTGTTTAGGAGAAGTATATAAAATAGGATTGATATTTTCGCACTTATTTGCTTCTTTTGCGGCTATTAATTCCTTTTGTGAATTAAATATTATATGTGTTTTAAGCAATACAACCTTTACATATCCTGTACAATTTGGAAATAAAGAGCCTTTATGAAAACATCTACATTCTATCATACTATAAAAACATTTTTACTGACACACAAGAAACATCAAATATTTTTACGAACTGGGAAAAGTTTGGGGCATGCTTATAAAGAAATAGAGGTTATTGCACAAAATGACAATGAGACACTTTTAAAGGCAACAGATTCTGCAGATAATACAACTTCTTTAAATGATCAACATGAAAATTGCGTTGAAATTAAAGCAAATTTTTTTGGTTTATTTGGAAGTTCTTCTCCTCTACCAAACTACATACTTGACAAATTTGCAAGAAATGAAGATTCTGGTAATGGTTTTAGCTTATTTTTTGATTTTCTAAACAATCATATTCTATGGCTTCTTCACGAAAGCATGTCACTTAGAAATTATCATAGATCTTTTAATGATAACTTGAATGATAGAATTTCGCATATTTTTTTAAAAATATTGGGTTTTAATAATGTAACAAATGCAAAAGAGTATTTACCATTTTCATCTCTTATATTAAGCCAAAGACGCCCAAAACCATATATTGAAAAGATTTTGCAATATAATTTTAATCTAAACAATAGGATTTCAATTATTGAAAATATTTCGCAACAAATTCCCATCAATATAACTCAACAAAATGTGCTAGGAATAAGAAATACAATTCTTGGTAAAAATTTTTTATTGGGAAAAACGATATGTTCTCACCAAAATAAAATATTGCTTGATATTAAAGATTTACAATATCATGAAGCGTTGGCTTACTTTCCTAATCAAATACAATTTAATCGATTAAAAGAAAGTATCGCTTTCCTTACAAACAATGAATTCGCAGTTGATTTGCGCTTAAATATACAATATAGCTCTCAAATGAATTTTATACTTGGTGATCTAGCGAATGCTAAATTGGGATTTGGTTTATTATTGGGAGGGGGTCAAAAAAACTTCAGCAATTCACAATATTGCAAATATATATCGCTGCATCAATAAAAACATTTTTTATATCCACTTTTC
>NZ_FZPK01000040.1 GCF_900198625.1 Helicobacter rappini | reverse complement strand
GTTGTGCTTATGGTTGTGCCATTAGTTCCTTTATCAAAAGTAGTCGTATAATCCCCTTGTGTGTAAGTGTAGCTTATAGATTCTGCTGTGATTAATTTGTATTCCACAGCATTACTACCATTAAGTTGATTACTTATACTCGATAAAGTCTTAGAATCTGCTATATCTGCTTGTAATGCCCCTGTGCTTCCGGGTGATATGTCTAGTGTTGCTTTGCCTTTGATATTCATACTTGCATTTTTTATTTCATTATTAGAGTCATTTGGATTTGCTTGAATGCTAAAAAGGATTTTACCTTTGTTATTAAAGTTTCCTGTTACTTCTATATGTCCATTAGCTCCCAAATCTATTGTATTGTGGTTATTGAGATTACCTGTGAGATAGAGTGTCGGTTTATTTCCATCTACAAAGCCATCATCGATTAGAATCTTTCCATAGTTATTTAATGCACCTTTTGTGAGTTCGGTTTGCTCTATTAAGATATTACCACCATTTGCAACTTGTCCTGTGCTATTTGTAATATTATCATTTGTCATAATATCTGGTAAGACTAGATAATGTTTGCCATCACTTGTTGTGATATATGTGCCACTTGCGTTTTTGTAATCTGTTGTACTGCCATTACTTCCATTTGCTTCAGCTTTTTTAATGAGTTCGGCTATCTCACTTCCACTCATATTTTTTAAATCTTTAGAATCTACGCTTACATTTAGGTATTTGTCAAACTTTTGGTCTATGTTTTCGCCATTAGCATTTAGCTCAATTCTCATAACACCACTATGTTTGCTCGAGTCTTTTAGGTGTAAAAGCTCATTGACATTTAGGGCATTAGCTGTGATTTTTGAAGCGCCATTTGTAATAGCGGTTTGCCCTTTTTGTGAAACTATTGTATTAAAGATTCCATTTTTAATATTGACTTCAGCTTCTTTGATTTTCATTTCATTAACATTGACATGATTAATTCCGCCCATACGCACAAATGAAGTCGGTCTCGCATCGATGAAGTTAAAGTTTAGAATCTCACCGCCACCATTGAATCTAATATCTGCTCCATCTGCAAAGTCGCTTGTGCCTATCTCCATTGAGAGATAATTGATGAAACTTTTACCGATATTTTGATCTACTACAGAGTAAGAGTTGCTTTTATAGACAATAAAATTATTCACATGAAAATCTTTTGCTTGTAGCGTGCCTGTGCGTATAGAGAAAGTATCGATAAATTTTGTGCCGCTAACCCCTGTTAAATCAAGTGTGGAGTTACTCCCAGCTGTTGGCAAACCTATAGCTTCTATGTTGCCACCATAGAAGTTTTTGCCATCAATTTTAAGAAAGTTTAGCGGACGGATACCTAAACCACCTGTGCAGGCATTGCCACAACCAGCTGCATTTTTTACTATTACATCGCCGTTACTAGATTTAAGCTCGACATGCCCTTGACTCCCAGCTATACCATCTGTTGCAAACTGAATATTTCCTACAACAAGTTTGTTATCCACATTGACATGTATCCAGCTACCGCCCGTATAGTTTTGGTGGTGTATATTGTCTATAACCACCTCGCTAGCACCATCTACTTTTAACTCCGCTGAAAAGCCTTTGCCAGACCAATGATAAGGGTTTGTTAAAGTGCCTATTTCTACCTTTTTTCCGCTAACATCTTGCAATGTAAGCTTTCTGTTACCACCCCAAACCCATCTGCTACCTTGAAATGTGAGTGTTTCAATCTTGCTTGTATAGTTACAAGTCTCATTATCTCCGCCTACAACCTTGTTAGCCTCACACCCACTTCTAGCCTGTCTAAAACCTGTAAATCCTTGAATATCATCATTTAAACCTGCTTGATATATTGTATTTTGTGGTGTTTGGAATCTATTGTCAGTGCTATTATTTGTTAAATTAAGATTATGTAAAATGGGGCTAGTATTAACCGAGTAATAAGGTCGTGCTGTTGGTTTTATAGAATCTGTTTTATTTGCGGGATTATAAATATCGCCTTGAATATCCCCAGCATATACACAATGACTCACACTAAGCAAAATTCCGCTTAATATACAAGCTTTCACCCTCATAGCCTACCCCTTTTACTCGCTCTTTTGTAGAATCAAATATTTGCAATAGCAAATAAAATTGTGCGTGATTTTAACAAAAAAAAAAAACAAATTCAAGCAAATTTTATAAAAAGTAGGTAAAAGTTACAAATTTTATAGAATCTGTGTGAATTTTGTATATATTTTACACTTTTGATATGTTGTAGTGATTTGATAGATTGTGTTGTGTGGTTTCTGGAATCTTGTCATGTTGAGTTGAAAAAAGATATTTCGACTTCGTCTCAATATGACAAAAATGGGTTTTATATTAGATGTTTCGCTACGCTCAAAATGACAATTTGCTAGATTTTTGGATTTTACAAAATAAAACTTTATGTAGATAATGTAGATTTTTCGCTACGCTCAAAATGACAAATGATACTAGATTCTATGCTTAGATGTTTCGCTTTGCTCAACATGACAAATAGTTGAGTTAAGAAAAGATATTTCGCTATCGCTCAACATGACAAGGTGGATTCAGTATGAATGGATTTTATTCTTAAAAAAGAAATCTTGTTTTATTTGGTATGAATAAATGGAGTTAAAAAACTAGATTAAGCTAGGGGGTTTTTAAACTAGCTATTCAATCAAGGTTTTAACTGCTCTTCTATCTGTGCTTGTATCTCATCTTTGCGAGTTTGCTTTGTGTTATCTGGTGGCAGGGATTCTTCTTTTTTCTCTGGATTCACAAACTTAAGAATGATAATGGCAACACCATATAGCACAACCATAGGTAACGCAAGTAGTAGCTGCGAAATGACATCTGGGGGCGTTACAATAGCAGCAATGACAAAAATGGCTACAACTGCGTAGCGGAATGATCGCTTCAGCGTATTATCTGTGATAAGCCCAATTTTGCCTAAGAAAAAAGCCATAACCGGCAATTCAAACACAAAACCAAAAGCAAGCATAATGCGGATAAAAAACGATAGATATTCATCACTTGCAATGTTTGCTTCAACGACTTCATTACCAAAGGCAAGCACATAGCGAATGATAAGCGGAAATACGACTTGATAACAAAAAAATAGCCCCAAGCCAAACATAAAACTACCAAAAAATACAAAGGGTAAAATAAGCTTTTTTTCATGCTTGTATAAGCCCGGTGCAACAAAAAGCCATAACTGCCAAAATACAATCGGCACAGAAATTACAAAGGCTGCAAAAAAGCTGACTTTAATGGCTACAAAAAGGTATTCTGCTGGGGCTACTTGTATAAGTTTGCCTTTGATACCACTGCTAAAAGCATGAGAAATTGGCGTTTGCACCCATGTAAAAATCTCTTCATGGAAACTAAAACAAGCTACAAAGCAAATCACAACGCTTAAAAGAGAAAGCATAAGCCGCTTTCTCAAGTCTTGCAAATGTGGTCTCAACTCCTCAAACATATCTATACCCCAAATGTTTTATGATTTTATAGAATCTTTTTGTATGGCTTGTGATTTTAGATGAGATTCTATAATAGGTTGTAGTTAGAACAAAATTAAGCATGATTTGCCTTATTTGCAGATTCTGTTTTTTCTGTGTTTTGTGTGGGATTAGAATCTAACTTATTATCATTTTGCGTTTTTGAAAAAGGTGAAGAATCTTGTTGAGATTCTATGTTAGATATTCCCCTACGCTCAGTATGATAGTTTATTGTAGCTAGATTTCTATTCGCTTCTTTGGTGGCGGGATTTAGGTTGTAATTTTTAGAATCTAGATTCTCTCTATGTTGTTGCGTCCTAAACTCCATATCCCACCCAAGTGGATTAGAGTCTAGATTATTTATAGAATCTGCATGATTTGTAGCTAGATTTTCATTATGAGTGCTTGTAGATTCTGTATTATTTGTCTGCGTGTCAAGCTGGATTGGCTTTGGATTGTAGTCTTTGAATAAATGCTGCACATCATTTATGCCCTTTTGCATATCCTTTTGTATATCATCTACATTGAGTTCTTTGCTAATATCTACGCTCTGTTCTAGCTTATCTTTATAGGCTTGTGCCTCTTTTTTAATCTCTGCTAGATTCACTTCTCTATCAAGTGTGTCTTTTGCATCTTGCATTGTCCTTTTTACAACACGCACAAATTTTGCCATTTCAATCAGTGCATTCGGCAACTTATCAGGTCCTAGCACAATAATGGCAACTATCACTATAAGGATAATTTCACCGATTCCAAATCCTAGCAAGCATGCCCCTTTGCTATTGCTGCATATCTTCTAATACGCCTTGCACTTCATGGACAGAAGTTTTTGTTGTCGCAAAGAATACTTCAACGCGATTGTTTGCACGGCGATTGACTTCACTTGTATTTGGCACGATAGGATTATACTGCCCATAGGAAGTGAAAGAAAGTCTAGCAGGATCGACACCCCTACTCATTAGATATTCCATAACATTTGATGCTCTGGCGGCTGCAAGCTCGTAGTTATTACGATAGCCTGCCGGACTTGAATTATCCGTATAACCCCTAATATTTATCGTAACTTCTGGTGGCATTTTTGCAATCGCTGTTGCAAGTAGATCAAGCTCTGTTTTTCTGTCTTGATTCACAAGCTCTGCAGTGCCGGGCTCAAATAAAATGTCTGAAGGAAGTCTTAGAGTCGTTCCTTGCTCGATTTGTTCTAACAAACCACCATCTTGTATAAGGTTTGATAACTGCGTAATGGTTACAACCGTTGTGGGTGCATTAAGGTTTGTAGAAGTATTTTTTAGCGTATCTTTTGTTTCCTGTCTAACGGTTCCGGGGTCTGGTGGGATAATCATTACAGGCATGGTGCGTTCTGGCATAGGTGTCGCATCAAAAATAGTAATAAATGCTTCAGTAACAGCCTTTACCCTTGAAGTATTAGCCGCTGAAATCGCATAAAGCGCAATAAAAAGTGCGAGTAGCAGTGAAAGGAAGTCCGCATAAGGAACAGTCCATTTCTCTCCCGCTGGACATTCTTCACATTTACATTTCTTTGCCATTGTTTATATCCTTAAATTCTATTACATTGAAATTATTGCATACTAAATATGTATAGCTTTTAGATTCTAAAGTTTTATAGAATCTAGCCACATATTCAACATGCCTTTTGCGATATATCTTTTTGTATTGTATGTAGCATTACATACTATTCAAATTGTGATATTTTTGGCTCACCCGGTGGGATAAATCCTAAAAGTTTCGCTTCTAGGTTTCTTGGGTTATCTCCATTTGCAATGCCTACAACCGCTTCTAATATCATTACTTTTTCGATGATGATATCATGTGATTTTGCCTTCATTTTTTGACCAAATGGACCAAAGATCGCATACGCACCCATAATCCCTGTAACAGTCGCCGTAAATGCACCACCGATACCAGCCGCCATAGCCGCCGGATTATCAAGTAGCGTAAGCGCAAGGATAAGACCGCACACCGCACCAACAAGCCCCATCGTAGGACATGTCTCACCAAACTGAATCCAATAGTGTGCCGCACTATGATAGTAATGCTCTAGCTGCTCGATTTGAATCTCCATATCTTCACGCACATCTTTTGCTTCGCGTCCATCAATAATCATTGACATTGCTTCTCGTGTGAAGTCATCTTCTAGTTGCGATACTCTTGATTCAAGTGTTAGAAGTCCATTTTTACGCGCTTCTGAGCTAAACTCTACCATTTGCCTAATGGTATTATTCATATTTACCTTTGGATTCACAAAAACGATTTTTAATTCCTTAAATGCCGCTTTTACCGCATGTGCGTGTGTGGCTGTCATCGCACACATCGCCGCAGTCGGAATCACGATGATAACAGAGCTTAAATGCACTAGATGAACAGGGTTTCCGCCCTCTAGTATATCCCCAACAGAAAGGCTTGTAATCGCCAAAATAATACCTAAAATACTCGTTAAATCCATACCTATCCTCTCTTCACAATTAGATTTGAATTAAGCAAATTATATACCATGCTTTGTGGTTTCTTGTCTATCGACTGATTTCTCTTTTTGTCATTCATGATAAGCCTTTAACTCTTTAATGCCATTTTCTTTAGAGCATACGCGACAATCAGCATTTTTGTGAATTGCTACTTTTCTAAAATTCATCGTTTTAATATCCATGGTTAATAGCGTATTTGTGAGTAATTCACCAAGATTTAGAACATATTTAATCGCTTCACTTGCTTGTATGCAGCCAATAATGCCCGGGACTACGCCAAAAAGTCCTGCACGAAATATAGCATTTAGCTCTTTTGCGGGCGGCTCATCAAAAGCACATGCAAAACATGCGCTTTCATGTGGTAAAATCGTCATAGTTTGCCCACGATATTTTAAAACACCTGCATGGCTAAAAGGCTTATTAAGCAACACACACGCATCGTTGATAAGAAATTTACCTGCGAAATTATCAGTAGCATCAACAATAAAGTCATAATTTTGCATAATCGGCATGGCGTTATTTGTTGTGAGTTTTTCAAAATAAGTGTCAATTCTTATATTTGGATTGAGATTTTTCATCTTTATTTGTGCTGATGTAATCTTTGCTTTGCCTATATCTGAAGTCGCATGTATGATTTGCCTTTGTAAATTACTCACTTCTACAATATCATAATCTAATATGCCAATGCGACCTATACCAGCGGCTGCCAAATACAAACATACAGGTGAGCCTAACCCACCAGCACCAATCACTAATACCTTTGCATTACTAAGCTTTTTTTGCCCTTCTTCACCGACATCTTCAAGCATTAAATGTCTTAGATAACGCTCTTTTAATACTTCTTCTTTTTCCATACTATCCTACTCTAAACTTTATGCAATATACTTTATCCATGCGGGTATATTGCGAGATTCTGCAAATACTGAAGTGTCTCCACCATGTCCGGGGTGTATAGGTAAGTCTTCTTTGATTTGCAAGAATCTTTCTAAAGATTCTCTCATATCATTGCTATTTGAATATGGAAAATCATATCGACCAATACTTCTTTGAAAGATAAAATCGCCGCTAAAAATATGCCCACACACTTCTATAATACTACAACCGGGTGTATGACCGGGAAAATGCCAATAAGTTACATTAATGCCATTTATATTGAGACTCTTAGAATCTTTATCATTTTCTATATATACATCTGCTTTGCATGGCGTTAATCCTAGATTAAAACAATCAGATTCTAACATAAAGGAATCTTGAATGGGGCAATACACTTTTGCCTTTGTTTGCTCTTGTAGCTTGGCGGTATCCCAAATATGATCAAAATGTCCATGTGTGATAAGGATTGCTTGTAGATTTTTTGTGTTTTTTAATACCCATTCAGTTGCATTAAAGCCGGGATCTACTACAAACTCAAAATCATCAAATTGCAATATATAGGCATTTGTTTGATATTCTCCAAACGCACATTTTTGAATCTTCATACCATAACCTTTTACAAAAAGATTCTATAATTAACTAAACTTCACAAAAATCATAAATAAAGGGCTTATTTTATCACAAACTTCTTTAAGTCTTAATAAAAATCTTGCAAGATGTTACTGCATTTTTTTGCGTTTATTTGCAAGTTTTGCAAGGTAGGTGCAAGCTTCAGCATTTTGCAAATAACATGCTTTTGTGTAATATTGCATAGCATTTGCTACATCTTCATTTACATCTTGTGTAACGCCCCTTTCATAGATTATCCCAAGATTAAGGCATGCTGCGGGATAATCGCCACCACACGCTTGATTGAAATAATGAATCGCCTGTGCATAATCGCTTGTAGTTTTTGCATAGTTATAACGCAAAACACCGAGATTAAAACACGCTACATTGTCCCCCATATTACAACTTCTGCCATAATAATTTTGTGCTTGCATTAGATTTGTGCTTTGCCCGTTTTTATCCTCAAGATTCCCACTATATATAACACCTAGATTCTGACATGCTTCCTTATTCCCAGCTTTACATGACTTTGCGTAAAGCTCCATTGCCCTATTATTTTCTATCCTTGCATTTTCTTCTTCTTTTTTCTCTTTTTCTCTTTCTGCCTTTGTGCTATGCTCGTAGAATGCAAGGTTATTACACGCATCATAGTTGCCACCATTACATGCTTTTGTATAGAATGCCATCATCGCATTATAATACTCTGCCTTTTTTCTTTTTCGCTCCGAGCGAGAAAATCTTTTATCAGAATCTAGACTATCAAGCAATTTACCTTGCACGATCCCAGCCGATAAACATGCGATATAGTTATCCTGCTCACACAGCCTTGTAAAGATAGGCAGGGCTGCTTCTAAATTGCCCCTTTTGTAGAGATTATATGCAGAATCATAATCAGCTTGTGCGTTATATTGATCATCATAATATGAGTTTTGGTATGAGTTTTGTCCATAAAAATTTGGCTTATAATAAGAGTTGCTTTGCCCCCAGTAGCTTTTTGCATGCAATATTCCAATATGCAAGATTCCAAAAAGCGATATAATGGCAAATACCATAAAGGACTTTTTCATCATATTTACTCCCAAACAATTGATTTTTATATGAAATTATATTAGTATTTCATGGTTTTAGAGAAAAACTTTGCAATAGTATCGAGGAAACTTTGAAAAATTTTATTTTTTTTGTGTTAATTGGGCTTTTTTTATCCGCTTGTTCTCCATATAGCACACAAATTAAGAGAGAATACGATACACAGCACTACACACAAACCTATAAAACATTACAGAAAGCTACAAAAGATAAATCAAACGACTGGCTTTTGTGGAAAATGCAGTCTGGCTTTCTCACATTTTCATATTTTGGAGCACATTTTAGTATTAATGATTTAGAAAATGCAGAAACACAATTTAAAGTTTATGAATCAAAAGGGCTATTATCAAACATAGGTGCAAATGTTGGAGCGACTTTAAGCAATGATATGGCTATGCCTTATCGTGGCATGATTTTTGAGGGGGCATTGCTAAACTTTTACAAAGCCCTTGCATTCTCTAGCTTGGGGGATAATACACAAGCAAGGATTGAATTTAATCGTGCGAATGATAGGCAAAGAAGGGCAAAAGATTATTATGCAAAAGAGATAAAAAAAGCACATGATAAAGTGGTAGAAGAGGCAAATAAGAAAACACAAAGCACACTCTATGAAACAAATACAAGAGATTCTGAAATCGATAGCATTTTAAAAACGCGATATACAAATCTAGAGCAGTTTGCGATATATAGAGACATGATAAATCCACTTATCCCTTATGTTTCTGGCGTATATTTTATGATTGAGCGAGATTTTGCTAAATCTAGCGATTTATTAAAAGAATCTTATGGTATCAGTAAGATTCCATTTGTAGCAAAGGATATGCAGATTCTAGAATCTCGTAAAGGCAAACGCGATTATCAAAAATTTACTTGGATAATTATTGAAGATGGTACATTGGCACGAAAAGAAGGGTTAATCATTTCACAACCACTTGTAACCGGTAGCGGTATTAATGCAATAAATCTAGCTTTGCCAAACTTTGTTAATGGAAAGCCTACATACAGCGATTATAGAATCAATACTACAAATGCGGAGATTCTAAGTAATGTAAGTAATCTATTTGCAAGTGAGTTTGAAAAGCAGCTTCCATCAATAATCACTCGTGCGATAGTTGGAGCAATGCTAAAGTTTGGCATTACAGAGACCATTAATGCAGTGGGTGGGGATTATGGTGCGATTATTGGACTTGCAAGCACTTTGGCTTTTAGTGCGACTACTGCGGCTGACTTACGCTCAAGTCTTATTCTGCCAAATAGCGTATGGATTGCTAGAATCCCAAATGCAGAATCTAGTGTCAAAATTTATGGTAATAATGAAAAGTTGCTAGAGATTCCCATAACAAAAGAATGCAATGCAAAACTAGCGAGAATGGCAAGTAAAAATGAGCTAGATTCACTCATTAAAGCAAAGCCTAAAGACATTTCCGCTAGAATTAAGCTTTTTAAGCAATACTATGAAAATGGCAATGAAGATAGATTGTGTGTCTTAACAGACAATATCATGTATGTGCGTGTGCATCGTGGCACAATCTCTCATACTATTATTAAAGGAGATTAGATGTATAAATGGACAAAAGTTGTAGTAACAAGCGTTGTAGCTTTGAGTATAGTTGGTTGCGGTGGCAAGGTAAGCTATGTTGATACGCAAGATTCAGTAGAATATACGAGTGCAGGTATAGATTATCACGATATTGAAGCAGCGGTGCATAAGAGTGTGCAAAGTCTTTTAAATAGCGAATATGTAATGAGTTTGGAGAAGAAGCAAGTCCTTGCTATCTCTGATGTAGTCAATGATACTATGCAGCAAGTAGATGTGCGAGGACTAACAAGCAAGGTAGCAAGAGCTATGCGTAAAAGTGGGAAATTTCAGCTTACAAATGCAATTAGCGGTAGTGGTGGGCAAACTGATAATATGATTTATAATGCAAGGGATTTAAGGGATAATGATGAGTTTAATCAATACACAACAACAGAGAAAGGCACACTCATCGCACCAAATCTCTCACTATCAGGCATTATCGTGCAGAAAAATACAAAAGTAGGCAAAAAACAAAGAGTAGATTATTCATTCACCCTAACACTTACAAACATAAAAACAGGCATGGTAGAGTGGGACGAAAATACACATATTATAAAAGTAGCTCCAAATAGCAAGGTTTCATGGTAGGTTTTAGATTCTTAGCGTTTAGCAGATCTGAAAAGACCAGATCAGCAAAAAGCACCTATCGCCTATACTGAAAAAAACATATAAAATCTAAACATGGAGTTTGGGTTACTCACAACACATTTTGGCTATAAAATAGAATCATATTAATGCTAAAGTTATCGTATGTCTTGCATTACGCTAGAATCATCTATTTCAAATCGTATATATGTTTTTTGCGGATAAAATTTCATAGTAATATTATTTAAAAGTGCGTTTGGATAATAAAGATAGATTGCTTGTTGCATAGATTCTAAACCTATGCTTTGGCATTCATATAGCCATGCACTGCCATTGCGACTACATTCTTTATAGAAAATTAGCGGTTGTGCTTTTTTGTCTGCATATATAGAATCTTTTATGTGTATAGAATCTTTTTTTTGCATTGTATCATCTTTAGCTAATCCAACGCTTTGCAAATGTATCAGCGGACTATAACAGCCAGAATACAGCAAAGCAGCACATAGCATAACTACAAAAAGCATTTTTGCAACAAAGTCATTTCGCATTTACATTCCTAATATAAGACATTTTTTCTGCCATATAAGCATATTATAGCTTTGCTGCCATATACCTACCTTTGTAAATGTATGCTGCTTTGTATTCTTATATGCTTCTCTCAAAAGATTTTCAAAAGTGAGAATCTCATATTGTTTCGCGGCATTAAAGGGTGTGAAACTCGCACAGATTCTAGCGATCTCTTTTTGTGGTTTTTTTGGCAGTGTGTTTGGTAGGATTTGCAAAGAGTGCAGTTTGCCTAAAGATATAGATTCTTCAGTCCCCTTTACACCACAGCCGACAAAAAAACAAGCTAATATAATACATAAGATTCTAAACATATCCTAATAATATCCTAAAATTTTCCACCAAATACCACCAACAATGCCAAACACAAGCACACTCACAACACTCATCACAAAGCCTACTTTCCACCATTCTCCAACACTTGCATAACCAGACCCAAAGATAACTGGGGCAGTCCCTGTCGCATAATGCGTTAAACTCATCATAATATTACCTGCTGCTGCAAGCATTAAGGCATATAGCATAGGCGGTGCGCCAAGTGCTAAACCAGCCGCATAGAATGCCGCAAACACAGCGGCTATATGTGCGGTTGTAGAGGCAAAAAAGTAGTGCATATAAAGATACATGAGAGTAAGCAACAAACACGCACCAAACCAGCCAAAGCCCAGCGCATTGATACCGCTTTCAAGATGCGTCGCATAATAGCTAACAACGCCCAACTTACCAAGAAAACTAGCCATCATTACTAACGCACTAAACCATACCACAGTATCCCATGCGCTTTTTTCTTTAAGAATATCTTCCCAAGTAAGTATGCCGCTAACAAGGGTTAATGCTAGTCCCAAAAACGCAACTGCAGCAGGGTCTATCTTAAAACCAAAAAACTTACCAACTCCAGCCCATAGCATAAGCATAATGGCAAATATACCAAGCACGACTTTTTCCTGCAAACTCATAGGACCCATTGCATTTAGTTCTTTTGTAGCCATATCTTTTGCGTTTTCTGTCTTTTTTATTTCAGGGGGATAGATAGCCCACACAACAAGCGGTAGTAAAAATAGCACGACAATACTAGGCAAAAACATGGATAAAGCCCACTGCCCCCAAGTAATATGCATGTCAATTTCTATGCCATGATTATTTGCTACCTCCACGATTTTATTCACGACCATAGGATTTGGTGCAGTAGCAGTGATAAACATGCCAGAAGTTATAGGGTTTATTTGAAAATTTACCAATGCAAGATATTTGCCTATTTTATTTTGCGTTTTTGTCTCAGGCTCGGAGTTAAAATTATGTGCGATAGATCGCATAATAGGGTGGATTATCGCCCCGCCTCTAGCCGTATTTGATGGTGTAACAGGTGCTAAAATCGTCTCACTTACCACAAGAGAATACGCAATGCCTAGCGTATTTTTACCAAAAAGTGATACAAAATAATAGCCAATTCGCTTGCCAAGCCCAGTTTTAATAATCGCGCGACTAATCATAATCGCCACACCTATCATCCAGATAAGACTCTCATTAAATCCACTCAAAGCATTTTTAATACTTGCTTTTGTATCACCGGGTGCTGTTACGCAAGTAATCGCTACAATGGCGATAGCTATCATGCTTAATGCCCCAATAGGCATAACTTTTAGAATAATTGCCAAAATTGTCGCACAAAAGATTCCAAGTAAATGCCAACCCTCTGCTTTCATACCCTCTGGTGCAGGGATAATCCAAAAAGAAATCATAATGCCTATACATACTAAACCATAAAGTATTGAAAGCTTTTTTTGTTTTTTATCTTGTATTTGCGCTCCCACATTGTCCCCTTTCATTCAAGATACTTAGCGTTGTATTGTAATATACATGCCAATAAAAGTGGATATGTTATGATATATTCTTGTCATATAAGTTTATAATTGTTGTTTCGTGCTACCACATGTAACATGATGGGGAAGATTTTACGGAATAGCTGGTATAGCTTAACAAATGTAGATGTTCGTATATTCATTGTGCGATATGAAACCTGTGCCATCTAGATTCTATATAGGCTAAACAATATAAAACTATGCAAAATACTCAAGTAATACAAATAAAGTGTAAAGGTTGCTTTTATCTTTGGCTTAATCCACTAAACTTAATCTTTGCATATTTACTCTTGCAGCTAGATAGGGTTCAAAGGTTTTGCTACATATCTTGCAGATTTATTCATACTTTTACTTGTATATACATAGATTATCATTACACTTTCATTTTTCACCACTTTGTAATGATCTTTTATAATCTTGTCATAGCCCTGTTTTTCAAAGCAAAAAGTAACCCCAAGCTCTTTATCTCTTACTTGAATTCCCTTGACAGACACTAGATGTTAGGCTTTATAATATCACTCTTAAAGATTTTATGTGTTTGTCTAAACCCGCTTGTTAGCATTTTTCATAGACAAATATTATAGAATCTTAGCTATTTTACTACCCAAAGGAATTTTTATGCTTTTAGAAGAAAATCTAGCCCAAGCCAACAATGGGCAAAAAATCACCGCAAAAGGCTATGCAGTAGCCCACAAAGATGATACATTTAAGCCTTTTAGCTTCACTCGCCACGCAATGGGCGAGAATGATATTTTACTTGAGATTCTCTATGCTGGAATCTGCCATAGCGATATACACTCTGCTAGAAGTGAATGGAAAGAGGGAATCTATCCTATGGTCCCCGGGCACGAGATAGCCGGGCGTGTGGTAGCTGTGGGTAAAAATGTGAGTAAGTTTAAGATCGGCGATTATGCGGGGGTTGGCTGTATGGTGAATTCCTGTGGGGAGTGTAGTGCGTGTAAGCAGAGCCAAGAGCAGTTTTGCGAAAATGGCAAGGCGGTTTTTACCTATGATTGCCTTGATTGCTTCCACGATAATGCCCCAACCTATGGCGGCTACTCAAATAATATCGTTGTGAGTGAAAACTTTGCGATAAGTGTGCCACAAAATGCCCCACTAGAGAAAGTCGCCCCACTGCTTTGTGCGGGTATCACCACTTATAGCCCTTTAAAATTTAGCAAGGTAAAAAGGGGTGATAAAGTCGCAGTAGCTGGATTTGGCGGACTTGGGCTTATGGCGGTGAAATACGCGCTTTATCTTGGGGCGGAAGTGAGTGTGTTTGCACGAAATACGCTTAAAGCACAAGAAGCTAAGAATCTAGGCATAAAAGCCCTTTACACAAGTGCGAGTGAATGTAGCGAGCGATTTGACTTTATCATCTCTACCATTCCTACGGCTTATGATGTCAATAGCTATGTGGATTTGCTGAAATTTGGCGGCGAGATGGCAATTGTGGGGCTGCCGCCTGTGGAGCTAAAAACGCATATTGATGTAACAAGGCTTGTTTTTTCTGCGGGTAAAAAGGTGTATGGCTCACTCATTGGCGGCATTAAAGAGACGCAAGAAATGCTAGATATTTCCGTGCAGCAGGGAATCTACCCTGAAGTAGAAATCATTAGTGTAAAGGACATTGACAAAGCCTATGCAAATCTTACAAGCGGCAAGGCAAAATTCCGCTATGTGATTGATATGGGAAGCTTGGAGGGGGAGTAAGCTTTAGATTCTATTCTAAAGCTTGTCATTTAGGCATAGCAAAGAATACTAAATCCACTTTTTAAAAATGGGATTCTATATCTTAAAACCAGCTTTTAATGGAGTCCCATATTTTTTTACCAACCTGCTTGGCAGCCTTAATTGCAGGTATTTGGTCAGTTACCATATCAACAAAATCTATCACGCTATCCCAGAAACCACCTCCGCTTGATGAGTCGCGGAGTTCCATGCTCTCTTCCACAGACTGCACGACTCTTTTTTGCTTTGGGATTTTACTTAGTATCATTTTTTCTAACTCCACGATATTATAGGGCTTATCCTGTGTTTGCGTCTCTTCATCATAATAACCCGCACTATAACACACAATATCATCTCCCATAAGTGATAGCCCCGTATCTGCTTTAATGCGTGCTTGCAAATCTGCAACTTTCTCTCTCAAAAATTCGTCTTGTTTCTGTCCTAGTTTATTACTCTCTCTATCAAAATATCGCTCACTTACAGCACAATCGCATTTATTAAGCCCGATTAAAATCCGCTTACTATCGCCTAGTGTTTTAAGCAGATATTTTATCGTTTCATACTCTTGCCCCAGCCCTTTTACACTTGCATCAGTAATGACAAGGACTAGATCAATTTTAGCATTGCCATTTCCATCTGTGTCGGTGAGTAGTTTATGGATTTTCTCCATATGCTGCTTATCTTTCTCACTTCCCTCGCCAAGTCCGGGAGAATCATAAAGGGTGATATTTTTAGAGATTTGGCATTGCTCTATCTCTTGTGTTTGTGGTCTGGCACTTGTGCCAACTTCTACTCTATTTGCTCCATAAATGGCATTAATCGTAGAGCTTTTACCCACGCCTGTGCCACCCATTAGCAGGATATTAAGCGGTATATCAAGACTATCCAAGATAGCTTTCATACCTGCTCTTTGTTCATCTTCAAGTTTGTCTTTTAAGTCATAGATTTCTAAAAGAATCTTTCTCAATCCCGATTCTTCACTTTCCTTTGGATTCATTGGGTTCATAAATGGATTCATTGATTGTCCTTTAATGTAAAATTAAGCATATAGCTTCGAGTGCATTCTACAAAAAAAAAAAAACAAATCAAGGACTATAACATAAAACTTCATCGCCTTTAAGAGAGGCAAAATTTTGTGATGTGATTGATATGAAAAGTTTGTGGATATAAGATAGAATAGGGAATTTCACTTTCGCTATGAGTGAAAATGATAAAATTTGATTACATTATTATATACACAGCAAAGTAAAAAAAATAGCATTTCAGAAAGATACTTTATCTATGACTCTAGTATAATCATTTTGTTCCCCGCACAATATTGCATGTTTTTACCTATCTTAACTAAGAATCAAGTACTAAAAGCCGTTACAAAGCTTAGAAAATATTGAGCTTTAATATTTTATATCAACCCTACACCACCATATTAAAAAACATATAATAATGCAATAAAATTATCTCGTTACGCATGTTTTCGTAATAAATAAAACGATATAAACAAATAATGCCTTATATCTTGCACTCTCTACTTAATGGTGTTTAATAAAGTTAATCATATGATTTCATTGCAATACAAGGCTATTATTATGGATTCTAATACACCCTCATATTGCCATCAAAGCTTTGTGGCACTGCGTTATTTTGCTGATTTGTGTTTGCTTCTCTAGCGTTTTGTGGCATATTATCTTCTACATTGATTCCATCCGGTGTGGTTGGTGGTGGTGCATTTGGTGGGACTGGCTTTTTACTAGGGAAATATTTTATAAGTTTTGTAAGTTCTGCGGCTTTATCTGGCTGCATTTGTGCTAGAATGCTTCCCATTTGATTCGGTTTTAGGCTCAATAGAATCATAACCGCATCATCTTCTGGCATAGCTGCTAAAATCGGGGCGGCTTTGCTATCTTTCATTTTCGCATAGCTTTCAGCTAGTTTTGTGTCCTTTGTGCCTGTGATTTGCTTTAGAATCTCTTCATTCTGTGCTAATAGCTTTTTTGCTTCATTGAGTTTTGCTTCACTTTCTGCTGATTTTTTTGCTTCTTCATCTCGCATATCAGCATACATTTTCTTTAACGCACTCTCTTTTAGCTTCATCTGCTCTTCTTTTTCTTTCAATAGCTTTGTGTTTTCTGTGGTTAGAATCTGCAAAGTGCTTTGTTGCTGTTGTAGCTGCAATAGACTTGTTGCAAGCTCTTGCTTTCTTGCCTCAAAGATTGCATCACATTGTTTTGCTAGCTGTTGTGCTGCCTCTGGATCAAAACTCGCACTAGTTGTTAAAGATTGCGTTTTGACTGCTTTTTTTTCTGTCTCGTCATCGGCAAACGCACTTACACATAAACAACCAACAATAAGACTTCCTAAAAAAACCTTTTTCACTACCATATCCTTATGTAACAGAATCTTGCGTAATATTATACAATAATGCAAAGCTAGATTCTATAAATTTACACTCTAAGCGATCTAAAACACTCGCAAAAATATAAATATATGAATGCAAAGCTTTTTAAGCATTACTTGAAACCTTTCTGATTCTATTATGATTGTCATTTTAAACCTTAAAAAGTGCAACATTTTACAAACCCTAAGATTTGAGAAATGTTGCTTTGCTAAAAACGATAAATAGATTTTTAGAATCTAGATTTTACACATAATGCTTCTATCTCAAATTATAGTCAATCTAGATTTCAAGGGCTTCACGCAGGGCGTCTTCTATCTCTGCGGGGTTTGATTTTGTGATAAAAGCGTTTGCTTTTAGGCTTTGTGCTTTTTCAATATTAGAATCATTACTCATTGATGAATTAACAATTACAGGCATAGTCTTTGTATCTTCATGCTCGCGTATATGCTTTAAGACTTCAAAGCCTGAAATGAGTGGCATTTCAAGGTCAGTGATGACTGCCCCAACGGTTTTAGCAACACCCGGTGTGTAGAGATACTCAAGCAATGCTTTGCCATTTGGAAAGGTAAAATAGCGAAGTTGTAGTTTCTCCATAATGATTTGAAGTGATTTTTGCGCGGGTTTAGAATCTTCTGCTAACAATACAACTTTATCACTCTCAATTGCCTTTAATCCTTCAAGTTGCAATTCATGCGACATTTCTACTGATGGGAAAGCATCTACTACCATGCGTTCAACATCCATGATTTGCACTACCGCACCATCATCAAATTTTGTAGTAGCAGTAATCTTATTATTCCCATCAAAGCCATATTCACTACCTACAATTACAGAATCCCAGCTTCGCTGGATAATGCGTTTTACACTCAAGATTCTAAGTCCAACTGTGCATTGTGAAAAATTACATAGAATCACAAGATTTTTTTGACTTTGGATAGAGTATTCTTTTAAGTCTCGCTTTGGATCTTGTGCGTTAAAGTAAAGCCATCTACGCATATCAACAAGCGGTATGCTCTCCCCTCTAACAGTTAGGAATCCAAGCACTATGCCCTCATTTTCCCCCGCAGTCTCTGTTAATTCCCCGTCATAATAGATTATCTCGCGTATCTTAAAAACATTCATCGCATAAAGCTGAATGTCTTGCTCATTTTCAGTATCTTCTAGGGTAAAACAGAGAAATTGTGCTTCATTATTTAAATGGAGTGAAGTCGTTTTATCAATATTGCTTATCAAAACAAAGCTCCTAAACTTTTATTTTATTGCTGTTATTTTAACAAAAAAAATCTTTTATCAATACATTTTATATCATTATTTTGTTATAATTGCTTCTTTTATACATAAATATTCATAGTTGCTAAAAGGTATTTCTCAATGATTGATGTTAAACTTTTATTACAAGATTTTGACTATGTAGCACAGAATCTTGCCAATAGGAATGTAGAAAAAGCCATGCTTGATGTATTGAAAGAGAATGCAAATAAGTTAAAGCAACAAAAAAACATAGCAGAATCTATGCAGGCAGAACAAAACAAACTCTCAAAAGAATATGGCGAACTCATGCGAAAAAAAGCAGATTCTAATCTTTTGCAAAGTCATAAAGAAAACCTTGATACATTAAAAAGAAAAGTGCAAGAAGAGGTTGCAAAGGTAGCCAAAGCAGAAGTAGCATTGCAAGAGATTTTGCTTAAGATTCCAAACCTTTTAGATAAGAATACGCCCATAGGCACAGATGAAAACGATAATGTTGTGATTAAGCATGTTTTAGAGCCAAAAAAGTTTGATTTCACACCAAAAGAGCATTGGGAGCTTGCAGAGAAAAACAAATGGATTGACTTTGAAGCTGGGGTAAAACTTGCTAAAAGTCGTTTTTCTGTTTTGCGTGGAGAGGCTGCGAGACTAAATCATGCTTTAATATCTTATATGCTTGATTTTAACTATAAAAATGGCTTTGAAGTATGCAGTGTGCCAGTCATTGTAAATGAAAGAGCTATGTTTGGGACCGGACAGCTTCCAAAATTTGCTGATGATATGTTTCATATAGAATCTATGAATGATGATATAAATGAAAGCGAAGATTCTAATAAGGGGCATAATCTCTATCTTATTTCTACTTCAGAGATTTCTCTCACTAATCTTTATCAAGATATGATTCTGGCTGAAAACGAGCTACCCATTATGATGACAGCATATACACCTTGCTTTAGAAAAGAGGCAGGCAGTGCAGGAAGGGATACGCGTGGCATTATAAGGCAGCATCAGTTTGATAAAGTCGAGCTTGTGGCAATCACCACACCAGAACAAAGTGAATCTATGCAGCAAAGAATGGTAGATAATGTCTCAAAACTTTTAGAATCTTTAGAGTTACCACATAGGCTAGTGCAGCTTTGCAGTGGCGATATAGGCTTTTCTGCGACAAATACTATTGATTTAGAGGTATGGCTACCCGGGCAGAATTGCTATCGTGAGATTAGCTCTGTGTCAAATTGTGCGGATTTTCAAGCGCGTAGGGCTAAGATAAGATACAAGAGGGCAGGTAAAAATACACTCACACATACGCTAAATGGCTCAAGCTTAGCAGTAGGCAGGACTCTTGTTGCTATTATGGAGAATTTTCAACAAGCTGATGGTAGCATTCAAATACCTAAAGTATTAGAAAAGTATCTTTAGATTCTATAGTTTATTTGGGGATTAGGGAATGGCAGAAGAGCAAAAAAAACCAGAAGATATAGCAGCAGAAGATCTAGCAACAGATGAAGTAAAAGATTCTAATAACACTGATGAAAATACAGAATCTAAACCTGAAGAAAAGAAGAAAAAGCCAAGTGGCATTATGGCATTTTTCACGCCATTAGAAAACTTTGCTAGAGACAATGCTAAAGATATTCCGCTTATACGCAATATTGATGAAAAGCTAGGGGTAAAGACTAGACGCATTTTGCTTGTAGTATTGTTACTACTTTTTGTGCTATTGCTTGTTATGCTACTTGTGAGTGCTTTTAAACCAAAGCAAGATTCTGAAACAGAGCAGAGTGCTACTCAAAGCACACAACAAGGTGGTGCGAATAATCAAGGCGGCGGTAGTGGTGGGGCTAATATACAAGAAGGAAGTAATGCTGAAAGTCAAGGTGGCGTTGTGTTACCAAGTATTCCAGAAGTTACCACAAAGCCCCCAGTTGTGGATAATAAGAATCTTGAAAATATGATTCAAAAAGCAGATATGCTCTATAAAACAGGCGATAAGCAAGAAGCCCTCATGTTATTTAATCAAATCGCTACTTATGCAAAGGCTATCGCAAACTACAATTTAGGCGTAATTAACGCTAAATCACAAGATTATCAAAAAAGTATAGAATACTATGATAAGGCTATTTCAGCAGGTGAAGATGTAGCATTAAGTGCGATTAATGCAGCAGTAAGTGCATTTAGATTAGGCGATATGGATAAGTATCAATACTATATTAATATCGCAAATACCTATGCGAATCAAATCAGCAATCTCCCGCCATACGCCTATTCCTATGCTCTCAATCAATACTATCAAGGGCAGTATTTTGAGGCACTATCACCGCTTAATCACGATACAAATACGCATTTTGACAAAGATAGCAAGAGACTAGCAGCAAAGCTTTATACCCTTTTCAACGACAATGTCCAAGCCTATAATAACCTAAAAGCAGTCGCAGAAAAGCAAGATGAACTTGCACTAGGGCAGCTATTAGCAAGGCAGGGCAGTCTTAATGCGGCAAGGGCTCATGTGCATAACTATCTCATACAATATCCAAATGATTGGCATGCGAAAATGACTATGCAGCTTATTAATCTAAAATTAGGTGATTTTATAGAGGCAGCACGCATTATTGATGAGTTTGGTGGCGAGAAAAAAGAAAACGATATTATAAACCCCTATCCTATACAAGCTAGAGTTGCTCCAAATGTTTTCAATGTGCAGTTAGCCCAAGAAGAGTTTTGGAATAGGACTTTTGAGCATTCAAACCTTTTGACAAGTAAGATTCTATTCTATTATGCCCCTTATCGTGTGTTTAATGTGAATGAAGCTTTAAGCATTATTTCAGATGGTGTGCTAGATTCTAAAATCAATTTAGGGAATCTCGAAGAAAGCCATGCGATATTAATAAAAGGTGCTACTATCTCAAACATTAATACAAGCATAGCCCAATCCTTGCGTAAGATTAATGAAAACGACTTACGCGGGGCTTTAGCAATGATTAAACATGATGTCGATGAGAATCCAAATCATGCTGTATTGCACTATAATGCAGGGCTAATTTACGCACAAGTTGGCGATTTTGCAAATGCTTATAAGCACTTTTTGCGTGCCTATCACCTTGATATGACAGATGTGCAAGCCGGTGCGTTTGCTATGGTTACAGGCAAACTCGTCTATAAAGATATAAGCACATTAAATGTGAATCTAGGGCAAAGCATAGCAGATAGCAAAATGCCAAAAGAGCAACTCGTATTATTTAGTAAAATCAAAGAATGGGTAAATAACCCAACTGATATGGGCGTATATATCCCTGAAGCGAATGAAAAAAGGGCAATGGCACTAGCCTTTCAGTCAATCAGTGCGATACACATGAGAGATACGAAAAATATTGTCGCTGGTTTTGAGCGGCTAAAATACTATCAATCAAATGATATTGTGTCAAATATTTTGCTTGATTTAGCAAGAAACTATGGCACAAATGTGAAGAATTCATCGCTTAATATGCAGTATCTCTTTAGAGAAGATAATATGAATCTAGACAATGTTTTCTATGGACCGAATCTAGCACGAGAGTTATATATCTATGTAGGCTTTATAACTGGGAATCTTGAGAGAGAGAAAAAGCTTTTAAACTACAAGCTAAGCACGCAAACAAAAAATCCAAATGGCTTATTACAAGCCTTAGGACTTTTAAATATCTATCAGCAAAACTTTGAAGAAAGCTATGCGATTTATGATAGGCTTATTAATGGTTTAAAAGAAGATGATAGTTATACGCGTTATTTGGGTGCTGTGGCGGCTATCGGGGCTGGACACAAGAATGCAGCAAGTCTTTTATTACAATTATCAAAAATGGATTCTAGTGTGAATTATGAAAGCCGCTATGCCTTAGGTGTGCTATATCAAGAAGCAGAGAATTACAACGCCGCAGCACAGCATTACAATAGTATTGCAAATCATGGATTTAAATCAGAATTTATTGATTTTACCATTGATGATTCAAAGGTGAATACCCCAAAATAAAGGGCTAAATATGAAAACATTAAGCGAGTTTGAAAAATATGTGCTTTTAGAGAAAGGCACAGAAGCTCCATTTAGCGGGGAGTATAATGACTTTTTTGAAGATGGAATCTATGTATGCAAAATGTGTGAAATGCCTTTATTTACTTCAGATTCAAAATTTAGCGGACATTGTGGTTGGCCTAGCTTTGATTCTAGTATTGAGAATAATGTAAAAGAAGTGCTAGATAGAGATGGAGTGCGAACAGAGATTATATGCAATCATTGCAACTCACATTTAGGACATGTCTTTAGAGGCGAGGGCTTCACCGCTAAAAACACACGCCATTGTGTTAATTCTGTATCGCTTATATTTATACCAAAAGAGAGTGTTAAATAACAAAAACTAAGATTTTTTAGAATCCGCTCTTTGAATAGGTGGTAAGGCTGGGGCGTAAAAAAAGGGCTTTAGAATCTAGCAAAGCCTTAAAAAACAAAAGAATAACACATTAAATATTTTTATAAATCTTTAGAATCCCACTCAAATGGGTGAGTGCAAGTGATATAGAAGCCGTATTTTAGAATCTTAAACCTTCTAAAATTATGTAAAAATCATAAAACCAGATTCTAAACTTTTGTATAAAACCTTAAGGGAAAAGTATGAAACAAGAGATTTCTTATCAGCAAATGCTGTATATTATGCAGTATTTATCGAATAAAAAACAAATCATGCCAAAGGATATGCTTGGTCGCTCTCTTGCATATACTTGCTTTTTACCGCGTTTATCAGACAAAACTTATCTCTATGAAAAGTTAAAGACAAATACACCCAAAAAAGCCCTATATACCAACACAGAAAAGCTATCAAAACTCATACAAACAAGCAGTTTAGACCATAGCGTAGAGTTTGATAAAGAGATTCTTTGCGTGATATTTAGCGATTTGGATAAACTCACAAATAATGAGAGTGCGGATAGTATGGACTATTTAAGCATGATAAGGCGATTATCCCCTGCTTTTGTTGTCCATGAAAGTGTATTTATTGATGAATATCAGATTCTAGAATCTACTATTAGTGGAGCAGATATGATTATACTCAATATCAAGCATTTACAAATATATTGTGAGATTTTACATGCTTTGGAATCTAATCCTATGCTACTAGATTCTAATATTGATGATATTGCTTCTGAAATAGCCCTAAACGCAGATTCTATAAAAAATCATTCTCTCACACATAGCATACAAACACATATAAATAAACTCATAGCCTTTGCATATAATCTTGGGATTATCCCTATTTTGCGTATTATGGATACAAATGATTTAGAGATATTTCAGCAAATTGAGAATCTTCTTCATTGCTTTTATGCGACAAATGAGACTATAGACGCATTACCCAAAGAGAGTATTACATTTGTAGATAGGAATATCGGAATAGAGAATCTTGTTGATATTCTTATTGCAAGTCAATAATGAAGCATATCTATTTCGCAAGATTCTATAAAAGCAAAAATAGATAGAATCTTTTATGCGATTTAAGAGAGTTTAAGCCTCTGGCATTTCAGCAACTACGCGGATACTCTTAATAATATCTCCTTGTTTTAGAGAATCTAAAACTTCATAGCTTGCCTTTTCATTTACTGGAATACGACCAAAGGCGGTGTGTTCGCCATCTAAATGCGGTTGTGGCGCAAAACAGATAAAAAACTGACTGCCACCTGTATTTCTCCCCGCGTGAGCCATAGATAAAGTGCCACGATTATGCTTTGTTGGGTTATTTTCAAGCTCACACTTTATAGTATAGCCCGGACCACCTGTGCCATCGCCCTTTGGACAGCCACCTTGAGCCATAAAACCAGCTATTACGCGATGAAAATTCAAATCATCATAAAAGCCACTATTAGCAAGTGTAGCAAAGTTGCTTACTGCTTGTGGTGCATGTTCTGGAAAAAGCTTTATATACATAACACCCTTATTTGTTTCAACGATAGCATATTGCAATGTTTGTAACTCGTCTGCCAAAAGTTTATATTCTTTTAATCCCATTGTAAAATCCTTAAATTTCAGTGATTCAAAAGTTGAGATTCTAGCAACTTTGCCGGTAAATTTCAAGATTTAATGTTATAATTTAGGATTAAAAGTAAATTTGGAGTAGATATGTCGCTTCTTTTTTCACATGTTAAGTCTTTTATGTTGTTTTTTGTATTGTCTTGTTGCGTGTTAGTTTCGCCGCTTTATGCTGATGGATTTGGAGATTGCAATGATTTGTATGGCTGCATAGATGGTGGCACGACACAGATTCCACAATCAGGCGGTCAAAATAAAGGTGGGAATAAAAGTAGCAATTCAAATAAAGCCACACAGAACAAGCAAGGCACACAAGGCTATCAAGGCGGCTTCCTTGCAAGTGGGGCTATGCCTACACTTGGGGCTAGAAAAGGGAGCTTTTTATATTCTATTGCTTTACTTACTGCATTATTTGACAATGGCGTGCAAAAGCAGGGGTATGGAATCTTACTAAAAGATGGATATATCCTTGCTGCTGCGGATTTGATGAATGAAGATGGGGCGTATTTACGCAGTGTTATGGCAAAAATGCAAGATGATTCTAGTAAATCGCTTATGTGCTTTGCCATGCTTCGTTTGCGTGCAACAGATTCTAAGCTTTCATTGCTTAGGGCTGAAAACTACACAGATATTTATTGTAACACTCGCGAAGAAAGCTTTTATCATCAAAGAATTAATTTACATCATTTCACTCCAATTTATAAGGGAATGCTAAAAAACACAGTGCTTAGCCGTAAGGATAATGTATTATTTCCATTTGTAACAGAGAATAATGCCCTATTTTACAAATCTGCAAGTATCGCAAATATCCAAAAGCATAGTGCCATACATGGACTACCACTTTTTAATTCAGGTGGGCATTTTGTAGGATTTTTATATAGTATGAATGAGTCTAAAAAAAGGCGAAATGTGGTTGTATCAAGTGATGAAGTAAGAGATTTTGTCTGCGATGTAGCAAAAAGAAGATTGTTGCCTGCTAGCGATCTAACGCGTGCATGTGTGAAAAATAATACTGCGATAAAATAGTATTTCAAGGGGGAGATTGTGCTGTATTTATTGCTTATTGTTGTCATTGCAGTGCTTGTTCTTGTGCTACTTAACATGCAGCAGAACAATAAAAAATCAAGTAAAAATAAAGAAATAAATCTCATGCAATGTGTAAAATGTGGCGTATATATCACACAAGTAGATATGAAAAAAAAGAATGGTAAATGCTATTGCCATGAGTGCCTATCGCAATAAGTTTAAGTATATAAAGGTAGATTCTGTGCTGTATCGGTATTTGGTGGTATTTTTTTGCAATGTATTTGTTGCATTTGCAAACCCGTATATGCCACATAAAGCTAATAATATACAAAGGGTGCAACAAGATATTATGCCTTTATTGCAGCAATGCTCTAATGGGATAAAAGATTCATGTTCGCTATTGCTTAAGCAAGGTGTGCCAAGCGTGAATGAATGTGAAATACATGTATGTCATATCATAGGTGCTACGCTAAGTGCAAATGGAAGTGATAGGGAAGCAATACCCTATCTACAAAAGTCTTGTCAATCGAGTGAAAAGCTGGGTTGTTCTCTACTTGGATTACTTTATCAAATGAGTGGCAATATAGATGAAGCAGAAATTGCATATAATGCTGCTTGTAATAATGCTGATGTGATAGGTTGCTATAATATGGGCGTATTGCAGTCTATGCGATCATCATCTAATGTGGGCGGACATGCGGCTTTGCAATCTTTTACTAGGGCGTGTTCTATGCAGTATCCACAAGCTTGTTTTAATCTTGCCGTAGTCTATGCTAACTATAAAAAAGATTTTGCAAATGCACTATATTTTTTTCATATCGCATGTGATTATGGCATGATGGAATCTTGTAAAAATGTGAAATTATTAAAAGATTCTGGCATTACATTACCACCATTGCAAAAAAAACGCGGTTTGTATGTTAGGCTAGATTCTAAACAAAAGCAATAAAACTATTCATAATGCAAGCAGATTGATACACACAGAACACAACCTTTCAAAGTTTTAGTTACATTCAGTTACATAAATGTATTGATTTTAGAATAAATACGCACATAATCTAAGAAAATATGTATTTTATTGTAAAATAACGACACTATAACTCCCAAAACTTTTCATTAAGGATACAATGATGAGCAAACATGAAACTACGCAGGGAATGTTGCATACTGATACTATGCTCTCAGATTCCATGCCACACGACACCGCAAATATCGCATTAGATTATAGTCAAAACCCAAAAGGTGATAATCTCACATTCCATACAAAACAATCGCTTTTTAAAAAGGTTAAAAAACGACTAGATAAGTTGGCGAAACTCCCTTCATTAAGAGAAGAAAAAAGCGGTAAAGATTTAAACGAAGTCCTACAAGAAAAAGGTATTCAAAGAAGGGATTTTATGAAATGGGCAGCAGTTGTTACTGCATCAATTGGGCTGCCTGCTACTTTTGCACCTCTTACGGCTCGTGCCGCAGAGCTTGCTGATAGAGTGCCTATTATATGGTTACACATGGCAGAATGCACAGGTTGCAGTGAAAGTTTATTAAGAAGTGAAGATCCGTGTATTGATTCTATCATTTTTGATTATGTAAGCATGGAATACCATGAGACTATCATGGCGGCATCTGGGTATCAAGCGGAAAAAAGCTTAGAAGATGCAGTAAAAAAATATGATGGTCGCTATGTTATGATGGTAGAAGGTGGGATTCCAAAAGATACTGAATATTTCCTTACCATTGGTGCATCTGGCAGGACTGGTGCTGAAGAATGCAGACATGTAGCAAAACATGCAGCAGCAATTTTTGCCATTGGAACATGCTCTAGCTTTGGTGGAGTGCAAGCGGCTGCACCAAATCCTACAAACGCACATCCTTTGAGTGATATTATTGACAAAAAAGTTATTAATGTTCCGGGTTGTCCGCCGAATGAAAAAAATATTGTAGGCACACTTATGCAGCATATTCTCTTTGGTGATATGGCGCTCGATGCATTCCATAGACCGAAATGGGCGTATGGACATAGAATCCATGATTTATGTGAGAGAAGAGGTCGCTTTGATGCAGGTGAGTTTGTGCAGCATTTTGGCGATGAAAATGCAAAGAATGGTTACTGCTTGTATAAGGTTGGCTGTAAAGGTCCTTATACTTTCAATAACTGCTCAAAATTACGATTTAACTCACATACAAATTGGCCTATTGGTGCGGGACATGGTTGCATAGGCTGTAGTGAGCCACATTTTTGGGATACGATGTCGCCATTTGAAGTGCCGCTTGGGAATCGCTATCAAACAGCCTTTAGAGGTGCTGGTGCTGATCACACAGCAGATAGGGTTGGTATGGTAATTTTGGGTGCAACAGCTATTGGTATTGCCGCACATGCAATGCTATCTGGTGCTATCAAGCCAAAGTAAGTTGTTTTGTAATCATAGAATCTTATAAATATCACCGAAAGGAAAGAATATGTCAAAAAGAATTGTTGTTGATCCTATCACTAGAATTGAAGGGCATTTGCGGATTGAAGTTATTGTTGATGATAATAATGTGATTACAGACGCATTTTCTAGCTCTACGCTATGGCGTGGTTTAGAGACTATTATTAAAGGTAGAGATCCGCGAGATGCGGGTTTTATTGCAGGAAGAATCTGTGGTGTTTGCACCTATTCTCACTATAAGGCAGGTATTACTGCGGTTGAGAATGCTTTAGGCATTGAGATTCCATATAATGCAAAGCTTGTTCGCACACTTATGAATCTAGCCTTATTTTTCCACGATCATATCGTGCATTTTTATACATTGCATGGGCTTGATTGGTGCGATATTATCAGTGCTTTAAGTGCCGATCCTGCTAAGGCTGCGAAACTTGCATTTGAATATACAGATTCTCCAATTTCAGCAGGTGAAGATGAGCTAAGAATGGTGCAAAAAAGGGTAAAAGATTTTGCAGCTAAAGGCTCCCTTGGACCTTTTGCAAATGGATATTGGGGACATAAAACCTATCATCTAAGTCCAGAACAAAACCTTATTGTATTATCACATTATCTAAAACTGCTTGAAATTCAAAGAGAAGCGGCAAAAATGATGGCTATCTTTGGTGCAAAACAACCGCACCCACAAAGCTTAACCGTTGGTGGTGTTACTTCCATTATGGATATTTTAGATCCATCAAGACTTGCTGAATATAAAGCGAAGTATGAAATGGTAGCAGACTTTATCAATCGTGCTTATTATCCAGATTTAATTATGGCGGGAATGGCGTATTCAACTGAGGCAAGTGTTTTAGCAGGTTGTAATCTAAAGAATTTCTTAAGTTTCCAAGAAATGCAGGTGGGACATAATGAATACCTGCTTGATAGTGGTTATGTGCTTGATGGTGATTTAAGCAAAGTGTATGATGTGAATCTTGACTTAATCGCAGAGGAAGTAACAAACTCTTGGTATAAATATGAAGGCAAGCATAGCAATGGAGAGCCAATCAAGCCAACAGATGCACTCCACCCTTATGATGGACAAACAACACCGGATTACACCGGCTTTAAAGATGGTGAAAGTATAGGTTTAAGTGGTAAGAATGAACGCACAAAACTTTTACAAACAGATTCTAAATATTCATGGATTAAATCGCCAAGATATGATGGTAAGCCTATGGAAGTTGGACCATTAGCGGCGGTTATTGTAGGCTATGCAAAAGGTAAAAATGAAGCCTTGCATAACGCGGTAGATGCGTTTTTAAAACGCACTGGCTTAAGCACAAGTCATTTATTCAGCACGCTAGGTCGCACAGCAGCTAGAGGACTAGAAGCAAAAGTATTAGCAGATGAGGGACTAAAAGCATTTGATGAATTAGTAAGGAATCTTAAAGTAGATACTACGACTTGTGCGCCTTATATTATTGATAATAGCAAGTCTTATAAGGGTTGCTATATCGGTAATGTGCCAAGAGGAATGTTGAGCCATTGGGTGCGTATTGAAGAGGGCAAAGTAGCAAATTATCAAGCAGTTGTGCCTTCGACATGGAATGCAGGACCAAGAGATTCTAAAGGACAAAAAGGACCTTATGAGATGAGTCTTATTGGGACAAAGATTGCAGACTTAACACAGCCTTTAGAGATTATACGACATATCCACTCATTTGACCCATGTATTGCTTGTGCTGTGCATGTAATGGATACAAAAGGTAATGATCTTGGGGAATATAAAGTAGAACCAGCATTTGCAAGATTCTAAAAAGCATGGTTGGATTAAGGAGCTTTTATGGTAACACGAACAGAGATTGACACGGGTATTGCAAAAGAAATCCAACAGCATTTAGAATTTGGTGCAATGACTAGATTCTTACATTGGGTGCGTGCATTTATGATTGTTTTTTTGGTAGCAAGTGGATTTTATATTGCATATCCTTTCTTACAGCCTGATGCAAGTGGTGAGCCAGTTATTTTCTTACAAGCATACAACAGAGCTTTTCATTGTATAGCTGGATTTGTATTGATTGCGGCTTCTATTTTTCGAGTGTATCTATTCTTTTTTGCACCATCAAGTAAGCCAGAACGTACATCGTTTTGGCAATTACTAAATCCACTTGTTTGGGCGAAGACTATTGGGGCATATCTTTTTATTGCAAAGCATCCGCACATTAAAGGTGCATACAATCCTTTGCAATTTACTACATACTTTGTATTAGGATTGGTAACCTTGATTATTTGTTTGACAGGTGTGAATCTTTATGCAAATGTCTATCATGATGGTTTGGGTGGCATTATGGGTGCATGTTTTAGCTGGATAGATTCTGTATGTGGTGGATTAGCAAATGTTAGAGCGATACACCATATTGCTACATGGGTATTTATTGTATTTGTGCCAGTGCATATTTATCTTGTAATTTGGAATTCTGTGCGTTATCCAAATGGTGGGGCTGATGCGATGGTGAGCGGTATTCGCTATTCAGAAGAACAAAGAGTATAAAGAGAGAGATTTTTGTTTTGAATGTTTTAGTGCTTGGCATTGGCAATATTCTCTTTGGAGATGAGGGTATTGGTGTTCATTTATGTAACTATTTAAAAGTAAATTATACTTTTGATAGCAAAGAGCATACTATCACATTTGTTGATGGTGGCACATTGGCAAATATGCTGATTCCACTCATTGTGGAATACGATCATGTATTATTACTTGATTGTGTGAGCGTTGAAAACGCACAAATTGGTGATGTATATAGCTTTAGTTTTGACAAGATTCCATCATGTATTACTTGGGCTGGAAGTGCCCACGAAGTTGAGATGCTGCAAACACTTCATTTAACAAAAATGATGGGTGATTTACCGCAAGTGCATGTCATTGGTATTGTTCCTGAAGTAATTGGTGAAGACACTGCCTTTAGTCTTAGTGAATCTCTTTTAAGGGGTGCATTAACTATGGAGCAAAACGCTATTTCATACTTGGAAAATTTAGGCTTTCATATTAGCAAAACTAAGAATATACCATTGCAAGAGATAGCTAATAATTCATATAAAGGTTTTTAAAAAAATAAATCCCATTGTATGCTAGTTTGAGAAATTGTTGGTGATTTTAATTTTATAACTCGCAATTGTGTCTCAATATTTTTATATCCCACTTTATATTTTTACACTATGCTTGAATTTTTATATGCTTTGATAGCAATATTTAAAGTAACTTGTTAAAAAATATCCCTATTTTCTTACTTTAAATTCTCCTAATACTTCATGTAAGGTTTCATAATAGTGTTGAAAGTGAAATTTTTGTATTTAATTAAAAATATAGATACCATATTAATTCTAGACCATTTGTGAGAAGACAACTTCATCTAAATCTCACCCACAACAAGCATAACTTCTACCAATAAAACAGAAATAAGCATACAATACATTTCGTAATTACAAGCATATATTGCGAAATACTCAAAATAGAATACAATCTAGGTTGTGCAAATCACGCTAAGAACAAATATAAAAATGTATCAAGAGAGAGATAAGAAAATAGTATGTATTGAGAAATACGGCATAATATCCTATGCCGTTTTATATCATGTTGCAAAAAAAATGGGAAAGATTACTTAGAAGCTTTATCCTGTGCTTCTGTCGCATTGTCAGTAGCAGCTGGTGCTTCCGCTGGTTTTGCTTCTTCTGTGTTAGTAGCTTCTACAGCTTCTTTAGACTCGCCCTGTGCTTCTGTTGCATTATCAGTAGTAGCTGGTGCTTCCGCCGGTTTTGCTTCTTCTTGTGCTGCTGGTGCTTGTGCAGGTGCTTTTTCTTCCTTTTTGTCATCGCATGCAACAAATAATGTTGCTAAACCTGTGATAACTGCCATTGCTAAAAACTTTTTCATAATGAAACTCCTAGAATAAAAATGTGAGACACATTATAGCATAGATTCTAAGAAATTTTAAAATATTTTTTATTTTATGGTTTTATCAAAATGAGAATTTAAACATGCTTGGAAAATAGGCAATCCAAGAAATATTTTATACTTAGACTATCATCATTTAGACAATTTTACTACAATAGCACAAATTTAATTTGGAGATTCTCATATGAAACGAAAAACAATTCCACAAAGGATAAAACGCGAGATATTACGACCCTTCCGCAGAATGATTGACAAAGAATGGGGGGGGGGGGTAACCACCCCTTTATGAGCGATGAGGAAATCACTCAAGACAAACAGCTATACACCCAACTAAATAAAGATTCTCGCTTTATACTCGATCCGAAACATGATTATATTTGCCGACATGACAAGTATGCTAAAAATGGTGATATAGGGGACTCATCATATTTTATCCAAGATATTTGGGGAGCACGAAAAGTGTTAGAAAATAAGCCGAGTATGCACTATGATGTTGGCTCGTCTGTGGTTGGTTTTATCGCGCATTTGCTTGCACAAGGACAGAAAATCACTCTCATTGACATTAGACCGATGGACAATAACTTTGACACAAACTTTTTGAATCAAAAAGGTGGCATTTCATATATTCAAGCCAACGCTACACTCTTAGAAAATATTGCTGATAACTCTTTGGAATCCATTTCTGCATTGTGTAGTGTGGAGCATTTTGGATTAGGGCGATATGGTGATCCTATCGAACCAGATGCTTGGGAAAAGGCTTTGAGGGCTTTTCAAAGGGTATTAAAACCCGGTGGCAAGCTATATTTTAGTGTGCCTGTGGGGCAGATTGATAAAGTGTGTTTTAACGCACACAGAGTGTATCGACCACAAACCATTATTGATGTATTAGATGAAATGCAGATACTTGAAATGGGTTATATTAACACACTCGATGTTGTAGAATGTATGAAATGGCAAAACGATCGTCTAGAGATTTATCAAAGTGGTCTTGATTCTATACCAGAATATCAAAATAATGGGAATACAGGATTGTTTGAATTTATTAAAAAATAATTCAGCTAAAAATATAGCAAATATTCTTAATGATACACCGCGGATCCTAAAAGCATCCTACTGAATGGAATGTTAATGCTTAATACCCGCTTGTATTTACTTACGATTTTCATTTAAAGGAAAAATGCTGTATCATAGATTTGTAGAATCTAAATACAGCATTGATAGATACATTTCTATAGAACCAAACTTTAGTTTTTTATCTCTTTTGGACTTTGCAAGGTGCTTGCATCTTTCATTATCGCATTCATAGCGGAGATGGGTCTTCAGTGGAGTTAAAAAAAAGTCTGTCCGCAATGTCGGCGGTTAAAGCTTTTTTAATCTACCTTTGTGCCTTTGACTTCTATCATCACGGCGATTTTCGCAATATATTTACGGTAAGAACAAACTTAATATCTGGGTAATTTTTCCCACTACCGCCACTTTTGCTAAGGTATTTAGCAAGAATAGAATCTATATAAAAGGCTTAAATCTATTGGTTTTCTATCACCTTTTTGTAAGATTCTCTTTCTCTCTCTTGCCATAAAACCACGCTTTTTATACATTCTTTTTGGATAGCTTTGATGAAAGATTCTATAAAGTTAAATCAATTTTTAGAATCTAAAATGCGTTTATTATAATCTAGCATAAGTTCTTGCTTTTTTGTGTCGTATTTAATGTTTGTGTTGTTTTCACAATGCACAATACAATCATTAAAATCACTAAAATTTGCATTATCATTTTCAAAGCTTAGTTGCATATTTGCATTATTATTTTGCGTGATTTTTGCGTGTGAAAAAGCATCTATATAAACCATATTTTCCCATTTGTCTATAACTTGAAATTCCGCCCTACTTGCAGCCAAACACAAAGGCACAATATGGTGTAATTCAAAGCCCTTTTCCTTTGTGATATTGTGCTTTTTGAAATACAAATATTTTTCTTTAATGGAGCGTTTAAGCTTGGTATTGTCCTCATAGATTCCATAAGTTCCTGTGCGGATATATAGCTTTACATCGTGTTCATTGTATTCAAAATATGCCATTTGTGTTAAGAGACTTAGAATCTGTTGTGTTTCATTTATCCAATTATGGAAGTCTCTCTTTTGTGTTTTATCACCACTAAAATTTTTAGGCTCACAATAGGATTTTATTTTTTCATTCAAAGCTTGTTTTTGAAATTTACTTAAAGTTCTATAATCTCTAATGAGCGAGATAATATCACTACGATTATAAGTTTTAGAATCTAGTTTTTGATATAGAAAAGTTGCAAAAAATAATACTTCATCTCTTGTCAAATAATGCTTATCTAGCTCTAAAATAATACTCAATATCTCTTCGCCAAAACCTTGCATAAGATTCTCCAAAGCCCTTGTAAAAAATAAATTCTGCGTGAAAATATCTGTGCTTTGTAAAAACTCTATGCCAAAATCTGTAAGAGCAATGTATTTTTTCGTGCCATTATCAAATGGATTTAATTGTTTCTTTTTAGCGTTAAATCTATCAATAAGCCCCATTCTATGCAAATCTACAAAGATATTTTTACGCAAAGAATCTTGCGTGCAACGCCCAAGCTTTGAAGCGATTTTTGTCGTAAGTTCTGCATACTTTTCTTCACCTTCAATATTATATGGTCGCTTGCTTAAATCGCTTGTGCGGATTTGTAATAATCTATCCCCACAAAGCCCATAAATCTCTTGTAAAATCACTAGGATTTCTTTTTGCGTGTAGCGATTGTGCTGTGAGATTTGCAACCCTCTATAATTATCACTTTGCACTCGTTTTACTAGAAAATTTATACACTCCCTGCTAGAATCTATTTGTAAAATCTCTTGTAAAATTTTATCCATTAACACCCCTTTATATCTAAGCTAGAATCCACATATTCAATACTCGCTTCGCAGCCGATGAAATTCCGCTCTAGTTCCCTTGCTACTAGGCTTGTTGTCCCACTTCCGCTAAATAAATCTAGCACTAAATCCCCCTTTTTAGAGCTTGCTTTTATCATTCGCTCGATCATCTCTTTAGGCTTTATGGTTGGGTGGTGGAGCTTTTGCGTTTTGCCATTTATTTTTTGCTTATGTCTTTGGCTAGTGATTTCCCATACATCAGGGCAGAGTTTGCCATTTTCGTTTGGATACCACCTTTTGCCATTTTTTAGGATTCCATTTTTTTTAGCGTGTTCTATGCGGCTTGTTGATTCATAAGGCACACGGATAGATTCTGGGTCAAAATAATAGCTTTTAGAATCCATTGTGTAAAATAAAATAGATTCTTGATTATTTACAAAGCGTTTTTTGTCGTGCTTAAGCCATCTTTTTTATACCAAGTGATGAAGTTTTGAAACACGGCTTTTCCTTGTAAATAGTGCAAAAATAACGCACAATGATAAGGGGTATTAAAGATATAAAAACTCCCGCTTTTTTTCATTTTTGGCAGTAATAAATCTATCCATTTATAGCTAAATGTTAAAAACTCTTTTTCACTTTTAAAGCTATCCCAATTTGCTACTTTTAGATTATAAGGCGGATCAATTATGGCTAAATCAATGCTAGAATCTGCCAAAGATTCTAAAAAGCTAAAGCAATCTTGTATATAAATTTTATTTAGCATTTTCCTGCCCTTGTGTTGCAAATAATCCACACTGCCTAAGCTTTTCTTCAATCACACTTTTATAATGCGGATAAATCTCATAGCCTATGAAATTCCGCTCTAGCTCCTTTGCCACCTTTAGCGTTGTCCCACTGCCAGCAAATGGATCTAGCACAATGTCCCCTATAAAAGAGTAGAGCTTGATAAGTCGATAAGGAATGGCTTCGGGCATAATGGCAGCGTGTTTGCCAAAGGCTACATCACTTTTATTTGGTATAGGTATATCCCAGATTTACTTGGTGTATTCTACCCATTCTTTTTGGCTAAGTTTGCTTTGCTCTTTTAGCTCTTGTGGTGTGTTTTGCGGCTTGCCATCTTTGACATAAATGGTGATAAATTCGCTTGTATTTTGCGCGTAAAAATTGCGTGGATAAGGATAGCTGCCAAACATCAATTTTTTAGTGGTATTGGTGCGATTCCAAATATATAAATCGAGTAAAAAAAGAGAAGTAGATTCTAAAATACTATGCTGTATATCGCTTTGTAAGTCAAAAATATGGCGATTATAATGCGTTCTCAAATCCTTTTTAAACATCGGCATTAAAGGCACATTGATACACAGTTTGCCATTTGGCTTTAGCACCCGCTCACATTCACGCCATACTTTTAAAAGCTCTTGTATATAGATTTTATATTCACTTATAGCACCTAAATCGCCCTTTTTAGAATGAGAATGTATCAAATCTTGGTAGCCATTTTTCGCATAATCTTTGATATTAAAATACGGCGGTGAAGTAATAATCAAATCCACACTGCAATCACTCACTTTGCTCATATTTTGACTAGATTTATAAAAGATTGTATTCATTTAGTTGAATCTTTCCTTATTGACTTTATTTAGTTTTGTGTGTTTTGCAGCCTTATTTTACCACCTTTTTGTAAGCTTCTCTCTCCCTTTCTTGCCACAGCACCACGCTTTTTATGCACTCTTTTTGGAGGGCTTTGATAAAAGATTCTATAAAGTTAAAATGATATTTCCTAAGCCTTATAAATCAAATCAAGACTAATCATTCCTTGAAGTTTATTTTCAGCATTTAAAAGTGGTTTAAAAAGATGTATTAAATCAAGATTGATGATAGCTACATTCCATAGTATATTTGTGTATTTATCGCAAGAGTAAATCTCAAAAGCAAAGATATAATCAACACTAAAAAATGGTGATATAGAATCTAACTTAAATTTTGAGCCAAGCCCTAAATATAAAGAATCTTTTTCTATGTAAGAAGTATGGATTTTATGAAACAATTCCTGCAATGAATCAAAATGATTGTCCTTAATAGCTAAAAGTTTTTTCTCATCTTGTCTTAAATCGTTTTTCTTTTCTTTATTTTCTTGCAATAAAACAAAACATTTTTTAGAATCTTTATGAGCGATAATATCAACATAAATTCTCTTTGTCTGCCTACCATTGCCTATAAGTATAGCCTTATCACCCTGTGCTCCCGGATAACTCACGCTAAGAATTTTAGCTCCAATTTTCTGCAATAGAACTACACTGGCAAAAGTTATAATATCTTCTTTTGCATTTTGCATTGTGAGTGGATATAAAGTTGTTGCATTGTTTATACCACCTTTTAGACTCAATAAATATTCTTTTGCAACATTTGCATTCCAAGATAATTCACATATTATATTGCTATAAGTGTCGCATAACCTTAAGCAACTAGAGTTTATAAAAATAGATTTATAAGTAATGCTGTTGTAATTTTCTAAAAAATCTTTAAAGTCGTTATCCTCTATTTCAAAGTGATTTGAATTTTTCTTTTTGCATAAAACATTAATGTTTGTAGCTGTTTTAAAAACTTCTAACGCAATGTCTGCATTAAAATCCTGTTTGATTAATTTTTGAAGTTTATCTTGTATAGGGGTAGATAAACCATCAAAAAGAGAGTCGTAGCTTTCCTTGCCACTTTGCCTTTCTCTTTTTATAATAATTTTAGTAATGATATTTTCACCTTCAAAAAGAGCATTAACAAAAAATAAAATTCCCCTATCAGGATCCATTGCGTGTCCAAAACGATTAATTTTTACAATAAGTTTTTCGTTTTCTTTTTGAAATCTTGTAGAATTTGAAAAAGAGGCTTTTAGCTCCGCCAAATGCTTTTCATCAAAATACTGCATATTTTCACTAAGCAACTCATCGTAAAAATTTAAAGCAGTGGAATTTAAATGTTTTGATAAGATATTTTTAAGTATATTTTCTATTTTAGTATTGTAGGGAATGCAAGAGTTGCGTTTAGGGTTGGTAAGCAACAAATCATTTTCACTTTCCCACTCTATAAAATACACAAGAGCGTTGATTTTTAGCGTGAGATTTTGTTCTCTTATAAGTGTGATTTTATCTCCACCACCGTGATTATTGGACAAACCTTTTGAATGTGGGCTAATCTTTAAAACAGGTATTTTAAAAAGGCTGGAATAAAAATATACATCACTTCTTTGCATTTTGTGATCATCTGTTGGCACAGCAGTTGAGTATTCTACTAATAAAATAGGGGTTTCTTGATTGTGTGAAACAATAGTAATGATTACATCAAAATCTTTAAGCTTAGTAATTTTTTGTAAAATAGAATCTTTTGTTGTAATATTGCCCCTAGCTTTTGTTGGATAAATGTTTTTAATATTAAAACTAGAATTTATGTTGTGTAAATATTCCTTAAAATCCAATCCTTGCTCCAAACATTCTGCATAGACGCGTATTTCCATAATTAAGCCTTTTGAAAAATTAAAATATGCTCTTTTTTATTTTTAGTGCGAAAAGCACTTGAAAAAGAGCGACTTGTTTTATCTAGCTCACTATAAGAATGCTTAATAAGTTTCCATTGAAAAACTTCACACAATGATACCAATTCATCTTTTGCGTGATAGATTTTCCCAGCAATTTTTCCATCACCCATAATTATTACAACAAAGCCGTGTCGTTTTAAAATCTTATTGCATTCAAAAAAAATTTCAAATAAATCCTTATTAAATTTCTCTTTTGGTAATTTTAGGCTTGAATATTCCCTTCTTGAACCTATTTCATTATCCATAGAAAACTTCACATTAAAATCAAGCCACAACATTCTGTGTTTATGATAAAGATAGTAATCATAGGTGTTTGGATAAGGTGGGGAAGTAAGAATGAGTGATACTTCACTATTAAATTTCTTAGTAAGTGTTTTGGAATTATGTAAAAACATAGCACAATGATTATCATTTAAATTTAAATTTTCATAAAGTGCGATAGATTGATGTAGTTTTTCATTAAATTTATCAAAAATAAAAGATTTATTTATGTGTGGCTTTTTAATCGCTGCATATCTCGTATCAGAATCTTGATTTGAAGCAATATTGATAATTGATGAAAAAACCATATATAAGAATATTTTATAGCTATGATTGTTTTCCACAAAATTATTTATTTGTTCTTTTATACTTGATAAAGATTCTATACTTTGTCGTTCAAACCAATGCGAAATATTGTCGTAATTATGTAGTATATTAGCAATATATGAAGAGTCTGGCTGAAATTCCTTAAGGTATTTTAAATCATTAACATTGAAATACAAAATCTTAGATTGAGATAAAATATAGGCGATATAGTTTATATCAAACCCTATCGCATTTCTTTTTAAAATTCTTGAAGCCAGAAGAGTTGTGCCACTTCCACAAAATGGATCAAGCACAATATCGCCTTGTTTTGAATAATTTGAAATATAATGCAGTGCCATATCAATAATAAACTTTGCTGGATAAGGGTGGATTCTATCAAGTTTTCTCAAAAGATTTATATCATATTTACACATTAAGGCTTCCTAAGCACAACGATAAAGGAATGATTTTGATTGACATAAAATACGCTAGGATAGCCAAGTAATACTAGCCTACGCCTTTCATTTTGATCCCAAATAATCAAATCGTGATACTTAAACCCAGCCTTTACTCCAGCATTAGCAATGTTGGAATGCAAATCAACATAAGGAATTTTATTTCTTGTATCTCTATAATCCTTAACCACCCATACATTATAACCATTGCTTTTAGTTTTTGTATAAAGCTTTTGCATAAACTGCAAAACCGCATTCATATAGCTATCAAAATCCATATTGCCAAAGTCCCGTGTATCTCTTGAATATATTTTTGTAGTTGCGTTATTGTCTATTACAAATGCTGATTTTTTGTGCCTTTTTGTTCTATCATCTACTACCTTATGAATTAAATCCGCATAGGGAGGTGAAGTTATTGTAAGTTGCAACGAATTGTTTTCCAACTCCTCTACAAGCTCTAAACAATCCCCTTGTTTTATGTTATATTTATTTTTATCAAAAAGACTAGAATCTTGTCTAAGAGATGTTAAGGCAACTTCATAAAATTCCATATTAAGCTCAAAACCTATAAAATCTCGCTCTAGACTTAAAGCACTTCTTGCACTCGTGCCTGTGCCTAAAAATGGATCAAGCACAATATCGCCTTTTGTTGAGTATAGAGATATTACTCTATCGCTTAGTTTTTGTGGAAAGGTTGCTCCGTGCTTTAAAGCATTTTTGGATCTTGGCGATGAAAGATCATTCCACACGCTACGAGAATTTTTAGCCCACTCTTGTGTGCTTAAACCATTGAACGCATCTTTACTCTTTTTATCCATTTAATTTCTCTCTTGCAATGCTTTTTGCTAGATCTAGGGCTTCTTGGACTTTGCTAGATTCTGTAACCTTGCCTCCAGCGGTGGCAAAGTCATCTCTGCCCCCACCATTGCCCCCTAAGATTTGTGCGACTTGCTTTACCCACGCTCCAGCTTTGAGACTAGATACGCCCTTTACTCCAGCGGTTAGAGAGACTTTGCCGCCAGATTCTGTTACAAGCAAAATCGCTACCTTTTCATTCTCATTTTTCGCCCTATCTATAATGTCTTTTGCCTCTTTTGCCTCCACTAAATCTAGTTTCAACACGATGAGTTTCACGCCATTGACTTCTTCATAATCTAGGCTTTTGACACTCTGCTTTGCCTTGTTCGCACTCTCTCTTGCCTCTTTTAAAGCGTTTTGCAGCTTTGCCACACCTTGCAGGACATCTTGGGCTTTTAGCTGCTCTTTTAGGCTTTTTATAGATTCTAATGCTGCCTTGCCATAATTATAAGCCGCTTTGCCACACACCGCTTCAATACGCCTAACCCCGCTACTCACGCTACTTTCACGCACGATATAAAAGCTCCCAATCTCTGCGGTATTGTGGATATGAATCCCCCCACACAGCTCAACAGAATCGCCAAGGGTTATCACACGCACGCTCTCCCCATACTTCTCGCCAAAGAGTGCCATAGCCCCCTTTGCTTTTGCCTGTTCTATCCCCATAGTCTCACAAATCTGCGGGGAAGATTCTGCGATTTCTTCATTGACTAGGGATTCTATTTGCTCTAGCTCATCGACGCTTAACGCCTTTGGGTGAGAGAAGTCAAAACGCAGGCGATTTGCTTCTACAAGGCTTCCAGCTTGAGCAATATGAGATCCTAGAATCTGCCTTAGGGCGTAATGCAGTAAATGCGTGGCAGAGTGGTGCTTAATGATTTCAAAGCGACTAGAATCTACTTGTGCTTTTACCAAATCCCCCACTTTTAGCATACTTGTGGCAACGACTTTAGAGAGATTTAGCCCAAAATATTTTTGGGTGTCAAGGACTTGTGTAACAATATGAGAATCATTTTTTAATATTCCTTTATCCCCCACCGGTCCGCCTGACTCTGGGTAGAACGGCGTAGATTCCAACATCACCCAGCCCTCTTGCCCTGCCTGTAAAGATTCCACTCTTTTAAAGTTAGAATCCAAAAGGGCTAGAATCTTAGATTCCACACTCATACGCTCATAGCCTACAAACTCATTCTTTCCATACTCACTTAAAAGTGCATTAAAATCGCCATCTTTTACACTATCGCCGCTTCCTTTCCAGTGTGCTTTGCTTCTATCTTTTTGCTCCTGCATACATTTTTCAAAGCCCTGCATATCCACGCCCAAGCCAAGCTCACGCAACATATCTTGTGTTAAATCAAGCGGAAAGCCGTAAGTGTCGTAGAGTTTAAAGGCTATTTCACCATTAAAACTTTTTTCATTCTTTTGCCGCATAGAATCTAGCTCGGTTTGAAACAACGCCATTCCCGATTCTATCGTCTCAAAAAACCGCTCTTCTTCTGCCCTGCATTGCTCTTGCAGGGCGTTTTTACGCTCTATCAAATAGCTATAATGTCCGCCCATAGAATCACACACTACCCCTACGACTTCATATAAAAACGCTTTTCTTAAGCCCAGCAAATAGCCGTGCCTAACTGCTCTGCGTAAGATTCTACGCAAAACATAGCCCCTGCCCTCTTTGTCAAAATTCACCCCTTGTGCGAGTAGAAAAGCGACAGCACGCGCGTGATCAGCGATGACGCGGAAGCTTGCAATGTCTTTCTTACAAGAATCTATTATATCTTTTGCAAAGCCCATCGTGTTTTTAAGCAACACACTATCGCGGTAATAGCTCTTACCTGTAAGCTCCTTAATACACTGCATTATGGGTGCAAAAAGACTAGAATCAAAATTATTTATCTCACCCTCTTTCAACGCTATCACTCGCTCTAGCCCCATACCTGTATCAATGCTAGGCTTAGGCAATGGTGTCAAAGTCCCATCAGCACTTCTTTCATACTGCATAAACACAAGATTCCATATCTCTAAAAACCTATCCCCCTCACCGCCAAAATAATCTTCTTCACTATGAAAAAACTCTGCTCCTTGATCCACATATATCTCACTGCAAGGTCCGCAAGGTCCTGTATCGCCCATTTGCCAGAAGTTATCCTTATCGCCCATTCTCTTAATGCGACTAGATTCTATATGCTCGCACCATAGCTCAAAAGCTTCATCATCGCTTTCGTGAATCGTTACGTATAAAAGGCTTTTATCAAAGCCTAAAATCTCTGTTACAAACTCCCACGCATACGCAATCGCCTCTTTTTTAAAATACGCCCCAAAGCTAAAGTTGCCAAGCATTTCAAAAAGTGTGTGATGGCGCGCTGTGTAGCCGACATTTTCTAAATCATTATGCTTCCCACCCGCACGGATACAAAGCTGTGAGCTTGTAGCGATATTGGGACTTGGGATTGGAATCTTGCCTGTGAAAATATCCTTAAACTGCACCATTCCCGCATTGGTAAAAAGCAAACTTGCATCATCTGGCACTAAAGGCATAGAATCATAAACCTTATGCCCTTTGCTTTTAAAAAACTCTATATATTTTGCTCGTATATCCATATATGTATTCCTTGATTTTTGGGTATTTTGCTTTGCATTATACATTATTTTTATGTGTGCTTTATTTACAAAAAATACGCTTAATGTAAAATGTTATTGGCTATGGTATTGCTTTTGCTTTGAGTGTGTTTATTGTGGATAGGTTTGTGCTACAATGACAAAAGGATTTTTTACATTAAAAGGATTTATATGATTAGAAGTCTTATCTTAGCATTATGTTTTGTTGCGGCGCTGCAGGCTGAAAAGATTGGCGATCTCACAAATATCGCTGGTGTGAGGGATAACCAGCTTATGGGCTATGGTATTGTTATCGGGCTAAATGGCACAGGCGATAAGGGCGGGTCAAAATTTACCGCACAATCTATGGCAAACATGCTAGAGACTATGAATGTAAAGGTTACTGCCGATGATATTAAGTCTAAAAATGTCGCGGCAGTCATGGTAACCGCTTCCCTACCGCCATTTGCAAGACAGGGCGATAGAATCGATATAAAGATTTCTAGCATTGGGGATGCAAAGTCCTTGCAAGGTGGCACACTTGTGATGACACCGCTAAATGCGGTTGATGGGCAGATTTATGCGGTAGCCCAAGGTGCTATTAGTGTAGGTAAGGGCGATAGCCTTGTGAGCGGGACTATTAATGGTGGGGCAACGATTGAAAAGGAAGTTATCTATAATCTTGCAAATCAGTCAAGCACGACTCTAAGCCTTAAGAAATCAGACTTTCAAAACGCTATAAAAGTGCAAAATAAGATCAATGAAGTCTTTGGGGATAACTCCGCTACTGCTCTAGATTCTAGAACGATTAAGATTAATAAGCCAAATAATTTAAGCATGATTGAGTTTCTAGCCTTAGTCCAAGAAGTAGATATCCCCTACTCTGCTAGAGAGAAAATAGTAATAGATGAAAAGTCTGGCACAATCGTATCTGGCTTAAGTATCAGCGTGCAGCCCATCGTGCTTACTCATGGGGATTTAACACTAAAGATTACTAATGAATTTGATACAAATGATAAAAGCACAAAAGTAGATTCTATGACACTTGACCCACAGACAAACACACTAAGTAGCAATGGGCAAACACCAACTGTTGCAAGTGTAGTAAGGGCATTGCAGCGACTTGGGGCAAGCCCACAAAGCATTGTGTCTATCTTAGAAACTATGAAACGAAGCGGGGCTATCGCTGCGGATATTGAGGTGTTGTAAAAAAGTTTTAGGTTGATTTGATAAATTTAGAAAAAGGGATACCATGTTGAGCTATTTTAGAAAGAAGAGAAAGGCGTATAAACAAAGGCAAATGATAGAAAAGGATAAAGGCAGTATGCACCCCACGCACTTTCCTTTAGTAATGTCTGCTATGGAACGAGAATATTTAGAAAACGCTTTTAAAACGCATAATCAAATCGTGGGGGGGGGGGGGGTGAATACCTTGAGTTTGGTTCCGGTGGCTCAACCTTTTTGGCTCTTTTGCATTCTAATATGCGTATTACAAGTGTAGAGTCTGATAAGAAATGGTTGGCACATTTAAGTGAATGGGATATGATAAAACAAAATTTATCTACGCAAAGACTATCATTTTTTCATGTTGATATAGGTAAAACTGGTGCATGGGGTGTACCTTTGGAGTTAAACAAAAGAGAGAGTTTCCCTAACTATTCTAAACAGATTTTTACCCATCGCAATGATTTTAGTATGGTGTTTGTTGATGGCAGATTTAGAGTAGCCTGCATACTTGCAAGTATTATATATTGTAAAGCAAATACAAGAATCTTGGTGCATGATTTTAATAATCGCCCACACTATCACAAAGTTGTGGAATTTTTAGATTTTGTGGATACTTGTGATACTCTTGCAGAATTTAAAATAAAAGAGAATATTGACCCGCAAAGATTACTTGCAATGTATGACAAATCAAGGTATGATTATGAGTAAGTTGGCACAAAGACAAAATTATGTTAAATACAGAATAAGCAACCAAGACGTAGTTGATGATTGTATAAATTATGATATATACATATTATCATAATCAAAAAACCGATCTATTTTCATAAGTTTTTTACACAAACTTAAGCGCGATAGTTTAACCTTTGTGAACAAGGTTGCTAAAAATCAAACGAGTTGGAAATACAACCATAATAACACCTGCAATTTCTGCAAAATCCAGATTTTATGGCATTGTTGCATTACATACAGCACAAGCATTTAAAACCAATAGCCTATTAAAACAGAGTTGAAATAGATTGGGTAGTATTATAAAAATAATTATTATAGGGAGTTAGCAATGTGTGGTATCGTTGGATATATCGGTGATAGAGATAAAAAAAGTGTGATTTTAAATGGTTTAAAAGAGCTAGAGTATCGTGGGTATGATAGTGCTGGTATGGCGGTTTTGCAAAATGAAAAGATTCAGTCCTTTCGTGCGGTAGGAAAGCTAGAGAATTTGAGTGAGAAGCTACAAAACATATCATTTGAGGGCTATGGACTAGCCATAGGGCATACGCGTTGGGCTACGCATGGCAAACCAACAGAATGCAACGCACACCCGCATAGTGGCACACAAAGCGCGATTATCCATAATGGAATCATTGAAAATTATAAGGAATTAAAAGAAGAGTTACAAGCAAAAGGCGTGCAATTTCAAAGTCAAACAGATACAGAAGCAATCGTGCATTTATTTGAATCTTATACGCAAACGCTCTCGCCAAAGGAAGCTTTTGAAGCAACGATTAAGCGATTGCAAGGCTCTTTTGCGATTCTACTTATCACAAAACTAGATTCTAATAGAATCTTTTATGCGAAAAAGCACTCCCCACTTCTAATCGGCTTTAATAAAAATAATCCTAATGAAGTCTTTTTTGCAAGTAGTGATGCAGCACTCATAGGGCTTATAGATAGTGTGATTTACCTTGATGATGGGGTGTATGGAAGCATTAGTGTAGATGAAATACAAAACTTAAAGTATGAGATAAAGCCCTTTAATGCGAGTAAAGAGAAGGCACAAAAAGATGGTTATCGCTATTTCATGGAAAAAGAGATATACGAGCAAGAAAGCGTTTTGCTTGAGACAATGGTGGGGCGAGTGAGTGAGGGGAGCGTGTGTTTTGAAGAGCTAGATTCTAACTTTTTTAATGCCTTTAAAAGCATTGCGATTTGTGCGTGTGGGACAAGCTATCATAGTGCATTAGTTGGTAAATATCTCTTAGAGAGAAAAGCGAAAATCCGCACGACAACGCATATTGCAAGTGAGTTTCGCTATGCAAAGCCTATGTTAGAATCTGATGAGCTTTTTATCGTTATCTCACAAAGTGGTGAGACTGCTGATACACTTCAAGCCCTAAAACTTGCGAAAGAAAAAGGCTTAAAAACACTTGTGATATGCAATGTGGATAATAGCTCGATGGTGCGTTTAGCTGATTATTGTCTGCTTACAAGAGCTGGGACAGAAAAAGGCGTGGCAAGCACAAAGGCATTTGCGACACAAGTTATGGTGCTATGGATCTTTTCAGTGTTGCTTGGATACAAAAGGGGCTGTATAGATTCTGTTGGCTTAAAGAGTGAGACAAGGGCTATGCTACATGCAAGAAGTGCTACACATATAAACCAGAATCTGCATGAAAAAATCAAGCGATTATCAAAGCGATATTTGCATGGACATGGCTTTTTCTTTATCGGTAGGGATATTTTCTATCCACTCGCATTAGAGGGGGCTTTGAAGCTAAAAGAGATTAGCTATCTACACGCAGAGGGTTATCCTAGTGGGGAAATGAAGCATGGTCCTATAGCCCTTGCTGATAGTGAGTTATTCACTCTTGCACTTATGCCTAAGAATTTATTATATGAAAAAAATAAAAGCAATGTAGAAGAACTCATTGCAAGAGATTCTACAATCTGTGCGATTAGTCCCATTGATTTTGAACTCGCTGATGATATCGTAAAGATTCCGCAATTTGAAAGCTATATGGAAGAGTTTTTCTCCATGATGGTTGTCTTGCAGCTTTTAGCATTAGAGATAGCAGTGCGGCTTAATAATGATGTGGATATGCCACGAAATCTAGCTAAAAGCGTTACGGTTGAATGATTTTATATGGAATCTTTATAAAGATTCTGTTGGTATTTTGATGTGGTTGTTAAGGTTTGTTTTGTAGTTTTAAAGATTTATTGTCGCTTTGAATCTTATTTTATATTGAATCTGTTTTGGCTATTAAAGCTATATTTTAGATTCTGCTATTAAGCTTTTTTGTAATGTTACACTTAGAATCTTTTTAGAGATTCTATAAACTCTACTTGTATTTTAATCTGGCTTTGTATTGAATCTTTATGATTTATAAAGTTATAAAATAAGCTTTTTTGTATGTAGAATTGCATAAAGACTTAAAGAATCTAGAAAAATTTATGCTTTCTCTCGTAGATTCTATGCTAAAACTTTTTTAATAAAACATAACTACATTTTATTATTAATTCCTAATATTGTCTTGCAATATATGCAATGTTTGTGTTATAGCCTGTTGTATATCATTTTCATTCATTTGCGTTTTTTCATAAGGTAAAATCACATATTGCTTACTCTTTGTCCCCCATTTCTTTGTGTCATACGCTGAAAATAATCCTATTGTTGGCACGCCTAGATTTGAAGCAAGATGTATTGTGCCTGTGCTTGGGCTAATGACATAATCCATTTCTTCTATCAATGCAGCAAGATTTAATATATCATCATCATTTTGAAAGATAATAAGATTTGAAATTTCTTGCTTGGTTTCATTTTTCCATGTAGATAGTGCTTCTAAAAAGTAGTCATGTATTTGTGGATAGGTGGCAACGACTGGGATACAATTTTGCATATTGCTAATATGGGCTATAATCTCTATGTAAGATTCTAAAGGAAGCGTATGTGTGGCTGTATGACTAAAGGGATTAATTAAAATGAGTTTAGAATTACCCCCCCCCCCCCTCGTTTTTGCATGATTAGCAATAAAAGATTTTACCTTTTCTTTTTGTTCCTGTGTAGTTTTTACTTTCGCATTATTAAGACAGATTGTCTTTATTTTTGTGTCAAATAACTTTGGATTGATTTTTCGCACATAGCTTAGACCCTGCTCATATCGTGTCATGTTGCGATATTTTGGTAAAAGATGCATGGGGATAGTCTTGCAACGCATGGAAAAGAGACTAGGTATCTTTGTAGTTGTAATAATTGTTTTAACATTGCTTGCTTGCAGGGGATAGAGATAACACCGCTTACAATTTGTAAGAATCGCATAATCAAGATGATATGAGTTAAATACATCAATATGACTTGCAATATCACCTTGTATATCATGCACAAAATCCACAAAATCACAATGTAGTAATAGATTTTTCATAATCGCATTACCAAAGACAATTACTTCGCACTTAAATATTGCTTTTAATGCAAAAAGTGGCTCAAGTGCGAAAATATTATCACCTAAACCATAAAAATGTATATAGCCAACCTTCATGTAATTTCCCTGCACTTAAACTTTTCGTATCATATTTTTAAAAGCAAGATTATAGCATAGTTACGAGTTTCTGAAATCTCTTATATCGATTTAGATTCTATGTCTTTGTATTATCAGCAGAGTTTTATAGCCTACTATTTATTACAATAAAATAAGTATAAAACTATATTTTATGTAATTTTAATTATAAAAATGGCTATTTAATAATTATATATTATAGTTTATCTATAAAAAAGTTTAAAAAAATGTAAAAAATTAAAATTACATATTGTATTTTTAAAAATTTACTGATATAATGCGATTTATAAATCACAACACAAGATTCCAAAACGGAGAACAATATGGGATTAACAAAACAAATTAGCTTTAATGCTTTTGAAATGAATTGTATTTCGCATTTAAGTCCGGGGCTGTGGCGGTATCCAAACGACCAAGCCCTAAAATATAAAGACATTGAATATTGGCAGAATATCGCACAAATCGCTGAAAAGGGGCTGTTTGACGCGGTGTTTATCGCTGATGTGCTGGGCGTGTATGATATTTATGGGGGCAATGATTGTGGGGCGTTAAAGACTGCCCTGCAAGTGCCTGTCAATGACCCCACACAACTTGCCGTGATTGGTGCGGCAGTTACTAAGCACATAGGCTTTGGGGTAACTGCTGGCGTGCCTTTTGAGCATCCCTATCCCTTTGCTAGACGCCTTAGCACACTTGATCATCTTACAAAGGGCAGGATCGGCTGGAACATCGTTACAGGCTATCTACCAAGTGCAAATAAAAATATGGGCTCAAGTGAGCTGCCGCACAATGAACGCTACGATGTGGCTGATGAATATATGGAAGTGATTTATAAGCTACTAGAGGGTAGCTGGGAAGATTCTGCGGTGATTTTAGATAGGGAGAGTGGGGACTTTGCCGATCCAAATAAAATCCATCACATAGGACATCACGGCAAATACTTTGATGTCCCGGGCATTCATCTGTGTGAGCCAAGTATCCAACGCACACCGGTGCTATTTCAAGCGGGGAATTCTACGCGTGGTAGGCAGTTTGCCGCTACTCACGCAGAGGCTATTTTCATAGCCCCTCCTACAAAGGAATACGCTAAAATCGCCGTCAAACAAGTGCGAGAAGCTTTGATACAAGCCGGACGCGATCCATATAGTGCCAAAATCTACATTCTAGCTACCATTATCACTGATGAGAATGAGAATCTAGCACAGGCTAAGTATAATGACTTGCTTAGTTACTCTAGCAAGGAAGGCTCTTTAGTGATAAATTCTGGTTGGCTTGGCGTGGATTTAAGCCGCTATGACTTAGAAGATCCATTAAGCAACATTAAATCAAACGCCATAGTCGCACAAGTAGAAGCCTTGAGTAACTCCACGACAGAATCTGGCAAGGAGTGGCGACTAAAAGACTTGCTAAAGCTCACAGGGCTAGGCTGTCAAGGACCAAAGTTTGTAGGCTCACCATCGCAAGTTTGCGATATTTTACAAGAAGTGATCGCATATAGCGATGCTGATGGCTTTAATCTAGCCTATGCGACAACGCCCGGGAGCTTTGAAGATGTCGTGCGTTTCATCGTGCCAGAGCTTCAAAATCGCGGCGTGTATAAAAGAGAATACGCACAAGGCTCACTGCGGCACAAGCTCTTTGGCAAGGGCGATAGGCTAGATTCTAGTCATATCGCTTCACGCTATCGTGTGGGCGGGGCTAAAAGCACAATCAATGATTATGCGAACACAGGGCGATTTAAACACAATAAGGAGCAAGACTATGTTATATGATTCACTGCCGCAAGGCATTTACATAATCCACGAAAATCCCGAGTGGATACCGCCTTTTAAAGAGGCATTTGATAGGGCTGGGGTGAGATTTAATGAAATCCTTTTGACACAAGGGGGGATCACTCTAGATTCTATCCCACCAAATGGGGTGTTTTGGAGTAGGCTTAGTGCCTCAAGTCATACGCGTGATAATGCCTTTTCTAAGGAATATGGTCGTGCGTTGTTAGCGTGGCTAGAAAGCTATGGGCGTTGCGTGATAAATGGCAGCTCTGTGCTAGAGCTTGAGGTCAGCAAGGTTAAACAGGCTTTGTTTTTAGAATCCTTTTTTAAGTCTCAAGGCGTGGATTTTAAAACACCAAAAACACTTGCGGTATTTGGGAAAAAAAGTTTGCTAGATGTAGCGAATAGCTTTACCAAAAAGCTAGGTAACAAGCCCTTTATCACAAAGCATAATCAAGGCGGCAAGGGCTTAGGTGTGCGACTTTTTGAAAATATAAATGAGTTTAGGGGCTATGTGGATTCTAGCGATTTTGAGCTGCCAATTGATGGCATTACGCTTTTGCAAGAGTATGTAGAATCTAGGGAAGCGTTTATTACGCGATGTGAGTTTATCGGCGGGAAGTTTCATTATGCGGTGCGAGTGGATACAAGCAATGGGGCATTTGAGCTATGCCCAGCTGATGCGTGTCAAATAGATTCTTTAGATTCTAAAGTGGATTCTAGTAGGGATTCTAAGTCGGCAAATTCTAAAGCAGAATCTACAAAGCGACCTGCTCTTGCTGGGGCGGCGTGTGAAGTGGGCGTTGGGGATAAGTTTAGTTTGCGGAAAGAGATAGATTTTGTCAGCCCTATTGTGCGGTGTTTGGAGCAGTTTTTAGCAGTGCATAATATCGCTGTGGCAGGGATTGAGTTTATTGAGAGTGTGAGTGGGGATATTGTGGTCTATGATATAAACACAAACACAAACTACAACTCCACACTAGAATCTAAGATTAGAGAGAGTGGCGGCGTGGCAGCGGCAGATAGACTTGTTAGCTTTTTAAAAGAGCAGTTTGACAAACAATAAAGGAGCGTAAGATGAAGTTTGGGTATTGGAGTCCGGTATTTGGCAGTTGGCTTAGGAATGTAGATGATGATAGCACGCAGTGTTCTTGGGAGTATATCCGCGATTTAGCGGTAAAGGCGGAGAATCTAGGCTATACACTCACCCTTGTGCCAGAGCTGTATTTGAATGACATTAAGGGTGAAAAAGCCCCTGCCCTTGATGCGTGGGCTATCGCTAATGGTTTGGCAGCGGTTACACAAAGCATTGAGATTCTAGCGGCTTTGCGTCCGCAGTATCATCAAGTAGCACTCACGGCAAAGCAGATTGCCACGATTTCGCAGATTTGCAATGGGCGATTTTCTATCAATATGGTATCAGCGTGGTGGGAAGAGGAGGCTAGGCAATATGGCATAAACTTTGACGCGCACGATGATAGATATACACTCACACACGAATACACCGATGTTTTGCGCGGATTTTGGAGTAAAAGCCCATTTCATCATAAGGGCAAGTATTTTAGCTTTGAAAATTCCTATAACGAGCCTAAACCGCCCAAGATTCCGCTTGTATATGCCGGGGGAGAGAGCGAGATAGGTAGGAATGCTATCACACAATTTGCAGACTTTTATCTCCTGCACGGCGGCACACTTGATGAAGTGAAAGCAAAAATTACTGATATGAAAGAGCGAAAGAAAAGGGCAGGATTGCCGCCATTTAAGGGCTTTGGTATGGCGGTGTATATGATTGTGCGTGATAGTGAAGAAGAAGCACAAAAAGAGCTAAAGCGGATTACCACCATTAAAAATTATGCCGATTATGAGAACTCTTATAAGAATTTTACAGGCAATTCACAGCTTGATGTAGAGATAAGTAAGCAAGAATATAGCGTGTCTAATCGCGGTTTGCGACCAAATCTAGTTGGCACGCCGGAGAGCGTAGCACAAAAGATTAGAGCCTATAAAGAAGCAGGGCTAGATTTGCTTATAATCCAGTGTGCTAATATGCAAGAAGAGCTAGAATATATCGCTAAAAAGGTTATGCCATTGGTGTGAGAGTGGAAGCATATTGATAGAAAATGCGTGAATGATCGCCACTTTAGTCGCTGCAAAGGATTAGATTTTCTTGCTATGACTTATTATGCGATCTGTGTTTTTTAAAGCATATCAATGCTACTAATCACTTGAAGTATTGTTTTAAAATCTGGGTTGTAAAAGTTAGAATACAGATTCTAAAAAGCTAAAGCTTGGCAAACCCACAAATATGGAAAACACCTAAAACATGCTTTTTAATTATAAACATCATGCTTCATTAAAAGTAATAACACACACAGCAATGGCATTTAAGCAGTCATGACTCATGCTAATTGCAATTTTTTGCATTCTAAAATTATTATATTTATTTTCATGTAGGGCTAGGTGCGGCTTTCCATATATATCTTTGTATATACACATATCATGAAATCCAAGTTCTTTGCCAATGCCAACACCAAGTGCTTTAGAACATGCCTCTTTTATCGCCCAAAATCCTGCTATTGTGTCAATCTTATATGATTCTATTGTGAAATTTGCTTGTAAATCATTGAAAATATCCTGCATTTGCGTGGTATATAAATCTAGGCTTTCTTGTGTGAAAAAATGTGTTTTAGTGGATATAAATTTATGAGACAAGATTTTAAAATCTTTATTATATAGCAATAGTTTCTCTTTATTTTTATAAGCAAGTAACATCTCACTTGGTAGTAAAAAACGCTCTAAAAAACCCAAGCCAAACTTTGCAATGGCATTTTTTATGCGTGATGTGGCAATAATATCTGTGCCAATTTCAAGATTCATAATGAAGCTATATTAAGGCTGGATTACAAAGTCTGGGAAGACAAAGCCTACTATACTACTATCTGTCAAAACTGCATTCACACTCGCAGTAAGTGTTGCAGCAAGTTTTTGTTTGCCTTGTGCACCTTGCAAGTCTGTCTTCATAAAGCCACTCACAGTATCAACGACAACAGAACGCACAATCTCAATCTTTGCATCAAGCTCTTTAGCTGCCGCCTTATCACTCATAATAATTGTCGCATTAAACTTAGCATAGCCAGCAGTGCGTAAATCATCTGGATTTGATGGTTTTAGCATCATGACAAACTCTTTTTCAATTGGATATAAATCCTTTGCATTGCGATATACGCCATAATAGGCGTTTTCATCAGCATGCACAACACTAAAACCAAACATACACAATAATATAAACAATATGTGTTTCATAACTTTCCTTAACAAGATTCTAGGAATCTTTTAATCTAGCATTAAAGCCTTGAAATCTTAAGGCTGTATAATAAAATCTGGGAATACAACTGCTGCTACCTTGCCATCTGTGAGCACAGAGTTAAGGCTTACTACAATCGCATTAGCAAGTTTTTGTCTGCCTTGCGAACCTTGTAACTCAGTAGCAAGATAAGCACTCGTAGCATCAGCGATAACACCTCTTACAATATCAAGCTTCGCATCGACCTCTTTTACCGCATTTTTATCAGCAAGTAAAAGTGTAGCCCTAAACTTAGCAAAGCCTGCAACACGCATATTTTCTGGATCCGGCGACTTTAGATTGATGATAAAATCTTTCTCTAAAGGCATGATAGCAACAGGATTTTTATATGCTTCATTTTGCAGTAATGCTTGCTGCTCTGGCGTTAGATTTGCGATTTGTGGTGGTGGCGCTGCATTGCCACCACCATGATCGCCCTCTTCATCTCCGCCCATAAACAGAAACACAACTACACCAATAAGTATAAGCACCGCAACAACAACGCCTATAATGATAAAAATAAGTCCTTTGCCCTTTTTCTCTTCTGCGGCTGGTTTTTCTTCTTCTGCCATGTTTGCTCCTTTATTTTGTAAAATACATCAAAGTCGTCTGTCCAAACTTACTTTTTTTCACAAGCTGAAATATCCCTATTTGCGTATCAAGCTGGATATTACTCATACTTTCAATGACTATCATATCGACTTTTTGCGTAAAATTTTCATCAAAAGATTCTATAAAATGCCAAATCTTTGTATAAATATCGCCAAAACCTTCTCGACATGCAAATGGTGGGTCCATATATAATACAAATTGATTTGTTTGCATTGTGGAATTTAAAGCTGGAATTATATCATTTTTTACTTGAAAATCTGTGTTTTTTGCAAAATTCATTATAGAATCCTGTGATTGCAGACAATCTTTATAGTGTGCGTTTATGCTAAAAGGCGTGGTTATAGAATCGTTTGTGTCTCTATGATAGTTCTTATGTTTCTGCCAAAATAGACTGATATTTTCACATAGATTCTTAAAAGCCCCCATGTTTTTCTCAAAAAATACAGCCGAACTAGCCCCAAGAGATAAGGCTTCAAAGCCCATTTGACCACTCCCTGCAAAACACTCAACAAAGACTTTATTATAAAGGTTATGTTGCATGGTATCAAAAAAGGACTTTTTCACAAGGGCTTTTGTAGGTCGTGTCGTGCTATTAGATTCTAAAAAAAGCCCTAAGCCTTTGTATTTTCCCCTATTAATTATAAATTTTTCTTTTTTATTTTGTGTGCGATTTTGCTTTGCTTTGTTTTGCTTACGCATATTTTTCCTTGTAGTAACTTGTTTTGGGGGTTTTATGGAATTTTAATTTGTAATCTTAGCATAATTTAGATTTTAGCCGATATTGATACATAACAACCAATTCTATAATTAGATTGCCTATTGTTATATTTGGCACTAAAACAACATTGTCTATCCAAGTTGTGGATATAAAAATCAATAATCATGCAAGCAATACAATATTCACTCCATATACATGCTCAAAACCCCAAATCTTTAACCCCGCTTTTTAGTAACATTTCACTCAGTCTTGGTTACTATGAGAGACTTTATATTAATATGACATAACTATTTATGATTTATATCATCGCATTCTTGCAATGTCGTTGTATTTTTGGAATCTTTTGTTTGTAATGATTTGAGTAGCGATTTATTGCCCGATTGGCATGAGGCATCTTGTATGACTAGGGTATCGCCTTTTATTTGCACTTTTTGTGATTGTGTTGTTTTATTTTGTGTGGGGTTTGTTTGGGTTTTATTATCTGTGATTGTGTTGGCATTTGCTGTATATATACTGCATATAAGGCTAAATAAAAATATAGATAAGATTCTATATATGGATTTATAGAGATAGTGTAGAGATAGTGTTGCTTTAAAATCTATATTTATATGTGAATAGGTTGAGTTTAGTTTCTTAGATATTTTACTTTTTTTATTGTAAAAATTAAGGGATTTTTTGTGGGTATTTTCTACAATAATTTTATGTGTAGGATCAAGCAAAAGATTCTGTTTAGAATCTATTTTAAAGTCTAGATTCCATAGCTTTGTGGATAAAGCTTTATGTTTATTTAAATGTAACATAGACTCTACACTAGACATTTCGCTACGCTCAATATGACAAAGATTAGAATCTACTTTCGACATACCGCCTTGCTTAATAAAACATGCTGTTTTAGAATCTACATTAAACATTCGCTTATCTTCATAAATATCAGCAAAAACACTAGTATCTTTACTATCTACATTCTCTTTCATTAATAATTCCTTTGACACAAATTACAAAACACAATCACACACTTTTGTTACAAGTCCAGAGAAATAGATTAAGCCATTATTATAAGATACTTGCAATTTCTCTTTGCTTGGTGGTATAAGCGTATAGGTTTTGCTAAAATCTCTTAGGCTGACATATACCGCACATGCACCTGTGCCACAGGCTTGTGTGATATTTTCTACCCCCCTTTCAAAGGTTACATAATAGATTTTATCATTCTCTCTTATAGCAATATTTACATTTGCATCATACTTATGTCTTAAATGTGAGAGAAACTCTAAGTCATTGCTAAGCAAATTAAACTCTTTCATAGAAGTAGCAAAATACACTAAATGCGGGATACGCATGATAATATGCTCAAACTCATAGACACTCCCCTTTTTATTCTCAACGATATTGCCTTGCAGGACATATTCGCCAAGATTGCTTTGCACATAAGCATGTTTTGAATCTATAATTTCTTTAATGCTTGTATCAATGATCCCCGCTCCACTTAGAAAACTATGATTTTGCGTAGCAAGTTTATTATGAAAAGCATATAGGCTTACAGCTCTACTTGCATTTCCACACATACCAGCAAAACTGCCATCAGCATTGTAAAACTCCCATTTATATGCGATATTAGAATCTTTACTCTCATAAGGCAAAACTACAACCATGCCATCAGCCCCAATCCCATAGAATCTATTGCAAAGCTCCACTGCCATCTTCGCACGATTTTGCTCCAAAAAGCTATGAAATATCAAAAAGTCATTACCACTCGCACAATATTTGCTTATAATCATATCTAATCCTTTAAGCCACAAACCACAAGAAACCCGCCTATTATACCCAAAATCCTTAACTTTTGTAATAAAGTGTAAGGCTTTATCGCAATATTAAGCTATTTTGTTATAATTTCACTCTTTAACTTGTAGAATAAATAGGGGATTTTAATGGATAATACAACTACACATACAACTGATGAAAATATGCCACCATGGGATATAAACAGAGTCTCACCAAATCCCATTGACCATAAACTTGTATTTACAAAGCCGCTTGATATTTTCTCAATGACACAAAATAGCACGCATTCACGCCAAACACAGCCTATAATGCAGCAAAAAACACAGACCAACCAAACCACCACACAAAATCATATATTAATCCCACAGCCAAAAGATTCCAAAAACGAGATTCTAGCACAAAGCAATGTAGCACAGACTGAAAGCACAGAGGCAATAGCCCTTGCCCTAAAATACAGACCAAAAACTTTTGCTGAACTCGTAGGGCAGGAAAGTGTCGCAAGGACATTGTGTCTAGCCCTAGATAGTAAGAAAATCGCTAATGCGTATCTATTTAGCGGCTTAAGAGGGAGTGGTAAGACCTCATCAGCTAGAATCTTAGCTAGATCCCTGCAGTGTGAAAGGGGCATTACCTCTAGTCCTTGCGGGACTTGTGCGAATTGTATCGCCGCATTAAAAGGCGCTCATTTAGACATTACAGAGCTTGATGGTGCGAGTAATAGAAAGATTGATGATATGAGAGATTTAATCGAGCAGACCAAATACAAGCCTACAATGGGACGATTTAAAATCTTTATCATAGATGAAGTCCATATGCTAACAAAAGAGGCGTTTAACTCACTTTTAAAAACGCTAGAAGAGCCACCAAACTATGTGAAATTTATCCTAGCTACCACAGACCCGCTAAAAGTCCCGGCGACAATACTAAGTCGCACACAACATTTTCGCTTTAAAAAGATTCCAACAACAGCATTAAAAAATCACCTAGCACATATCCTGCAAAAAGAAAATGTAAGTAGCGATGAAGCAAGCCTAGATATGCTGATACGAAATGGACATGGAAGCCTTAGAGATACCCTAACCTTGCTAGACCAAGCCATTGTCTTTTGTCAAAATAGCCTTAATACGCAGAAGTTAGCCGATATGCTAGGCGCACTAGACCCAAGTGCCTTTGACACGCTTTTTCAAGCCCTTTTAAGAAAGGATATGCAGGAATGTATAAAGTTTGCTAAATCGCTGGAGGGCTATGAGATTGAGATGATATTAGATGAGTTAAGCCTTTATATTAAGAATAAAATGCTAGAAGAGATACCACAAATCCCGCCCGTTTTAGGCATGCGTTATGCGAATATTATTAATGATTCTAAGGCTATGTTGCAGCTTGATTGCGATAGTGATTTTTGTCTGTTATTAACCATTCTAAAAATGCTTGAAGCCCAGAAAATACGAGAGATAGCAAACGCACTAAAACAGCTAGAAAGTATGCAAACCCCAGCTCAAAACGCACAAATCACGCAATTATCAAACGACTATATAGCCACACAAAATAGTATGGAATCTAAGAATGCTATGCAGGTGGATTCTATAAATCCCATGCAGTCTAATACTTCTGTAGATTCTATAAATCCCATTAAAGATTCTATAAATCCTACAAACACTAAAGATTCTATAAATAAAGATTCCTTACCACAAACACAAACAAGTGTAAATTCTAATCTCACAATAGAATCTAGCAATAAAGATTCTATAACACATATTAATACCGCACAAGATTCCATAAATCCTATGCAGTATAATGATTCTGTTAAAAATTCCATAGATTCTATAAATGCGACAATTCCTACAAACTCCAAAGATTCTATAAGTCATGTAAATTCTAATTCCCCAAATTCTACTTCTTTGGATTCTATACAACCTATAGAAGCGAGAGAATCTAAAGATTCCATAACATATTCTATAACTAAAAATACAACCCAAACAGAAATATCCAACCAAACAACACAGAATCTACAAACTACACAAATTCAACAAAACACACAGAATCTAACACAAGATTCTAATGCTTTTATAGAATCTAAAACCAATACACAAGAATCTAGCAATAAAGATTCTAATCTCTCTTTAAATACTCATAACCTAGTGCATTCTAATACTTTAAATAATTCTAATTTATCAATAGATTCTAATAGCCTAACAGAATCTAGCAAAGCCTATATTAATCAGCAAATAGACCCCAGCACAATGGAAACCAATATAAAAACCCCACAAAATGAAACTATAAATACAATACAAGAAAACAACACACAAGCAGAGTTAATAAAAGATTCTATAAATAAAGATTCCATGCCACAAGCACAAATGAGTGTAAATCCTAATTTCACAATAGAATCTAGCAATAACGATTCTATAACACATCTTAACACCGCACAAGATTCTAACATTCAAACAGAATCTAAACTAGATTCTAATATTTCACAAAATTCTAATAATCTAACAGAATCTAATAACTCAATAGAATCTAACCCCACACAGCAAAGCCAAATAGATTCTATAAACTCACAACAAGAAACAAACAAACAACCCTTTAGCCTTACAAAAAATGACCCACTTTTTACAGCACTTATAACAAGGCTATATGAAAGGGATTATAATATAGGCAGTCTTTTTGAGAATAAAATCGCATTTGACAAACTCACAAATAATATATTGCATCTTATCTTTTACACCACAGAGGAAGAGACAGGCACATTGAGACAAGCATATAGCGGCATTATGCAGGTTATGAAAGAAGTCTATGGAGATTCTATAAAAATGCAGGTTGCAAAGCAAAGCCCACAGGATTTAGAAAAACTCATGCAAAGCACAACCACAAGAGCCACTCAAATAACACATAACAAACCACAAACCAAACAGAATCTAAACGAAATAACAGATAATAACCCCACCCATACACAACAAGCAGAACCACAGAATCTAAACACAGAAACAAATAATAATCAAGCAATGAGTGCAGACCCTGCCATGCAGTTTATCGCGCAAAATAGCGATATGCTAAAAAGTATGCAAAATGAACTCGGCATAAAAGATATGAAAGTCATATCATTGCCTGTATCAACGACACTGCAATAAGTAATGCAAGGGCAATGCAGTTTTAAACGCATTATACCAACCAAGCAATATGGAGGTAGAATTATGGAATTCTTAATGTCGATATTTTTTATTCTTATTTTGCTATTTCTAGGCTTTGTAATAATTTGGTGGATAGGATTATTTGTCCCAGATGATAAAGATATGGGAGTCTTAAAAAAGATTGTTTATACGATATTTGGAATCTTATTTTTTATTTTTATCTCCACCTATAACTTTTACGAATATTGCGATACTGCTTTGTAGTTGCATTATTGTCATATTAATAATGAAATATATTGCCCCTATGCTATATGTCAAAACTATTCTTTTTATCAAAAAATATAGAAAAAATATAGTTGTGATTTTCTGCTACTTATTGCTCGTTGCCTTGATAGGTTGCTTAGTAAATGGAAAGATACAATAATCACAAATTTGGAGGATATGAATGGAAACTTTAATGCAAATACTTTATAATGCCTGTTTTGCTATGAGTAGTTGTGGTAGCGTTTTTCATCATCAAATGGCTGTATTATGACTTGACAATTGGACAATGGCTAGATTTATGGAAAGAGAAAAAAGATAAAAAAATAAGCCTTAAGTTTATGATTTTTCTAATTATATTGGGTACTTTTATAAACTTTATTCTGCCAAAATTATAAGGGTGAATTAAAATTCAAAGAATTTAAAAAATAGAAATTAAGCAAAAAGACTATCATTTTTTTAGATTGCATGTGTGATGCCTGTTAATCTTATATCACGATTATTGTTCTAAACACAAGGGCAAAATTACAGATCTTTAATTCTATAAAATTATGTAAATATATGTAAAAATCTCATGCTACATAATGATATAGCGTTATTAAAGTTTGAAAATCACAAAATAAAACGATAATATTTCATACTTAAACAACACGCCAAAATACATACAAGGAAGCAATATGCAGTTATCAAAGTTTAGCGATTATTCATTTCGGGCATTAATCTATCTCGCACAGCACGATAATACATTAAACACTATAGAAAATATGGCAAGCGAGCTTAGAATCTCACAGAATCATCTCAAAAAAATTATCCATAAACTATCAAAAGGTCAGTTTATAAAGACTTTTAGGGGGCGGGAAGGCGGCATAAAACTTGCTAAAAAGCCAAAGGATATTGGATTAGCCGATGTGTTGCTTTATACAGAGATAAATACCGACTTTGTTGAGTGTTTGAAGCATAATTCTAAACACACGGAATGCCCCTATCAAATCAATTGCAATCTCAAATCAATCATTCATAAGGCAAAAAATGCTTTCATGCAGGAGTTTCAAAAATATAGCTTACAAGATTTATTGCAGACAGATGAATATATGTAACTATATTGTATAAAAATTATTAAAATAGCAACTTAATGCGAGACTTATCTAGCATTACTTTCATTTTACAAACCACAAGCGTATGCCGATATGTTACTATCAGTAAAAAAGGGTGGGTATGATACAGCCAACACACATTCAAAGCCTATTAAGTCAAATGGCAACAACCACAGGCAATAAAGAGATAAATGCTACTTTGCCTATGCTTTTACGCATACTTGATAAAAAAGGTGCTGATAAATATCTCGTGCAGCTTGGAAAACTCATCATTGAGACACAAAGCAACAAAGAACTTCAAGTTGGCACAAATTATTGGGCAAATGTCAAACAAGGCAAAGATGGCTTACTCATTTCAGATCTTATTAAGCAGCCAAAAATGCTGGAGAATCTAGCACATGCAAAACTTAAATTAAGCTCAAATGACTTAAAAGAGTTGCTTAGTGAAACGCATAAGGGCGGCAGCACACTAGAATCTGTTTTTAAAGAGTTTTTACTAGAGAGATTACCTCTTGCGACAAGTAAGCAGGAGTTTTTAGAGTTATCAAACTTGCTTATTGCTTTGCAAAATGGCGTATTTAGCATGGTGATAAAAGAGGATGATGGCAAAGAAAGTTTAGTGCAGCTTAAAAAACAAGTGGAATTTTTAGAATTTTATAGCATTTTTCATCATTTGGGTGAGATAAGCGGCATTGTATCGCTAAATGATGAAAATAATGTATGTTTGCGACTTTGTGTGATGAGTGAAAAAGTAAAAAAGATACTTGAGAATAGACTAAGTGAATTACAAGGCTTTGATGAGATACAAATTGATGTGGGTCAAAATGAACCTTTATGGGATTTAGAATCTTTTGAGCCTTCATATATTCTTAATCTTAGGGGTTAGATTCTATTTTTGAAATCTTATCAAGCTAATTAGCATATTGTTTCAACGCATGATTTAGACACGCCTTTTTATGCTGTATCCCAAGCTTTGTATGCTAAAATTTAGCAATACAGCTTTCTACACAAATTTTTAAAGTTTTAAGAGATGAAACAAAGCTAAATCACATGACACAATCTAGAATCTACGAGCGATAATCTGCATTAATCTTTATATAATCATAGCTTAAGTCACAACCCCAAGCCTTCGCACTATGTGTGCCATCTTGCAAATCAATTAAAATACGCACGACATCTGCACTCAAAATACTTTTTGCTTTACTTTCATTAAATGCTGTTCCTACGCCATTTTTTACAATTGCAATTTTCCCTTTTTTACTTGCAAAAATAAGATTAAATTTACTTGCATCAAAACTCGCATTGCTATACCCCATAGCACATATAATTCGTCCCCAGTTTGCATCTTTACCAAAGATTGCAGTTTTTACAAGATTTGAGCCAATGATAGCTTTGCTTAGAGTTTGTGCTTGTTGCAAACTCTGTGCGTTTTTAATGGATACTTCAAGCAAATGCGTAGCACCCTCGCCATCTTTAGCGATTTGTTTGGCAAGATTGACACATACTTTTTTTAACGCTTTTTTGAATATCTCATAGTCTGTGCTTTTACTTGTGATAATTTCATTCTTTGCAGCACCATTTGCTAACACAACAACCATATCATTTGTTGAAGTGTCGCCATCAACGCTTATTTGATTGAAAGTTTGCGTATTAATCTCACTTAATGCTTCTTGCAATAACTCTTTAGATATCGCTATATCAGTCAAAATAAAGCCTAGCATGGTCGCCATATTTGGGTGAATCATGCCAGAACCTTTTGCCATGCCAAAGATTCTAAATTTATTGTTTTTCTTTTCTACTTTTGCCTTTTTATCGCATGTCTCTTTTTCTTGTGTTTTAGAATCTAACTTATTTTCTACGCTTGTAGAATCTTTAGCATTTTCTTTAGATTCTGTGTTAATGACAATATTTTTAGAATCGCTAGTTTTTTCATTGCGAGCGACTTTTTCTTTGCCAGATGTATTTTTAGAATCTAAATCATTTGGGCTTTGTAACTTACAAGTTATGCCAAAAGTCTTTGGGAAAGTATCTGTTGTCATAATGGCTTTACTTGCTAATTTTATAGAATCTTTATTGCTGTTTTTTTGTGCTACTAACTTTGGGATAGCTTTCAAGATTCTAGGCATGGGCAATTGCGCTCCAATAACGCCTGTGGAAGCAAGTAAAATATGCTTAGAATCTATACGCAACACTTTTGCTAGGGCTTCCGCACTTTTATCGCAATTTTCTTCACCTTGCTTTCCTGTGCAAGCATTCGCACAACCAGAATTTATCATAACAGCATGGATATGATTTTGTATCTTTGCTTTATTGTGAGTGATACAAGCCGCCTGCACGCTATTTTTCGTCCATACACCAGCGCTTTGGCAAGGCTCTTGTGAGTAGATAAGGGCTAGGTCTAGCCTATTTTTATATTTTATATTTGCCTTTACGCCAGAGAGTTTGAATCCTTTTGGAAGTTTTGTGCTTCTTTTTGCCTTAAGTTTTATTTGTGTCGCCATGCTATCCCTTTTTTAGAATCTGCAATGATTTTAGCGAAAAAAACACATAAAGATACCATATTTCTAACACTCGCACCTATGTTATAGAATCTATGTGTAAAAACTTCACACTTAGCGATTTTTTACCATAATATCTAATCAAGTTTAAATAATGTTTGTTCTAATGGGCTTATATCAATCTGTCCTGAGAGATAAAAATATTTGCGTAACACTAAGAGATTAAGTAAGCCTTGAAGCCTTTTATCATAGAATCTAGCACAAAATTCATGTGCGTTTTGTATGATTTCCTTTGCTTCATTTGTGTGTGTTTTGTAGTAGTCAAGCACGGAATCTACATCACTATAATCACGCTTAATAGCTGCAAAATGCACACCTTTTTCTAGCTTATCTTCCATAAACCAAGTTTCTATCTCTGGCTCTGGCATAATGCAGAGCGAGTTTGAGCTTAACACCCATTTGAGATTACTTGCTACATCATAGCCCTCAAGGCTTAGTAGAAATTTATAGGGCAAATGCTCTTGTATTGAGAGCTTATTTTTTAGCCATTGTGGATTAGAATCTGCTCGTCCAACATGTCCAATATCGCAATTTGGATTAGTAAAATGCTTTTCAAAAAAGCGGATTCTATGGTCTTGATATACAGCACCACGAAATAGCAATATATCCTTTTTATCCTCAAATCTTATTGGGTCGTTTATGAAATGAAAATGACGATATTTTTCAAGCTGCATTAATACTGAATTGTTATTACAAGCAATAATTGGACGAGATTTACAAATCGCAGGAAAGCTTAAAAGCTCACTCACATCATAAAACATATATGCCCAGACTAAATTATCCTTAAAATATCTCGTCCATTCATACGAATCATAATAATACACCGATCCGGCTTTATAAGTATTATTTTTCAATATATCTATATTCGGCACAAGTTGCTGCAAGTTTGCTAATCGACTAGGATAAGGCGGTAAATCTAGGTCTAGTGGGCTTATTTGCGGTAATTTATCTTTTGTTAATGGTATATGAAAAGGCTTATTGAGTTTATTGTAATAATTTATGCGATTACTTATGTCTTCTAGGTTTTTCTCATAGATTCTTAGTAATTTTTGTATCTTTGTCTCAAGCTGCTTTTGCGTTATTATGCGTGGTATTATCATGCGTATAATACCTTTGAGATTATAGATAAAACGCGAACCCCTTGTCTGCAATAAATACCCTTTCATTTGCTTTTAAAACTAGCGGAGTATTATATAGAAAAGTTATGAAGATGATATGCGATATTGCCAAATACAAAAGATTATAGGCAAAAGATTCCATACCACAATCATATTATTTACTCTCATATATAAAGTTATACACAGAAAAACATTATAATAAACACTTATATTCAAAACAAAAATTATCAGGTAAAAAATGCTACAAAATATTTTTATACGATATGCTAGATTCTTTGTATTTATTCTCTCTTTTATTATGCTTTTTAGTGTATGCGTTTATGCGAAAAGTCGCTCTGATCTTTATACCACATGGCATAGCTCTATTGCTATGGATATGATACCAAAGCATGAAAATGCGAAATTTTTACCCTATGCCAATCCACAAGCAAAAAAGGGTGGGGATTTTAAGACTATGGGGCTTGGTGGCTTTGATAGTCTCGATTTATTTGTATTAAAGGGGAGTAAGGCAGATTCACTCGATTTAGTATATGATACTTTAATGGCACAAAGCTATGATGAGCCTTATGCGATATATCCGCTTATAGCAGAAAAAGTAAGCATTGCAAATGATAATAGCGGTGTGAGATTTATGATAAATCCAAAGGCAAGATTCAGCGATGATAGCAAGGTGAGTGCTGGTGATGTAAAATTTAGCTTTGATATGCTTATGCAAAAGGGCGATCCCACTCAATCTCGCTATTATGCTGATGTAAAAGAAGCGGTTGTGGTGAATGAGAATATTATTGAATTTATCTTTAAGCATAATGAAAATAAGGAATTACCTTTTATTCTTACACAACTACACATTATCCCAAAACACTTCTACCTACAAAACAATAAGCAAAATAATGAGAATCTATATGGTAAAAAGCCCTTACGCATACCGCTTGGCAGTGGTCCCTACATAATAGAATCTTTTGAGATAAATAAATACATTACTTATAAACGAAATAAGAATTATTGGGCGAAAGATTTAATGATAAATGTTGGGGCATATAACTTTGATAGAATCACAATTGAATATTACAAAGACGCAAATGTCGCTTTGCGTGCATTTCTAGCGGGGAATTATGACTATCGCTTTGAGCCACAGGCAAAAGCATGGGCAAATGACTATGAAGGAAGTAGCCTTAATGCAGGAAGATTTAAAAAGATCACTTTAACACATGGCTTACCAGCGGGTATGCAGGGCTTTTATCTTAACGCAAGAAGAACGCATTTAAATGATATAAGAGTAAGGGAAGCGATACTTCAATGCTTTGATTTTGAATGGAGCAATGAATATCTATTTTACTCACAATATAAACGCACACAAAGCTATTATGAAAACTCAATATATGCTTCAAATGGTCTCTTAAGAGATTCTAAAGATGAAATAGAGATATTACAATCACTTGGAATCTTAAACTATAATAAAAGCACAAGAGAGTTTGAAATAACAAAAGACTATAAAGATTCTATAAATCCTCGCTTACTACATGAAGTCTATAAGAATCCAAGCACAAAAGCACCACATTCAAAAAGAGCAAATCTCATATACGCACAAAAGCTTTTAAAAGAAGCAGGATATAAAGTAGTAGAAAATAGGCTGCTAGATTCTAATAATAAGCCAGTGAAACTCACGCTTTTACTAAACTCACCTTTATTTGAACGCATGGTGCTGCCTTTTAAGAAAAATCTAGCAATACTTGGCATTAGCCTTGATATACGATTAACAGACTCAGCTCAATATGAAAATAGAGTAAAACAATTTGATTATGATATAATTGTGGGCTTGATACCACAAAGCCTTTTTCCCGGAAATGAACAAGACTTTTTCTTTTCATCAATGAGTGCGGATATGGAAGGCTCAAGGAATTTTTCTGGTGTGAAAAATAAGGCGATTGATAAGCTTATTGTTTTGCTTAATCAAACAACAGATTATAATAAACGCATAGCGATTTTACATGCGATGGATAGAATCTTACTATGGGGATTCTATGTTGTGCCGCATTATTATAGCCCTAGCTTTCGTATCGCTTTAAGGCATGATATAAGAATGCCAGATATTTTTCCACCCTATGCTTCACCTTTTAGCATATATCATTATTGGTGGATAGAGTAATGGAGGGTAACATGAGATTAAAATTTATAAGTGCATGTTTATGTATATGTATGCAATCAGTATTTGCCGCAAATATACAAGGAATCTATAAGGAAGAATCAAATGAAGAGGCAGATAAAGATTCTAAACAAACGCATATTTTTAAAGAAGATGTGTATAGGGAACACAATCCGCTTTTTACAAATACATATAAAAAAGCTAATCTAGCCTACACAGGCACGCTTGGCTTAAGCGATACACAAACTTTAATGTATAATGGCTTAAATACGCAGTATAGACACCCTTTTGCATGGAAAAAGATTCAGCTAGATTCATTTGCTAATATTGCTTTTGGGAATGCCTTGCTTACGACACAAGCCACACAAAATAGCTCTTTCTTTTTTGGCTCAAATCTAGGGGCTAATGCTTCTGTGCCTTTGCCTATACAAAATGTCGTAGCACATGGGGTATTTGGCATTGATATAGGCTTTGGGGCTTTAAGTAGTCAAGTCAATAACATGCTATTTCAAGGCTTTTTAGGTATTGATTTTTTCTATGATCAATATGTATTTCGCCCATTTATTAGCTTTTCTCTTATTACGCCTTTTAGCAGTGTGTATGAAGTGAGTGTCGCAGGGCTTGTTGATATTGGCTTAAAGACTTTTTATAGAGGGGATTATATGCTGGGTTCTATTAATATAGCTTTATCAAATCTTTTTTCAAAAAATAATGCTGGGGTCTTTACTCTCTTACCACAATCTACACCGCTTTTTTTAGGCACAAATGCTTTGAGATTTAATGTAAATGCTAGTATTGACTACTTTGCAACACAGCATTTAAGCTTTAATGCTATGGCTTTGGTTACTTATACTTCAAGTTATCATGCCTTAAATGCTGGGGGTCAAGTGGGAGCAACTTATAGATTCTAAGTTTTAAAAACTTGCCCAAAATGCACCCTAAACCCTGCACCACCCATAAAGACGTAGATTCTAAATTATATTCCTACCCAAAATTTTAACCGACATTTTTTTCATTGTCAAGTCGCTTTATTTACTCTAAGTTGAAATAAAAAAGGTGGGCTTGGCAAAATGTCCGCTCATTTTAATTGTACTTTATTTGCCTCCAAATTCCCAAAAAACCGATATTTTCTCTAGTTATATAAGTTTATAAGAGTTAGCTAGAAAAAAAATTTAAAAATTATATGCTTGTGTGTAATATTGTAACTTATATAAAGTGAGTTAGCATAAGTGGGTAATTGCATTTTATTGTGAGAGTAAAAATTCCCCTTGTGTGCTATGTTCTTAGTGATTGCAATGCGTAAATATGCTTTATAATCTAGCTTACAATAAACTTTATTTAAAACTTAAAAATAACTTAAAATTTCATTGTTGGAATCACAATTCTATCCAAAGTCCGCAAAATAGGGCATAAAATGTATATGTGTGTCAAAATTTGTGCCATGAGTGTATTTTTTGTGTCATTTATGTGTGATAGAAAATCTTAAAGAATGAGATAAGTTGCAGAGAGATTGAAATATTTTTAAATATTTAAAGCTTTGTAGCTTGTGTGATTGGCTCTTGTAAAGTTGTCTTGCTTTGATTGGCTTTTGTGTGAATGCAAAGGCTAGTGTGATTTATGTTTGCATGATTTAGGGTTTTTTTGTGCTATTTGTGTAATTTTGGCTGATATTCCACTGAAATAAGGCTCTAAAACTAAGCTAAACTAGGCTACATTTGGCTAGTTTTTGCTTTTTTGATAGAAATTACACTTAAATCTACCATTAAACTTACATAAATGACTTACATTTTCTTGCAATTTTGTTAAATTCTCGCCCTGTTTGCTTCATTTCATAGTGTTTTTGTCAAAGAAACTCACAAACAATCTTTTTTATATGTTTTCTCTTGCATATCAATACAAACAAATATGTAAAATATAAAAATCTCGTAAAATGTGGCGTGGAAATGTGTCGTGTGAGTTTCAAGGCTTTGAGAGTGTAATAATGCAATTTTGTGTCTCAAGTGTGGCGTGAAATTGAGATAGCACAGAATCTAATAAAGATGTTTCGCTTACGCTCAACATGACACAGATGTTAAAACCTAAAGTGTGGCGTGAAAAAAACACTCAAACACAAAGACACAGAAACATTGATAAACAACAAAAAAGCATAAATTTAGATTTTTGGCTTTAAAATGTGGCGTGTGGGCTTAGAAAGGGTCGCACTGGCTTAAATACAGATTTTAAACTAAAAAATGCAGAATCTAGCACACAAAAACATATAAAACAAGATTCTACAACACGTTTAAACACTAGCAAAAAACACTTAGCACACCAAAATCTCTAAGTCTCTAAAGTATTCTTTCATCACAAACTTATCTTGACTCTTATCATTAACATAATCTTTATTCTCAACTTCTACTAAAGCTTTTAATCTTACATTATATGAGCCTTCTTTATTGAAAGATTTGAGTATATTATCTTTTTGGCTACTCTTAACATTTGATTGCTAACCTTGCCATCACCAAAATCCCATTCAACTTCTACTAACTCAATAGAAGTAACAATATGAAATCCTATCACTTCATCAATAGCTATCACGCTTTTAGTGGCATATATCTCTAGTATAGTAGTATCAAAGTCTGTATTGTAGTCAGGTATTTGCACCTTTTTCCACTCATCTGTGTAATCACTGATTGGAGCTTCACCTATTGCTTTGAGTGCATTCACCGTAGTTTGCTGCATATCATAGCTTTTAAGTAAGTCTGGTTTATTTGCATTTGATAGGACATTTTGATAGCTTACCATACAATTTGCTTTATTTATCTGTGCGTTATCATTGGCACTTTTATGTAATACTTCTGCCTTGATTTTATCTTGCAGGGCTTGGGCTTGAAGTTGTGCTGTTTGCATTTTACTTGCTTGTATCTTAAAAAAGCTTTCTTTCACTTGATTGGATAGCATTGCTACTTCTTTTTTCTTACCTAGTATGCCTAATGCACTTTGATTTTGTGCATCTCTTGTAGCTACTTCATTTTGGTCTATGGTTAATGCTGTTTGGACTGCACTTTGAAATACGCCTAAAAATGTCTTTGCCATAAAATCACTATATGCTAAAGCCTTTTGGTCATCTGTAAAAGCATAGCTTGGCATATACTTTACAAAACTATCTAAGGCATCTTTATATATTTGACTATCTTTCATCTTAGCTTCTATAAAATCAAAATTCTCTTGGAATTTCTTTAGAGTGAGATTTTTTGTGTCTATCATGTTAAATCCTTTTTTTTGTGGTATAATCCAAGTATCTTTAAGCCTTGCTATATGTTTTAACTCAATACTACTAGAGGACATATAGCTAAACACGCTCTCATAGGGTAGATTGTGAGAGAGAGGTGGGGCTTAAGGGTTTTCTTGCATATATACAATTTTAATCTTATCACTCATTAACATTTCTTTTAATCGATTTTCTTTTTTGTCAAAGTAGTATGTCTTAAAATCTATATTTCCAACAGAATCTATCCCTATTCCAAACAGATTCATTAGCTTTTTGTCATTATCGTAAAATGGCTTATAGAAATACACGCTAGGGCTACTTTGTCCTTCTCTTGCCTGTTCTACGATAAACAATGGGTCTTTAAAGGTTTTAAAGAAACCGCCTTTTATGTTTTCTCTGTCTGTGTTGTGCGTATTGTAAGTAAAATGCTTCCATGCACTCTTTATATCCGCTTTCACTTCCTTATAAGGCGTTTCTATAATCCCATATTTTCCGCTTATGCTATCAAATATTTTTGCAAACTCTTCCTTATTTCTAAACTCTGCTTGTGGCATTGTCTCTACTTTACCATTTTGCAAGGCAGATTCTATGGCTTTTGCTAACTCTTTGTTAAATATTTCATTACTCAAGCTATTTATTTCCTTTTTGCCTTTTAAAAAATCTCTAGGATTAAACTTTTGCATTATTTTAGCAAACATAGCTGGATTATTTTCACTCAAAGATTTGTAGTCTTGTTGTATGCTTTTAATAGCTAAAGTAGCATATCTTTGTGTGCTTTCATTGTTATAGAGTTTGCTTATCGCCTTACTTGCAACACTACCACCAATTAAGCCTAAGACAAAGTTTTGCGGATTAAATCCTACAATATTCCCATTCTCATCTGTTTCAATTCCTGCTGCACTGCCACTTAAGATTCCAGCTCCTAAATGTTTTGGATTAGCATACATGATGTTAGGGCTTTTATCATTAAAGTAGGTATGTGTAGATTCTTTATTTTTTGGTTTAGTCTTAGTGATATTGCCTTTTGTATCCGTATAGCTTCCTTTATTGTCAATATGCTTTATTTGATTGGAATCAAAGACTACAAAAAAATCACTTGAATCAACATCCAAAATAATACCATCATAGCCTTTACTTCTTAAAAAATCTTGTGCTTCCCTGCTTTGTGTGTCATAGGAATTAAGATTTAAACCTTTTTCTGTCAATTCATTTTTAATATCAGCAGGATAATCTTTATTTGCCCTTCTTAAATCTAACGGCTTTTTAACATGTAAAAACACTTCATAGAGTATTCCTCCATTTATTCCTCTAAACCTTGCTTTCTCTTTAGCATAATCCTTATCTAGTGCAAACCAAAAGCCCAAACCACTTCTGTCTTTCTCTTTTTCAAACACTTCAAATTCCGCACCGCTTCCATGATAAAACACTTTAGGCAGTCCATTTTCATCTTTTGTCAAAGGACTAGAATCTTTATGCCACTCTAGTAAATCTTTTGCCTTTCTCTCATCGTAATTAAACTTTTGCATGGTAGATTCTAGGGTTTGTTCTAAGTCATTCTCTGCTATATTATTAGCTGTATTATTATCTAATGCTTTATTTTCACTCTCTTTACTAAACTTCCCTTTCACAATATCTTCAAAGTCATCACCATATATAGCTTTTAGTCTCTCTATTTCAGAATCACTTGCCCTGCCTAAAAAGCTATGCAATTCTGCCTGTCTTACTAGCATTTCATTCAAGCTATTTCTAAGCTCTGCTACACTCTCTTTATTTGCAATCTCTTTTTCATAAGCCTTTTTTGCTTTTTCTCTTGTATCTTTTGCTTTTTGTATCTGCCCTTGTAATTCTTTTATATAATCATCACTTATAAGCTTATTGTAGCCATTATGAAATCTTTGCATATAGTTTTTATCTGTATATGCAGCATCTCTTACATCTAGTCTTGTAGAAATGCTTAAAGATTCATTTAAATCTTTACCTAAATAAAAGTCAATCATGCCGCTATATCCCTTTTTTGCTAAGATATTTAATCCACGATACTCACATATTACTTTAATGTTATCGCTAGACTTTGCAAAGTCTTGTATGATTGCATTTAGTTTTTCATTAGCTAAAGTTTCAGGGCTTTTTTCTTTTTCTTTCTTTTTGTCTTTATCTTTTGTAGCCTTTGGTGTGTCTGTTTTATTATCTTTACTTGTCTTTGCCTTATTATCCTTAGCAAAGTTTACTTTCTCTTTTCCAAAGCTTATAGTGGTATTATCTTGTGTTTGCTTTTTAAAAGCTTCTAGTGTGTTTATATCCTTTTGCATACTAGATTCTAATTTATTTGCATTCTCTATTTTATTGTGATTATTTTTAAGGATTAAATCATGTGTGCTTATAGCATTCTCTACTTCATCAATGGATTTTACTATATTCATAGCTTCTACTTCTTGTTCTGCATTAGGGCTAGTCATAGCTTTTAGTCTGCCATGCAAGTTATCTTCGCTTATATCTTCTATTACTCTTGTTTTAAGGTTTGGGTCTTGTATTTGTTTTATTATCTTTGTTTTCTGCTCTAGTGTTTGAAGCATTAAGCTATCACTCATTTGTTCTGTTACATAAGTATAGATTCTAGCTTCAAAGTCAGGGACTAAATCCATTAAGCGATTACCTTGTCTTATAATCCTGCCTTCTCTTTGCTCCATATTAGCAGGTGTCCAATCTAGGTCTAGGTGATGTATTGCTGCTAGTCTTTCTTGGAAGTTACTCCCTGCACCCATTTTACTTGTGCTACCGATTAATACTCTAATCTCACCGCTATTAATCTTTTGAGATAGTGTTTCTTTTTTAATGCCCTCAAAGTCATGCACGAATGCTACTTCGTTTTCTTTAATACCTTTTTCTATGAGTAAATCTTTTAAATCATTATAAGCACTAAATCCATCACTTCCCCTTGCAATCTTGCTTTCTAAATCACTTGCTTTATCTCTTAGTTTTTCTAGTTGATTATCGCTTAGATTATGAGATTGATTTTGTATTACTGAATCTATTCTTTCTAATTCTTTTTGCCATTTCTCTAGTGTTTCAGGTTTGACTGCCTTTTTTGGCACTGAAGTATCTAGGAATACCAATTGTGTGCCTTTATGCTCGTTAAAGTCATTATACACTTCTAGGATATTATTAGCTGCTGCTGATATTTTTCCATTCTCATCTCTTTTATATGAAGAATCAATTAAACGCATATCAATACTTGCTTTATTAGAATCAGAGATAATCTTTAGCATATTATCCCCGCCTTTTTCCATTGCAGCTTGTGGATTTTCTTGTAAAACTTTTGCTCTTTTTTTCACACTCTCCATAAAATCTATTTGTGCTTGGTTTCTTTTTAATACAACAGGTATTCTTCTTACCTTTGGTTCTATAATCTTGCCGCCTTCTTCTAGTATGGCTTTTTGCATATCTTCTTTAGTTACTAAGTCTGCAAACTTATAATACATAGCTTTTAATTCTGGCAGGTTTGAGAAGTCTCTAAGCCTTGATGTGAGTTTATACTCCCCTGTTGCTTTCATCTCAAATTCACTAGAAGCCCCTGCAAACATTTTACACCATTCATCAAATACATCTATGCCCTTAGCTTCTAAGTCTTTAGAGCCTAAAAATCTCTGCATTGTAAAAATATCACTGATAAAGTTTGTAATCGGTGTGCCTGTTGCAAATAGCACTCTATTATTAGGCAAATCTCTCATTTGACTTATTTTCATAAAGGCATCAATTGCCCTTTGTGAATCTGCACTTCCTATACCTCTTACATTTCTTTGAGCGGTAAATATAGGCAGATTTTTTAGATAATGTGCTTCATCAAACATTAAGGTATCTATACCTAAATCTTCAAAGAATACATTCTGTTTATCATTGGCTACACTTTTAGCATAGTTAGTTGCCCTCTCTTCTGCTTTTTCTATGCGATTTGCAATAGAATTTAACTCTCTTTTAGAAGCCTCACCTGATTTTTCTAATTGATAATATATATTCTTTAGATGTTCTACTTCCATATTTATATAATCCTTAAAAGCACTTGGGGCTACATTCATATTTGTAAAAGCGGTATAGGTCGTAATGATAATATCATGGCTATTGTTTTTAAGACTTGCTAATTGCCTATTCTTATCTTTCCTTGATACTGCTTGAATAAGCTTTATATTTGCATTAGGATATAATCTCCTTGCTTCTGCTGCTATTTGTGGGGCTACATGATTAGGTAATACTATCATGGGCTTATTATGCACTTTAAGCCTTTTTCCCTCAATGGCAGAAGCTATCATTGTATAGCTTTTACCTGTGCCTACATCATGGGCTAAAAGAGAGCTTAACTCTTGGAAAAATCTAAAGACTGCATTCTTTTGGTGTTTTCTTAACTCTATATCACTATTTGCCCCATGTAGTTTTAAATGACTGCCATCATATTTTCTTGCTACTTCTCTGTTAAAGGTATCATTATATTGCTTTTGTGCTATTTCACTGAAGTTATCATTATCTAGGATATATTGTTTAAACTCTCTTTTTAATTGCTTTTTTAAAGCTTCTAGGCTTTGTGTTGCAATAGGGTCTCTATATATGATTGTTTTATCCTTATCACCTTTTATTGTCTTTTGCACGACTAAAGTTTTATTATTTAGCATATCCTCTATATAATCAATACCATTGATATATTCTACACCTGTATTTGCTTTGAAATCCTTGCCTGTTGCAATCATAAAGTCTCTATCTTTTAATCCATCAAAATTGACTTTCCAACCAGCCCCATGTATATAATTTGTGTTAAGATAGTCTAGTCCTACAATCTCACTTAAAAAGCTATCAGTAATGTTTTTATCAAGCCAATTCGCCCCTAATGGTATTTCAATATGTGGCACTTCTATATCATCAGGTATAACATTCTTTAAATCTTCATAGGCTATCTTTTGATAATGAGCGATTGTTTCATCATCGCTAAACTTTGGCAATCCATATTCATCATGAAAGGATTCTAGTCTTGTCTTTACATCACCACTTAAGAATATATCTTTATTTAATCTCTCGCCATTATGGTCTAAATACTCTAGCTTTTTATCTAAAAACTCTTTTTTTACAGAATCTACATCGCTTCCTAAAAGGTCAGCTATCCTTTGATAATCATTATATCCTGTCTCATTTAAGCTTATATGCATAGCGTCATGCAAGTTATCTGCACTCTGTGGTCTTACATAAGGATAGCTTACTCGCTTTGTAAAAATATCTGCCCTTTCTGCTCCTACTACTTTATTATTCTTTACAAGCGGTGCTTTTTCCAATGCAAAGATTTCAAAGCTTGTATCATCTACCATTTCAAAGAGTTTAAATCTAGGGGATACCTTTTTATCCTTTGTATAAAAGCTACCATTCTTACCCACTACTGCTTCATAATCACTATTTAGCTTTTGTCTTAATGCAGAGATTGTTTCATTACTTGCTTCAGAATCTAGCTCTGCTTTTTGTAAGCTTTTTAATGTGCTTTGCAATTCGCTTATCTTTGGGGCTAACTCTTTATATTCAGCTATTCTTTTCTCTATGGTTTCAGGTTTCCAAGTAACTTCTAGTGATTGTAAATACTCTTTTAAGTCAAGCTCATCATCACTTCCCCCATCATTTTTTATAAACTTATCTTGTTCTTTATCATATCTTACAGCACCCATTTGACTATCTGTAATATCTTGTGTAGTCTTTACTTCACTCTCTAAGTCTTTTAATGAATGTGTATTATTATCTTTTAGTCTTAATGTATCAAAATCATATTTTTTATTTAAATATGGCATTAAATCAAAGTTAGAAAAGTCAATGCCCTCTTTATTTATAACATGCACTATATCCCCAAACTGCCCTTTACCGACTTTCATTTCACCTAAAACATTTTGTGGGTTATCTACAAAGTATTTACTTACAGGTATGCCATTTAACTCTGTTGTCTCTATCCATGAGTTATCTAGCTTTTTAGCTTCAGCGGCACTTACCTTTTTAAATACAAGTATATCAGTCGTTACACTTGCATCTTTAAAAGCATTATTTGGCAGTCTTACTCCACCTAGAAACTTTGCATTCTTAGCTATTTCTTTACGCACCAAGTCATTACTAGAATCCATAAAGCTTTTTGTTACTATCTGTATGCTAATGCCCCCAACTCTTAGTTTATCAATACCCCTTTTCATAAAGTAGTTATGAGCTGACGCACTGAAAGCCTCATCTCTAATAGTAAAGTTACTATAGGGGGGATTGCCTATAACTAAATCATAAAAGTCATCTTTTGCAAATTTAGAGTTTTGGAATCCTGCATTATCTATCTTAAAGTAGGGATATATAGTCTGTGATAGTTTAGCAGTAAATGGGTCTAGCTCAATGCCTACTACATTCGCATTTGAGTGAAACTGCCCTAAGAATCTACCACTCCCACTGCTAGGCTCTAGTATAACATGATTATTGTTTAGTCCTAAATCCTTAGCAAGTTTTACCATAGATTCTACAATAGGTGTAGGTGTGTAGTAAGCATCACCTGCCCTGCGGAATAAATAATCAGCGTCTATCTTTGCTCCAACAGATTCACTCAAACTCTCTAAAAGCTTATTAAGGCTATCTAGTCTCTCACCTTTTTCTTTTATCACTTGATATAATTCATTACTTGCCTTACCAAAGCCTCTAAAATTACTTAAAATCTTTTTTTCATCATCAGTTGCTACTCTGCCACTCTTTAGTATATCATCAAGCAAACTAAGAGATTCTATATTTGCATCATATAGGGCTTTTTGTCCTTTTAAGTCTTGTATTTCACCGAGTTTAAATTCTTTATTGAGTGTTGCTAACTCTTCAGGGTTTAGAATGCCTGCTGGATTGCTATCACTTTCTATATTATCTAATTCTTTTGGACTTTGTTTTGGTTTTGGTTTTTGTGGTATAATGTTGTCAGCATTTGCTTCGCTATTCAACGCTTTAGCGGGTAATTCGGGCTTAGCGATTATTGGAAGCTCGGGCAAATCACTATATAAAACTTCCCCACCTTCTTTAATCTTATTTTGTAAATTATTTAGATTTTTTGGTGCATTACTAGATATAACCCATTCGCCATTATCGTTTTTGCTTACACTTGCAAAGAATTTACCTAATTTATCATCTCTAAAATCTTTGGCAAATATTAACGCTCCATCTACTTGTCTAACGACTACTTGTGGTGATTCTAAAGTGTCCTTAATATAAGGTAAAAACTCTAATCTGTCTCTCTGTATAAGCTTTACTAAGCTCCCAGCAGATAGCTTAATATCTTCGCCTTGCAAGATAGAATCTAAAGCTTGTTTTACTTCAGGTGTAAAGTTAGGGATATAGGCTTCATCAAGGCTTTTTAGATTAAAGGTATTTTTCCAATTGTCTGCTATATCTTTTGGTATCTCATGTGTTTTACCATAGCTATCCGTGAATGTTTCAGTAGCTTTGTTTTTGTCTATTAATTCTTGTGTCTCTCTTACACTCTTACCACTTGCCTTTGCTTCTTTGATTATTTCTTTTGTGGTTTTTGGTGTTTCCTTGTCATGTTGAGCGTTAAGCGAAACATCTTTATTTGTTTGTGGATAGTCAAATCTATGTAAGCCTTTTTCTTGGACTAGATTATAGGCTTTTTTGACTTCTTTTCTTTTTTTAATGTTACTTATCTTATATATTTCTGCAGGATATGGTGCTTTATGCAAATAATGAAAAGCTTCCTTAAGAGTTGGCAGCAAATCGCCCATTCCCCTGCCAAGTTGCTGCCTTTCTTCAAGGGTTAAAACACCAGCATCAGCAATTGCTTTAGTATCAATTTTTAATATATCATCTTGTAAAGTTCTAGCCTCATTAAAATCTTTGATTGCCTTAGCTATATACATTAAGTTTTCAGGTTTGTCGATATTTTTTATTAATGATATCTCTTTGCTCCCATATTCATGATTATCATATTCTTTTAAGAAGTTATCGATTATTTCCTTATCAGTGAGTTTTTTGGGTTTTACTTGTGGTGTAGATTGTGTGTCTATGTCTTGTGTGGCAACTTTAGATTCTGTGTTTGTGTTAGAATCCTTTTTGCCTTTTTTCTTTAAAGATACATTTCTGTGTATTCTAGTCCTTGAGTTATCCCTATCATCGTTTCCATCATGCTTATATCGCTTGTTGTCAGTCTCATCAAGTCTGATTCCAGCATTATGTCCTTGTGTATCTCTGCTAATATTAGCATTGGTTTCAATGTCGCTGCTGCTATGGCTAGAGTCATCTCGTATATCTCTTTTTTCATGAGTTTTTTCATTCCCGCTTTGTGCCATCTCTTTTGTGCTTGGTGAATACTCATCGCTAATTCCATTGTCTCTTTTGAGAGTTGTCTCTGTGTCCTTATTTTCTTGTGGATTATTGCTCGTGCGTGAAGTTGCCCACTTAGTATCAGCTCCACTCTCTCTTTGAGTAGCTTCATGTTGATTGTCTGTGTGGCTTTCTTTTGTGCTTGTTTCTTTTTCTGTGTGGTTTGTTGTGTTTGTGTCTTGTTTTGTGTTTGCATGTGTATCCTTTGTATTTTGTGATTGTATTGTATCTTTAAATTTATTAACAATATGATTATTATCTAGCTCCCATTCCTTTAGACTTTTTGCAAAGTCTTCTGCAACGCCACTGCTAATCTTATTATTACTTAAAGCAATGCCTTTTTCAGTATTTTGAAATTCTTTAAAAATGCTTTTATCCCAATCAATATCCTTATTAGCCTTTAAATCTTTAAGTATGCTTTCATAATCATCATATAAATCCTTATTTTTAAGCTTAAAGAAAATTTCCTTCATAGCGTATTCATCTAAATCGCTAAAGTCTTTATGTTTCCTATCACCGCTTTTATTTGCATGTTTTAAGATTCTCTCAATTTCATCAATGATTAAATCTTGCCTAGATTGCAGGGCAGAAGTAAAGCTATCAAATAATTGTATTTTGTCTTTTTTGCTTAGATTTTTGCCTTGCATATTATTGATAGTTTCAAAAAAGCGTGTTGTATCTAAGTTTTCAAGGTGTAAATGTTGGTTTTGCTCTCTTATGCCTTCACTTTGATTTATTGCTTGTGTATTCTCTTGTGTTTCTTTTTGTGTTACAGGCTCTTGTGTGCTTTTAGATTCTATTTGCATAGAATCTTTTTCTAGCCTAGTGTTAATTGAAATATTTTTATTTGTTTGTGGATAGTCATCAAGCAATTTAGTTTGTATTTTTTCTATTGCCTCAAGTGCTTCATCAGTAGCTTTAAAATCATCAATAATGTCTAAAGCAGCACGATTGAGAGAGTTTTTGACTTTTTCTGTTGCAGCTACATAATCATCGTATGTTGTTGATACATTGTCTCTAACTTCATTAAAGTGTTTAAGTGCTGCATAAACTTCTTCTCCATTATCGCTGTATTCAAGTTTTGCATGTTTCATAAACCACAAATCATCATCAGGGTCGTATTTTTTTACAAAATCAATCATTATGTCATCGTAATAGACACTATAAACACCCCTGTGCATTCTTTCTTTTTTTTCTATCTCTTGTGTGCTTTTAGATTCTATATCTTTACTTATTTCTTGTTTTGTGGTAGGATTTGCATTGCGAGTCCATTCATTTTCTTTACTCGCTCGGCTGATGAAAGTTTGGATATGGTCGGCATTTTTTATCTTATTTGCTATATAATCCTCTCGTGCTTTTGGTAAAAATGTTATCAGTCTTTTATTATTCTCTGCTGTTATTAATAATGTAAAAAAGTTTTTTCCATCATTAAATACCTTAATTAAGTCGGTTCTATCACCACTTGTAAGCTTTAAATCCCATTTATTCAGCGTAGGCTCAACAAGATTTAAATATGCAAGTCTATTTTGTGAATCATTCTTTTTTTGTAAATGTGCTATAAAGTTATCTTTATTTACGATACTATCAAGTGTATTCATAAATGATTGTATATCTAATTCTTGTGGTATTTTTGCACCTTGAATTGAATAGAGTCTCTGCAAAGCTTCATCTGCATTAATGCTTACAATGTTGTTTTTAGACTGCATTTCCCCCAACACATTC
>NZ_FZPK01000045.1 GCF_900198625.1 Helicobacter rappini | reverse complement strand
GGGAATCTTGTTTTATTTTAAGTTTTATTTAAGTATTTTAGAGGTTAAGATTCCCTGCCTTATGATTGGAGTCATGGCTTAGGGGCGCTAAAGAAATCTAATTTCTTTTTATTTTGAAGCTCAAGTTGAGATATGCTTGGATTCTATATGCTTAGTGCGACACCACTCGCATTTGGTTCTATATCAAATTTGAGTAAGCTGTGGGGGGGGGGGGGGTAGAGACTTGGACATTATCGAATCTATTTTTTTTAAATGATTGGACTTCAAGCATCGTTTTTAATTGATACTAAAATTTATAATCTACTTGGTAAGAAGTAGGGGGGATATAAAAATTCTGACTGCATTGCACTATGAAAAAGGTAATGCAGCTAGAAAGCCAACAGCTTGTGAGAGAACTTAAAGAAAATATGTTTATTTTGCTTTGAAAGTAGCTGCTCGTCCTGTAACTCTTATGATATTTTTACCAAAAGTTTTTGATACGACTTCATAGCGAGGTAAAAGTATCGTATCGCATTTGTTATCAACAATAGCTTTATTAAGCACCATAGCAGCTATATTTGGATTTTTAGCATCATAGGGCATTTCCGCACTTACAACATCGCCAACATTAAAATCACCACCATTAAATTGCACTAAATAGCCTACATTAGAATCCATCTTTGTAGCAACAAGCGATGAACAACCGCTAAGTAAAATAAGAGACAACGCACCACTAGCAACAAGTAACACTTTTTTCATGTTTTTCCTTTTTGTATAGATATATCGCATAAAAACGAAGTTGCGATTATACAAAAAAAAGTCAATGGTTTTGGTCTATTGAGTCAATATGCTTAAAATTAGAGATGATTAGAATCTAAAGGCATAATTTAACATGAAAATTTAGTAATAAGAAAGAAAAATTGTAGAGAAAAGATTCTAAAATCATTCTTGATTGTAGAATGTCTTAGAATCTAATGTGTAAAAAACACACAATGTCATAGCTGAATAACATTGTGTGCGAAAGTATTCTCAATGCTATATAGCACTAGAATAGGAATTTAATACCAGCTTGCACTGTAAGCGGTGAATTTACCGTTGGGAGTATGCCAGCGATATCAGAACCATCCATATCCCATGCAATAATTGGCAACTTAGCTGTTAAGTCAAGCCGCAAATTATCTGTGATACCAAATGTAAGACCTACTCTACCAAATAGCGGAATATTGTTGCTATCAAATGTGCTTGCAACTGGATGGTATTGATAACCTGCACCGATACCAGCAAACACACCAAAGCTACTAACAATATTTACTATCAAGTCAATATTGCCATCAACATTGAATATATGATTTGATACAGCACTATCAAATATGCTGCCATAACCCGCACTAACAAACGCTCTCGCGCCAAAATGGCTGCTAAAGAAAGTTTCATAACCAAAGTTTGCACTTACATTCCATGCGTCTTGGTAGCGTCCATCATACACACTAGAATCAGCCTTGCCAGATACAGCACCGCCCATCATAACATAACCACCATCAACACCTACAAACATCTTTGCTTGTGCTAATGAAAGACTTAAAAGTCCTAACGCTAACATCTTTTTCATGCGTTGCTCCTTACTATAAAATCAACATGGCAATATATGGCTAGAAACTAGCTTCCAACCTGCCATAAAAACGATTCAAGCAAATAGCATGCCCTTTTATATCCTTTAAGAAGAATTATTCTTGCAGTAAAGATTTTTATTGCGTGTTTAATCTCTATTTAGCATAAAAACAAGCGTATGATACGGGGAGAAGAGGTAGCAGAAGATTCTATGGTTTTACAAAAATAAAACCATAGTCTAAGAAAATACCGATACGCTACCTTAAAACTTCTTTTTATTCACATCTTCTAGAATCTTTGCTGCAACGAGATCTAAAGCATTACTTATCTCTTGTGATTTATGTGCTATGCCTACATTTTGTTGTGTGATTGTCTCTAATTGTGAAATAGATTCATTGATTTGACTAATGCCTTGTGCTTGTTCTTTTATAGATTCTGCCATATCATTTATGCTTTGGACTAGTATATTTGTATTTGCTTCGATCTCACCTAAAGACTTTTGAGTTCTCTCTGCTAATTTTCTTACTTCATCAGCTACGACTGCAAAGCCTCGCCCATGTTCTCCTGCCCTTGCGGCTTCGATTGCTGCATTTAATGCAAGCAGGTTTGTTTGATCGGCTATATCACGAATGATTTCAATGACATTTTTAATATCTTCACTTTGTGTGATAACTTCACTTGTTCTGCCTGAAACATTTTGCATTGAGCTTGTAATCTCTTCAACTGAAGCGGCAGTTTGCTGCAAAGAACTTGCCTGTGTATTTGAGCTTTGTGTAAGAGTGGTTACCGCTTCTTCTAAATCTTTTGATTTAATCTCTAGTTCTCTTGCATATTGGGCTGATACTTGAAGCATTGTAGTAATAGAATCTCCAAGCTTATTTACACCTTGCTCTAAGCCTTGAGGATCTTGGATTCTTGGAGTAAAGTCATTGTTCTCAAACGCATCAAACACTCTTTTGGCTTCGGCTAGGTTATCTCCAACCAAAAGATATAGAGTGTGCGACATTTCATTTAAAGAATCTTTTAGTTTATTAATCTGTGGGTTAGGGCTTGTTTGTGTAATATGTTTGCCAAATCGCCCTGCTTTTGCTTCATCTACAATCTCCATAACTTCATTTACAAGCATAGAATCTTGCTGCAATGACCTTTGTGTTTTTTCAATGTTATCATTAATGGCGCGAGCCATGTGTCCTATCTCATCATTAGCACGCGGTTTCAAAAGATTTGGTGCTTTATTTGTTTCATGATTGAGATACTGAAAGAAAGATGTAAGCAGCGATTCTAGCCCGTGTATTCTTGTCGTAACATTTACCTTTACTACCCACCATATAGCAAAAACCACAACAAGCACAAAAACAATCGCTCCAATAATCATGTTGTTACGCAAATCACGCAGTGGTGCATAAATAGACCCCTCCGGTGCAGTAACGGCAATCCCCCAATACACGCCCAAATCTTTCCAAATGTCAAATACGGCAATTCCAGTATAGCTTAGATCACCACGCAAGTTATAATATTCCACCACACCTTCTTGCTTGTTCTTAATAGCATTTGTAACATTGAGTGCAGTAGGCGAACTATTCACTTCTGTGAGAATCTTGCCCTCAAAGTTTTTATCAGCGTGCATAATCACCATACCATCTTGATTAAGCAATACCCTATAATCTCTAGCAAAAACAGATAGTCTATCACTGCGAAAATCTGCTGATAGCTCATCAATATCAACAAGCATGCCAATCACGCCTATAACTTTTCCCTGCTTATTATGCAAAGGGATATTGAGAGATAAAATATACAACTCTTTATTATTAAAATTAAATTTACGCGGTGTTCCAACGCTCGGTTTGCCACTTGCAAGTGCGGTTTGCACGCCCTTTAGTGTTAAAATTGTAGAATCTGAAGGAAGCATATTTACACCACCTTCATTTCTTGGATTACTATCTAGTGCAAGCATGATATAATCATTGCCAACTTTAAATTTTGACTGCATATCTACATCTTTTAAATACAAGTAACCATAAGTACCAAAGTTATTTTGATCAAGCATATTCATAAGATTGTGTTTTAATTCTTGCTCTAGTGTCTGTGTGTCGCTGTTTAATATATCTTGCACATTTGCATGTGTTGCTAATAACATGCTATAAGTTTCGTTAATATAGCCTTGCATAAGATTTGCAGAACGCTTTGCGGCATTGCTTAAAAGCTTATGAGATTCATTAAAGAGTATCTTTTCAGCATGATTGCTTACAACATAAACTAGCCCCAACATACATACGAAAATTGCAACCAAAATGGCTAAAATTATCTTTGTTCCAATTTTAAGATTTGACCACACCGACATTGTAACTCCTAATGGCAATATAAAGAATGTCTGGAAATAATAATGAAAAATCTATGAAAATAGGCAATAATATATCAAAAAACACAATTAATATATAAAAATATAAATTTAGCGTATCAAAACGCTACATATTTGATACTCTCTTATTAAGATGAATATCAAAAAGCAGTAAATTTTGTGTTATTTATTGCTATGTATAAATGGCAATAAACTTACATACATTAATATTGAGAATCTTCCACGCATTTTTTACAAGTTGCATGGCTTTTATATGCACCTTGCTTATGCAATATGCGTAGTTTTTGAATGTCTTTGTGATTCCAAAAAGATTCCAAAGAAAAGTTTGAATCTTTTTCAAGTTCTTTAAAGAGATTCCCTAAAGGCATAGTGTCTGCATGGAAAGTGCAACATGGTAAGACATTGCCTTCAGCCGTGATTACAAGCAATTGATTGGGATAGGCACAATGAAATGTTTTCATTTTGGTTGTAGTGTGGCTTTTAAGGTCTCGTGCGGTTTTTATCTTTATCATCTCTTGTGCGCCAATCATATCGACTTTATCACGCCAAAAGGCTATGAAGTCATCTAATTCATGTTCGTTAATTTCCGTCCTTACGAAATTTACACGGATAAGCGGAGTTATGCTTTGCATTTGCTTTTTTAGCTCAATGAGTTGTAATACATGCTCTTTTACTTTTGTATAATTGCTACCCGGTCGCATTTCTTTATAAATAGATTCTGAAAAAGCATCGAGTGAAATTTGGATTCTATCTAGTCCAGATTCTATAAGTGATTTTGCTCTTTGTTGTGTAAGAAGTAAGCCATTTGTGGAAAGATAAATATCTAAAATTCCTTTGTGCTTCGCATATACAATAAATTCTTCTAAATCATTGCGTAATAGTGGCTCATTGACATGATTTAGCCGTATTGCTTTTAAACCTTTACTTACGCCTTCATCAATGACTTTTTTATAAATCTCAAATGGAAAAACAAATTGCTTTTTGTCGCTATTAGATTCTAGCGATATGGGACACATGGGGCATTTTAAGTTACAAGTTGCATTTAACTCAAAATTTATTTGCAATGGAAATGTGGGCTCTATCTCAAAGCGTGCGGATTTACTCCATGCACTTCTGTATTCATGCCAAGGGTTGCCCCCCCCCCCCATATTAGCAAATTTTAATTCACCAAGTTTATCAAAGCTTTCACTACCTAAAACACCGGTAAAAGATGTCATGTCGCGTTTAATTTCTGTCATACAATATCCTTTTTGTTAAGTTGTTTCAATCTCTCATAGTCCCGTGGTGTTCCGCAAAACACTACTTCGCTAAGATTGATTGTGAAAAATCGTATATCCATGCCCCATTCTATCAATATATTATAGAGTGGGGCAATGTAGTATTCATTCTTTGTTGTTATGTTGTTTTGCATGGAGAATTTCAAGGCGTCTTTAAAATCTCTTGTGTGTTTAAAATAGTATAAACCACTACTACATAATGATGAGATTCTATCTTTTTCGCTTGTTTTTAGCACCCTATTGCTATTTTTATCAGGTAAAACAAAACTCCATTCATTCCCCTCAGCGTGAAAGACTTCTAAATAGCCATCAATCTCGCTAAAATCAGTTGTTATGGGTAGAGAAAAATTTGGTCTAAAGGTATCTATGTTAAAAATGAGTAAAGATTCTGTGTCTTTAGTCTCACTTTTTTCTAAGCCTAGCAGCGTAGTATGGGCTTGTCCCATCGTTTCTTTTTCAAGTATTATTGTTTCATAAAATTGCAATCCTAACTTCTTGCATTCACCATCGATAAATGCCTTTGTATTGCAAATATCACGGCATACAAATAGAATCTTTTCCTTGTTAAAATATGCTTTAAAGCTATGTATCGCATAATAAAATACGCTTTTATCCCATAAGGAAAGCATATATTTTGGCTCATTGTAGCCGCTTTGTTTGAATCTGGAGCTAAGTCCTGCCATTGGGATAACAATTATCATATCTTGCCTTTTTTGTCTGTATTGAGTGAATTGGGATAGAGTGTTTTAAACTGCTTGTAAAGGCGAAAAGCATTTGCAAATAAAGCGTCTTGTCTTTTTGGATTATCAGCATGCAGCGGGAGTGCGGATAAAAAGAGATGGATTGTGATCGCATAGATTTCTGCGGCATTTTGCGGACAAAACAACTCAATGAAATATTGTTGCAAACTTGAAACTATGCTAGGCTCTTGTATATCAAAGTAAATGTGTGATTCAGCAATTTCGCATTTATAAAAACCAGCAATGATAAAATCATATAATCCAACAAGCGAATGAAATATCTTTGCATAATCGTATCGCTTATCACCATAAGGGGTTATCGTATCGCTAAAATCAATACCTCGTGGATCATAGGTTTTAATGCGATTTGAGCGAAAATCAAACATAATATTGCTAAAACAAAAATCACCATGTATAAAACAAACATGAGAAGATGGGGTAATATATGTGTCAATATCTGCAAGCATGTCTTGCAAAGTAACGCTAAATGCGGCAGTGCTAAATAGAGGCATATCGCCCCCCCCCCCCCCATAGTTGTTGATAGAGTTGTCGCTAGGGGTGTTTTAGCATTGCTATCAACAAAACAAAAAGGCTGTGTGAATGAAAAATTGCGTTCTTTGCAAAAATCTTTTAATCTTTCAAATGTTTTTTGCGTATAATTAAAATTTGTTTGGCTAGCAGAAGTTTTTGCATGGAGTTTAGAGAGAAAAGAATGCAGGGAATTAAGGATATTTTTCCATACAATTATACTTAATCGCCCAAATACAAAAAGCTCTGCCAAAGTATTTAAATACAAATACTCAACCTTATAGCTATTTTTATCTAACTGCATAAATAGTGGAATATGCAGGGATAACTCTTTTGGAAACTCTAAAAACCAGTTAATTTCGCCTTGCAGCTTTTTATGTAATGATGATGTTTTGAGATAAAAGCCATCTTGAAAGACTAATTGATTAAACGCTCTTTGTGTGGTAATAATCTGTTTAGCATGCAAATAACTTGAAAGCAACCCAAAGTCCTGCCAACCATTTTGCTCTACAACACGAAATGGATATGATTGTGAATATAGCTTTAAACCGCTAATATAGTCATACTTGCTACATACTATTGATTGTATCAGTGTGTAAGGATTTTGTATATGAAAGTAACCACTTAGAGCAAGCTGATCGCCACATGATTGCTTAGAATCACAAGCAATACGATAATCACTACTTAAATATTCCCACTCATAATTATTATCCACATGCATAACACCAACGGCATTTTCTATGCTATCGATCTTTTCTAAGTAAATATCGCCATGTAGAATATGTAAAGACTGATTAAGGGGCAATTTCATATTCAACGCATAGACAATAGATTCACCCAAGCCTAAATTATCAGGGACAAATAGAATCTCTATATTATATTTTGCTAGATTCGCAATATCAAAGCTATGGAGTGTAAAACTTTCAGGTAATGTTAAAACAATAGGTTCATTATAGGCGTGAAAAAGCCGTGCGTAATACTCATAGAATCTTTTTTGCCCAAGCGGCAGAAATGCAGGTGGCAGTTTTCCAAACTCAATTTGAAATTCTGCAACCAAATATTGTGCCGATGTAATAAGTATCACTGCTTATCCCTTTAGCTATTTTTGCTTTTATCGCATATTATTTGTTTATAAGCTACTTCTTGTGATAGCATATCTTGTATTTCTGTATAACTTTTTTGCACAAATTCAGATGGGCGAATTGCCTTATCATCAATGTAGAATCCATCAAAGCCACACCAAGCCTTACCCACCATAATAGAATCATAGGGGATATTATGCTTATTTAACCATGCTACAATATCTGGCAACACCTTAGCGTTAATTTTGCCTATATCACCATTATAAGTTCTCATGCCCCTACTTGTTGAAATGATAATATTAAAGCCCATTGCCTTATATTCTTTTAGTTTTTTCACAACCTCAACTCGCACAGGCTTATCACTATATTCTACATCTATATCTTCTGTAAGTGTTCCATCAAGGTCAATAACGATATTTTTCATTTATTCTTATCTTTATGTGTTATTTAGGGTAGAGATTATAACAAAATAATTGCAAACTATAAATTCTTTATGTAAATAGAACAAAATAAATAACCATGCAAACTAAACTTTGACAAGGTTTATATTTTTACACAAGACAGAAGCTAGATTTTTAAGTAAAAATTAAGCTTTTATTAGATAGAATCCTGCTTTTATTTCTGTTTGAAAATTGTTTTTTGGCAGACTTGTTTTTATTGGAAATCTACAACAAGGACAGGTGGGTGAGTTGGCTGAAACCACATCCCTGCTAAGGATGCGTAGTCGCAAGATTACCGAGGGTTCGAATCCCTCCCTGTCCGCCACTCTATGAATAAATTTTTGTTATGTTGATTATTTGTTTGTATAAGGCACTCATTCATAGACTTTATTGAATCTAAGATCTCGTTAATGTGTTGCATTCAAGAATAAAGCTTGCTTGGTTGCTTTAGTTATTCACTCAATATGCTTAGAATTGATACTGACTTTAGAATCTAGCTCAATTAGATTTTTAGCGGAGTATAGCGCAGCCTGATAGCGCGCACCCTTGGGGTGGGTGAGGTCGTGGGTTTGAATCCCGCTACTCCGACCATTACTTTTTATCTACTTAAAGATTTACATGTTTTTATTTATCCATATTAAAATCTGTTTGCTTTTATGGAATCTTGAGAGCTTTATAGAGACTCCATAAAGTTTAAGGAATAATCCCAGAAACTCAATCAAATTTAGATAGGTGCAGGGTTTGGGGTCTAGAGTCCAAAACAGCTTGTCATATCGAGCGAAGCGAAATATCTAATATGAAATCTAAGTAAAGATTAATCTAAAAATAGATTCAAATAAAAATTTTTCACTTTTTACAAAAGCCCAAAATGACACAAATCTAGAATCGTTTAGCCCCACGCAACTTAAAAGGATAGAGAGTTTTTCACTTTATAAACAATAACTTTATAAAAAATATTCTATAATACGCCTTTACTAGATTGCAAAAAAGGATAGCAATGCGTTATGATATAGCCATAGAAGTTAGCACAAGAGATGGTGTTTTAAATCCAGAATCAAAAGCGATTTTACAAGCATTGCAAGGGCATGATTTCGCGGTATCAAAACTCACTATGAATAAGAGATTCTATCTCACTTTAGAGGCAAAAGATAAGGTTGAAGCACAGAATCTAGCAAAAGACATGTGTGAAGATTTTCTAGCAAATCCAATCATACAAGATTATACAATCAAAGTGCAAGAAGCATAATCTAGGGGCGTAGTTATGGTAGCGATTTTGCATTTTTTAGGGACAAATTGCCAATATGATGTTGCGAACTTTTACACAAGACAGGGTATAGAAAATACGCTTATATGGCACACAGAAAGCACTTTGCCAAAAGAGACGAAGTTAGCCGTTATTGCAGGTGGGTTTAGCTATGGCGACTATCTTAGATGTGGGGCAATAGCCGCTCAATCTCAAAGCATGAAAGCATTAAAGCGATATGTGGAGAATGGGGGTAGGGTGCTTGGCATTTGCAATGGATTTCAGATTCTATGTGAGTCAAAGCTTTTGCCCGGCGTGCTTATGCGGAATAAAGACTTAAAATTTATCTCTAAAAATGCCTTATTGCGTGTAAAAGCAAAAGATAATGCTATGCTTAAAGACTATGGGGAAAATGAAGAATTTATGCTGCCTATAGCACACGCAGAGGGGAATTATCAAATAGATTCTAAAGGCTTAGAAACACTATATAATAATAATCAAGTGTTGCTGCAATACGCTGATGATATAAATGGCAGTGTGGATAGAATCGCTGGAATCTGCAATAAAGAACACAATGTCTTTGGGCTTATGCCACACCCTGAAAGAGCGGTGCATACCAAGTCAATCAACATAGATTCAATGGATAATTCAAGCCAAAATGCTATGGGTATAGCTATGCTAGTTTCACTCTATAATGAAGCATAAATTGTTTGGTATATATTTTGCTTTTAATACAAAACTGCTAGATTAAGGATATGATGATGAAAAAAAGGATATTTTTACTCGCTTTAATTAGCTTTTCTCTTTGCGTGTATGCTGCTGATGAAGAGCAAGCAGAGACAAGAGCCGCACAACCAAAAGCACAGCAAAATACGGGCAATTCGGGGAAAAGCCCTGTAACAAATGTGCCTGCAGATGGCGGTTATGACTTACGCGATCCAAGATATTATGGCGGACAATACAATATGCAAGGCGGATATTATCCACAGCAATATTATGCACCTTATGGTGGCTACTATCGCTATGATCCTTACGATCCAAGGACTTATGAGCGATATTATGACCCTTATGATCCACGAACCTATGAGAAATACTATTATGGCAATAACCTCTATTATCCTGTGCCTTCATATCCTACGCCCTCGATTCCACAAACTATACCAAGCTATGGGCAAGGGCAACCTGTGTATAATGGCGATGAAGAGAAACCACAAGCCCCAAGTGTCGTGCCAAGTCAAAATCAAGCATGGTTTGATGAAGGCGGTGGGAATCAGATTCAAATCGCACCAACACCACCAAGTGATATTGCTATAAGCTATGCACCGCGTGTGCCGCCAATGCCTTATACACCAAATAACATTAATATCGTGCAACCAAGTTATAATTTCCCTAAGCCAGATAATAGCCCGACAGAAAACGCACTGGCAGATCCAAAAAGTGCAAGTGCTACACTAAACGCAGGGGTTGAAGCGGCAAGAAAGGGCGATTATAAACAAGCTTTGAGTATGTTTAATACTGCATGTGATCAAGGTAATCCTGCGGGCTGCTTTGGTGTGGGTGTAATGTTTATGTATGGAGCTGGAGTGCAGAGTGATACACAAAAGGCGATTAAATACTATCAAAAAGGTTGTGCTGGTGGCGATCCAACTGCATGTGCGAATCTTGGTATGATTTATGATGAAGCACCAAATATGGGGAATAATAAGCAAAAAGCTGCAGAAATGTATATGACAGGCTGTGCTGGTGGTGATGTCGATGCGTGTAATAATATCGGCTGGGCGTATGCAAATGGCTCGGGTGTGCCAAAAGATTTGAATAAAGCCTTGCAATACTATCGCTTTGCGTGTGATGCAGGTAGTCAGCTAGGCTGCTATAATCTAGGCTTACTCAATAATGCAAGTAGCGCGTATGGAATCAATAACGCAAATATGAATCCAGCGGATTTAAACTATGTAGCATGTAATGCAGGGGATATTGTAGGCTGTGCAAATCTTGGTTATATTTACGCACAAGGGCTTGAGGGTGCGCCGATTAACTATGGACTTGCGGCACAATATTTTAATACCGCATGTATGGGCGGTGTAGCAAGTAGCTGTAATAATCTAGGTGTTTTATACGAGCAGGGCAGGGGCATTACACAAAATGCAGGACAAGCTTTGCAAATGTATAGCCTTGCATGTGAAGCAGGACTACAAAATGGCTGTGATAATTACAGAAATCTCAAGAAAAAGGTTGGGGGATAATTTAGATTTTCTGTCTTCGTATGGGGTGCAAGGTTTGGGATACAAAGAAAATGGATCTCACAATTCAACAAAAACACATATAGATATAAAGTCAATTTACAAACAAGATTCTAAAAAACTTTCGCATTTTTAAGTGAGCTGCGACAATCATTAAATTTTTAATCAATGTAAAAAGCTACAAGTAAGAGAATACACTCATTCTCTTATATGTATATCGATATGCTTGTGCTTTATCAGTCTTTAAAAAATAGTAGAAAAAGTAGATTGTGGGGTTACAATCCCCCACATAGATTGACAGATATAAATCTATTGCAATTCTTCTGGTGATAATTCTTTTAAGAATCTTTCTTTATCAAAGTTTGCGTGTAAAAATGCAACGATTTCTTCAGAATCTATCATTGCATTTTGCAAACATGAGGTCGCACCCGGTGAAGGTGTCATATTGAAAGTCATGCCTTTTCCTGTGCGTATCTTCTTTTCACCTAACTCAAGTTTTTTAGCTGTCCTATCAACGACTTGTGGTCGCACTTCACCATAACCTTTTGCAAATGTAATGTCTTCTAGTTTGAGTGATGGGATAATCTTTTGTGCGTCTTTTATGAAAAGTCTTTTGCCAAAGAAAGGCAGATGGAAGAAAATATTACGCAAGATATAATTCCTAATTTCAGAATCACTCAATAAATCATAAGTAACTTTAATCACATCTAGGTGTAGATCAAGCTTTAATAAATCAGGGCTAAGGACATCAAAGAAATGTTTGCTATTCTCAAGTCGCAGTGTAGCAAGTGCGGTTGGTCCAAGTCTTGTTTTACCCTCCACAAATACATCAGGGTCACCATGCAATGCTGCAAATGGAAGCTTAGGATTTTGCACACCATACACTTTTCCCTTTAAAAGATTTGGTGCGAAATAAAACTCACCGCCAACAGGCAAACAGCCAAGATCTAAACCATAACCAGCCCTTTGAGCAAGAGGCAATGAATATGAACCAGCATCAACAAGCACAAACTTTGCATAAATCTCTCTGCCATCTGCACCAACAACAGCATAACCTGTATTCTTTGCTTCAATCCTATTGACACGAAAGCCTAAAAATACTTCATTTTGTGGATTTTTTTCTTTTGCTTTTTGTATGAAATACTCACTCAAAGCCTCATAATTTACTGCACACCAATCAGAATCAAAACCAGAACCAACTACATTTTCAGGTCTATCCCCACCATTTTTCCCTTCTATAACCTTTGGTTCCATAACCTTAATATCTTCTTTTGTATAAAATTTTAGTCCGGGAAAAATATGTTGAAAATCTTCATGTCTTTTCGTCATAACTTCACACTCATGATCACCCACACCTATTGCCATTTTTTGCATATTATAAATGACTTTATTTTGTAGATTTTCTTTCAAACAAAAATTGCGAACTTTTTGCGCGGATAACTTTACTTTTCTGGCTTTTTCAGCGCTATAATTTGTTTCTATAGAACCATCATGTATTGTTTGTGAATTTGCCTTATGGCTTGAGCTTATTTGTGCTAGTTTTGTTTCTTTTTCTATGATTGCGATTTTCTTTATATCGCTATATTCTGTTAATGTGTAAAAAGTGCAACAACCACTCACTCCACCGCCAATAATGACGACATCAAACTCATTCATTACCTATCTCCCTTCGCTACAATTCTTTGCAAAATCTTGAAAAATATCTATTTCACAAATATGCCCATCTTTATTCAGCGTAATGTGTGGTGTTTCATGGCTATGAATTGCCCTATTAATATGCAAAATTCTTGTCGCATACTCTAAAGTTATGGGTATATCGTGACTGATCGTAATTATAGTATGAAATTCGTTAATTGTTTTTAATATTTTATATATCTCAAGCTGTGTTTGTGTGTCTATATTTGATGTCGGTTCATCTAAAATTAACAGCTTTGGATTGCCGATTAATGCACGCGCAATAAACACTCTTTGTCTTTGTCCGCCGCTCAGATCACTGACTTTTTTATATGCAAGATTCTCAATGCCTAGTTTGCTTAGAATCTCAAAAGCCCGCATTCTTTGTTTCTTATTTACTCTATATCCAAATATTCTTGTTTCTAATATACCCATTTCTACTATTTCTATTACCATTATGGGAAAATTTATATTGATTTGTGTGTTTTGTGGCACATAACCTATCTCTTTTTTATTTGCAAAAAGATCTCTATTTGGATAGTGAATCTCGCCTGTAAAATCTGGTAAAAGTCCAAGTAAAATTTTTATAAAAGTTGTTTTTCCGCCACCATTTGGACCTATGATTCCTAGAAATTCTTTGTGTAAAATCTCGAAATTTACAGATTCAAAAATTTTTTCCCCATTGTAACTAAAAGAAACATTTTTACCTATAATAATAGGTGGTTTATCTATTGTATGCGAATCGTTCTCATCTTTTTGCATATATGTTTGTTTCATATTCTCCCCTTAGTCAAGATTCTACATTGCATATAATTTTTATATTTATAATTTAAGTAAAAATTCTATCATTTTATATTGCAAAAAGAAAAGATATTAAGTCGAATCATACCACATAAATACTTCTACGAAACATGTTTGTTGCTATAACAATAAGGCTAAAATAAAAATCTAGCATTGTAGTTTTAACGCATATAAAAAATGCAGAATCTCAAATGAAAACATAAAAACCACATTCAATATGTTAAAATAAGCGACATTAAAGTTTCATAGGTTTAAAGGATATAAATGGCAATTATTAAAGAACTTGATGCGTTTGAAGTGCTAGATAGTCGTGGCAATCCCACAATTTGCGTTAAGGCGGTTTTGAGTGATGGCAGTGTAGGCAGTGCGATTGTTCCAAGTGGAGCTAGCACAGGAAAAAAGGAAGCATTAGAACTTAGAGATAAAGATAATATGCGTTTCTTAGGCAAGGGCGTGTTACAAGCATGTGCGAATGTAACAGAAAAGATAGCAAGAGATATTGTAGGTATGGAAGCATATAGGCAAACAAGCATTGATTATATGCTAAAAAATATCGATAATACACAAAACTACTCAAAGCTTGGGGCAAATGCTACACTTGGCGTCTCCATGGCGATAGCAAGGGCTAGTGCAAACTCACAAAAGATTCCGCTTTTTAGGTATCTTGGTGGTATCAATGCGACTACACTGCCTGCCCCTATGTTAAACATTATTAATGGTGGGAGTCATGCTGATAATAATGTGGATTTTCAAGAATATATGATTATGCCGCTTGGATTTGATTGCTTTAAACGGGCGCTGCGTGCAAGTGTGGAAGTGTATCATACGCTAAAACAGATTCTAAACGATAAGGGTTTAAGCACGGGTGTGGGCGATGAAGGAGGCTTTGCACCGAATCTAAAAAATAATGAAGAGCCTATTAACTATATCATTCAAGCAATTGAAAAGGCTGGATATAAAGCAGGGGAAGATATAAGCATAGCCCTTGATATTGCAAGTAGTGAGTTTTATGAGAATGGAATCTATAATTTAAAAGGTGAGAATAAAAAGCTAGATTCTAAAGGCTTGGTTGCTTACTATGAAGAGTTAGTAAAGAAATATCCCATTGTATCCATAGAAGATGGATTGAGTGAAGATGACTGGAATGGTTGGGAGTATTTGACAGAGCGACTCGGTAAAAAAATCCAGCTTGTAGGCGATGATTTATTTGTAACAAACACGGCGATATTACAAGATGGTATTAATAAAAACATTGCAAATGCAATCCTTATAAAACCAAATCAAATCGGCACAATCACACAAACAATGGAAGCCATAAGACTAGCTCAAAAAAGTGGATACAAAACCATTATCAGCCATAGAAGTGGCGAGAGTGAAGACTCTTTTATAGCGGATTTAAGCATTGCCGTTAATGCGGGAGAAATAAAGACAGGTGCTCCTGCAAGAGGTGAGAGAAATGCGAAATACAATCGCCTTTTAGAATTACGACATGGACATAAATTTTTAAGTTATGATGCAAAAAGTTTGTTTGCAAAGTGATTTTGCAATGAGATTACTTTTTGAAAAAGTGTTTTGTATGGGCAATAAGCCTAATAAATAGGCCAGATTCTAAAAGCTTTAAATCTTGCAAAAATAACAAAAGTATGCTATTATTGCAGGCTTTGTTTATTAAAATTCTATAAAAAGGTAGCAGATAATGAAACGAACATATCAACCACATAATACACCGAGAAAAAGAACTCATGGTTTTCGCACAAGAATGAAAACAAAGAATGGGCGAAGAGTGATTAATGCAAGACGAGCTAAAGGCAGAAAACGACTAAGCGTTGCGTAAGACTTGCTTTTAGCCGTGTGATGATCGCTCTATAATAATGTGTAATTTATTGTATATTGACATTTTGTGTGTATTGCAATAAATATGATATTTGAGAATATATCATATTGATTCTTAGTGTTGCTGTATCTCTTTGGGTGTTTATATCCCAATATCTTGCCCCGTAGCGTATCCCTAAAATGTGTATTTTAACAATATAGCTTCGCGTGATTTATATTATTTAAGATTCCATGTATTGCGATATAGCCCATTTAGTTGATTATTTGACTGGGATTTCATGCAATTGACATAAAACAAGTGATATAGATTTTAAGATTTTTATTCATATTGTGCTGGGTTAGATCTTATTCAATCTTTTCAATACATTGTAGCATTATGGAAAGTTTGCGTATGGAATCTTGTTTAAGTGGATTATAAATAATATTTGCTTAGGCATTTTTTCTTGCTATTACACATTTTTTTGCTAGAATTAGCATTTTAGTTTGTTGTGGGTGCTGTGGGGGCTTTATGCAATTTTATACTTCTTTATCATTTTTGTTTTTTTATATTCTATACGCTTTTAAAAACGATATTTCTAAAAGATCTTTGAAATATTACTCATTTTTATTGCACAAATTCATTTTTCCTACAACATATCGCAATCACATAAAAGATAAGGCTATATTGTGAGACAAAATATTACACAGAGTGCTTATGCCATTAATCTTTGCTGTTCTATAAAATATGTTTGGAGATATATTTGTCTATGCTTTCTCATGTCTTTTTGTCTTTATGCGGTAGAAAATAATACAGATAAAGATATAGAATCTAAAAATAAAGCCAATCCATACAATATAGATTATCCTAATCTAGATTCTAAATACTATCCATACATTCGCTCTCGCAATAAGTTTTATGATAAAGATATAGCAAAGATTATAGAAAATGTGGATAGGGCTGAAGCGAAAAATGCCTTTTTTGTCGGTGCAGCTTATGGCTTTAATATTAATGTAGCATTGCCCTTTTTTGTTGATGCAGGTATAATAGGCACACAAAATACAAAGTCAGCTACCCCTAACTTTAGTCTTTTTGGATTCCGTATTGGGTATCAAAAATATACAGGCAAAATGTTGCCTATCAATCATTTTGGGTATCAAATCTATATTGATTTTTGCGTGAGTCTTGGAAAAAGCGGATTATTTTTTACTGGGATTAATGCGGATATGCTGTGGGATTTTTTGGAATTGCATGGTTTTATTGGGAGTATGAATCTTGGTGTTGGGCTTGGCTCAAGCAAGATTACAGGACTTGCCATAAGCCCTTATGGTGATAAATATGAGGCAGCATATAGGCTAAATCTTGGTATAAGTGTGCGTTATCCACAACTTCATCATAAAGCTGGAATCTACTTTGGAAGCACTCAAGGGACAGAGAGAGGCTTTTTGGGCTATACAATGATGATTGGATATGATTATGTTTTTTAGAATCTTTTTATCTCTTTTTCTATTATCTAGCCTTATATACGCAGATGATATAAAGGAAAGTGAAGTAGCACAAGATAAGCATGCAGAAGATTCTATGCGGCTAGATGAAGATCATACAGATATGTTTGATGAAGTCGAAGACAAACACAATGAAAGAATAAAGCAATCTATCGACAGAATGCAGCATGTAAAAGATTCTATAAGAGAGGTGTATGAAAGAGAGAAAATATATACTCTAGAGCCACAAAACTATTCCATTGAAGATTTACAAATTGGTATTAGCGATGCACAAAATAAAGCAGAAAGAGAACAAGCTAGAAAGAAATTAGAATCTAGTGAATATAAAACTCAACTATTTTTTGGTGTGCAACTTGGCACTACAATAGCTGCGGTAGCAGACAATATAAATGTTTTGCCGACTTTAAATCTAAAGGTTGGATTCCAAAACTTTCTTGGCATATCAAGTAAGCAGGTTGGGCTTAAAATCTACCTTGATACACTTGTAGCAAGCAATATTTTATCATCGCTAAAAAACGATCCTTACGCAGATTTTATAGCTAGCACATTTAGTGCGACAAATGTTAATGCAGAAGTTATGTATGAGATTCCCATTTCTAAAGATATGAAGTTTGGGGTTGGAACTGGTTTTGGTGTGGGCTATATGGCTTATAGTGACAAGTATTGGGATAAACTGAATGGCTTTGCTTCAAATGTTGCCCTTCTTACCTACATTTCATTTTATGAGAAACATAAGCTTGAGTTAAGCTTTAAAACCTTTATTTATCATTATGGAAGCTATGTTACTAGAAAGCTTGAGGGCGTAGCACAGAATCCTGTTGATATATTCTCAAGCGATTTTGCAAAGCCTATGAATCTAAGTTTAGGATGGGTATATGTATTTTAAAAAATATATACATGCTATAAAAAAAGCTATTCATTTGCTTATGTTTTTGACATTTGCTACTTGCATATATGCAAACGAAACAGATACAACAAAAAGAGAGCAAAAAAAAGAAGATAGCTTTATCCCCAATATGCTTTTACAAGATACGACAAATATACTTGATTCTTCACTGCCCCTGCCCTATTTTTCACTGCCTTATACTAAAACGCATAATTATCTAAAAAGAGAAAGCAGCAAGAAAGATTCTCTATTTGATGATGCGATGAAGCCTATAAAACCAAAGATTACAACCTATGACTATTCACAACTAAAGAATATGGATACGACACAAGATGAGTATTTTATCGACTTTAAGATACATGAGCTTGAGAAAGAAGCCTATATGCTAAGATCTCAAATCATAGAGAAAGAAAAGAAAAAGCGAAATTGGCTTATAGATTCTAAAGCGAGTGGATATTATGCGGGCATTGGTGTAATGCTAGGCTTTATACATAATAAAAACTCTTTGGGTATAGATGCAAGCAGGGCTAGTGCTGGTGGGATTCTAAAGCTTGGCTATTTGCGTTATCTCTATAATCATTTGGGCTTAAAAGCAGAACTATTTAATATTTATGGGAATCACACACATAATAATGAGCTTTTGCTGTATAACTATTATGGATTTAGACTTGCCGTATTGCATGATATTCCTGTATTTTTTAAAGAGCATTATTTTGGCTTTTTTGCGGGGTTTGGTGTTGGGGGATATATCTTTTCAAAAAAACATCAAAGCATAGAAACTTATAACCATTTGACAAACGCACATAATATGAGTTTGAATCTAAACATAGGTGTGAGCTGGACTTATGCAAAACATCATAGAGTAGAGATTGAGCATATTTTTATAGCCCCACTTACAACACTCTCAAATGGCACAACAGAGACTTTTGAACCTAGCTATATAGTGAGTTACTCATGGGTATTTTAAAAGCTTTATTTTATATTCTGTTATGTGTATGTTTTATGCCTTATCTTTATGGGATAGATTCTGGCGAAACAAATGTGAAAAAACGCATTCATGTCGATGACGATAAACGAAGTAAGTATAAAGTCAATAATTTTACTACCATAAATCTTAACTCAACAAAAAAGGTCAAAAAAGAAGAACCAAAAAAAGAGATACAAAAACCTACTAAAAGCTATGAAGATAAACTTCGCTATTTACAATCCTTGCGTTATGAAGTGATGAGTTTAAAAGAGCAAATTGGCGATGATTTTCAAGTCAGCGTGCCTTATGGGCATTATGTAGATGACAAAACAAGCGCACAACGATTTAACGCCCTAACACAAAGCTATAATGACGCCTTGAAAAAAAGCGGTTTATTTGCTGGTGTAAGCATGGGGGTTTTAGATATTTATACAAGCGGCTATATTGATAACAATCTTGTGATAACTCGTATTACACCGCTTGTATATGGTGGTAGTGGTGGCTATCAAAAGTTTTTCAATCATTATGTAGGCACAAGGCTTTATGGTGGGCTTTTTACTTCATTTTTCAATGATATTTATACCTATGATATAAAAAATGGCACAACTGCACCTGTGAAAAATCCCTATGGTGGTGATGGGAATTTACAAAGTTTTTATATGTTAGCCTTTATGAGTGCTGATGTGCTGTTTGAGTTTCCATTTGACAAAACATTTAAAAACTATATTGGTGGATTCATGGGGCTAAATATCGGCGTTATGTATTATCGCCCTTATGCTTCACACCCACAAAAAGGCGATTATTACCCTGCAAAATATATATGGAATTACAACTTGCAAGTAGATTATTCCTTTAATCTTGGCATGAGTCTCACTTTTAACAATATACATAGAGTAGAAGTAGGGCTTGGCATACCTTTCTCATATCTCTCACTACCGGGCTTTGCAGAAAGTGCTGATGTGCTTGAGAGAATACCTTCAAACTTTTGGCGTAGTGCGGTCTTTTTAGCAAACTACCGCATGTTGATAAAGTTTTAGAATCTAAAATATTGTCGTTTTGAGTGTAGCGAAAATCCCTCTACACATTTTAATCTTGAGGCATTTTTACCTTTTTAGTAATGCTTAATACAACAAGAATCTAAATTAGATTCTATATCTAAACTTGTTTAAAGTATAGGTAATAAATGTATCTTATTTTTAATCTCTGCTACTTTAGAATCTAGCTTTCACTACATGGATATTTTGTATCAAGCCATTTACAAAACTGCATAGAAAAAAGCACAACAAGCCATGATACATAAATCCATAAAAATGCAAACATAATAATTGATACTGAGCCATAGATATTGCTATAAAACTTATTATAACTCATGTAGTAAAAAAATATGATTTTTAAACCATACCACACAATTGCACCAAGCAAACTCGCTAGTATCAACACAAAAAATCGCAATGGCTTATTCGCTGCTACACGAAAAAGCATAGCAAATGCAATCCAAGTAGCAAGCATAGGTATAAAAGAATAATACTTTGTAATCACAGCATCAGAGTATATATCCACAATCACTGCATTAAAGTAAATCGAGGTAGCAAGAAACATGGGTATAAGCGTAATTAAAAGCCAGTATATGATAAAAGAGTCAAAATAGCCGCGTTTTTTTGCCTCAAAAATGCGTGCAGCAACATCATCAAAATTCCTAAAGAATATAAAAGAGCTAATAAGCGAGATGAGAAAGCCTACAAAGCCCATCTCTTTGCCATTTGATAAAAAATTATCTAGGATTTTTGCGAACTCATGGGCATTATCAGGCAAAATATTATCAAGGATAGATTGTTTTAGAATCTGCAATTGATCTTGAAAGCTTGGAAAGAGTGAAAAAAGAGAAAAAAACATTAAAAAAGCAGGGATAATAGAAAAAATGCTATAAAAACTTAAAGAAGCCGCATAATGAAAGATTCTATCATTATCGGTTACGGCATGCCAACAATATGAGATTTTTTCACTGATAAAATAGCGATGCTTGGTTATGTTTGCATAAAAATGTTGTAGTTTTTGCAAATAGCCATCTTGTTGTGTTTTATTGTTTTGTGTTTCATGTGTGAGATTATTTTTTTGCGTTTGTTCTGTTAAAGTTTCGCTATTTGGATTATGTGCTTGAGAGATTGAATCGTTTTGTGATGTGCTTTCTTCTGCTATCGTATTAGCAGAAGTATCTAAAGATTCTGTGTGTTTTGTTGTAGTATGAATCTTTGTATCTTGCACGCATAAACCTTTAATTAAGATATTTTTGGGCTGTTAGCTTGCCATAATAATACTGCAATGCTTGTATCTTTTTTCCTTCAGTTATCACATATAGCCAGTTATGCAATACTCCCTTTTTAAAAGTCGTCTTTAAAGTTGTATTATCCCTTGCATACTGCGTAAAATCTCCATGCAACACCCCGGCTTTGTAGAAACCTGTGAAATGTGGGCTACCATTTGGATAAAAATGACTGAATCTTCCATGCAATTTGTCATCTTTATAATGAACTTCCCATGCAAGTATGCCACTTGGATAATAACCCACAAATTTGCCATGCCTTAATATTCCTTTGCATGAACCTTGCATAACAACACCATCAATAATAGTTTTACATGAAGTCATTTTAGTATGTGCATAAAACAATGAAAATGCAAACACTAAAACAACATACTTGAAAACATTCATTCCCAACAAGAAAATACCCTAAAAAATGTGAAAAAAAAGAAATAAGAGTGAGACTATAATAAGAGTTTATTGCCACAAAAGGCAGACTAAGCGAAAATCCAGCATGAAGCCAAATTTTCACAATAGTCCAAATATGGCTAAAGTTATTTTACTTTAAGCACCGCATTGATTTTTTTCAATTTATCTTCTTCAAGTAGATAGCGTAAATTGCGTTCATCTTGTTTGCTTTTTCTAAATTCTTCTTCCTTTTTAGTGATTCTATGAAGAATTTCAGTAGCTTTAGAAACATTTCTATTTGCTTGTGCTTCTTCTAAGTCTAAACGCAAGTTTTTAACATCAAATTCCACCGCATCTCTGTATTGTTTGAACTTCTCTGTTTGTGCTTTAACTGCTTTGAGAGTATCAAACTCAATTTGTGCAATTTCTCTTTTTTGTTTTAAGTTTGCAGTCGCATAAAGCTCTTTTACAACGCCTTTAGGTGCAACAGAAGCACCGATAACATGCTCATGGTGAGCCATATTAGGACATGCGAAAAGCAACCCGCTTGTTGCTATAGAAACAAACATCAACTTCTTAAGAACCATCATAACTTCTCCTTTGGCATAGAAAAAATAAAAATTATGAATGGCATTATAACGAAATATAATGAGTTTTAAACATAATTTTTGTAAAAAATCGATATTTTGGTTTATTGTTAGTTATCAAATCTATTGAAATACCTTGCTACATGATATTCAATATCTTTGCAAAATCAACATATAATGCTTATAACGGCAATAATACCAGCATTCATTTATAGTAAGACTAGATTCTACATGTCAAGCCAAGAATAATCAAAACTATATGCTTAAAGCAACTTGACTAAACGCATATAGTTTTACAATAATTCTCTCATTCACGCAATAAACGCCTACGCAAGATCCTCATCTTTTACTCGTCCCTTCTTTCTCTCTTCTTGATATTCTTGCTGTGTCCAAATGTTTAGAATCTTGCCCTCACTCATTTGCACGACTCTTTGAGCTAACTCAATGGTGCTTGGTCTGTGTGCTACAACGATTAAAATTTTATCTTTTTGCAATGTAGCAAGTGCATCTTTAATAGATTCTTCTGTTTCTTCGTCAAGGGCGCTTGTGGCTTCATCAAGTATTAAAATATCTGGATTCTTATAAATTGCCCTTGCGATAGCTATTCTCTGTCTCTGACCACCGCTTAAATTTGTCCCAAACTCATCAAGGATAGTTTCTATACCATCATCAAGTTGTGATACAAACTCATACGCCTGTGCTTTTTTTAGCGCATCAATCACTTTTTCTTCATCGATTTCCATGCCATAGGCAACATTACTAGCAATACTTCCATGGAATATAAAAATTCTTTGTGTTACAATAGATATATTTTTACGCAAACTCTCTTGTGAAAGATCTTTTAAATCATAATTATTAATGAGAATCTTGCCCTCATTTGGCTCATAAAGTCGCAGTAAAAGACTCATTAAAGAGCTTTTTCCGCTACCACTTTTGCCAATAACAGCTGTCGTTGTGTTTCTCTCAAACTTCAAAGAGAGATTATTGATCGCAGTAAAATCATCGTATTTCAGTGTAATATTTTGTGCCTCAATGGATTCTATAGGAGCTTTTAGAATCTCTTTGCCATCAATAATTTTTGACTCTCTATCAATAATGTCTGATAATCTCTCATTTGCCACAAGGGCTGGTTGCACACCTGCAAAGCTTCCATTTAATCCCTTTAATGGCTTATAGAGTAAAAACATAGCCGCCATAAGTGAGAAAAACTGCCCAGCACTCATATTATCCCGCAATACTTCTAGCCCACCTATGATAATGACAATCGCCATGCCTATTGAGCCAAAAAGCTCCATAAGCGGTGAAGTGAGTAGTCCTACTCTTGTTGATTTCCGTCCTAAACGAAACATCTCATTACTATAATCTTTATATTGTTTAAACTCTAGTTTTTCCCCATTACTTGCCTTAATAATCTCTATATTATTAATAATCTCAAATACCCTTGAATTCATATTAACACTTGTTTGAAAGCTTTGATTCGCAAGAGATCTTAGCTTTTTTGCAATGAAACGAATGGGGATAATAGATAAAGGCATAATCATTAATGCAAGCAAGGCTAAAAACGAGCCATTATATACAATAACCGCACTATATGCAATAATCGTTAATATCGTGCTTAAAAAATTCATAAGATAACCCGTAGCAAAATACGACACCACAGAAATATCACTAATACGCGCTAGAATCTCACCGCTACGCATACGATTAAAGAAATCAAGCTCAAACCCCAAAACTCGCTTCATTACCTTTTGTCTTACTAGATTTTCAACATTAGCGTTAATATAGGAGAGATAATAGCCCTGCATATAAATCCCAAGCCCTTTAATAAAAAATATTGTAATAAGAACCAAAGGCATGATATAAAGCATTGCTTCATTTTTATCTTTAAACACATCATCAATTAAAGGTTGTATCACATACGCACTGCCACCAGATCCAAGCGCAGCAAGCACCATGCCAACAAGCACCATAAAATACTGCCATTTGTGCCGCTTTACATAGGGTCCAAATCGTTTATAAACAAGTTTAAAATCTTTGCGTAAATTAAGGGATTGTGTTTGCTTATCATCAGTCATTTTTTTACTTCCTTAATAATTCTGTTTAACAAAAAAAATAAAGCAAGATTCTAACATATTTGAATAAACTATGACAAAAGGTAAAAGCGTGTAATGTTATACAGAAACAAATAATAAGCCTTAATAATTTTATGCTAGAATACGCCGATTAGAATCTCAAATCTACCACATATTAGATATTAGCAAAAAAGGATAGCAATGATAATTTTAGGTATTTCAGCCTTTTACCACGATAGTGCCATAGCCCTATTAGAAGATGATAGAATCCTTTTTGCCTTGCAAGAAGAGCGATTATCTCGCATTAAAGCTGACAGCACATTTCCTAAACTATCCATTGAAGCGGCATTAAACTATATAAATAACAACTGCCACGATTATATGGGGGGGGGGGGGGTGAATACCCTAAAAACACTCCACAAGATTTAACCAACTTAGAATCTACTTTTGAAAATAACGCTCAAGCCCAAGACGATTCTAAGAATTGCGGTGGGGCTTTGCGTGTTTTGGGGCAATTTGGGGATAGGAGTTACCTAAAGGGTAATGACTCCAGCGATTTTTCGCAACTCCCGCAAATACCCCGCAAAGCCCAATCCACCAACCCAAAGCCAACACCCCTAACACTAGATTCTATCGACTCCTTTGTCTTTTACGACAAACCCTTCCTAACCTTTGAACGCCTGCTTGAGACCTACTTTGCCACCGCGCCAAAGGGCTTTCTAAGCTTTGTAAAGGCGATTCCTGTATGGCTTTCAACAAAGCTTTTCTTAAAAGAAACCATCGCACGAGAGCTAGAATCTTTGTATAAAAAATTCTATCCGCAAAAAAGTAAGCAAGAGATTAAAGCATTTAAACAAAAAGTGCTAAATAATCTCTACTTTAGTGAGCATCATTTAAGCCATTGTAGTTCCGCATTTTTCCCAAGTCCTTTTAGAGATGCTGGGATTCTAACCCTTGATGGCATAGGTGAATGGGCGACTACGACTATTGCTAAGGGGGTGGATAATCATATTGAGATTTTACAAGAGCTGCATTTCCCACATTCTCTAGGGCTTTTGTATTCTGCTTTTACTTATTATCTAGGCTTTAAGGTTAATTCTGGTGAATATAAAGTGATGGGCTTAGCCCCTTATGGAGAGCCAAAATTTGTAGATATTATCAAAACGCATTTAATTGATATGAAGCATGATGGGAGCTTTTCACTCAATATGAAGTATTTCTCTTACACCTATGGGCTAAGAATGACAAATGCCAAGTTTGACAGCCTTTTTCACGCACAAAGAAGCCCAGAATCTAAGCTAGAACAAATCCATATGGATATAGCTGCAAGCCTGCAAGTTGTAACTGAAGAGATAATGATAGCCCTAGCTCGCACCACAGCTAGACTTAGTGGCAGTAGGAATCTTGTTTTAAGTGGTGGTGTCGCGCTAAACTGCGTGGGTAATGGCAAGATTTATCAAAAGCTTATCAAAGAAGAAAGGCTACTCGATCATATTTGGATACAGCCGGCAAGTGGAGATGCGGGAAGTGCGGTGGGGTGTGGGCTAGGGTATTACTATATGGAACGCAAACAGCCTAGAAATGTGGATTCAGCTTTGGGTAATCATTTGCAAAATCCTTCCGCCCCGCTTCCCTGTGATGCACACCCTAGTGCGTCTCATTCGCAAGGCGAAACGATTTCACAAAGCAATACCGCAAATCTTAGAATCCGCGAAGAATACAAGCAAACTGAGTGTGAAAATGCCACCGCCCAGAATCTAAACACGCAAGACAAGGATTCTAGAATTGACAAAAACGCAGAAATTTCAACAAGCAGCAATTTTACAAACGACACTAGGCGGCAGGATTTTTGTGATAAAAATGGGGCTTTGCAAGGCGAAGCAAGGGAGTTACCTAAAGCGGTAATGACCGAAACTGAGCCGAAGCAATCGCCATTTTTAGCCAAAAAGCCAACGCCAAAGATAAGCCCAAGCAATTCTAAGATTTTGGAACTAGAATCGGGGTTTTCAAACGCCACAAATATAAAAGGGTCGCAGGCGGAAGGATTTGCCGATGATTTTGTGGGTTGCGCGCGGCGAGCGGTGGGCGAAGGGATTTACCTAAGCGGTAATGAGCAAGCCCACCGCGCAGACTCCCGCAAAAGCGCGGCAAAGCCAACGCCTTTGCTAAAAGATTCTATGCAAGGAAGCTATTTAGGATTATCCTACTCTAACGATGAAGTCCAAGCCACGCTAGACTCCCTAAACGCAGTCTATGAAAAACATAATTTTGACACGATTAAACAATTAACCGCTAAGGCATTAAGCGAGGGCAAAGTCGTAGGCTGGCATCAAGGGCGGTGTGAGTTTGGACCTAGGGCGTTGGGAGCTAGATCCATTCTAGGCGATCCACGCAATACCACAATGCAAAAGACAATGAATCTAAAGATTAAATACAGAGAATCATTCCGCCCATTTGCCCCAAGTGTGCTGGACTTTGCCATAAATGAGTGGTTTGAGTGCGACTACATTAGCCCATATATGCTGCTTGTAGCCCCTGTGAAAAAGAGCAAATGCTACCCACTCACACAAGAGCAAAAAGAGCTTTTTGGCATAGATAAGCTAAATATCGTTAGAAGTGAGATTCCAAGTGTTACGCATATTGACTATTCTGCGAGAATCCAAAGCGTGCATAAGGATACAAATCCGCGTTATTACGCTTTGATAGAAGAGTTTTATAAACTTAGTGGTGTGCCTGTGCTAGTGAATACTAGCTTTAATGTGCGGGGCGAGCCTATGGTGTGTAGCCCTTATGATTCTTATGCGTGTTTTATGGGGACGGAGATGGATATGCTAGTGATTGAAGATTTTATTCTTTATAAAGAAAATCAGCCAAAAGAGCATATCGCAAAGTTTAGAGATATTAGAAATAAGTATGAGCTGGATTAAATAATAAGGGATGTATATGAGAAAAGAAATATTGTATAAAATCACACAAGGCAAAATTGGCGTTTTATTGTTTTCTGTATTGTGGATTTTAATAAGTTTGCTTTTATTAAAGATTGATCGCATATCTAAAATGCGTTTTGATTTTAGCATTATGTCATTTGTATGGATTAGTGCCCTCTTATTATTGTTATGTGTATATTATGCAAGGCAGACAAAGATACAAGGCTTGAAGTTGGCATTATCTTATTTTAGTATTTTGCCTATTTGTGTAATCATTGGTGAGGTATATGGATTCTATAAATTGCAGAATAAAGACAATAAAGATAAAGATTGTGTTTTAGAATCTAATGGCATTTATGCAACTGCTTACTATGAGCCTAATACAATAACAGGATATAGGGCAAAACCAAATATAGTAGCTACTGCACAAATGCTAAATAAAAAAGATAACTCTATAATCTATGATATTTCCTATGATATCAATGAGTTTGGTTGGCGTAAAACAAAAAGTTCAAATAATAACAGCAAACAATGCTTTCTCTTTTTTGGCGATAGCTTTACCATAGGCGAGGGGTTAAATGATAATGAAAGTTTGCCATTTTATTTTGGACAACAAGTCGATATGAAAATTTATAACTTTGGATTCCATGGATATGGACCTCATCAAGCCTTAGCTTTGCTTTTAAGCGGTGAGGTTAAAAGGACAATTAAAGATTGTGATGAAGTAATAGCGCTTTATGAGAGTTTACCACGGCATATTTCTAGGGCTAATGGATTCTCACCATGGGAGATAGGCACAAAAGCCCCGAGATTTAAAATCAATGGCGAAAAACTAGAATGGCTAGATACTACAACTAATAAGAAATCAAAATTTGCAAGATCAATAGAGTATCGCCTAGAACAAAGCTATTTATATAAATTCTTACAATCACGCGATACATACAAATACGATGAGAAATACAATAATCTCTATTTTGCCATAATGTTAGAAATGCAAAAAGAGCTAAAAACACAACTTAACGCACCGCTTTATGTTTTACTATGGGATTCTAATAATTTAAGTGATGAACTAGAAGTTCAAGAATCTAATGCTATTACACAATGGCTAGGAACAACCTTTAACAACAATATAGCAACGATGGGGGGGGGGATATATGTTAGCAAGTAATATTTTGCAAAATTATAAAATAGCCAGAGAGAATTATTCCATTAATAAGTGTGAGCAACACCCAAACGCTATTGCAAATAAGGAATTGGCAAGATTTTTAGCACTGAATCTAAAAGATAGCATAATACAAACAAATAGAGTAAAAGCGGTAAAAACAACGGATTCTAAAATAGGAAAAATCCAAAAGTAAAAAAGGAAAATTATGACAAGCATTAGTGATTTACGCGTATTTTTAGGCATTTGGGCGGGGATTTTTGCGGTATTTCTACTCTCTGGAATCTTATTGCACGACATTTATAGAATCTGGGCGATCATTGGGCTAGGTGTCGCTTTAGCCTTGCAAGTCTATCCCAAAGCTAGCACACCACTTTATATCGCACAAGTGAAGCTTGGGAGTGTGATAGGCTGGTGCATTTCTCGTGCAACTTTGGTGGTGCTGTATTTTTGCGTATTTGTGCCTTTGGGGCTAGTCTTTCGCATAATAGGACGCAATGTTTTGGGAGCAAGACTTGACAAAGAAAAGGATAGTTATCTTATCTCTCGTCAAAAGCAACCTGTAAGTATGAAAAATCAATTTTAAAAATCAAGGGAGATTCTATGTTACAAAACAAATGGATAAAGGCTATTGTGTGGATTATCGGGTTTATTGTATTAATGATGATTTTGCTGAAGCTAGATCGTTTATGTTTGCGTTATTTTGGTTTTAGTATGCCTTATGCGTGGATTGGCGGTGCTTTTGCGATTATTTTACTTATTTGTGCGAAAAGGGCTACATCTCAAGGCTTAAAACTCGCTTTTATTTATATAGCGATTGTGCCTATATGCGTTGTGATAAGTGAAGTATTTTTTTATTATAAGATTGAGATTGCAAAAAATAGAGACATATTGGTGCAACCCCATAAGATTTTAGGCTATGCTCCTGCTCCTGCGGTTTCTGATAAAAGAAGGCTTGTTGTGGATGATAAGGTAATTTTTGATGTTGTTTACACAAATAATGAAAATGGACTTAGACTAACACCAAATAATAATGTCGGCTCACGCACTTGTTTAAACATTTATGGATGTTCGTTTGTGTATGGTGCTGGTGTTGGAGATTCCGAAACTATAACCGCTTTTTTGCAAAAAAATCTACCACAATATAATGTTAAAAATTTTGGTATAAATGGGGCCGGAGCTAACCAAATGTTGGCAAGATTAGAGTTTGATTTAGATTCTAAAGAATTGGGACAATGCGATGAAAATATCTTTATCTATGAGGCCATAACACACCACATTTATCGTTCCATAAGTGCTTGGAAAGGGCCAAAATATGAAAAAAATAATGACACGATTAAGTATGCTGGTTTGTTTAGTGATGAAGAGCAGAACAGGTTTTATCAATATATAAAAGAGTTGGAAGCAGCAAATCAACAAATAATATATGCCGTTCAATCAGAACAAACTTTCACACAACGCATGACAAACACTCTAAGAAAAATAAAGGATCAACTTAAAAAATCTCATACACTAGCATATTTTTTTCCACGCTTTAATACCTATAAGTCAGAAGAGCTATTAAAACAGAGTGGGTATCAAAAGGGATTTTCTTCTAGCTTAGATATGAAGCTAAATATCTCACAAGACCATATCTACTTTGACATTATACGAAAGATAAACAAGATATTAAAAGAAAAATATAATGCAAAACTTTATATGATTGTGTGGGATTACGATATGGCGACACAATTTTTAGACAAATACGATAAAGTCATACAAACTACACTCAAAAACGATGGTATCCCATTTTACACGATAAGTGAAATTATCGGTGATGATTATAAAGAGGATTTAGAACGCGTAAAAAATGGCGATTTTGAACATTTTAAATACAGAATCTCGCGTTGGGATACGCACCCAAATGCCCTAGCAAATGAGAAAATCGCAGAGTTTATTGCCGCACAAATTAAAAACGGCACAATAAAACCAAGCAAATTACACAATCCCAATTCTACACATGACGATCCAAACAAAAAGGGGCAAGAATGACAAATAACATCCTTTTACACCGCAAGGTTACCCAACTAACACATAATAAGGAGCAAATATGAATATCATTAAAGAATTATGGGCTTTTTTAAAGGAACGCAAGAAATTTTGGCTTTTCCCTGTGATTATTATCATGCTATTTTTAGGCGTATTAATTGTATTAGCAAAAGGCTCAGCTGTCGCACCTTTTATCTATACTATATTCTAGTATATTAAGCCACAAAACACAGACTAAAAGAGAGTTAGCGATAGCCCCAGTCTCGTTTATATGCCTTGTGCTTTGCTACAAAAATTGTTGTGTTTAGATTCTGAGATATCATCGGCATAAAATTCCCATTAAACCAAAAGGCTACAAAACTCTATGTTGCCATAATCATAGATTTATATTATAATTTCGGTTTTTGCAATGAAAATATTTGGAGATAAATATGTTACAAATTGAGGTTTCACAACAGGCTAATCTGCCTACTCGCTTTGGGGATTTCAAAACAAAAGCATTTCGCGAATACATGCCCAATGGTGAGAAAAGAGAGCATCTTGTCGTTTTTACAGAAAAGTTTGAGAATACGCCGCTAGTTAGGGTGCATTCAGAATGTTTGACTGGTGATGTGTTTGGGTCTAGGAAGTGCGATTGTGGTCCAGAGCTTGCCTTTGCTATGGAGCAGATTCACAAAGAGGGTGGAATGCTTATTTATCTGCGTCAAGAGGGCAGGGGTATTGGACTTTTTAATAAGATTAATGCGTATAATCTGCAAGATAAAGGCATGGATACGGTGGAGGCAAATGAGGCACTAGGCTTTGCAAAAGATGCGAGGGAATATGAGATTGTAAATGAGATTTTTAAGCATTTTAATATCAAAAAGATACGACTTTTAACAAATAATCCGCGCAAAATCGATTCCATGAATAAATATGTTGAATGCGAAAGGGCAAGTATCATTATCGAGCCAAACGAGCATAATAAAGACTATTTGCAAATCAAAAAAGCAAAACTAGGGCATTTGCTGTAAGGGCTTTTTAATCTTTTAAAAGATTTTATTGTCAAAGGGGTTTGGCTGTATTAGATTATGTTTTTAATTTTGCTTTAATTGCTTTATTGTGATTTGTGTTTATGGTGAAGTGTAGATTTTATAGATTGTGTTTTAGTGGATTTAGATAGAGATAAATGTATTGTTGTATTATTTTAAGGGGTGGTTCAGAATCTTAGCCCCTTTGTTTTTACTTATCTTTGAAAGGATATTGTAAAAAGGGGTTATTTTATATTCTTTTATAGTTTAGAATATAATGATTCTAATGTTTTATTATTTGCAGTGTTTTTTAATAAAATCATGTTCGTCGTCTTGCTGTCTTAACTTAAGCTGTATAAACTTTTCCCTAATCTCTTTTGCTTCTTTATCGTTTAGTTTTTTCTTAGCACATTTTACAGACTCTATAGCTTTGCCATTATAGCGAACCACACCTAAAAGATTCCCATCTTCAGTATAGAATTTGTCATCATATTGTCCGTCTTCGCTCGCGGTAAGTTCGTTTTTAACATTCCCACTTTCATAATATATTTTCATAACACCATCTCGCCCGCAATCTTTATATGAACCTTCCATCTTAAGCTTTCCGCTTTCATAATACTCTTTTGCGATACCATCTAGGCAATCATTTTTCACTGTCATTTCAGTTTTAAGCTTTCCACTTTCATAATAGCCTTTCATAATAGCTTCGTAACCTTTTTCATCGCTATTTTTAAATGTTATTTTACCCATAAGATTTCCATTTTCATAATACACTTTTGCAACACCAACTTGCTTACCATTTTTATATGGTGTTTCACTCTTAATCTTCCCATTTTCATAATACTCTTTTTCTATGCCATCTTCCTTACCATTTTTATATGGTGTTTCACTCTTAAGCTTCCCATTTTCATAATACTCTTTTTCTATGCCATCTTCCTTACCATTTTTATATGGTGTTTCACTCTTAAGCTTCCCATTTTCATAATACCGCCTTTTTATGCCTTCTACTTTGCCATTTTTATATGGTGTTTCACTTTCAAGCTTCCCATTTTCATAATACCGCCTTTTTATGCCTTCTACTTTGCCATTTTTATATGGTGTTTCACTTTCAAGCTTCCCATTTTCATAATACCATTTTTTTATGCCATCTTCCTTACCATTTTTATATGGTGTTACACTTTCAAGCTTCCCATTTTCATAATACCATTTTTTTTCACATT
>NZ_FZPK01000098.1 GCF_900198625.1 Helicobacter rappini | reverse complement strand
GTCAAAATAAGCATATTTCCTAGAAATTATGGCAAAATATCCTTTCTGTTTTGAGATTTTAGATAAGGAAAAGTATGCAAGCAGGCATTATCGGTTTAGGGCTTATAGGTGGGTCTTTAGGATTAGCTTTAAGAGAAACAAAGATGTTTAAACGCATTTTGGGGTATGATAAGGCGGCATTGCACGAGCAGCAGGCATTATCTCTAGGGCTTGTTGATGAGTGTGCGAGTATGGAGGAAATCTCTCAATGTGATGTGATATTTATCGCTGTGCCACTTGATTTTGTAGCACCGATTGTAAATGCTTTTAGCGATCTTACCCCAACGCAAACTATCATTGATTTAGGCAGCACAAAACACGCTATACATGAGCTTATAGAATCTAAAATGCGTAAAAATTATGTCGGCGCACACCCTATGAGTGGCACAGAGCATAGCGGTCCAAAGGCAGCACAAAAAGACTTGTTTAAAAATAAGATTCTAATCCTCACAGATATAGATAAAAGCGGTGCGTTTCAAATCGCCTTTGCAAAAGAGATTTTTGTGAATCTTGGTATGCAAATCATTAAAATGGATTCTGCAAGTCATGATGAGCATATCGCCTATATCTCACATTTGCCGCATATCTTAAGCTTTGCCCTCGCAAACACGGTATTAGCACAAGAAAAACCAGAAAATATTCTTGCTTTGATTGGCGGTGGATTCCGTAGTATGTCGCGTCTTGCAAATAGCTCTCCTATCACTTGGAAAGATATTTTTAAACATAATAAAGCCCATCTATTGCATTCACTCACAGATTTTGAAAAGCATTTTACCGAAGCAAAAGAGTATGTCGCGAAAGAAGAATGGGATAAACTTATGGCATGGATGAAAAAGGCAAATGAATTGCATAATTTCTTATAGTTTTTTTAGAATCTACATTCCATAAACTTGCGTGTTTAAGAGACTTCATAGTAATATATGTGGCAATTTTTTTAATGTTACCAAAAATCCTTAGACTTGTTTGTTTTTGCATTTTTATTTTTACTTCTTTTAAAATTTTCCTTTAACTGAAAGTTTGAGTATTTATTAACATTAACCTTTTTACTTTTAAAATTCACTACGCAAAAACATATCAGCCTCCCTTTTTTACTTTTCTTTGTTTATGTTGAAATAAGTTTTTATCATTATTTTAAATATTAAAATCTATTACTTTATTGATATATTAGCACTAATATAATGCGTATTACTTGCATAATAAATGTTATATTAATGCTATTTTGTAGTTTATTTGATTAATTTTTATTATTAAATAAGATATATCTATATTATTGTGTTAATAAAATGGTTATTTTTGATTATTTTTAT